>NZ_CP007142.1:5180767-5828363 GCF_000940805.1 Gynuella sunshinyii YC6258 | reverse complement strand
AATATATGAATTGTTACATTGGGGGATGACATATTCCCGATTATTGAAAATAACGGGTGCGAATGGACTACCGGTTGCGATAATGGCGCGCCCCTGGGTCCATTTGACGATGTCAGCGGGAACCGCTTCCACCCGGGAGGTAGGATTGGATAGCGGCAGGATGACAGGCTGATCGCACTGACTGGCCAGTGTTTCCAGCATCTCCTGGGTGAAGAGTCCAGGCTGGCCGGAGACGCCGATTAATACCGTCGGCTTAGCATGTTTGATGACTTCGAGCATGCCCAGTTTGTCATGACTGACCTGCCATTGATCGATGTCAGAGTGAGCCTGAGCAAGAGGTCGTTGAAAGTTGATCAGGTCCGGCATGTCATCGGTCAGCAGGCCATAGCGGTCAACCATAAAAATCCGGCCGCGTGCTTCCGCTTCTGTCAGACCTTCAGATACCATCTGAGCGACAATCTGTTCTGCGATACCACATCCCGCAGAACCCGCTCCCATAAAGGCAATACGTTGATCTTTGAGCTGTTCTCCTTTGGCATAACTGGCTGCCAGCAGCGTACCGACTGTCACCGCTGCGGTACCCTGGATATCGTCGTTAAAGCAACACAGGTCATCGCGGTATTTTTCCAGCAACGGCATGGCGTTCGCCTGGGCGAAGTCTTCAAATTGTAACAGTACATTTGGCCAGCGACGTTTGACTGCCTGAATAAATGAATCGACAAATTCAAAGTATTCATCGCCACTGATGCGTGGGTGCCGCCATCCCATATACATTGGGTCTTCCATTACCATCGGATTGTTACAGCCAACATCCAGAACAACAGGCAAAGTGTAGGCCGGGCTTATGCCGCCACAAGCTGAATACAAGGCCAGTTTCCCAATGGGGATTCCCATTCCGCCGATACCTTGGTCCCCAAGCCCCAGAATACGTTCGCCGTCCGTAACCACAATCACCTTGACGTTATGTTTGGTGGCATTTTGCAGCATGTCATCAATGCGATCCCGATCGGGATAGGAGATAAACAGGCCACGTTTGCGACGGTAGATTTTTGAAAACCACTGACAGGCCTGACCAACTGTCGGGGTATAAATCAGCGGCATGATCTCTTCCATGTGATCAGTTACCAGACGGAAATATAACGTCTCATTGGTATCCTGGATATTGCGTAAATAAATATGCTTGTCCATATCGTTCTGAAATGAACAAAGCTGGTGATATACCCGGTTTTTCTGCTCCTCGATGGTTTCGATAGCGTGAGGCAACAGCCCTTCAAGATTGAAAGCGGTACGTTCTTCAGAGGTAAACGCACTACCTTTGTTCAGCAGTGGGGTTTCCAATAAAGCCGGGCCGGCAAAGGGAATATAAAGAGGACGATTGGTATGCGGCATGATGAATAAACTTTGTCAATGATAAAGGGGGTAGAAAAAGAAAAGCATGCAAGTCTATGGTTTTGCCGGAAAATGTATAGAGTCAATTACAAATAATTATTATTTGTCATATGTGCACTAAAATTGTTCTGTGACTGCAAATTGGCACAAATATGCATCAAAACGTTGCTATTTACAGGTCAGCTGTGGAGAATAACCACTCCTTGCTAACACTCTTTATAGACATTGACCAGCCATATTCTGACCCACCTTGGGGTGTCTGGTCTAATAAATAGTGATCCAGCCTGAGAGTCTTATCCAGTCGTTCAGTGATGTTGTTGCTGATGGGCGGGGTAGGAAGCGATGGTAGCGATTGTGTTATTAACCCGATGATTACGGCAAGCGTTGATTAGAGGTTCGAAACCCATCAACCGTACTGGTGAATGACTTTACCGAGTGATTCATTGAGTGCTGCCAGAGGTCATCCACAATTGAGGTGATTCGAAATGTCGGACTCTCCCAATCAGCCGGAAATGTTATCTGGCGGTGAAATGATCATGCGTGCCCTGAAGGAAGAAGGCGTAGAGTATATTTACGGCTATCCCGGCGGTGCAGTGCTCCATATTTACGACGCAATTCATCAGCAGAAAGATATTCGCCACGTACTGGTACGCCACGAACAGGCTGCTACTCACATGGCGGATGCTTATGCTCGTGCAACTGGCAAAGCCGGGGTGGTACTGCTGACTTCCGGTCCCGGTGCAACCAATGGTATTACGGGTATTGCCACAGCATTTACAGACTCTATCCCCATGGTAGTGATTACTGGTCAGGTTATGAGCTGGCTGATCGGTGATGATGCCTTCCAGGAAACGGATATGCTGGGTATTTCCCGTCCGGTGGTCAAACACAGCATGACCGTGCGTGATCCCCGTGATATTCCTTCGATCATTAAAAAAGCTTTTTACATTGCTCAAAGCGGCCGTCCCGGACCGGTTGTGGTCGATGTTCCCAAAGACATGACCACGCCCAACGAGAAGTTTCCATTCGAATATCCGGATAAGATCAAGCTGCGCTCCTATAGCCCGGTTCAGCGTGGACACAGTGGTCAGATTAAAAAAGCCGTTCAGGCAATGATGCAATCCAGACGCCCGGTCATTTATGCCGGTGGTGGCGTTATTCTGGGGCGGGCCTCTGAAGAATTAACGGCACTGGCAAAAATGTTGAATTTCCCGGTCACCAATACGTTAATGGGGTTGGGAGGATATCCCGGAACCGACCGTCAGTTTGTTGGTATGTTGGGTATGCATGGTAGTTATGAAGCCAACCTTACCATGCATAATTCTGATTTGATTCTGGCTATTGGGGCGCGATTTGATGATCGGGTAACCAATGCCACCAAGAAGTTCTGTCCGGATGCACAGATTATTCATATCGATATCGACCCTTCGTCAATCTCTAAAAATGTTGCCGCACATATTCCGATTGTCGGACCGGTTAAGTCTGTACTCAAGGAAATGATCGAACAGGTCAAAGCCAGTAAAGAACAGCCGGATATGGAGGCACTGGCAGATTGGTGGAAACGTATCGATGATTGGAGGGAGCGTCATGGAGGTCGTTATCTCACAGATGATTCCGACAAGATGAAACCCCAGTGGGTGATCGAAACACTTTGGAAGGTGACCAATGGCGATGCTTTTATCACTTCCGATGTGGGTCAGCACCAGATGTTTGCCGCCCAATATTACAAGTTCAATAAACCTAATCGTTGGATTAACTCCGGAGGCCTGGGAACAATGGGATTTGGTTTCCCGGCAGCGATGGGGGTGAAGCTCAGTTTCCCGGATGACGATGTGGTATGTGTGACCGGTGAAGGTTCAATACAGATGAACATTCAGGAGCTATCGACCTGTAAGCAATACGGGCTGCCTGTCAAGATTCTTAATCTGAATAATGGTTATCTGGGTATGGTTAAGCAGTGGCAGGATCTCAATTACGAATCCCGTTACTCGAACTCCTATCTCGACTCATTACCCGATTTTGTCAAATTGGCAGAAGCATACGGCCATGTTGGGATGAGAATTGATCGAAAAGAAGATTTGGAACCGGCGCTGCGCGAAGCTCTGAGTATTAAAGATCGTCTGGTTTTCCTCGATGTAATTGTTGACCCCAAAGAGCATGTATATCCAATGCAGGTGCCGAATGGTGCCATGTGTGACATGTTGTTGAGCAAAACGGAGAGGACTTGAGCATGCGTAGAATCATTTCAGTATTGATGGAAAACGAATCTGGTGCGCTTGCCCGGGTTGTCGGATTATTTGCCCAGCGCGGTTACAATATTGATTCTCTGACTGTTGCGCCAACTGAGGATCCAACCTTGTCCCGGATGACTCTTGTGACGGTTGGCAGCGACCGGGTTATTGAACAGATCACCAAGCAGTTGAATAAGCTGATTGAGGTCGTCAAGCTGGTTGACCTGACAGAAGGAACTCATGTTGAACGCGAGATGTTGCTGATTAAGGTTCGTGCGACTGGACCTAATCGTGAAGAAGTCAAGCGGACCTGCGATATTTTCAGGGGTCAGATTATCGATGTTACGCCCAATGCTTATACCATCCAGTTGACGGGAACATCTGACAAACTGGATGCCTTTATTGAGTCTGTTTCTTCCGCCGCAACGATTATGGAAGTGGCTCGTTCCGGGGTGACTGGAATTGCCAGAGGGGAGAAAGTGCTGGCGCTATAATTCAATTCCTGTGATCTGATAAAAAAGGAGTCTGTACAGACTCCTTTTTGTTTTATAGAGAATCAGGATTTCTGACTTTTCTGCCAGGCAATAAACTCAGGGCTTAGAATGAAATCATGATATATCGGGTCTGAGAAATATTCCTGATCCATTATATAGTCTAATTCATCTAGATAATTTATTACCGTTATGGCCTCAGAGTATTGCTTGCCAGCAACATAGCTCTCCAACAACGTGAAATAACTGCTATCTATTACTGGGTCAATGATAATGGCTTGCCTGAACAGTCGCTGGGCTTCAGACTGATTACCGATGGCCTGCATGTATCTGCCATAAAAATAAACTGGCCACCAGAAGTCTCCTGTCATATTTGCAAACTGCTGCTGTTTTTGTTTGATCATCGATAGATCTTTTGTATTTAAAGACAGAAAATATTCCTGTAGTGGCAGGATTTTGTCTGTATTTTTATCGATTTGTCGCTGATAGGTTGCCTGTGATGGTTTCGTGAGAGGATGCGATACATCAATGGTTTTGACATCAACAAAAATTGCCATTTCAGGATCCAGTCCAAGATATTTTAACGTGTCCGGGGAATTCATAGCCAGTATCGCAGCTTCTTTTAAAGTGAGGTTGGATTTCGATCGGCTTTTGGAAGACTTGTTCAATATCGTGTTAACCGTTTTGAGTTGTCGTAGCCATTGTTGATAACTCAGGCCATTATCAAAATTCTGTATATCATCGATACGCCAGTGTCCCTGAGAATCTGGTGATAGGTCGAATCTGATCCAGAAGAAGTCGTCTCCTCTGGTGCGATAGTACAAATGGGCGATATCAGCAGAAAGAGTATCGGCTTTCAATAACTGCCAGGAATCATTCATGGTTGGCAGATATGTATCCGTATAAGCACCGGTTGAAGTTTTAAGGTTGGACAAATCCTGACTCATGAACTGTTCAAGCTGTTGCTGGTTACCCTGGGTGAGCACCCAATCCAAAGCAGCACTGCTTACAATTGGCGAGTTAGTTTCCAGACCGGTTTTGATCCAGTCACTATTAACTGCTTCAGGATTTTCTGTATTGGATTTGTCCGCCACAGTCTGGCAACCAAACATTAATGCGGTTGTAATTAGCAACGCGTTAATTACTTTCATAGTTGCTCTCCTCCGTTAATATTCAGGGTTTGGCGGAACAACAGACTTCCAGGATCTGTTTCGGGGAGAGGGTTATCCATGGTAATCCAATAGGTGTAAAACAGATAATCACGAGCTTTATCCAGCATGTTGTAATAGTTTCTGACTTGATCCGCCGGAACGCGATCACGATGATTCTGGTAATGGAAAATAAACCGTTGTTTATGTCCATAGTCTACCGTGGACACTTCAAATCGGAAGAACTCGTTATCCACTGTCTGGGTGTCCGGCAAATCCTGTTGCTTGAAGAAATAGGGGTAATTGATATCCAGGATATGAGTGATATCTTTGGGGCTGGAAATAAAGTGGGAATATTTCCGTGAAAGCTGCCGTGGAAGTTTCATGTAGGAGTCGATGGTTGAACCATAGACTTTGTATTCATAGCCCGGACGCTCTTTATTGAACTTCCAGAAACCCTGCAACCAATAACTCTCAGTGACACTGAAGATGTTTTCCGCAACATTATCGCTGATGCTGATCTCCTCGGCTATTGAAGCTCCACCAAACTCCCGGTCATAGTAGTTGAGGTAAGTTTGAGCAATTTCCTGATGACTCTGGTTGCTGAAACGGTAACGTTGATAATCAGCTTCATTGCCCGTGTAAGTACTGGTGACTTTCATGCGCGTAGGCAAGTTGTATTTAAAGGTTGTTACGGTTTCCTGAACGACAATATCCGAAGATTTACTCTGCAGGCGGGGCATGGCCTCCAGGTCAGAACCTGGTTTGACCGGTAAGTGATAGTCGTAACCGGTGTAACCCAGTACCGCCAATGTATTGCCAGCCTGATAGGACTTCGTTGGATCTATGAAATATTGCTTACCTCGCCATTGCACTGCTGTAATGACATGGTCGAACAGTTTTGCTGAAGGCAAATAATCTTTTAATGCGGCACCTTCCCGGGTATTGACCAATGCTGGCCATGCATCGATACCCTCGGCGCGCAACAGTGAAACCAGTAACAGGGTTTTGTCTTTGCAGTCACCGTAACTTAGAGAAAGAGTTTCATTGGGGGAATGTGGTTTATGCGAGTTCTGTCCGACTTCGATGCCGACATAACGGATTTGTTCCTGAACCATTTTCAACGCAGCCAGTATTTTCTGTTCATCGCTCTCAAGTGTTGATAGCTTCTGGTGCCAGTTCCGCCATTCGGTACCAGGGCTGAAACTATCAAGTGAAAATAATGATGCGGCCCAATCGGAGACATCCTTCCAGTCGTTAAAATCTGTCACTTCCAGTTTTGGATATGGGTCCTCATCGTATGGCGTGTCTTCTTCATAGGAATACATGGGAACGTCATCCTGCTGCCAGACAAGAGTTTGTTGATTACCCTTGGTTTCGGTATGTAACTGAAGATTACCCTGATAGCCGAAAATTTTGGTTTTAATCCGGTGATTGGCTGGAAGTAAGGTGCGTTTGTAAATTCTGTCCACCGGTACACCCCAGCCGATGCTGGTCAGATAGTTTATATGTGTGCCAAATACAGGATTGCTTCCGGTAATTGTGTATGCCACCTCAACGGTGTCACCAAGACGCAGGTCATCAAGAATAATCAGGTACTGCTTGGCTTCTGAAAAGAGATGGCTGTCTGCTCCATCCTCAACATCCAGCAACGAAGTGCGGGCGCTGGCAAACTTATCCATCGCTTTATTGTTGCGCCAAATTGTCAACTTATGCAGTTGGACAGACTGATACTGAGGATAAAACGTAATCTCAACACGCCCGGAATTCATCAGGCCATCCTGATTAAGGGGTCTTTCAGCATAATGGTAAAACTTTGCATAGCCTTTATGGCTGTTCAGAAAATTACGCTGCTCATCGACGAGCAGATACTGGGTTTCCTGATCTGCCGGCAGACGTTCAGCGGCTGGTACCTCAACTGTTTCGACCCATTCGGGTACGGGGTGTCTGTTGATAGTGTCCGCTGGCAGATAAATGGATAAAAGCAGGCAAAATCCGCTAAAAAAAATCCTAAGCAAAACAAGCTTCCTTTATGTGGTTCATGTACTTGCGAATTCTAGCGGAAACATGGGCAATGGCCCATATCATCAACTTATCGCGGTTGAAACAAATCGGTGATCGTCCCCAGCCCTGCCTCTGCTGCCAGCCCAATGGATTCGTGCAGGGTTGGATGAGCATGAATGGTTAACCCGATATCTTCGATATTGGCACCGAATTCCAGGGCCAGTGTCAGTTCACCGATAAGCTCACCAGCATGCTGACCCACGACCCCGGCTCCCAATAATTGGCCGGTGCTGGGATGATAGAGCAACTTGGTTTTCCCGGCGGGGTGTTGACTGGCATGTGAGCGTCCCAGAGCGCTCCACGGAAAAGTGGCGACCTTATATGGAATAGCTGCTGACTTGAGATCCTTTTCAGTTTTACCCGTCCAGGCAATTTCCGGTTGAGTATAGGCGATGCTGGGAATGGCCACCGGAGTAAAGTAGGTCTTATGGCCTGCAATCACTTCCGCTGCAGTATGGGCTTGATGTGACGCCCGGTGTGCCAGCATAGGGTTTCCGGTTACGTCACCAATGGCATATATATGTGGCACATTTGTTTGTAATTGATCATTCACGGGTATAAACCCCCGCTGATCCACGAATACTCCCGCAAACTCAGCTCCAATCCTGTGGCCGTTTGGTGTTCTGCCAATAGCAATCAGCAAAGCATCAAAATCCATTTGATCCGATTGATCATCTGCACCGAGCAGTGTTGTTGTCACTCCTCCGGGATGGGCTGAGACCGCTGTCAGTCGGGTATTAAGTCTGATGTTAAAGCGCCCCTTATTACTGCGTTGAAACAGATTGACCAGATCTTTGTCTGCAGCGGGAATCAATTGATCAGTAAATTCAATAAGAGTGATTTGAGTACCCAGCGCCTGGTATACGGTGCCTAATTCCAGGCCGATGATCCCGCCGCCGACTACTAACATCCTGTCCGGAATTTCTGTCAGATGCAGGGCGGCTGTCGAATCCATAATTCTGGCGTCATGAGGCAGGAAATCAGGCATGTTAGGGCGAGAACCAACCGCGATGATAACGTGATCAAAACCTAGTCTGACCTGCTTGTCTTTTTGAGTGATCTGCAAATGATGATCGTCAATAAAGGTTGCCTCTCCGGTTATCACATTGACTCTGCGTTGTCTGGCCATGATTGCGATGTTTTGACTCATGGTCTTCACAATAGTGTTTTTGTGTTCCCGGATAGCGTTGAGGTCAGGAGAAGTAACGGTTGATGTAATTCCCCATTGTCTCAGCAACGGTAAGTGATTGAACTGTTCGGCAACGTGAAGCAGAGCCTTTGATGGGATGCAGCCGACATTCAGACACACGCCACCGAGTTGGTCGTGCTTTTCAATTAGTGTCACTTCCATTCCGAGATCGGCTGCACGGAAGGCCGCAGAATATCCGCCTGGTCCACTGCCAATAACGGCAAGACGAGTATGAATCTGTTGCATAGAAACTCCTATTTATCTATCAGTAGATAGATAAAGTTAACGATAGAAAATATCGCTGGTCAAGGAGTTTTGATTTACTCTTTTAAGGGTCCGTTTTGAAAAGGCATACCGACAATGGAGTCGATAGCATCTCCCTGTGTGCGTAATTGTTGTCTGGACGATAGTGAAGTGTGCTTAGGATGTGGTCGTACTTTGCAGGAAATTAAAGACTGGTGGAATTGCTCCAATTCAGACAAACGCTTGATTATTCGCAGAGCGCAAACAAGACAGCAGCGACGTTTGAACAGACCTCTCGATGAAGAGGAGGCTGATTGAGAGCCTATGATCTCTTGTTCCTGTATGGACTGTTGTCCTGGTAGACCCTATATTGCCGTTCTTTTGTTAATTCCCTGAGTTTGAGTAGATGCCTGAGTTTGAAATTACAATAACAATCGTTGGCTTTATGTTTCTGGCTGCATTATTGGCCGGTTGGGTGGATACCCTGGCCGGGGGCGGTGGATTAATTACCATTCCCGCGATGATGCTGGCAGGGGTGCCTCCAATTGCAGCGTTAGCCACCAATAAAGCCCAGGGGTTTGTTGGTACGCTGACCGCTACGACCGTTATGGTGATGAAAGGCCGTCTTAAGTTAGCCGATGTCTGGGGGCTGATCATCGCGGCGGCCATAGGTTCGTTGTCTGGATGCTGGCTTATTCAGAGAGTCGATACCGACTGGTTGAAGTGGTTGATCCCGGTGCTGCTGCTAATTGTTGCAGTTTATTTTCTGCTAACCCCCAAACTCGGCAAAAAAGAAACCAAAGCTAAAGTGTCTGAGCTCGGATATGGACTGACAGCGGTTCCAATCATCGGCTTTTATGATGGGGCTCTAGGTCCTGGAACCGGTTCTTTTTTTGCAGTTAGTGGCATCCTTTTGCGCGGACAGACGTTGTTGCAGGCGACCATTCGCGCCAAGCTGTTTAATTTTGTGACCAATATTAGTGCAATGGTGTTGTTTGCGGCTGGAGGCAGAATTGTCTGGATGATTGCTGGCGCCATGATGTTGGGGCAACTGTGTGGTGCGTTGATTGCCAGTCATACTATGCTTAATGGTGGAGAGCGACTGATTCGGCCTCTGGTAATTTTAATGTGTTTTCTAATGTCAGCCGTTCAATTGTATAAATTGTTGTTTGTTTGATGTATGACGACCTTATCAGGCTAAGAAACTTTAAGCTGTCATACAGGCTTGGTATTTCTGGTGTAATGGTTTGTCTGCTACATAAATTGGTGGATAACAATTTCGTATCTGAGACGGTTATTCCTCTGTCTGAAGAGGGGTGTGAACCACGGGGACCTGGCGTAGATAGTCATATGATCACCGTGTGAGCAGGTATGTTTTTTTCTGACCGGGCAGGTTGCATCTCTTACCGGAGCCTGTCTGCAATACTTTCTGAGACAACAATAATCATAAAGAGAGGTGATTCTTATGGTCGCTGAACAGGAAAACAGGCCCTCTAATGGGCTTACGTGGGTTACATGGTTGTTTGTGGTGTTGTTCTTCATCACTGCTGGCACCGGTTACTATTTTTTTGCCCAGCAGCAACACCGTATTCAGGTTTTGCAACAGGCCGTCGAGCAGGCAAATGACAAAGTGACCAATTTGTCTGAACAACTACGGGCTTCCAATCTCCAGCAGGAAAGTCTGCGTCAGGAAGCTGAGTTTGCCAACCGGACCAATACTACCCAGAGACAACAGCTATCGGAGTTTGAGCAGAAACTGACCGAGTTACGTGAGGAACGGGATCGCCTGGAAACCGTGAATCGTGAGCAACTAAATGAGTTGAATGATCGCAAACGGCAGCTTGATCTGGCTCTAAGCAATGTGACCTCTGCTAATCGCAAGGTTGAAGAATATCAGCAACAGTTGGCCGCATTGCAAAATAACCTAACCGGTACCCAACAGAGACTGCAGGCATTGTCTGGTGAACTGACGGCCAAACAGGCATCGCTGATGGAATTGTCGAGTATCGAAGACCAATACCACGCTGCGCGGGAGCAACTGGCACTGCAACAGGCACAAAATGAAGACTACACTGCCACTATCTCTCAGCTGGAGGACCAGCTTAAACGGGAAGGAAAGGCAATGGATCAATTGGAGCAAAAGCTCAACCGCATCAGTGACGAAAAAGAGACTTTGGTCAGTAAATTACGCGATGGGACCACAGTCATAAAATTACCCGAAAAAATACTCTTTGCGTCAGGATCAGCAGACTTAAATGCAAAAGGAGAGAAAACGTTGCGTCTGGTGGCTGAAGCGCTAAGCAGTTTCCCGGATCATATGATCAGTATTCAGGGACATACGGATGGACGAGCGATCACTTCCAGATTGCGGGATCATTATCCCTCCAATTGGGAACTATCATCGGCCAGGGCTTCCGCAGCGGTTCGTGTTCTGTTGGATGCGGGTCTTGATAAAAGCAGGCTTCAGGCAGTTGGTTATGCCGATACCCGCCCATTAGTGGATGAAAAAAACGATGATGATCGTGCTAACAATCGAAGAATAGAAATTTATCTGGTACCGGTTCCAGTCAATACTCGTGAACTTGTGAATACGAAAGATGATTAATCACCACATGGTTCTGTGAATGGTTCTTTATGTCATGACCATGGTAATAATTGGGGAAAGGTTTGAAACTATTTTTACCAGCAAAACATTACTGGCTTACACCTGGCATCATTTACGTTAATTCTTTTATCTTTCTTTTACTGGTAATTACAACAGGGAAGATAATGTGGTTTCCGGCTGAAACCTTATATGTTTGGGGTGGTAACTATGGTCCAAAAACCATCAATGGGGATTGGTGGCGGCTATTAAGCAATATTTTTTTGCATGGAGGCCTGCTTCATCTGGTATTCAATTCTATCGTATTGGCAAACATCGGCGTGTACCTGGAACCATTTCTGGGCTCGATTCGTATGTTGATTGTTTATTTGATAACCGGAGTGTCAGCAAGTATGACGAGTGTTTTGCTTAACGATCCAATTGTGAGTGTTGGAGCGTCGGGGGCTATATTTGGTTTATATGGTTTTTTCCTGGCCTTGTTGACCACTCCTTTGTTCCGTCCACAAATAAGATCGACTTTCCTGCGTAATACTTTGGGATTCGTTGGGATCAATATTGCGTTTGGCTTCGTCGTACCAGCGGTAGACAATGCAGCCCATTTGGGTGGGCTGCTAAGTGGAGGACTATTAGGTTATCTGAGTTATCCCTTGTTGCGTAGACGCAAGGTTTAACTAAACCATTGCATCCATTTGGGATCGTTTTCAAGTTGTTGGGCATCTTTATAAATAGCGTTCAGCTGTTTCTTACTGGTGTTTTTAAACAAATCTGCAATAAGATCGACCCTTTCTTCGATTAGATTTCGTAATTTGAAATGGGTTTTATTCTTAATTGACTTCAAGGGGGGTTGGCCGGTCAACTCATAAAATCTCGGGAAATAGACATTGTTGCACTGGTGCAGGCCATAAATGATTCTTCTGAGATTTCGTTCGCTCATCCCCAATTCTGATGCCAGGGTTACCTGAGTTTTCCCGGAGGACTCCAGGTGATCCAAAATGACACTGCCTGAGTTGTCATAGAAATCCTGACTGTGAACATATTGATACATAGTGTTACGTTGAGCATATGTCATATACATATTTTCCAGGGGAACAGAAAAACTGTAACCGGTAACATCCTGTATCATTTGTGCAAGTTGCTTAAGATCTTTTTTGGCAAGTCGATTAATTAGCAGGCACCACTTTATCTGATCCAGGTTTTTATATTTATTCAGTTTGAGTGGTTTAGAGTAGTCGGTCTGTGCCATGTAGTGATATGGCGACAGGCCCATTGAAAATGCCCACCAGAAAATCAGATGAAGCTTTATGTTTCGCTCTCCTTTCTCCATCTCAATCCAGGTTTTTTTACTAACATCAACGAGATTCTGCATCTGGGCAATTGTGAACCCAAGTTCCTGTCGGGTTGATCGCAGGAACTCTCCTATTATTACTTCATAGTCTTTTTCGTATTGAGTATACATGTGACACTCTCCTTCCGGTCATAAGCGAACCCAAAGTTAACTCTGATAATTCGGGCAATCAACTTATTGCAGTGACTTTTTGAATTATTTTCGTTTCCAGGGTTACAAGTTGTGAACATTATCTTTTTTCTATGTATTAAAAAGTAGCTGAAAATGCCGAAGACATCTATCAAATATTTATAAATCAGAAAAAATAGGACTAAATTGATACGAGGCGGGAATTGAAATATCTACGACTGTTTAGGTTTTTGGCGATATTCAGTTTTGGTTCAGAAAAACAGCTGTTTTGCCGGGTGTTAAAAAAGCCTGCGTGTAAAACTGAACGCAGGCTTGGTAAATTATTATGAAATACTGTTTCAGTAAATTTTACTAAATTTCAACGATTTTCTTCATATCTGTCATGTAACCACGTAATTCCTGACCTATCCATTCAATAGGATGATTACGGATTGCTTCATTTACCTGTACAAGCTCCAGGTTATCTACGCCATTACTGCTGTTATTCATGCCTTTACCAATAACCTCAGTACTGAGCCCGTTAACAAAATCGCGCAACATTGGAACGGCAGCGTTTGCAAATAAATAGTTGCCATACTCAGCAGTATCCGAAATGACAACATTCATTTCATAAAGACGTTTGCGGGCGATCGTATTGGCAATCAATGGCAACTCATGCAATGACTCATAGTAGGCTGACTCTTCTATGATTCCAGCGGATACCATGGTTTCGAAAGCCAACTCAACACCAGCCTTAACCATAGCAACCATAAGGATACCTTTGTCAAAAAACTCTTGCTCGGTGATTTTGACGTCTATCTCCGGATAGTTCTCAAATGCAGATTCTCCGGTTTCGGCGCGCCATTTAAGAAGGTTGGCATCGTTATTGGCCCAGTCTGCCATCATTGTGCTTGAAAACTCACCACTGATAATGTCGTCCTGATGTTTTTGAAACAACGTTTCCATTTGATCTTTAAGCATTTCACTTAACTGGAAAGCTTTGATTTTTGCTGGATTATCAAGACGATCCATCATATTGGTAATACCGCCCAGTTTTAGTGCTTCAGTAATAACTTCCCAACCGTATTGCACCAATTTTCCGGCATATCCGGCTTCGATTCCATCAGCGACCATTTTGTCATAGCACAGCAACGAACCCGCCTGCAGCATGCCACATAAAATAGTCTGTTCGCCCATAAGGTCAGATTTGACCTCGGCAACGAATGAACTTTCAAGAACACCTGCGCGATGACCACCGGTTGCTGCCGCCCAGGCTTTGGCAATTTCAAGGCCATCTTCATTGGGATCATTTTCGGGGTGTACAGCAATCAATGTAGGAACTCCGAAGCCTCGTTTGTATTCTTCACGAACTTCGGTGCCAGGGCATTTTGGCGCAACCATGACCACGGTAATGTCCGAACGAATCTGTTGGCCGACCTCGACGATATTGAAACCATGTGAATAACCCAGAGCTGAACCCTGTTTCATCAAAGGCATAACTGTTTCGACCACATTACTGTGTTGTTTATCTGGAGTCAGGTTAACGACCAAGTCCGCTTGAGGAATCAGATCTTCGTATGAACCAACAGTGAAACCGTTATCAGTAGCATTTTTCCAGCTCTGACGTTTTTCTGCGATAGCTTCTTTGCGCAGAGCATAAGACACATCCAGACCGGAATCGCGCATATTGAGACCTTGGTTCAGACCTTGAGCACCACAGCCGACGATGACAACTTTTTTTCCTTTAAGGTAATCGCATTCTGAGGCGAATTCGGATTTGTCCATAAAGCGGCAGACACCCAGCTGTGCCAGCTGTTGACGAAGATTAAGAGTGTTGAAATAGTTAGACATGATTGTTTTTCACCCATTTGCTTAATGAATCTGAGACCGAAGGGCCACAGTTGGGCGCGATTCTACCGAAGCTATGGAGATGCGAAAATGAATACTTTCGAATGTGGTGTTGCAGAAATGGCAGTAATAGAGCGGACTTGTTCAGTATTTGATATTCCAGCAGCATCCTGTCATTGATCGAAGAACGCTTTTATGTCGTCTGCCTGGGCGCAGCCATCTTTGTAACCGAGTTTGATCAGTTCACCGCAGAATTCGCTATTAAATAGTAGGTAGGCTGCAGCAGAAATTCCTCCACCCTGGCGGGTACCTCCGGTGACGCGCAAGAAGAATTTAATGGAATCCGGTAAAAAATGGAGCATTTTGCTGGCGATGTTGTCAATGGATTCGCTGGGGGATATTTGTAGATAGTCAATAATTCTTAGCGATTCCGGTAATCGGTCCCAGTGGCGCTTGGGAATGAGGCGTAAAAGATCATTGGTCTGTTGTAGTGACGCAACGTCGACCTGCAGGTTATCGACAAATGCTCCGTTCAGAATATGTCCAACCACCTGGGCAATGGACGGGGTGGCAGATGTTGCCGGCGGGCGGATGGGCTTTCTGATATCACTGGTGCCAATAATAAACAGTTTTTCTGCTCCAAGATGTATTGCCGGACTAAGCGGCGCTGTCTGGCGTAAGGCTCCGTCACCAAAGTATTCTCGATTGATACGAACTGGCGGGAACAGAGTTGGAATTGCCGATGAGGCCATCAGGTGATCAATATTCAACTTCGAGGGAACGCCAACCCGATTCCAGCCACGCCAGCTTTTTATATCGGGTTTACCCTGATAAAAACTGACAGACTCGCCTGACTGATACCCCATCGCGGTAATGCTGACGGCTTCCAATTTGTCTCGGTTGATAGCTTTTTCAATGTCTTCGAAGCGGACATGTTTGATCAGAAATTCTCTAAGAGGGGCATTGTCAAGTAATGATATCGGGCGCTTTTGTCCGCGCCCCTGGTTGAGCAGTGATGCAGATATTCTGGCTAGACTGTATCCGGTATCAATCCAGCCTGATTTAACGACTTGGTCAATCTCCAATGTACGCCATAAGTAGTCCATACTTGAAACTGCACGATTGAAGTTCCCGGCCATGCTTGCTATTCCCAAAGCATTGATGGCACCTGCAGATGTGCCGCAGACAATTTCAAACGGACACGGTGTAAATTTGCCAATGACTTCCTTTACGGCTTTCAGTACACCTATCTGGTACGCCGCTTTGGCACCTCCACCGGATAAAATCAGGGCTCGTTTCATAATACCGTCGCGCCTCAGGCTATCATAATCCTAATAATAGTTGATATTGTGCTATATGAAACTGTTCCCAATAGAGTTGTTAGAGTATTGTTAGTCAACAAATGATTTACATGGTAACGAGGTTATGTGGCGGCCTGGAGAGCAGATATTTTATCATTTCTGCTGGTAGGATAATTGGTGTGGCATACAAACCATATTGATGGTTGATATCTGTTTTTGTTGTTATCTAAAAAATTGTTTGGACACTAAAAATAAAGGAATTGATGATGAATATCCTGGAGGTTTGGTTTGTTCTGTTACTTACAGGTATCGTGCTGGTATTTTGTGCTGCCGAGGTTCCAGTAGCGCGCAGCCTGTTGTTCTGCTGGAGAAGAGATTGGTTGCCAATACCACTTAAAGGCGTTAAAACGTGCTCTTTCGCAGCTCCTTAGTTTGGATTCCATGGACTTACGCACACTCAGGCAATTCCTTCATCTGGCCCACAGTCTTCATTTTGGCAAGACCAGCGAAGCTCTGCATGTAAGTCCCTCTACCTTGAGCCGAAGTATTTCAAGGTTGGAAGAAGAGGTGGGTGTTGCTCTTTTTGAGCGGGACAACCGGAGTGTTGCCCTGACTCAGGCCGGACGACGTTTCCGTGGCTTTGCAGAGGATACTCTGGCCAGTTGGGAAGATCTCAAGCATGACGTCCGCCAGGCGCCTACCGAACTAGCCGGGCAGATCAGAATCTATTGCACGGTGACAGCCAGTTACTCGTTTATGCCGGAGTTGTTGACCAGATTTCGCAAGAGTTTCCCTAATATTGAAGTCATTCTTGAGACAGGAGACGTGGCGCAGGCTCTGCAGCAAGTCGCGGAGCAAGAAATAGATATTGCAGTCGCACCGTTGCCGGACCATCTACCTAATCAGATGGAATTTCTATCACTACTGAAGACCCCCCTGCAATTTATAGGGCCTACGGTAGACTGCCCTGTTTCGAGAATGCTGAATGAAACACCCGTTAACTGGCGCCAATTGCCCCTGGTGATATCCGAGTATGGCCTGACCCGGAAGCGGCTTGACCAATGGCTGAGATCTCAGGGAGTTAAGCCAAGAGTATATGCTCAGGTGGCTGGCCATGAAGCAATAGTCGGGATGGTTGGCTTGGGGTTCGGTGTGGGGCTTGTTCCTCAACTGGTGTTGGAGAACAGTCCAATGAAGGAGCGGATCAGAGTGATACCCGTTAAACCGCAGGTGCGTCCTTTTGATGTAGGGCTATGCACTTTGCATCGAAGAATGCAGGATCCTCTGGTAAAAGCTTTTTGGCAGATCGCCCAGACCACTTCCGTTGAACACCCTGGTAATTGATACCATGCTGGCACACTCAGGCACTCAGTATTAAACTGCCCGTCCAAATTATTATTTAATGGTATCGCCGTGGAAGTAAAACATCAGGAACCTGCAGCTTCTCAACCCGATGATCAGATTGTCGGGACATCTGTTGTTAGCACTGAGCCTCCAAAGCACCGAGGCATTTATCTATTACCCAACCTATTTACGACCAGCGCTCTGTTTGCTGGATTTTACGCTATTATTGCTGCAATCAATGAACACTATGTGGCCGGGTCTGTCGCCATCTTTGTTGCTATGGTCTTTGATACCCTAGATGGTCGGGTAGCTCGGATGACAGGTACGCAAAGTGCTTTTGGAGCTGAATACGACTCACTTTCCGATGTTATTGCTTTTGGTCTTGCTCCTGCGCTGGTTGCTTTTTTATGGTCTTTGAACAGTTTGGGTAAAATCGGTTGGATCTGCTCATTTGTATATGTGGCTGGAACAGCTCTGCGTTTGGCACGCTTCAATACTCAAATCGGCCGGGTTGATAAGAAGTACTTTATAGGATTGGCCAGTCCATCAGCTGCGGCCCTGGTTGCCGGTTCGGTATGGGCCTTTACTGAGGCTGGCGTCGCGAGTGAAGTGCTGGCAATACCATTCGCAGTTCTGGTCGCCTGTGCTGGCTTGTTGATGGTGTCCAATATTCGGTATTACAGCTTTAAAGATCTTGGGGATCGTCGTCGTGTGCCTTTTGTGGCAATGATAGCGTTAGTATTTATCTTTGCACTGGTGGCAGTTGATCCGGCAACGATATTATTGCTAGCGGCGTTTTTGTATGCCTTGTCCGGACCTTTGTTTGAAGGTTGGCTGAAAATCCGTCGAAAAAAAATGCAGTAATGTTCTGCTGATGACTGTCTAATCGATCAGTATCCATGAATGGAGTTGAACATGATCATTGGTAAGTCAAACGATATTCTCTCATCAGAAATTACTTCTGAAAGTATATATGTCAATCGCCGCCAGCTATTGGCGGCGAGTACCGCGGCACTAGGGCTGTCTGCCATTCCTTCGTTGACACAGGCCGCCACCTCCAGCACGTCCTGGTTAACGACCAAAATATCTCAGCCGTGGAAAACCACGATTACGACAGATGAATCAGTTACCCCCTGGGAAGATGCCACGCAGTACAACAACTTTTATGAGTTTGGTTTTGGTAAAAGTGATCCTGCCAAATACGCTGACCGACTGAAGACAGAACCCTGGTCCATAGAGATTTCTGGAGAAGTCAGTAAGCCAGGGACATTACACCTCGAAGATCTGGTGGCTCCCAATCAGTTGGAGGAACGAATATACCGGTTCCGATGTGTCGAGGCATGGTCAATGGTTGTTCCCTGGCTGGGCTTTTCCTTGGCTGATTTGCTGAAGCGTTTTGAGCCAACAGCTGACGCCCGCTTTGTTCAGTTTGAAACTTTGTTTGATCCAAAACAGTTCCCTGCTCAGAAATCGTCATCCTTTCCTTGGCCTTATATGGAAGGGTTAAGAATTGATGAAGCCATGAATCCATTGGCTTTTATGGCTGTCGGTATGTATGGCAAGGTTTTACCTAATCAGAATGGAGCGCCGATTCGTCTTGTTGTTCCCTGGAAGTATGGTTTTAAGAGCATTAAATCGATAGTTAAGATTCGTCTGGTAAAGGAAATGCCTAAAACCACCTGGAACATGTTGCAGGCCAGCGAGTACGGTTTTTATGCCAACGTAAATCCTGAAGTTGATCATCCACGCTGGAGTCAGAAGACTGAACGGCGTCTACCGAGCAGCCTGTTTACTCCGAACCGAATACCTACACTTAAATTTAATGGTTATGAGGAACAGGTTGCTTATCTATATAAAGATATGGATCTGAGAAAATTCTACTGATGCTTAAAAGTCGATGGGTTAAGGCGCTTTTACATATAGCTCTGTTGTTGCCGTTGTTAGAAGAATGCTGGCAGATATGGTTGTTAGTGAATGGTATGCCGAATCGCCTTGGCCCGGATCCGGGAAAGGTCATACTCGAAGATCTGGCAACTGTCGCTATCTGGTTGTTATTGCTAGGTTTGGCGATAACTCCTGCCAAGCAGATCTTTAGGATCAACGATCTGATGCGATTCAGGCGAATGGTCGGTCTATATGCATTTACTTATGCACTTCTTCACCTGCTTTCTTATCTCGCCTTTATTTTGGGTTGGGATTTCTCTGCTCTATGGGAAGACATCATCAAACGGCCTTACATAATTGTTGGAACGTTGTCGTTAGTCATCTTGGCTGCGTTAGCCGCCACCTCCTATAAAGCGGCGATGAGATTTCTGGGGAAACGCTGGAAGAAATTGCACCAGTTGGTTTATCCGGCGGTATTGTTGGCCATCCTTCATGAATGGTGGCAAGCGAAGGAAGCGTTCAATGAACCCTTGCTGCACTTGGTTATTGCTTCCGCTTTATTAGGATATCGCCTGGTTCTTTTTTTTAACAAGGCATTTTCCGGTATTAAAAATCAACAATCTTTGCGTCAAACGGCTAGAAAAAACTCATAGAAGTACTATGGTTATATGGCGTTTTCATGAAATCTTAAGTTTTACGAGAAAAAGAATTGACGTTGAGCAAAAAGAGTTTAGAATTCGCGCCCCTTGTCACCGAGACGTCCCCTAAAGACGGCTTGAAGATGGGTTGAGATTCAAGGATAAGTCATTGAATTTCAACGAAAAATCTTCAAAAAAACGGTTGACAGGGAGGCGCGAAAGAGTAAAATGCGCGCTCCTTGTCACCGAGACGTCAGAAAAAGACGGCTTGAAGATGAGTTGAGATTCGACGGTAAGTGATTGAATTTCAACGAAAAAATCTTCAAAAAAAAGGTTGACAGGGAGGTGCGAAAGAGTAGAATGCGCGCCTCGCTTCGGGGGTAAACGCCGAAGCAGATAAGACCCTTGGTTGGGCATGATCTTTAAAAGTTAATCAGGCAATTCGTGTGGGCGCTGGCTGGTAAGACGCATAAGAGAATTATCAGTAAGCGAACTCACAATTCATTTGTACACGTTATAAGTAATTGTTGATAAGCGAACTGAGTCAAAATTGGGTTAGTGCACTTTAGGGTGTATTGACCGACGATTTTAAACTGAAGAGTTTGATCATGGCTCAGATTGAACGCTGGCGGCAGGCTTAACACATGCAAGTCGAGCGGTAGCATTTCCAGCTTGCTGGAAGATGACGAGCGGCGGACGGGTGAGTAACGCGTAGGAATCTGCCTTGGAGTGGGGGATAGCCCGGGGAAACTCGGATTAATACCGCATACGGTCTACGGACGAAAGTGGGGGCTCTTCGGACCTCACGCTCTAAGATGAGCCTGCGTAGGATTAGCTAGTTGGTGAGGTAAAGGCTCACCAAGGCGACGATCCTTAGCTGTTCTGAGAGGATGATCAGCCACACTGGGACTGAGACACGGCCCAGACTCCTACGGGAGGCAGCAGTGGGGAATATTGGACAATGGGGGCAACCCTGATCCAGCCATGCCGCGTGTGTGAAGAAGGCCTTCGGGTTGTAAAGCACTTTCAGTGGGGAGGAAGGCGTGAGTATTAATAATGCTCATGATTGACGTTACCCACAGAAGAAGCACCGGCTAACTCCGTGCCAGCAGCCGCGGTAATACGGAGGGTGCGAGCGTTAATCGGAATTACTGGGCGTAAAGCGCGCGTAGGCGGCGAGTTAAGTCGGATGTGAAATCCCTGGGCTCAACCTGGGAACTGCATACGATACTGACTTGCTAGAGTCTTGCAGAGGGGTGTGGAATTTCCGGTGTAGCGGTGAAATGCGTAGAGATCGGAAGGACATCAGTGGCGAAGGCGACACCCTGGGCAAAGACTGACGCTGAGGTGCGAAAGCGTGGGTAGCAAACAGGATTAGATACCCTGGTAGTCCACGCGGTAAACGATGTCTATTAGCCGTCCGTTTCGTTTTAGAGATGGGTGGCGCAGCTAACGCGATAAATAGACCGCCTGGGGAGTACGGTCGCAAGATTAAAACTCAAATGAATTGACGGGGGCCCGCACAAGCGGTGGAGCATGTGGTTTAATTCGAAGCAACGCGAAGAACCTTACCTACTCTTGACATCCAGAGAACTTTCCAGAGATGGATTGGTGCCTTCGGGAACTCTGAGACAGGTGCTGCATGGCTGTCGTCAGCTCGTGTTGTGAAATGTTGGGTTAAGTCCCGTAACGAGCGCAACCCTTATCCTTAGTTGCCAGCGGTTCGGCCGGGGACTCTAAGGAAACTGCCGGTGACAAACCGGAGGAAGGTGGGGACGACGTCAAGTCATCATGGCCCTTACGAGTAGGGCTACACACGTGCTACAATGGCCGGTACAGACGGTAGCGAAGCGGCGACGTGGAGCCAATCCGAGAAAGCTGGTCGTAGTCCGGATCGCAGTCTGCAACTCGACTGCGTGAAGTCGGAATCGCTAGTAATCGCGAATCAGAATGTCGCGGTGAATACGTTCCCGGGCCTTGTACACACCGCCCGTCACACCATGGGAGTTGATTTCACCAGAAGTAGGTAGCTTAACCGAAAGGAGGGCGCTTACCACGGTGGGGTCAATGACTGGGGTGAAGTCGTAACAAGGTAGCCGTAGGGGAACCTGCGGCTGGATCACCTCCTTAAACGCAAGTTGAGCGGGTCAGCGTTCACACGAATTGGGCATGATCTTTAACAATCTGGACGAGTTCGAAAAAAGTCAAGACAAGCGTCAAGGCACGTATCATGTTAGCGCTGTATAAACCTGAAGATAAGACGTTTTAGGGTTATATGGTCAAGCAATTAAGCGTATACGGTGGATGCCTAGGCAGCCAGAGGCGAAGAAGGACGTGGTAACCTGCGAAAAGGTTCGGTGAGGTGGTAAACGACCTGTGACCCGGACATATCCGAATGGGGCAACCCACCCGATTTATCGGGTATCGTGCACTGAATACATAGGTGTACGAGGCGAACCGGGAGAACTGAAACATCTAAGTACCCCGAGGAAAAGACATCAAATGAGATTCCCCAAGTAGTGGCGAGCGAACGGGGATTAGCCCTGAAGTGTAAGACTGGGTAGAAGAATCCACTGGAAAGTGGAGCCATAGAGGGTGATAGCCCCGTATTTGAAATCCTGATTACATGAGCACGAGTAGGACGGGACACGAGAAATCCTGTTTGAAGAAGGGGGGACCATCCTCCAAGGCTAAATACTCCTGGCTGACCGATAGTGAACCAGTACCGTGAGGGAAAGGCGAAAAGAACCCCAGTGAGGGGAGTGAAATAGATCCTGAAACCGTATACGTACAAGCAGTGGGAGCATTCTTCGGAATGTGACTGCGTACCTTTTGTATAATGGGTCAGCGACTTACATTCAGTGGCAAGCTTAACCGAGTAGGGGAGGCGTAGGGAAACCGAGTCTTAATAGGGCGTTGAGTCGCTGGGTGTAGACCCGAAACCGAGTGATCTATCCATGGGCAGGTTGAAGGTTGAGTAACATCAACTGGAGGACCGAACCCACATCCGTTGAAAAGGCTGGGGATGACCTGTGGATAGGAGTGAAAGGCTAATCAAACTCGGAGATAGCTGGTTCTCCTCGAAAGCTATTTAGGTAGCGCCTCGGACGAATACCACTGGGGGTAGAGCACTGTTTCGGCTAGGGGGTCATCCCGACTTACCAACCCGATGCAAACTCCGAATACCAGTGAGTACTATCCGGGAGACACACGGCGGGTGCTAACGTCCGTCGTGAAAAGGGAAACAACCCAGACCGCCAGCTAAGGTCCCCAAGTGCCAGTTAAGTGGGAAACGATGTGGGAAGGCTTAGACAGCTAGGAGGTTGGCTTAGAAGCAGCCACCCTTTAAAGAAAGCGTAATAGCTCACTAGTCGAGTCGGCCTGCGCGGAAGATATAACGGGGCTCAAACTGGCCACCGAAGCTGCGGGATTACAGTAATGTAATCGGTAGAGGAGCGTTCTGTAAGCGGTTGAAGGTACATCGAGAGGTGTGCTGGACGTATCAGAAGTGCGAATGCTGACATGAGTAACGATAATGCAGGTGAAAAACCTGCACGCCGAAAGACCAAGGGTTCCTGTCCAACGTTAATCGGGGCAGGGTGAGTCGGCCCCTAAGGCGAGACCGCAAGGTGTAGTCGATGGGAAACGGGTTAATATTCCCGTACTTAATATGACTGCGATGGAGTGACGGAGAAGGCTAGGCCAGCCTGGTGATGGTTATCCAGGTTTAAGGGTGTAGGTTAGGGGATTAGGCAAATCCGGTTCCCTCTCTTAAGTGAGAAGACTGAGACCTGAATACGGTGGGACTATGGTCCCCGAAGTGGTTAATGCCCGGCTTCCAAGAAAAGCTTCTAAGCGTCAGGTCATATTGAACCGTACCCGAAACCGACACAGGTGGTCGGGTAGAGAATACCAAGGCGCTTGAGAGAACTCGGGTGAAGGAACTAGGCAAAATGGTACCGTAACTTCGGGAGAAGGTACGCTCTTGCCGGTGAAGGGGCTTGCCCCCGGAGCTAGCGAGAGTCGAAGATACCAGTTGGCTGCAACTGTTTATTAAAAACACAGCACTCTGCAAACACGAAAGTGGACGTATAGGGTGTGACGCCTGCCCGGTGCCGGAAGGTTAATTGATGGGGTTAGCGCAAGCGAAGCTCTTGATCGAAGCCCCGGTAAACGGCGGCCGTAACTATAACGGTCCTAAGGTAGCGAAATTCCTTGTCGGGTAAGTTCCGACCTGCACGAATGGCGTAATGATGGCCAAGCTGTCTCCACCCGAGACTCAGTGAAATTGAAATCGCTGTTAAGATGCAGTGTATCCGCGGCTAGACGGAAAGACCCCGTGAACCTTTACTATAGCTTCACACTGGACTTTGATGTGACTTGTGTAGGATAGCTGGGAGGCTTTGAAGTTAGGACGCCAGTTCTAATGGAGCCGACCTTGAAATACCAGCCTGGTCACCTTGAGGTTCTAACGTTGGTCCCTAAGCGGGATTACGGACCGTGTGTGGTGGGTAGTTTGACTGGGGCGGTCTCCTCCCAAAGAGTAACGGAGGAGCACGAAGGTGTGCTAATCATGGTCGGAAATCATGAGGATAGCGTAAAGGTATAAGCACGCTTGACTGCGAGACGGACATGTCGAGCAGGTACGAAAGTAGGTCTTAGTGATCCGGTGGTTCTGTATGGAAGGGCCATCGCTCAACGGATAAAAGGTACTCCGGGGATAACAGGCTGATACCGCCCAAGAGTTCACATCGACGGCGGTGTTTGGCACCTCGATGTCGGCTCATCACATCCTGGGGCTGAAGCCGGTCCCAAGGGTATGGCTGTTCGCCATTTAAAGTGGTACGCGAGCTGGGTTTAGAACGTCGTGAGACAGTTCGGTCCCTATCTGCCGTGGACGAATGAGACTTGAGAAGAGCTGCTCCTAGTACGAGAGGACCGGAGTGGACGAACCTCTGGTGTCCCGGTTGTCACGCCAGTGGCATTGCCGGGTAGCTAAGTTCGGACAGGATAACCGCTGAAAGCATCTAAGCGGGAAGCCCCCTTCAAGATGAGGTCTCACTGATCCCTAGAGGATCCTGAAGGGCCCTTAAAGACTATGAGGTTGATAGGCTGGGTGTGTAAGCGTTGTGAGGCGTTGAGCTAACCAGTACTAATTGCCCGTGAGGCTTGACCATATAACGCCTAAGGCGTTTTGAGCACGACGATGTGCGAGGTTGAGCGCTGATAAGATACGTGAAGTGTGGATAGAGATAGACACACATGACTTGTTGAGACGATAGACGAACTTGTTCAGAACAGCGGGGGCTGGTGAGAAGCGATTCCACGGGCTCCCAGGCGAAAGCCGAAGCAAGCGAATTGCTTGACGACGATAGAGCGTTGGACCCACCTGATTCCATCCCGAACTCAGTAGTGAAACGACGCATCGCCGATGGTAGTGTGGGGTCTCCCCATGTGAGAGTAGGACATCGTCAGGCATCTAACACGACCCCGGTCTGGAGACAGATCGGGGTTTTTTTATGCATGTCGTTTGAGGGACCTGCTTGGTATCGATGCGGGGGGGTTGGAAGCCATGGATCAAACTCTTTGGTCGACGCATTACCGACAACACCTATGCTACACTCCACAACTTCGCGCTTGGCCACCTTTATATTTTTAACGGATTTTGTTTTTTTCGAGGATGTCTGTGAATCATAATGAGTATTTAACATCCGTTTTTAAAATACGCCCCTGGAGTCCCCGGTTTTTGCTTCATGCACCTGTCAGACAAGTGATTGTGTCTGCAGATTTCGAGCATGTGCCAAATTCAGTAACACCTCAAATTGAAGAACGGATATCTCTGCCTTCTGAAGTACCTCCAAGTCCATCAGTGGTGGTTGAACCTCAGGCTATCATTTCTGAAAGCACTCTTCCTGAGCCTGTTAACGAAGACGATGATTCTTCTGTGGCACAAGTGGCAGAATACGGTGAACCGGTAACATTTAATCTCGCGATTATGATTTCGGGTAACTATGTCCTGCTTGATGGTGTTGATGGCAGAATTGACCCTGTTGTCAGAGAGCTTAAGCACAAGCTCGCCGAAAACATCATGAAGATATTTCATTCAAATATCCCGCAGTTCTATGAGCTTTCATGGCCGTTATTTGATCATCCTGATGCCCCAAAAGATGCTCCAACTGCACGTGAATATGTGCAAAGCAAATTAAGAACGTTCATAGAGCATGACAATGTAACATTGATTATCTGTGGTAAGGTGGCTGAACAATACTGTATAGGCAATAACCATAAACCAGGTGATTCACTGAATTCAGAAATGGGCCGTTGCCTTGTGACGTTCAGTTTAAGTCAGCTGTTGAGTTCCCCAAAAATGAAACGGGAGTTTTATCAGTTTTTGATTCCATTATTGAAAGATGAAGATTAGATATGCCCGGCCAGAAGATCTTCAGGCCATGATTTTCCTCGATGGAAACCACGATTTTCCCTGGGGAAAACAAAACATAATGCATTCAATTGATGGCACCAGGAAGACTCTATGTTTGGCATTGGAAGAGCAGGTGATCGGTTTTCTGGCGTATAGTCTGATTCAGGACCAACTGGATATTCTGCATATAGCGATTGCCAGTAAGCATCAGGGATGTGGTTATGGACGCAGATTATTAAATTTTCTACTAACAGAAATTGAATTGCCTGTTGGAACAGAAGTATTTCTTGAAGTGAGAATCAGTAATACCCCTGCTAGACATTTATATCAGTCATTGGGTTTTAACGAGATTGGCATACGGAAAAACTATTATCGATATGCCAATCACACTGAGGATGCTATTCAGATGGTACTGACGCTGGTTTGATGTGATAGCGTGGTAGCTTGGTATTTTCCAACGGTTTGTTGGCAATCAGAATGGCTCTTCGTGGTGCTGGCAGTCCCTCTACCGTTATGTGTTTTGTATTGGGGTGGAGATAATCCGGCAGCGAAGTGCCAGGCTTCCAGTCAGAATGTTTTTGTTCCTGCGTACTCGTATATGACTCCTCAACTGTGCGAACATTGACAAATCCGGCTTTCCTAAGCCAGGATTCCAATGCTTTTGATGAGGGCAGAAAGTAGATATTGTTCATCATTGCGTACCTGCTTTCAGGCACCAGCACAGTCTTTTCGTCTCCTTCCACTACCAATGTTTCCAATACCAGTTCTCCACCAGGTTTTAATGTCGCTTTCAGGTCGGTCAAGTGGTCGAAAGGAGAGCGGCGGTGGTATAGAACTCCCATAGAAAACACTGTATCCCAGAATTCCATGTTGGCTGGCAGCTGTTCGAGAGTCATGGGCAGTACATTCAGCCTATGGGTTTGAACAAAGCAATTAAGTGCCAGGAACTGACAGACGCTCAGATAACTGGGATCAATGCCCGTTACAGTGGCGGCACCGGCTGCCAGCATTCTAAAGCCGTAATAGCCATTGCCGCTGCCAACATCCAATACTTTTCTATGCCTCAGATCTGAGAGAAATGGCATAACTCTGTTCCATTTAAGATCACAGCGCCACTCTGCATCGATGCTGTGGTCAAAAACATGAAAGGGGCCTTTTCTCCACGGCATTAGTTTTTTGAGCTGTTGTCCAATGGTCTCTGACAGTGAGGGGGTCATTTGCTCTGAAGTAATAGCGACCCAGTCTTGATTCAATTGGCAGGTAACATCGGGAACGGCAGGTATCTGCTGGAGCACATTCAGAAAACGGGGCAGATTGCCATCTTTTGATTGAAACCAGAGATGTTGCAGCAGCTCTTCAAATGCCGGTCGCCATTTGCCAAACCCATGACTTTCAAGACAATCCAGGTGGTGTTCGAAGTAATTCATTTTTGCGCAATAATCGAAAGAAAGTTAAAACATTGGAACCATTTTTCTGAGCGTCGGAAACCGGCTTGTTTGAGTCGATCCTGGTGGGTATCAAGACTGTCAGTAATCATCACATTCTCAAGCGCTTTGCGCTTCTGACTGATTTCCAGCTCGCTATACCCCTGGACTCTTTTGAAGTTCAGATGCAGTTCATTCAACCATTCTGTGTTTGCTTCAAGGGCAATTTTTTCCGATAGAATCACGACACCATCCGGTCTTAAACCACGATAGATGTTTTCCAGTATGGCCAGTCGGCGTTTTGGGCTGATGAACTGCAAAGTGAAGTTCATGACGACTACACTGGCATTCTCAATATGAGTGTCTTCCAGATTCTGATGTATTAACTGGATCGGCGTCGGGTAATCTTCAGTTTCAATAAAATCCCTGGCCCGCTCAAGCATGTCTGCGGAGTTGTCGACGGCAATAATCTGGCAGCCTGTTTGTTTCAGACGATGCTGTATTGAGAGAGATACTGCTCCGAGAGAGCAACCCAGATCATAAATATTGCTGTCGCTTTGCGCATAGTAATCGGAGATGGCACCGATATTACTGACCAACGTACTGTAACCTGGAATCGAGCGCTTGATCATATCCGGAAAAACCCGGGCTACGCGTTCGTTGAATTGGAAATCTTCAATTGATGAGAATTCCTGTGAAAAGAGTTGATCTCGTTCCATCTACATAACCACTGATATAAAGAGGCGGCTATTCTAACAGGGTCTGGTCTGGCTTAAACGGTCTGATGTTTATTTCGAAGAGTGTTTGTTTTTAGCCAGCATGATTGGATTCAACGCACTGAATTTTGTTCATTGATGTGGGCTATTGAGATCATCGAAAACGTTTGTTCAATGGAATAAATATTTCATGTATGATTGCATAAATACAAATATTTCATTTTGTGATTCATTTATTCACTGGTTTTAACGTTCTTTTCCAAAAAGCACAGCATATCAGGAGCAAGCCATGTCAAAATTGCTAGTCCGCCCCGGAGATCCGGACCAAAATGGTCGTATCCTCCAGATTACGCCTGAGTCCGCAGGCTGGAAATATATTGGTTTTGAAGTATATAAACTGCAGCCTGGTCAGACATTGGAACAGCAGACACTGGATCAGGAAGTTTGTTTGGTGCTGGTGAGTGGTCGTGCGACAGTCAGTACCGGCGATCAGGTTTGGGAAAATATTGGAGAGCGCATGGATGTGTTTGAAAAAATTCCTCCTTATGCGGTTTATATTCCCAACGACAGTCAGTACGTCGTTGAAGCAACAACTGAGCTGGAGCTGGCAGTTTGTAAGGCACCTGGTTTTGGCAATCATAAAGCCAGATTGATAGAACCGGATCCTGACAAAAAATGCTCAACCAGAGGACAGGGCTCAAATACCCGTTTTATTCAGGATATTCTGCCCGACTGGGATGAGTCCGCTGACAGTCTGCTGGTGGTGGAGGTGTACACTCCGGCCGGGAACTGGTCCAGTTATCCCCCTCACAAACATTCTGTCGATAATCTTCCGCAGGAATCATTTCTGGAAGAAACCTATTACCATCGCCTGAATCCGTCTCAGGGTTTTTCATTCCAGCGTGTCTACAATGATGATCGTTCATTGGACGAGACTATGAGTGTCGAAGACCGAAATGTGGTTATGGTGCCGGAAGGGTATCATCCGGTGGGCGCACCGCATGGTTATGATCTGTATTATCTGAATGTCATGGCCGGTCCAAAACGGGTCTGGAAATTCCATAATGATCCTGACCATGAATGGATGCTGAAATCATAATCAGTCATCATGACCGGCACTCGGATGCCGGTTTATGACGGCATATTGCTGAAACCCTCTGCGACATTTGCAAGTGCCCGGATGGCCGGGGTTTCAGAATTTTTTCGCCAGATCATATAAGTAATGGCCTGGCGGATATCGTTTTCCGGAGCCTCGCTAATCAGGCTGTGATAGGCCGGATTGAGCGCCAGTACTGCTTCAGGAACCATGGCGATTCCCATTCCGGCGATGACACAACTGAGCATGGTGTGGTAACTGGGAATTTCAATTGTCCGGTCAGGTCGCCGGCCGCTTCTGGCCAACCAGCTCTCCAGTCTGTTTCGATAACTGCATTCGTGTGTAAAACCAACAATGGTTAGCGGCTCTGGCAGATTTTCAGGACCTTGCCGCTGCAGATTGTATGTTGGTGGTTTGACAATGATCAGGGACTCTTCGAACAGTGCCAGGGTTTCCAGTCTGGCATCGTCCGGAGGGTCTGACACCAGTGCAACATCCAATGCTCCTTGCAGAACCTTTGCTGCAATGGTTCCGGAGGCCCCGGTGGTCAGCTCAATCTGTACCTGTGGGTACAGTTGATGGTAGCGCACCAGCACACTGGGCAGTCTGACGGCTGCCGAACTTTCCATGGAGCCAATACTGAGACGCCCTGCGGGTTGGTCACTGTGTAACTCACTGATGGCTCGTTCGTGAAGGTCGATCATTTCTCGGGCGTATTGCATGAGTCGTTGCCCCGTAGGTGTTAACTGGAGCCGGTTATTGTCCCGGGAAAATAACGCCAGTTGCAGTGACTCCTCCAATTTTTTGATACGGGCAGTAATGTTTGACGGTACCCGGTGAAGACTTCGGGCTGCAGCGCTGATACCGCCGTTATCGACCACCGCCTTAAAAATAATCAGATCACTGATATCCATTGTTTTCTCATTAAATGAAAATTATGTTCATAATAATTCATTTTTTGTGAATGCGAAAACACCATAAACTCAAACAGTTATTTGTTTGAGGGGAGGCTGGGTGTTGGATCAGGAAGCTCATGAAAGGGCCCGAAAAGGGAAAGGAATATGGTTTGGTTTGGCCGCAGTTGCCATTTGGACTGGTTTTATTCTGGTATCACGAGCGGGAGCGTTGTCCGGAATGGAGATGACAGAAGTGGTTGCGGTACGTTTTGGCACGGCTTCGATCATATTGCTGCCATATATCTGGAAGTATCGAAAACAGTGGTTTCAGCCGCGCATATTTGTTTTGGGCAGTATTGGTGGACTGGCCTATGCTCTGGCGGTATATGCCGGATTTGAACGGGCCCCGGCCAGTCACGCGGCGCTGTTGCTGCCTGGATTGATGCCTGTGGTCATTGCCATATTGGCAGGGCTCGTGTTACAGGAGTCAAGGTCCGTTGGCATGTGGGCAGGCGTTGCTGTCAGTACCCTGGGCATACTGGTTTTGGTGTTCGAATCCTTAGTGGTTGGCCGTGAATATTTGATTGGAGATATGTTGTTTGTGTTGGCCTGTCTGTGCTGGGGCAGTTATACCGTGTTGTTAAGATGCTGGAAGCTTCAACCCTGGTCAGCCACCGTAAGCGTGGTCGCTGTTTCATCAATTCTCTATTTGCCGGTTTATCTGTTTTGGCTGCCTAAGGGAATAATGGTGGTCAGTTGGCAGACAGTCGCAGTTCAGGCGATATACCAGGGCATCCTGGCAACCATCGTACAGATGGTACTGTATGTCCGAGCTGTACAGTCAATTGGAGCAACCCGCATGGGGGCTTTGATGGCATTGATACCGGTCAGTACCGGTCTGCTGGCGGTCCCATTATTTGGTGAAGCAATATCCCTGGGTGCCATGCTTGGAATGACCCTTGGTGGACTGGGGGCGATGGTTATGATTGTGTCCGGTTGTTCAAAGCCAGGCTGGTATTACCGGCTGGGGCGGCGGTTACGGTTCTTGTCGTTGCCTGAGAGTTGATTGTCGTGCATATAACGGAGTCGTACTGCGCCGGGATTCAATATTTTTTTGTATCAAAAAAATGTTAAGGTCATAATCGTATGTCGCTGATTTCTGATCCTATATGTCGTCAGCACCGGTCCTGATCAGGGGCCGCTTATTGATCAACAGGGGGTAGGTATGAATCAACCATTAAATGATTCCAGTATCAAGAAGGTAAAATGGGGCATTATTGGCACTGCAAATATTGCCCGTAACGCTATTGTGCCGGCACTCCAGGCAAGCCCATGGTGTGAGATTCAAGCGGTTGCTTCACGCAATATGGACAAATCAAAGGACTTCGCCGCAGAGTTTTACATTCCGGTGGCCTACGACAGTTACGATGAAATACTGGATGATCCCGATGTTGAAGCCGTCTATATCCCTCTTCCCAATCATTTGCATCTGCAATACGCATTGAAGGCCGCACAAAAAGGCAAGCATGTTTTGTGCGAAAAACCGATCACCATGAATGCTGAGGAAGCCAAACAATTACGTGAGGTTCCTGACGGAATTATTGTTGCCGAGGCGTTTATGGTTCGTCATCACCCTCAGTGGCATAAATTACGGCAGTTGATTCGTAGCGGGCAGTATGGTCAGGTCAGAAATATGCAGGCGATGTTTTCTATCAGCCTGGATAAGCCCGATGATTTTCGTTTCAAACCGGAGTTTGGTGGTGGTGCCATTTATGACCTCGGGTGTTACACCACGATGAGTGCTCGCTATGTATTTGAGCAGGAGCCGGAAAGAGTGTTCTGTTCGGTGATCCGCGATCCTGCCAGTCAGGTTGATATGACTGCCAATGCGATTCTGGATTTTGGCAATGGCCGTCGTGCCACATTTACGGTGAGTATGGAGATGGCAGCCAGTCAGAGACTGCAGGTTATCTGTGAGCAGGCATTGATCGATCTACCTGCTCCGTATGTTCCCGGAACGCAGCATCCCGCTGAAATCTGGGTGAGTGAAACTGGTGATCTGACAGAGATGTTGATGCGACCTGTGGAAGTGGATCAGGTGGCTCAGTATGAAAATGAAGTCACCAACTTTGCCAAAGCCGTGCGTGGAGAGATCTCACAGGAATATGCTGTTGAGGATGCTATTCGGCAGATGCAGGTGATAGACGCTTTGTTTGCCTCCGCAGCTACGGAGACCTGGCAGTCGGTCCTATAGTTGATTGGTGACGGGGTTATTCCCCGTCACTGTGTTCATCTGGGGACATGGGTTCGAAGTTATAAAACAACGCCCAGAGACAATATCCGGTCATGCCAAGGGCAATGATGCCCCAGAAAGAAGAGCCCGTTGCCCACTCATACAGCGCCCAAATAAAGCAAAATACCGTTACCGCAATACGCCGCCACAAAGGTTGAAAAAAGACCACATCCCTTTCTTTCATATCACTTACTCTCGTATTGAAACCGGTGGTGAAGCTTAGCAGCCAGGTCTATGAGTACAAGCCTTTTCAAAACATCAGGGCTGTAGATACCGTTCCATGTTCGCTGGAGTGACCAGCTCAAAAGGAATCCAGATATTCCTGGGTACTGACTGACCTGTCGCCAGCTTTTGTGCAGCCCGAATAGCTGCTGCTCCCTGTTCTTTGGCGTTCTGATAAACAGTAATGTCCAGGTCCCCGGCGGCCATCGCTCTGAGACCGTCAGGTGTGGCATCAATGCCGGCAATGACGAGGCTTTCCATATCAGCATGAGCGGCTTTGAGCGCCTGAATCGCGCCAATGGCCATTTCATCGTTGTTGGCAATGACGGCATCGAATTGGATCCCAGAGGTCAGCCAGTTGCTCATAAGGTCATACGCTTCGGTGCGTGACCAGTTGGCCACCCGGTTATCTACAATCCGGATACCGGCGCATTCTGGTGTCGTAATGACATCCCTGACATCCTGGGTCCGGGTGTGAGCAGAATGGTTTTCCAGTGGACCCATGATGATCACTACATTGCCACGGCCGTTCAGCAGTTGGCAGACCGCTTTTGTTTGCAGGGTGCCGGAATCGAGTTCATTGGAACCAATGAAGCTGGCAGTATCCGGCAGCCGATCGACATCAATGGGTGGGTGGTTAACGTAGACCAGCGGAATATGCGCTTCTTCGGTCAGTTGGGTAATGGCCATGGTGGAATCCCCATCGACGGCATTAACGATAATGGCGTCGACACCACTGGCGATGAAGCTCTGTACCTGATTGAGCTGACGACCCACATCCAGATTGGCATCTTCGATTTGTAAGTGCAGGTCGGGTGTTGTTTGTGCCTGTGTCTTCATGCCATTCAACAGAATGGTCAGAAACGGATTGTCCAGCGAGGTCATGGTTACGCCGATATTGAGTGCCGAGCTGTATCCACAGAGGACACTGCAGAACACCGCAATTATTATTTTTATCTTCATTGCGCTTGTCCGGGACAGTTGAAAAGACCGGTAAGTCAGGCTTACCGGTCAACAGTTGGCTTACTTCATGGTTGGCATGGAAAATTCCGCTCCGGCTCTCTGGCCGGTGGGCCAACGCGCCGTGACGGTTTTCATTTTGGTGTAAAACCGCACGCCATCAGGGCCATGCATGTGCAGTGGACCAAATAATGAACGCTTCCAGCCACCGAAGCTATGGAACGCCATTGGCACCGGAATAGGAATATTGACGCCGACCATACCGACCTGAATGTCTTCACAGAATTGTCGTGCGCTATCGCCATCACGGGTAAAAATAGCGGTTCCATTGCCATACTCATGAGCATTAATGAGTTTTACCGCTTCATCGTAACTGCTCACTCTGACAACGGACAGTACCGGTCCGAAAATTTCTTCGTTGTAAATCCGCATTCCCGGTTTGACATGATCAAACAGGGTAGGGCCCACGAAATAACCGTTTTCATGACCAGGGTAAGTAAAGTTACGGCCATCTACAATCAGCGTGGCACCTTCTTCCACGCCGCTGTCGATATAGGCTTTCACTTTGCCAGCATGTTCTTTGCTGATCAATGGCCCCATGTGGCTCTCTTCCGGCAGGCCAATACCCGGGCCGACACGCATGGTTTCAATTTCTTTGGTCAGAGAGGCGATCAGATGGTCAGCCACCTCATCGCCGACGCAGACGGCCACTGAAATGGCCATGCAGCGTTCACCGGCAGAGCCGTAAGCGGCCCCCATTAATGAGTGGACGACCTGTGTTGGGTCTGCGTCCGGCATGATGACCATGTGATTCTTGGCACCACCCAGTGCCTGTACCCGCTTGCCGTGTTCGCTGGCTGTACGGTAGATATATTCGGCAATAGGGGTGGAACCGACAAAACTGACTGCGGCGATTCGGTCATCCGTTAACAACACATCAACCGCTTCTTTGTCACCATTAACGATATTGAATACACCTTCGGGCAGTCCGGCTTCCGCCAGCAGTTCCGCCAGCCGGTACGTGGTGGCCGGATCTTTTTCGGAAGGTTTCATCACGAATGTGTTGCCGCAGGCAATGGCAATCGGGAACATCCACATGGGGACCATGGCGGGGAAGTTGAACGGCGAAATACCGGCACAAACGCCCATCGGCTGCATTAGCGAGAAACTGTCCACGCCTCGACCGACATTGAGGCTATGTTCGCCTTTGAGCAGATGAGGAATGCCACAGGCGAACTCCACCACTTCCAGACCCCGGGTCAGTTCGCCTTTGGCATCGGAAAACACTTTGCCGTGCTCGGATGTGATCAGGGTCGCCAGTTCATCAGCATGTTCTTCCACGAGCGCTTTGAACTTAAACAGGATGCGGGCCCGATTTAATGGTGTCACTTTGCTCCAGCTGACGAATGCTTTTTCTGCCGCCGCGATGGCCTGACGGGTTTCTTCGGCAGTGGACAGGGTTACCTGGGATGACTGTTCTCCGGTTGCCGGGTTAAAGACAGGGCCGAAGCGTCCGCTGGCGCTGGCCACTGCCTGATTGTTGATAAAATTTCCGAGTACTTTCATGTTCTACATCCTCGTTTTGTCTTCGCTGACCGTTTCCGCCTGGTCGGGTTACTTTTGAATGCTCAGTCCTGCGTCAGCGCACAGTTTGACCAGATTGTCATGCCCCATGGTTGCATAAGTGAGGGGGTGGGCAACGGCCGGATCCTGTTCTGCTTCGACCACCAGCCAGCCTTGGTAGTTGGCTTCTTTGAGGCCTTTGAACAGGGTTGGATAATCGATAAAACCGTCTCCAGGAACGGTAAACACACCATCGAGTACCGAATCGAGGAAGCTTCTGTCGCGGTTGAGAGAGTCTGTCAGTACCGCTTTTCTCATGTCCTTGCAGTGCACATGATTAATTCGACTGGCATGGCGTTTTTGAACGGCGATCGGGTCGCCGCCGGCATAGGTCAGGTGGCCGGTATCGAGCAGCAAGCCAACGGAATCCCGGGTCATTTCCATCAGTCTGTCCACTTCCGCCTCAGTTTGCACGACAGTTCCCATGTGGTGATGGTAGGCAATTTTGACACCCTGATCCTGACAGTAGTCGGCCACCTGATTAAGGCGACTGGTGAACTCTTTCCATTGTTCGTCGGTCATGTTGGGTTTATGGGACAGAGGGGTTTCACGCTGACCGTGTATGCAGCCGGTTACCTCGCAGTAGACCATGGCCGTTGCGCCCAGGTCCTTTAATAATTTGAGATGGCCCTGAATGGCTTCGATTTCAGCTTCGACGCTGCGGTTCAGCAGCTCAGAGCTATACCATCCTGACACCAGGCTCAGGCCATGGTTATCCAGAATAGGGCCGAGCACTTCGGACTTGCGGGGAAATTTCTGTCCCAGCTCAAAGCCGGAAAATCCAGCCTGTTTGCCTTCGCTCAGGCAGGTTTCCAGCGGCGTATCCGCTCCAAGTTCAGGCAGATCATCATTGGTCCAGGTCAGTGGATTGATACCCAGTCTAACGCTCATTTTTATTCTCCAAGAAATGTTGGCGCTGCATGCCAACAGTTTGCTGTCGGCATACGTTCGTTTTAGAAAATTTAGAAATTCTTTGCCTGCTTAACTTTATGTGCTTCGTATCCTTTCCGGGCTTGTTGTACTTCTTCGCGTGGTGATACTTCGGGAATGGCAACATCCCACCAGGCTCCACCTTCACTGGCCACGGTAATGGCATCGGTATCAATGGCAATGACGTAACTGATATCCGATGCTTTGGCCCGTTCCAGTGCAGCTTCCAGTTCGGTAATGTTATGCACCTGCTCAGAGCGGGCACCAAGAGCGGCGGCATGAGCGGCAAAGTCTGTTTTTGGAGCGCCGTTTTCGGTACTCAGACAATCATCCAGAAGATTATTGAACGGTGCACCACCACAGGCATTCTGCAACCGGTGAATACAACCAAAGCCCCGGTTATCCAGCACCACAACAATGATTTTCAGTCCCAGCATGACAGAAGTGGCCAGCTCTGAGTTCATCATCAGATAAGAACCATCTCCGACCATTACGAATATTTCTGACTCCGGTCGGGCCATTTTAGTGCCTACGCCGCCGGCAATTTCGTACCCCATGCAGGAATATCCGTATTCCATGTGATAACCCTTGTCATAACGGGTACGCCAGAGTTTCTGCAGCTCACCGGGCAAGCCCCCGGCGGCGCAGACAACGATGTCTTTTTCGCCGGCCGCACGGTTGACGGCACCCACGCATTCAGCGTCGGTAGGCAGGTTGGTACCGCGATCCGTGGTGGCGGTATCGACTGATTTGTCCCAGTCGGCTTTGAGTTGCGCGGCTTTTTCAATCCACAGTCCGTCCGGTTGCCAGCCCTCCAGGCCTTTTTGCAGTTGTGGCAGGATGGTTTTGGCATCCCCAACCAGAGACTGTCCTTTGTGTTTAATGGCATCAAATGACGCAACATTGAGACACAGCAGCTTGGCGTCTGGATTGATCAGTGCCCGGGAGCCTGAGGTGAAGTCTCCCAGGCGGGTGCCGACTGCAATGATCAGATCCGCTTCAGCGGCCAGTGTATTGGTGGAGGCCGCACCAGTTACGCCCATGCTGCCCATATTGTCTTTGTGGTCCCATGGCAAGGCACCTTTGCCTGCCTGTGTTTCGCCTACCGGTAAATGATAGCTGGAGACAAAGCTGTCCAGTTCAGCCAGTGCGCCGGAGTAATGGACTCCACCGCCGGCCACGACCAGCGGCTTTTTGGCCTGACGGATCAGGGTGATGGCTTCCAGTAGCTCATTGGCATCCGCTCCCGGGCGGCGCTGGCGGTGAATTTTTTCGGCAAAGAAGCTTTCCGGATAATCAAATGCCATGGTTTGTACGTCTTGTGGAATTGCCAGTGTGACCGGGCCACATTCCACCGGATCGGTTAATACTCTCATCGCCTGTGGAAGCGCATTGAGCAATTGTTCCGGACGGGTAATACGATCAAAAAAACGACTGACCGGTTTAAAGCAATCATTCGATGTCAGGGTCATGTCGTGAAAGTTTTCCACCTGTTGCAGCACCGGGTCCGGCATCCGGGTGGCAAAGGTGTCACCGGGCAAAAACAACACCGGGATACGATTGACGTGAGCAACGGCGGCGGCGGTTACCATGTTCACTGAACCCGGACCGGCAGATGCGGTACAGGCCATCATCTGGCGACGGTTCATGGTTTTGGCATAAGCAATGGCCGCATGCGACATGGCTTGTTCATTGTGAGCACGATAAGTTGGCAGTTCATCGCGAACGCGATACAACGCTTCACCCAGACCGGCGACATTGCCGTGACCGAAGATCGCCCATACACCGGCGAACATGGGTTTGATCTCGCCATCAATGTCCACTTTCTGAGCGGTCATGTATTTGATGATGGCCTGGGCCATCGTGAGTTTAATTGTTTTCATGATTGCTGACCTCTTGAATCTTGATTCTGCTGAAGCGCCAGTCCGGCCGGTACAGCCTAACGCCATCGCCGGCCGACATTGCTGATGTACTGCAATACTTGATTAACTGTTGTTATTGCGTTCTTTCCAGAAGGAAACGAGTTCCAGATAATTTTGTACGACACCGTCGATGAGCTGTTGGTCGTTATACTCACCCCGCAGCCATTGCCGGCTGGGTTCACTGAAAATGGTACGACCGACGGCAAAACCTTTGCAGATACTAAAACCGGCGCTGTCATTGAAGCCTCTTTTCAGTTCATCCGCTGGAGCGTCCAGACCGAGCATAACCACCCCATGACAATGGGGATCTCTCGACTCAACCAGTCTGGTAATTTTTTTCCAGGAAGTCCGAGTCTGTGGTGGCAGTTTCCACCAGTCAGGAAAGACTTCAAGGTTATAAAACCGCTCCATGGCGGTCACAAATGTATCGTCTGTGATTGCTGACCCTTGTGGCGGAATCAATTCCAGCAACAGCTCATGACCTGTGACGCAGCAGGCTTTATAGAGTTCCTTAACGCGACGTTCCTGAGCCAGTCTCAGTTCCGGTGTGTCATCGGGATGATAAAACACCAGGCATTTTACAATGTGCTCGATCGGCCACTGTCTTAGTCTGGCGCTGATATTATTACCGCCTTCAAGTTCGAGTGGGCGGGAACTGGGAAGTTCAACCGGGCGTCCAATCCACCAGCCTTTGCCGGTCACGTCGTTGAGTGCATCCTGGCCATAAGTATCATCAATCAAAACCCCTGGCTGGCTGGTGCCAATCTGACTGGCTCCCTTTTCTGCCGCCTTGACCAACAATCTTTTGAGATATTTGATTTTGCCCGGATCAACATTTTCCTCTCGTGCCATATCGAACAATTGCTTGCGATGATCAAATGCCAGAATGCATAGATCGTCCCATTGCTGGCCGCGGCGTTGCGCTGTCACGCGATGCAGTTTATTCAGCGTTTTGTCGAGATCAGGACGGGGTACGCTGTGTGCTCTGGTGAGGTAGTTATCCAGCTCCTCTGCACTTGGAATGGCCGGTGCGCATCCGTGGCGGGATACCACCAGTGCACCGCAGGCATTGGCGTAAGCGCAGCAACGCTCATAAGATTCGTCCCGCAGCCAGCCACGTAAAAAGCCACTCATAAAGGCATCGCCGGCACCGAGCACATTAAGTACTTCGATTCGAACGCCCTGAAAGGCTTCGAAGTCTGAGGCGCTGTCGGGAATCTCACCATCCAGCACGGTACAGCCGAGTTCACCCAACTTCAGAACAATGGTTCCATTGGTCAGTTCGCGGATTTTCTTCAGTGCGGTAATCGTGTCAGTACTGCCACCGGCAATATGGATTTCCTCTTCTGTTCCAACGATCAAATCAAGGTCAGGCAGAATGGATTGCAAATGTTGACTGACGCCATCATCGGAAATAAAGCGGGTTTCACCATCTCCGAGTGATGTCAGACCCCACAACACCGGGCGATAGTCGATATCAAGAACAACTTTGGTACCCGCGGCCTTGGCGTATTCGATGGCTGTTTTACTGGTTTTATAAGTCTGCTCGGTGGAAAAGTGAGTGCCGGTAATCAACAGGGCCTTACTGGAGGCGATAAACTCAGGGCTGAAATCGGAGCTGTCGATGGCCATGTCCGCACAGTCTTTGCGGTAGAAAATGAGTGGAAAGGTTTCTTTGTCTTTGATGCCCAGAATCACCAGACCCGTCAGACGTTCTTTATCGGTGACCACATGACTGACATCCACTCCGGCCCGGGCCAGTTCTTCGCGAACAAAACGCCCCATATGTTCATCGCCGACCCGGGTCAGCATTGCTGATTTAAGGCCCAGACGAGAGGTTCCGAATGCGATGTTGCAGGATGAGCCTCCGAGATACTTGGCGAAACTGCTTTCATCTTCCAGACGACTGCCAATCTGTTCGCCGTAAAAATCAACTGCGGCACGCCCAAGGCATATCAAGTCCAGAGTTTTATTCTTGCTCATGTGTTGTGTACCCGTATTTTGTTAGGTGGAAACGGTCTTCCACTGTTCGGTATCGGCGGCCCAAATGCGTAAAAAGCTTGCATGGTCCTGTTATTTCATTTTTTAAAAGAATAGAACATAAATTCCATAAAGACAATATGAATACATTACGTCGCCAGGGTTGGTCCGGGTTACAGGGATGCCAATTCATGCATATTTTTTCACGGTTCTGATACGACGGAAGCCAAGTGTCGATTAAATCGAACTTGTTATAAGGAGTACCGAGAATGAAATTTTTTTTCTAAATGAATGCTACCATGCACAATGGACCGTTTTTTTTTGGAATAAATATTCCATTGTTTTTAACAACAAGCTGTGTCAGGTATTCAGACCAGAGCTTGTTGGCTATGAGTAGTTACTAATCAGCTTTTGACCTTAAAGGTACTGATCAGGCCCTGTAGCTGTCTGGCCTGTTGAGTCAGAACTTGTGCCGCACTGGCACATTCCTCTGCGCTCTGACTGTTCTGGTGAGTTACCTGATCAATCTGTTCAAGTCCGATGCTGGCATGTTTTAAGGCAGAGGCCTGTTCGCTCGAAGAGAGTGCAATTAACGAAACGAGATCTGAAACCTTCTGAGCAGAAGTGACAATTTCTTTCAGCGATGCGGCGGTCTTAGCGGCGATTTCGGTACCCGCGCGGGTTTTCTCCGTAGTGCTCTCTATCATTGCTGCGGATTCGGACGCTGCTTTTGAGCTGCGCGCAGCCAGGCTGCGGACCTCATCTGCAACAACGGCAAAACCACGGCCCTGTTCTCCGGCTCTGGCCGCTTCAATGGCAGCATTCAGGGCCAGCAGGTTGGTCTGACTGGCGATGTCGTTGATGGTTTTGATGATATCCGTAATGTTTTTGCCTGAGTCGCCAATTTCCTTCATGGCATGGTTCAGTTCTTCCATCAACTGATTGCCTTCTTCCGCATGGCGTTGAGATTCTTTCGAGAGTACGTCAGCCTGGTGTGCATTCTCTGCGCTTTCTGATGTCTGCTGGGTCATTTGAGTGATTGTGGTGCTGATTTCAGTGACAGATGTTGCGGAGTTTGCTGCTCCTTCTGAAATGCCCTGGCTGAGTTCGGCCATTTGGGCCGCATTTTTGGAGATTTCCTGAGAACCCTGCTGAACCTGACTCACTAATGCATTGAGGTGTTCAATCATCCGCTGCAGAGCCAGACCGAGCTTATCGCGATCAGATGCCAGGTTCACAGTCTGGTTCAAATCACCCTGTGAAATGCGTTCCGCCAGCAGAACCTGCTCTTGCAGACTGCTGGCCATTGTGTTCAGGGCGTCAGTCAGCTGACCGATCTCATCATTGGATTTATGATCGAGCCGTTTCGAAAATTCGCCGACACGAATATCCTGAGCCAGCTCTACCGCACTTGAGACCGGTTTGGCCAGTCGGCCGGCCAGCAGCCACAGCAAGAGTACAAAAGCAGCGGACACTATAACCCCGACGACAATCTGCCAAAGGCTGCTGTCGACACTGCGATCAGCCATTTCTTTTTTCAATGTTAGTACGTCTGACAGCGCAACTGTCTGCGGTAATGAGATCATGACTGACCAAGGTGTTGTGGTTTTACCCAGTGTCAGCGGGACGATTGCATTGAGTATCTGGTTATCGTCAGAGTAGAAGGATTTTGTGGTTTTGTTTTGCGTGTCCTGGATAATTTCAGTGGCGCTGTCAGGCACGACAGATGAGATGTGTTCGCCTGTCAAATCGGGGTTTTCGCTTTCGGCGATAATGATTCCATCATAATTGATAACGATGGCCCGCCCCTGTCCTTTAAACAGGTCGGCATCGAGCTGTTCAACCAGCTGTTGGATAAATGCCTGGTTATAGGTTATGCCGGCTATGCCCAGAAACTGATCGTCGACGACGATTGGTACAGATAAGGATATTTGCCATATTTTAGAGCCGTTGTCGGTGATGACAGGAACAGGTCCGTATACGCTTTCCTGTAGGGTACTTTTGGGGATCTGATACCAGCCACCTTTTAAAATGCCGTTTGCAAATGAATCCTGGTTGTCATAATTATCGAGAGTGGCCACAACTGCTTGCCCGGTACTATCTCTACTCCAGCTTGGCAGAAAACGACCAGTGCCGGCCTCACTACCAGTGTCATCGCTTTTGCGGAAAAAGAGATCCTGGTTATCCAGTGCCTGAGGTTCCCAGGCAGAAAATGTAGAATAAAAATTATCGTTATTTAGCAGGATGGTTTTCAGCAGGTTGTTGATCCGGTTGCGATCTTGCCCCATGGCCTTGCGTACACCTTCTTTTTGCGCAACTTCAAAGCTTTGCGCCATAGTCCGGGCAGCATCTAATCCTTCCTGCAGTTTTGCCTGGATATAATTGGAGCGTGCCGAAGCAAGATTATTAATGTTCTGGAGGGTATTTTCCCGCACCAGGGACGTGATCCTGGCCGATATGATGGACTGGGTGGAAGTCGAACTGTACAGACCATAAGCAATTAACAGAAGTGATGCAATGATAAGACAGAGTCCAGCGCTGAGCGCAATTTTAAACCGGACATTCAATTTCATCTCAATATCTCTTGACAGCGCAGTTGTTAATAATTATTGGATGCGGCTTTGCTCAGTATAGAGCAATATTCTGGTGTTATTCGAAATTTCAGAAGCCAGAGCGTTTGCAATAATAATGATGGAGCTTTGCATTCATTAATCATTATCATTTGATGATTCTGCTCTCATTGTCGAAACGCAATTCCATTAACAAAGTGCAGGTTTGGCTGACTTTTGATTTCAAACAATACCGTTATTCTTCAATGCCAGGACACAAGCTTTATTGTGACGGTCACGACTTATCATGCTGAGTTGATGGTCGCGAACGTTCTTAAGATTTCTCATACATTTCAATATTTATCGACGCAGTGACGAATTTCTTCACATCTAAACTGACCGGATTGATCAATTCGTTCCTGTCAGGCAAAAACGACGGTGACCAAATACAATTCCCGCCATGGTGTTAAAAAATCCCATGGCACTTCACTTCTTGCCCTGTAGACCACTGACCACTCCAGACAGCAGAGTCAAGAACGCGCCTGTTCCCGATACTAAGTGCTTACAATTGCGAGGAAATGTAATCCATACTTTTCTTCACCGCCGCGAATGGATCAGGTAAATCCCACACTGCTCTTGAAAATGGTTCAAAGGAGAAATAGCCATTATACCCGTTCGCCAATAGCTGACGGATTTGCCTAATGTTATCAAGGCGATCACCAGGGCCGACGAGTATCCGATGTGCATCCTGCATGACGTCAAAGCTAACGTCCGGGTCTTCTACACCGGAGATGTGTACCAGTCTGGTGATGTTGGCAAACATTTCCTGCTCTCCCCCTCCTCGATGATGAAATGTGTCGTGAACCAGACCAAAGCGGCTCTCCAGACTGAGCGCCTGAATGACATCGGCCGCGGTACGTTTCAGTCTCAGGGAAGAAGCGGGAAATCCAAGCGGTTCAACAAATCCATATAAATGATATTGTCCCAGTACGGCATCCAAAGCTTGAAGAGCGATTCTCAGATTCTCTGACTTTGTCTCTTCAGTGGCCTGGTAGCTGCTCTCATTTAAAGGGCATAACACCAAGCCTTTGGCACCACATGCCTGTGCCAGTTGGGCCAGGTTATCGGCTTGAGTTGCTCGCTCTTCATTCCAGATATTGAACGGGTAAAGGGCATTGATGCTTAAGATCTCAATACCGTTTTCTTTGGCCAAGGCACCAATTTCAGTCGCCTGTTGCAAATCGTTAATACTGTTGGCCTGAATATCGTTACGCAGTTCTATAGCCTTAATGCCAAGTTTTGCAGCTGCAGTAATGAGCTCCCTGGCATCACAGGAAGGGTGAACCATGTGATTGAGTGAGAACTTAATGATATACGACATGGCACATACCTGACGGGTTCTGTCTACTGACTTATGGTCGCGTGTAACCTTACTAACAGCCTGAGTATTGTTGTTGGAGCCAGGACTGTACTATACGGCTGTATTTATAGAGTAGAACACGTGTTTCGGTAAAACAATAATAAGAAATATTTATTTTGTTATGGCGAGAACGATATAACTCCGGTTTATCAAGCCTGTGGTGCAAAGAACGTGAGGATCCCAGGTAATGTTGCAGAAAGTTGTCTCAGATCTATGGTTTTCCAACCAAAGCACGGTGCCAGTCGTTCTGAAAACATGATGCAACATATGTATATGAATATTTGTGTATTAAAGGGAGTAGAAAGCCATATTTTATGGAATTTATGTTCTAAATTGTATTTTTTTAAAAAATAAATTCCAAAACAAGAATTTCAGGGACTATAATGCATACAGTCGTTCGGTCGAGATGCTCTTTGCCACTGTTTTCAGTGTTGACAAGACAGAAAATCGAACGCAATATGAAATGTATATTCTGTAAGCTATGAATATGGAAAATAATTTCTACAATGAACTTTCATAGCTTGATTTAAAGGCTTGCTATATAAACTAGACTGATCGGTGAGCGCTCATTTAGAACGGCATCAATCAGTTAGCTGAAGATAGAGAAGCGAGGGAGTTCAATAGCTCCATGTTGGACTCCTTCCGGTATTAATAAAAATAAGAGAATGCATCCGGGCATTCACCCAGAGGAGTTAAAATAAATGAAAAAAATAGCTTTAGCTGCTTTAGCCACAACTGCAATTGCGACTTCAATGCTGGCGGGTCCCGCTTATGCGAAGGAGTTAAAAATTGGTGTTTCCATGGCGTTATTCGATGACAACTTCCTGACTGTCCTGCGTAAGGGGATGGAGAGCTATGCCAAAGAAACCGGCGTATCTCTGCAAGTGGAAGACGCGAAAAACGAAGTAGGGCAACAACTTAACCAAATACAGAACTTTATTGCTTCTGGTGTCGACGCGATCATCATAAACCCGGTGGATACTGATGCAACGGTGTCAATGAGTGATGACGCCTCTGCCGCAGGTATTCCCCTGATTTATGTAAACCGTCAGCCAATCAATCTTGAAATGCTGCCAGATAACCAAGCCTTTGTGGCTTCCAATGAAGCGGATTCCGGTACTCTTCAAACTAAAGAGGTGTGTCGTCTGCTGGGAGGTAAAGGCAAGGTTGTGGTCATGATGGGAGAACTGTCAAACCAGGCCGCCATTCAACGTACCAAAGACATCCATGATGTTATTGCCACTCCAGAGTGTTCCGGGCTCGAAATTGTCGAAGAGCAGACTGCCGAATGGTCACGTACCAAAGGTAATGACCTGATGACCAACTGGTTATCCGCCGGGCTGAAATTTGATGCGGTCATTTCCAACAATGATGAAATGGCCATTGGTGCCATTCAGGCGCTCAAAGCGGCTGGACGTCCAATGGACAAAGTAGTTGTTGCCGGCATTGATGCAACGGCAGATGCGCTTGCCGCGATGAAAGCCGGTGATCTCGATGTAACCGTGTTCCAGGATGCAGCAGGTCAGGGCAAAGGTGCCATTGATGCTGCAGTTAAACTGGCTGAGGGTAAAGATGTCGACCAAAAGGTCTGGGTACCATTCAAACTGGTTGTACCGTCCAATATGAACGAGTTTATGAATTAAGTTCATATGTACACTCAATCATCTTCACAATAATAGAAGATGATTGAGTATCGGAATAAACAGAAAATAACCCACTATCTTTTTCTTGCTGTCTTTTCGTAAGACACGGCAATTTGCATTGATATTGTTCAATTTTGAGTTTTGCTAACGTGGAGGTGTTGCGTTATGGTCAGCGCATCACGAGTAGAAAGCCAGCCTGTCGATGCGACAGAAACTCAGTCGCACCCTTATAAATATGTACTGGAAGTCATTAACGCCCGCAAAGAATTCCCTGGTGTTGTGGCGCTGGATAATGTTTCTCTACGCATCAGGCCTGGCACTGTACATGCCTTGATGGGAGAAAATGGCGCTGGTAAGTCCACTCTGATGAAAATCATCGCCGGAATCTATCATCCGGACAAAGGTGAAATCCGTCTACGTGGAGAGCCCGTACATCTGGCTACGCCCCTGGCAGCACAGGAAGCAGGCATTGCCATGATTCACCAGGAATTGTTACTGATGGATTATATGACGGTTGCGGAAAATATCTGGATCCGTCGCGAACCAAAAAATTCTATGGGATTGATTGATCACCATGAGATGCGGCGCAAGACAATTGAGTTGCTCTCAGAGCTGAATATCAATATTCATCCCGACGCTGAAATTAAAGACCTGACCGTTGCCAATCGGCAGATGGTCGAAATTGCCAAAGCGGTATCGTTTAATTCCGATGTGCTCATCATGGATGAGCCGACATCCGCTCTGACTGAAAATGAAGTGGAGCACCTGTTTACCATTATCCGTGGCCTGCGTGAACGTGGCATCGGCATCGTATACATCACTCATAAAATGAGTGAGTTGTTTGAAATTGCGGATGAGTTTTCGGTATTTCGTGACGGTCAGTATGTGGCGACACACGCGGCCAGTGATGTTACCCGTGATGACATTATTCGCATGATGGTGGGACGTGATATCACCCAAATGTTTCCAAAAGAGCAAGTGGAAATGGGTGATGTTGTGTTATCGGTTAAAAATCTGACCCTGGATGGCATCTTTTCCGATGTGTCATTTGATGTGCGCGCCGGCGAGATTTTAGGCTTTGCCGGACTCGTTGGCTCAGGGCGTTCCAATGTGGCTGAAGCGTTATTCGGCGTCACTCCTGCCAGCAGTGGTGAGGTTATCATTGATGGCGAGTCGGTAACCATTAAATCCCCCCACGATGCCATCAAACTTGGAATGGCGTTTTTGACTGAGGACCGTAAACAGACTGGCTGCTTTCTGACGTTGGATGTTCAGGAAAACATTCAGTTGCCGGTGTTGCACGAGAACTATGTTAACCATGGTTTTGTTGCCGAGCATGCCGTTGAAGAAGCCAGTCTGGAAATGAGTAAGAAGCTGAGAATTAAAACGCCGACCATGCAGGAATGTATAGAAAACCTGTCTGGCGGCAATCAACAGAAAGTCTTGATTGCCCGGTGGTTACTGACTAATCCGAGAATTCTGATTCTGGATGAACCAACGCGTGGCATTGATGTTGGTGCCAAAGCAGAAATTCATACACTGGTGACTCAACTGGTTCGTAAGGGGGTGGCAGTCATAATGATCTCCTCAGAATTACCGGAAGTGCTGGGTATGAGTGACAGAATAGTGGTTATGCATGAAGGCAGAGTGACAGGAATACTGAACCGCGATGAGGCAGATCAGGTCAGTGTGATGGATTTGGCCGCGAAGTAAATACCATCGAATGCATATGCAGGTGGATTCCGCAAGAATAGAGAGGTAATTATGGTAACGAAATCAGCTACTGCCAGTATGGACACATTGGATCTGGCAGTTAAGAGACGCATTCCACCGGAATTTAACATTTTTCTGGTTTTAATCGGCATCGCCGTGTTTTTTGAAATACTTGGCTGGATTTTTGTCGGCCAGAGCTTCCTGACCAATGTGGCTCGTTTACAGATTATTATTCTGCAGGTATCGGTTATTGGCATTATTGCCATTGGTGTTACCCAGATAATTATTACCGGTGGGATTGACTTGTCCTCGGGCTCTGTTGTCGCTATGAGCGGAATGATTGCAGCAACCTTTGCACAGACTGCCAAATGGCCCAAAGTGATTTATCCGGCATTGACCGATCTACCGTTTATTGTGCCAATCCTGGTGGGCATTGCCGTCGGCGGATTGGCGGGTCTGGTCAGCGGTGTTTTGATTACCAAAACCAAGATTCCACCATTTATTGCAACTCTGGGCATGATGGTGAGTGCCCGAGGTATTGCCAGATGGTATACCGATGGCAGCCCGGTATCCGGCTTTACTGAAAGCTTTGCTGTGCTGGGTAATGGTCTGAGTCGCTGGATGCCAGTGGTAGTGTTTCTATGTGTTGCCGTTATTTTTCATATTGTGATGCGCTATACCCGTTACGGAAAATTCACCTATGCGATAGGCGCTAACGAACAGGCCGCACGTGTGTCCGGTATCAATATTGATATGCACCTGATTAAGATATATGCAATTGCCGGACTGCTTACTGGACTTGCCGCGATGGTTGCTATTGCCCGGATCAAAACCGCTCAGGCAGGTATGGGGTTAATGTATGAACTGGATGCCATTGCGGCATCAGTGATCGGTGGCGTGTCGTTATCGGGCGGCCGTGGCCGGATTATGGGAACCGTGATCGGAGCCTTGATCTTGGGGGTTATGTTGTCCGGTTTCACCTTCCTGCGGATTGATGCGTATTACCAGGACATCATCAAAGGAGTCATCATTGTTGCGGCAGTAGTGGTTGACCAGCGTCGACAAAACAAACGTCGTAAAACGACCTGATTGTTTTTTCGAGCGATAAAAAACTTTAGCCGCGTACAGCGGCTTTTTTACGTCCAGGGAAGGACTCGCAGAATGTGTGTTCCTGACACATTCTTGCATTTCCGCCATCCATGGCGGTCCACAGAATGTATGTTCCTGACACATTCTTGCATTTCCGCCATCCATGGCGGTCATCCCGCGAGCGCATGGATGCGCAGGAGCGGGGTACGTCCAGGGAAGGACTCGCAGAATGTATGTTCCTGACCCTGTCAGCTCATGGGGGCCTAAAACACATCTATGTGCTTTCATCGTCCATCTGTTCCTTCGTCCTGTTGGTTGTATGTGCAAAACCTGGTGACTGTAGGAAATTTGCCATGACATCGGCGTGATTGAGATGGCAATTTCAGCACCCAAAGGCTGGCTGTATTTAAATGGGCAGTTCTGAACAGTGGCATCGGGGTAAGATCAGGGGCTGGAATGAGTTGACCACTGTCGAGAAGTTGCTACGATGCTGGCATGAAAACATCACTCGACCATCTTCCCCTCGACAAACAAGAGCAGCTGCGCCATGCGGTTGACATTATTGTGCAAGCGGTTAAACCCAGTCTGCTGATTCTGTTCGGCAGTTATGCCCGTGGCGACTGGGTAGACCACCTGGAAGAGGACCGGGTGCATTACCGTTATCAAAGTGATATGGATATTCTCGCCATTGCCAAAAACGGAGTACTGGCGCGCAAGATTGAAACCAAGCGTTCATTGAGTAATCGTTTGATGCGGGAGGTTAAAACACCGGTCAGTCTGATTGCTGAAGATATCCACTTTGTAAATGCGCAGCTAAGCAAGGGCCAATATTTCTACGCAGATATCTACCGGGAAGGCATTCTGTTGCATGACAACGGTAAGCTGGAACTGGTAGAGCCCAAAGAACTGACGCTCACGGAGCGGAAAATAGAGGCTCAAAAGCATTTTGATTACTGGTTAAATATTGCGAAAGAAGAACAGAAAGTTTATCAGTTTTCATTTGAAAGTAATTTGCGAAATAGAGCTGCCTTTTCACTGCATCAGATCACTGAGCGGCTTTATTCAATGATTCTGCTGGTCTTTACCCACTATAAACCCAAACTGCATGACCTTAAAAAACTGCGCACCTTTGCAGGCAGTATAGAGCCTGAGTTTTTATCTGTATTTCCAGAGAGTACCCCCTTTGAGCGCACTTGCTTTGAGCTGTTGTGCCAAGCCTATGTGGATTCCCGCTATAGCTCTGCGTATGACATTACGACCGAACAACTGACTTGGCTGGCGGAATGGGTCAACCACCTGCAAACTTTGGCGGAGCGGCATTGCCGCGCCAGGATAGATAGCCTGGGCTGACAATAAAGCTAAGCGAGTGTTTTAATCGAAAGGATTCCATCAGCAGGCGGGTAGGTGGACCGGATAAGTCGGAATAATCGCATCTGACCAAATGGGAACCACTGCCTCAAACTTCGGCTTAAAAAACCAATGGCTTTTTTAATCGTCAGCATAACCACCATCCATGGTCATTGTCTTGAAGGCATCAGTCCAGAACGCAGCTATTAATTTTCAGGAAGTGTTTCAGGCTCCATCCGGCGCGGCGATTGGTTTGCCATCGAGTTTGTTGTTTGCCTGCAGACGATAGGCGAGACCGATCGAGAGGGTTTGCGCCAGGCACAAAGATGAGGTCAATGAACGGAAGCTGCGGACCTGTGCCTCTTTTACTACCAGGCTGACGCTGGCTTGTAATGCCAGTGGGCTTAGCGGGCTGTCCGTAATAACGATCAATGGGCTGCCTTTTTTCATGGCGATCTGGGCGACGTCCAAGGTTTCCTGAGCGTAAGGGGTGAAGCTGATGGCGATGACTGCATCCTTTGCATCAATGGACTGGGCCTGTTCCTTAAACATTCCACCGATACCGTCTACCAGATAAGCATGGTGTTCTATATGCCGTAAGGCATAGGCAAAGTAAGAAGCCACAACAAAGGCACGCCGCACTCCAACGATATGCGTGGACTTGGCATTTTCGAGAATGTCCAGTGCCTTATTCAGACTCTCTTCGTCCATTTCATGTTTCAGGTGATCCAGTGCGATGACATTTGACGTCGTGAATTCCTGTAACAGCTGAAACGGTGATGGGTTATCAGATTGACCGTACTCCTGACGCGCCATGCGAATACGTTCGCTGTAGCTCGGTGCATCATCAATAAGCTTACTGCGAAACAGGCGCTGCATTTCGCTGAATCCCTGAAATCCCAGGGCATTAGCAAAGCGGATCAGTGTTGAGGGGGTTACATTGGCTTTTGTTGCAATAGAGGCGACGGTGTCGAAAGCAACATCTCTGGGATGATCGGTAAGATAACGAGCAACCTGTTGCAATCGTTTGCTGAGATCGTTATAGCGCTCTGCAATCGTTTGTTCCAATTCTTCCAGAGTATTGGGGAGGTTAGTTTGATTCATAGATGCTTCCCGTAAATGATGCTGTGGTCTTTCGCCAGTGCCTGATAATCTTTCTATTTGTTAGCAGGCTATATTTTTGTTCGGAGTTTTAAAAATATTTAGCATGGTTTCTTTTTATGCCTTTGAAACCCGTCGTCAGAAAGTAAACATATATGTGTCTCTTGATATTTGTCCGACCAAAGAGTGCCTTATGGTCAAGCGAATCAACCCGGTTAAGATTGAACACCAGGGCGAGGTTCGCCTGTTTTTCATAAATGGAATAGAAATTTCATTTTACTTGAGGCATTTAGCGGTAGCAATCTTACTTTTGCACAGTACGAGTCATTTTTTAGTTCCTGCGTAAAACGGTCTATGGGGGGTAAAAGTGATGGGATGTGATGCACTCAGTGTCAGGGCAGCCGGATGGTCAGACCGGCATTTTTAAATAAGTAGCCTATGGTAGGCTCTGCTCTGATATGAGCAACCTGTGCAAGGAACAACTCTGCCGTTGCCAATGCATCTGTCAAAGCATTGTGCCCCCCGTATTCCGGCAGATTATAACGTCTGCGGCAGTTGTTCAGCCGGAAGGCATCGTCGCGCACATATTCCTGAATTTTATTTTTCTGGATGCGCTCAAACAACAGAGTATCAAACAGGTTGATCTGTAAGGAAGGTAAGGCTATCTGACGCCAGAGTCTGGTCAGAAAACCTATCTCCACCGGTGCGTGATGTACGATCAGTAAACGTCCCTGAAGAGCCTGATACAAGTATTCGAGTGCGGTTTTGACCGGTATTCCCTGGTCGTTGATATCCTGATCAGTAATCATGTGCAGACCAACGGTATCTTTGGATACCGCACCATGATTGACGAGTAGCAATTGTGCTGTTGAAAGCTTGATGATCCCATCATCAATCGCAACCCAGCCCAGGCTTAACAGGTGATCGGTTGCAACGTTGAGTCCGGTCGTTTCCATGTCCAGCACCAGATACTTCTGATTGTTCCATAGTTCGTGGTGGATAGTATTCAGAGTTCGGTTGAAGAACTGCGAACGCAGACGTGCCATTAGCATCAGGAAGGTAAACCATTGGCAAATCTGATTTTTGCCATGTCCTGAGCGTTGGCAATGGCCTTAAACGTTGCTTTCAGGTGTCGACGCTCCAGCTGGCTCAGATGGGTGGGGTCAAGATAGGCGCTGGTTTTTCCGTGTCGCTGCCAGCTTTCATGCTGGGTTTGCAGGCGGAGCTCTGAAAGAAACATCCAGGCGTCCTGCAGGTTGTGAATGTTTTCCTGTGACATGATTTTTTTGTCGCTCAGATTCTGTAGTCGTTCGATGGTCGAAGTCGAGGTTTCTCCAGCAGCGAGACCATAGATTCTGGCCAGATCATTAATCAGGGCAATGCCATTGTGTTTCAGATCCAATTCATTTTTATGTTCTCCTGTGCTTTCCAGCACCAGATTACGGAAAAAACCCAGAGGAGGTCTGGAGCGAAGAGCATTTTTGGTAAGCGTGGCCAGAAAAATACTGTTTTTTTTGCAATGTTCGAGTGTTTCCGCCACCAGTTGTCTGGCCGGCTCTTCGGGTCCGTATGAAGATCGGATATCAAAAAAAATAGAGGCATTCAACAGTGCTTTCGGTGTGGACTTTTCAATCCAGTAATTAAACTGCCGTTGCCATTGTTGCCGGCTCATCATCCAGGTTGGATTGGTTGCCATGATATTGCCAGGACAATAGGGAAACCCGCAATGATGCAGACCATCGCTGACAAACCGGGCCAATCGATTGAAATAGTGTACTTCCTGTTCGTTGGGCTCACTTTCCAGCATCAAAGCATTGTCCTGATCACTACCAAGGGATTGCTCTCTGCGGGCCAGGGACCCGAATACCAGAAAATTAAAATCCATCGGTGCCTGTCCATATTGCACCATAGCGAGTTTGATCAGCTGCTGTATCAGATTATCGGATATGGTGGCCACTACCCTGCCGATATCCACTGGAGAAATATTAGTGACGACCAGATTGTTGATCAGCGCAGGCAGTCGTTTACAGGTGTTGATCAATGCCGGTACATTGGTTTGCCGGCTAATTTCTGATGCCAGTAGCAGAGGACTGAGTTGCTGGTTACGCAGTAAATCTGTTGAGGTGATCATGCCAACAGGCTTGGCATCATTGCTGATGATAGGTAGATGATGAATATCCCGTTCGCTCATCAACAGTAAGGCTTCCATAATGCTGGCATGCTGGGCGAGATATACTGGTTCATGGGTCATGATGTCGCCAACTGGCGTATCCGCTGGTAATGCATTGGCCAATACTCGTGAACGCAGGTCCCGGTCAGTTAGTATCCCAATCATTTTTTCATTCTCGAGTACCAGAATCGAGCTAACCCGAGCCGCTGTCATTTTTTTTGCTACAGCCTGTACCGAGCTATTAAGGTCGGTGGCAATCAATCCTGAGGACATGAGAGAGTCCACCGAACTGGAAAGATGAATGGCCGGGGTAATAGTTGGGTGAGTCTGGCTTGCAAATAACTTGCGCAGCCGGTTTGCCCGTGTACTGGTGAAATAACTCAGAAAACTGGGATAGTCGTCAGCGATCGTTTGGAATGTTTTCCTGTCCAGACGATAGACCAGACTGTCTTCCAGGGCGATAACGGTAAAGCCTTCGGGGTTGTTTTCCAGAATGCTGGAGATGCCGAAGCACTCGCCATCGGCCAAACGGTCAACCAGAAGACCTTCCTGACTGCGGATTTCAAACGCACCCCGGCGAATGATGTGGAGAACAGGCCTGCTTTCAGGTGTCTGGATGGCAGTGGATTGCTCCACTTTAATGTATTGGACTTCAAGACCGGAAGCGATTCGCTTCAGTGCATTGCCGTCCAGAAACTGGAACGGCGGTGTTTTTTGTAAAAAACTGATGACTTCAGTAATTTCAATAGTTGCACTCATGTCCGGTCTCCAGTGCGTTTACTTGGAAGACGCTGTTTCCATAAAAGGAGTAATGAATTCCGGAAAAATAGCTGAGGTTTCGACAAAATACAATGAACCACCTGCAGAAACAGCCACTCGCAGTACGTCATTATTCTTGTCAAATGGCGGTACTTCAAGGCTCCAGGTTTGCATCGCTGCTTTAGTTTGGGTTTCCTTGACCGGAGACATATTGACTGGAACCGTTTGCTCTGCCTCTGATGGGCCGATGACCAGTGCAGCGGCTTCCAGCGCAATGTTGGAATCGAGAGTGAACAGCCAGCTGCCAGTATCCTGCTTGTCAGCACGAATGACGATTTCGATGTCGCCGTTTTTCAATGTACATTTTCCACTCTCATGGCGACAATCCGATTTGGGTGCCAGTTTATAACTCTGACCGGCAACGGCAGCCTGAGGTTTTTCTCCGACCGCCAGGTCGGTGGCGAAGTAAGCAATAATTGCCAGAAACGGGGCAATGAGCAGTGCGGCTGTAATGTGTTTGTTTTTAAACATAAGGTCTGCATCTGGGTTGGAAATTGGGAGCAGGTGTTAAACACCTGCTCCAGTCAGTCCATCGGTTAATGGTTAGAAGCTGAACCTACACCACTGGGAACGCGGATATCTTCAACAATGTGTTGAATGTGTTCCGGTGGCGCAGCGGTCACTTTCGATACCGCAAATGCGATTGCAAAGTTTACGATTGCGCCAACGGCTCCAAACGCATTGGGTTCGATGCCAAAGAACCAGTTGGGTTTCATGCTGCCTAAGAATTCCGTGCCCGGAATAAACATGATGCCCTTGTGCTGGAAGACGTAGAACAGTGTGATACCAATGCCGCCTACCATGCCCCAGACAGCTCCTTCTTTGTTAATTTTCTTCGAAAAGATACCCATCATAACTGCCGGGAAAATTGATGAGGCTGCCAGACCAAACGCCAGGGCCACCGTTCCGGCAGCAAATCCTGGCGGATTCAGACCGAGATAACCTGCGGCCATAATGGCAAAAGCCATGGTTATCCGACTGGCCATTAGTTCGCCTTTTTCAGAGATGTCCGGTCTGAATACGCCTTTTAACAAGTCATGAGAAATGGCTGAGGAAATGGCCAGTAACAGGCCCGCTGCTGTGGACAATGCTGCTGCCAGTCCACCGGCGGCAACCAACGCAATCACCCAATTTGGCAGCCCGGCAATTTCCGGATTGGCTAGTACCATGATGTCGTTATCGATTTTGACCAGTTCGTTTTCGTCCTTGTTGGCACTGTAGTGAATACGGCCATCACCATTTTTATCTTCAACCGCCAGTAATCCGGTTTTTTCCCAGGTACTGAACCAGGAAGGCCGTTCATCATACTTCATGTATTCACCTGGGGCTGGTTCCAGAGTATTCATGAGGTTGTAACGGGCCATTGCTGCAACGGCTGGTGCAGTAGTATAGAGAATGGCGATAAACACCAGAGCCCAACCCGCTGATTTCCGTGCATCACTGACCTTGGGCACCGTGAAGAAGCGGATGATCACGTGCGGCAGACCCGCAGTACCGATCATCAAGGATAGGGTATAGAAGAAGGTGTTGGTCATGCTCAGACGGAACTGAGTGGTATATTCACTGAAGCCGATGTCCTGGACAATCTGATCAAGTTTATCGAGCAGATAAGTATCCGTGCCGGCCAGTGTTCCTCCAAGGCCGAACTGTGGAATTGGGTTCCCGGTCAGGTGCAGAGAGATAAAAATGGCAGGAATGGTATATGCCAGGATCAACACACAGTATTGAGCGATCTGGGTATAGGTAATGCCTTTCATGCCACCGAGTACCGCATATAGGAAAACAATGCCCATGCCGATGTAGAGCCCCGTGTCATAATCGACTTCGAGGAAGCGGGAGAATGCCACGCCAACCCCTTTCATCTGACCAATGACGTATGTGACGGAGGCCAGGATCAGACAGACCACCGCTACCACCCGGGCAGTATTGGAATAGTACCGGTCACCGATAAACTCAGGTACGGTAAACTTGCCATACTTGCGCAAATACGGTGCCAGCAACATGGCCAACAGTACATAACCACCTGTCCATCCCATGAGAAAGACGGTTCCGCCATAGCCAAAGAATGCGATCAGACCAGCCATGGATATGAACGATGCCGCAGACATCCAGTCGGCAGCGGTCGCCATACCGTTGGCAACAGGATGAATCCCCCCACCGGCTACATAGAATTCACTGGTTGAGCCCGCCCGTGCCCAGAATGCTATGCCGATGTACAGTGCGAAAGAGAGACCAACAACGATGTAGGTTAAGGTTTGTAAATCCATTGCGTGTCTCCCTTACTCGTCTTCGTGCAGATTGTATTTTCGGTCCAGGGCTTCCATCTTCCTGGTGTACACGAAAATCAAAACGACGAAGCAATAAATTGAACCCTGCTGTGCAAACCAGAAGCCCAGTTTATAGCCGAAGATTTTTATTTGATTGAGAACATCCACGAGCAGGATGCCAAACCCGAATGACACGACGAACCAGATAACCAGTAGCGTCATGATCAATCGGATATTTTCTTTCCAGTATGCCGCCTTGGCACTGGAATTATTATCGAGATTCATAGAGGTGCCTCCATTGTATTATTGTTATTGGGCTGTGTTGTACAGCCTTATATCGTTAGGCAGCTTTAAGTTAGCAGTGCACTGTCAGAAATGCGTTTAGACTTTGGTCGGGGGTGCGCGAAGAAGATCAGTGTTGTGACAGGATCGTCCATGACTGAAAAGTTATTAATCCGGCAAGTATTGATGTTGGGTTAACAGAGTGATGCAGAGATGTACCAGGGTGTCGGACCACACCATTGGCCATAGCGAATGCGGGTTAATAAAGGGGCGAGAATGACCCGCTTTGCGAATGCTATGTTAAATTCGCTTTAACCGGCTACAGCTTATGCTTATGGCCTTGCTCCGGCTTCCCTGTTGGCATTATTCAAAGGCTCCTTGGTATGTTCGAATAGAAGTAAATTCTGAAATATTGTACTAATCATCCGGGACGATTTTCAGAAAATCAGGCAGGCTAAGAGTGAGACCAGGGTGTAAGCCTTGGCCTCTCCGTAAAAAAGCGAATGCTAAACATATTTCAACAGATCGCTGTCTTCCCGCTCTTTGTCATCACCTTTTTTGGGAGGCATGTGAAAGCTTTGTTTGATTTCATCGTTGTCAACAGAGTTCAGGTGCACATCAAACCCCCACAATCGATGTAAATGCTTCATTACTTCCGTCGTTGAATTCTGATCCAGAGGGATGTTGTTGTGACGGATATGCTGCAAGGTAATGGAACGGTCACCACGGAGGTCAACCTCATATACCTGAATATTCGGTTCCCGCACACTTAGGTTATATTGCTCGGAAAGTTGATGGCGAATAGCCTGATAACCGTTTTCGTTGTGAATGGCCAGCACTTCGTACTCAGCGATATTTTCGTCATCCAGAATGGAAAACAAGTGCAGATCGCGAATGACTTTGGGTGACAAGAACTGCTGGATAAAGCTTTCGTCTTTGAAATTTTCCATGGCAAAGTGCAGCGTTCCCAGCCAGTCATCATTGCCGGCGATGTCAGGAAACCATTGTCGGTCTTCCTCTGTCGGGTGCTGACAGATTCGCCTGATATCGGTAAACATGGCAAAGCCAAGTGCATATGGATTGATACCACTGTAATACGGCGCATCGAACGAAGGTTGATAAATCACGCTCGAATGTGAGGTCAGAAACTCCATGATGAACCCTTCTGTCACTAGTCCCCGGTCATACATTTCGTTGAGGATAGTGTAATGCCAGAATGTTGCCCAGCCTTCATTCATGACCTGGGTCTGTCGTTGTGGATAGAAATATTGTGCGATTTTACGCACTATTCTGACCAGTTCCCGTTGCCAGGTTTCCAGCAATGGTGCATTTTTTTCAATGAAGTACAGGAGGTTTTCCTGTGGTTCCTCGGGAAAGTGAGATTTATGTTTGAGATCCCCTTTTTCTGCGTTAGCGGGGATAGTACGCCACAGCAGATTTACCTGCCGTTGCAGGTACTCCTCGCGTTCATTCTGTCGTTCCCGTTCCTCGGTTGCGGAGATTGGTACTGGCCGCTTATAGCGATCAACTCCGTAGTTTTGCAAAGCATGGCAACTATCCAGAATCTTCTCGACTTCCGCGATACCATAGCGTTCTTCACACTTTTGCACGAAGTTCTTGGCAAATACCAGATAGTCGATGATGGCATCAGCATCGGTCCAGGTTTTAAACAGATAGTTGTTCTTGAAGAATGAGTTATGACCATAACAGGCATGCGCAATGACCAGCGCCTGCATAGTCATGGTATTTTCTTCCATCAGATAGGCGATACACGGGTTGGAGTTGATGACGATCTCATAAGCCAGCCCCATGCGTCCGCGCTGGTAGTTCTGCTGCGTCTGTAGAAATTGCTTGCCGAAGCTCCAATGATGATAACCCACCGGCATGCCAACGGATGAGTAAGCATCCATCATTTGTTCGGAGCTGATGATTTCGATCTGGTTGGGATAGGTATCAAGTTTGAATTCCGCCGCAATTTTGGCGATCTGGCGGTCATATTCCTGCACTAACTCAAAAGTCCAGTCCGATCCCGTAGATAAGGGTTTGCTCGCGCGTTTACTCATGCTCACCTCGCTTAAGCGGCTTCCCGGCGTTGGAACAGTTTTCTGAAAACAGGATAAATCTCGCCTGCTTCAACAATTTGTTCCATTGAGAACTGATCCGGGAAATCACCGTAAATGCTTTCGTACTCATACCACAGGGCCTGATGATCCCGCGGGGTGATTTCGATGTAGGAGTAGTACTGAACCAATGGCATGATGGCTTCTGTCAGAATTTTTCTGCATACCGGCGAATCATCATTCCAGTTATCACCATCCGATGCCTGAGCCACATAAATATTCCAGGCTGAAGGTGGGTAGCGGTGCTTGATGATTTCGTCTGTCAGCTTAAGAGCGCTGCTGACAATGGTGCCGCCGGTTTCGCGGGAGTAGAAAAACTCTTCCTCATCCACTTCCTTGGCACTGGTATGGTGGCGGATAAACACCACTTCGATTTTTTCGTAGTTGCGTCGCAAAAACATATAGAGCAATAGAAAAAAACGTTTGGCAATATCCTTGGTGGATTGGGTCATGGATCCTGAAACATCCATCAGGCAGAACATCACCGCAGCATTGGTGGGTATTGGCTGTTTTTCATGACGGTTGAACCGCAGGTCGAAGTCATCAATAAAGGGAATACCGGCCATTTTTCGCTTGATGCGTTCGATCTGATCTTTAATTTCCTCGATACGGGGCTCATCGTCGGCCAGTGGGCCCTTGGCTTCCAGTGACTCCAGTTCGGCCGTCAGTTCTTTGATTCGGCGTCGGCTGGACCCGGTCATGGCAATTCTGCGGGCATGCGCATTGCGCAAACTACGCACAATATTCATTTTTGCCGGAGTACCCTGAGTGGAGTAGCCCGCGCGACGATAGGTGAACTCCTCCATGTCACGCAGTTCTTTTTGTACCATGTTTGGCAGGGCAAGATCCTCAAACAGAAACTCCAGAAACTCGTCCTGGGAGATATTAAAGGTAAACTCATCCATGCCTTCACCGCTGTCTGATGCACCCTGTCCGGCACCGTTTCCCCCGGCACCGCCACCTTGGGGTTTGCGCAACCGGTCTCCCTGACTGAACTCCTTGTTGCCAGGATTGACAAAGGTTCGCCGGCCGCCCTGGCCGTGGGAAAAGTGTGGTTCCTGAATATCCCGGGATGGAATAGTGATCGATTCACCCTTCTCCATATCGGTGATTGAGCGACGATTGACCGCTTCATTAACCGCTTTCTTGATGTGTTTCTTGTAACGTTCAAGAAAGCGGCGCCGGTTCACCGCACTTTTGTTTTTACCATTCAGTCTCCGGTCGATCACATAACTGTTTTGCATACAAGCTCCGTCGTCTATTGAGACTTTCTGACTCTCAGATACCATTCGGACAGCAATCGCACTTGTTTTTCAGTATAGCCGCGTTTGACCATGCGATTGACGAAGTCTTCATGTTTTCTTTTGTCCTCAGTGGACGATTTCGGATTGAAGGAAATAACAGGCAGTAGATCTTCGGTGTTGGAAAACATTTTTTTCTCGATGACTGCGCGCAGTTTCTCGTAGCTTTGCCATTCCGGATTCTTGCCATTGTTGTTGGCTCTGGCCCGCAGAACGAAGTTTACGATCTCGTTGCGGAAATCTTTCGGGTTGGAGATGCCAGCCGGTTTTTCGATTTTTTCCAGCTCGTCATTCAGTGCGCTACGATCGAGTATTTCACCGGTATCCGGATCCCGATATTCCTGGTCCTGTATCCAGAAGTCAGCATAGGTGACATAACGGTCAAAAATGTTTTGCCCGTATTCTGCATAACTTTCGAGGTAAGCGGTTTGAATTTCCTTGCCGATAAATTCGATATAACGCGGTGCCAGATATTCCTTCAGATGTGACAGGTACAGATCGTGAGTTTCCTGTGGGAATTGTGCCTGTTCAATCTGATCCTCCAACACATAGAGCAGGTGTACCGGGTTGGCGGCCACTTCAGTTGGATCGAAGTTAAAAACCTTTGACAGAATCTTGAATGCAAACCGGGTGGATAAACCATTCATACCTTCGTCGACACCGGCAGCATCTTTGTATTCCTGATGAGACTTCGCTTTAGGATCAGTATCCTTGAGATTCTCACCGTCATAGACCCGCATCTTGGAATAGATATTGGAATTTTCAGGTTCTTTGAGTCGACTCAGAACACTGAACTGAGCCAACATTTTTAGCGTATCCGGAGCACAGGGGGATTCTCTCAGGGAGCTGTGTTCCAACAGCTTCTCGTAAATATTGATTTCTTCGCTGACGCGGGTGCAATAAGGCACTTTGACGATGTAAACCCGATCCAGAAAAGCTTCATTGTTTTTGTTATTGCGAAAAGTCTGCCACTCTGACTCGTTAGAGTGTGCCAGTATGGTACCGTTAAACGGAATGGCACTCATGCCTTCAGTCGCATTGTAGTTGCCTTCCTGCGTGGCGGTCAGTAACGGATGGAGCACTTTGATTGGAGCTTTAAACATCTCCACAAATTCCATCAGCCCCTGGTTGGCCTTACACAAGCCACCGGAAAACGAATAGGCATCAGGATCATTTTGAGCGTATTCCTCCAATCGACGGATATCCACTTTCCCGACCAGTGAAGAAATATCCTGATTGTTTTCATCGCCAGGTTCAGTTTTGGAGATGGCAATCTGATCAATGATGGAAGGAAACAGTTTGATCACCCGGAACTTGCTGATATCGCCGCCAAAATCATGTAATCGCTTGATTGCCCAGGGTGACATGATGGTTTTCAGGTAACGGTTGGGGATGCCGTATTTTTCTTCGAGAATGTCTTTATCTTCATCGTAGTCAAACAGTCCCAGCGGTGTCTCGTATACCGGAGAACCTTTGATAGCATAGAAAGGAATTTTTTCCATCAATGCTTTCAGTTTTTCTGCCAGAGAGGATTTGCCACCACCGACCGGTCCAAGCAGATATAAAATCTGTTTACGTTCTTCCAACCCCTGAGCAGCGTGTTTGAAGTAACTGACGATATGTTCGATAGGTTCTTCCATACCATGAAATTCTTCGAAGGCGGGGTAACGTTTGATGATTTTGTTTGAGAAGATCCGACTCAGTCGGGAGTCGCGTGAAGTGTCTATAAATTCGGGATCACCGATGGCTTTCAACATCCGCTCTGGAGCGGTTGCATAGGCCATTGGATCAGATTTACAAAGCTCAAGATACTCTTCGAGCGAATACTCCTCCTGATTCCGGGATGTATAACGTTCTTTGTAGTTACTAAAAATATCCATGCCTCACCTCGTCGCATTTTGATAAATCGACTTACTTTGGACACCAGTTGCTTAGTAGAATGTTCTGGGTTCAGGCATTTAGTGTGCCAGGATATGGTTAGAACGTTGTACTGTATTTGTCCGGACTTTGTCATTGCTATCGTGACTCTGAATGAATTTTCAGAATACGATGTGTTTATCTCCTTAATTTTTAAAATCAAAAAATTTTAGCAAGATCACTTGCGTCAGATTATGATCGATACAATCAACATGCTTTAACCTTAGCATGTTTTGAGCCAGGCTTAGTGTAAAGATTTCCTGGGTTAAAAAAACAACAACAAACTCTTACTTTTCTATCATAGGAGCCTCGATGTTCTTTATCAAAACATTTAACAAGATTTCAAACAACGGCTTAAATTGTTTTTCCCGAGAAAATTTTGAAATTGCCAGCGAAATTAATCGTGCGGATGCTCTGCTGTTAAGAAGTCATAAACTCGCCGAATCTGACTTGAATGAAGGGCTGAAAGCAATCGCCAGAGCCGGTGCCGGAGTTAATAATATTCCCGTTCAGCGTTGTTCGGAACGGGGTGTTGTAGTGTTTAATACTCCCGGAGCAAATGCTAACGCAGTGAAGGAAATTATCCTTGCAGGGCTGTTGTTGGGAGCACGTGATCTGGTGGGTGGATTGCAGTTTGTAAAAAGCATGAGCGGGCTGAATGAAGCTGAAATGCACACTCAGGCTGAACAAGGCAAGAAACAGTTTTCAGGATGTGAGCTGCATGGAAAAACGCTTGGAGTGGTTGGCTTGGGCGCTATTGGTGCGCAGGTTGCCAATATGGCGCTGGAACTGGGAATGCGGGTGATAGGTTATGACCCTGCACTTTCAGTTGAATCTGCATGGCGATTAAGCAGTCGCGTTGAAAAAGCTGAAAACCTGGCGTCATTGCTGAATAAGTCTGATTTCGTCACTCTGCACGTACCTGCCATTGAGGCTACCAAAGGAATGATCAGCAACGATGCTATAAAGCAATTTCAGGAAGGTGCCATATTACTGAACTTTGCCAGAGAAACGATCGTTGATCTGGCCGCGGTAACGGCAGCGCTGAATACCGGTGCGTTGAAAAAATATATAACCGACTTTCCGGCACCGGAGCTGATTGGCCGTGATGATACTTTGATATTTCCTCATCTTGGTGCCTCGACTCAGGAGGCAGAAGACAATTGTGCTACCATGGCTGCCAATCAGTTGATTGATTTTCTGATGAATGGAAATATTAAAAATTCTGTTAATTTTCCGTCTATCTATCTGGAGCGATCAACTGGTTATCGTCTGACATTCTGTAATGAAAACGTACCCAAAGTGTTGAGTAATGTATTGTCCCTGCTGGCAGACAGAAATATCAACGTCATCGATATGTTGAACAAGAGCCGGGATCAGATTGCTTACAACATTCTGGATATTGAAGAGGCGCCATCAGATGAGTTGCTGGACGAGATAAGACAGGTTCAGCATGTTATTAATGTTCGTTTGATCGAATGAAATCGATTCAGTTCACAGAACAGACTGGTGATCATGATAATGATTTATCAGTCTGTAATGTTTTGTAGTTTGAGAAGACTTTTGGGTAAGAGATTTTTATCTTTTGGTCATCTGGGTTTTGACAGCGATGGCAGCTATTGCTCTTTATTCTGTTTCTTTGATCTTCCCGTTGTTCCTGGAAATATCATGAGTTCTATGGTCCTTCAGCAGGGACGATAGTGACCGTCTGCGGCAGTACAGTAATCAGGGGTTGATGTTCTAAATAATTGAATAACACAACCTAATTTCTTCGATTTTCATGAGTATCTATAGTCACTACAGTTGTCGTCATCTTAACAAATGACAGATTCGGAGGCGGTTATGGATTACATCAGACTTGCCGGTGAGCGTGGTCAGGCGAACTTTGGCTGGCTCGACAGCAAACACAGTTTTTCTTTTGGCAGTTACTACGACCCCAGTCATATGGGGTTTTCGGTCTTGCGGGTAATTAACGACGATACTGTTTCACCCGGAGCCGGTTTTTCGCCCCACGGTCACCAGGATATGGAAATTATTTCCTACATACTGGAAGGTAATATTGAGCATAAAGACAGTACCGGGAATCATTACGTCATTCCGGCGGGTGAAGTGCAAAGAATGAGTGCCGGAACCGGGATCACCCATTCAGAATATAATCCGTCCCAGACGGACTCGCTGAAGTTCCTGCAAATATGGATACTGCCCAACGTGCAGGGTATTTTGCCAAGTTACGAACAGGCCAGTATCCCCCAGGTCAGCAAACTGACAGCCCTGGTGACACCAGATGGGCAGGATGGTTCATTGCATATCCATCAGGATGCCGCGATTTACAGGCTCGTACTTGAACCTGGAGAGGCGTATCAGCTGGAGACCGGGTCTCGTTTTGGATACCTGCATGTGATCAATGGTGCGGCAATCACTGATCGATTGACGGTTAATTCCGGTGATGCATTTGGTTTGAAAAGTGAGCGCCAACAACATTTACGGGCAGGGGAGCAGGGGCTTGAGGCTCTCTGGTTTGATCTGCCGGCGAAAGCTTCCTGATGCCAACGATGAGCGGATGATTTAAATCATCCGCTTCCTGGGCTGAGGTCGGTTATTGACACCAGACAGGGCTGGTGGATGCGCAGACAATAAAAAACGGATTGAGTAATGTGTTTGGTCGGCTGTTATAGATCAGTGGCTTTAATGAATCTGCTTCCAGCACCTGACCTCCTGCTGCCAACACCACGGCATGCGCGGCAGCGGTGTCCCATTCGCTGGTCAACCCCAGGCGTGGGTATAGATCGGCTTTTCCTTCTGCAACCAAGCATAATTTCAGTGAACTGCCCATGGCGACAATATCTGCGTCCGGCAGACGCTGCATGAACGCTTTGAATTCATCAGACTGATGTGAGCGACTGCCCACAACCCGCCAGCCGCTGGCTTGTGCCGGCACCTCGGCCACCTGAATGGTTTGAGCCGGTTGTTGTCCAACCTGCTTGCAGGCCCCTTTGTTCTGTTCGCCCCAGTAGTAAGTATCCAGAGCCGGAGCGTATACCACTCCAAACACTGGCTGGCCATTCTCAATCAGGGCAATATTGACGGTGAACTCGCCATTTTTTTTGATGAATTCTTTCGTGCCATCCAGTGGGTCTATGAGCCAATAACGTGACCAGTTCAGGCGCTCGGACTTAACGGCATCCCCTGATTCTTCCGATAACACCGGGATATCCGGTGTGAGTGTTTTGAGACCATCCACAATCAGGTGATGGGAGGCCAGGTCAGCTTCAGTCAAAGGGCTGCTGTCGGATTTGTCATAAATGGCAAAATCCTTTTCATAGATGTCCATAATCGCGTCACCGGCGGCCTTCGCCAGCTTGAGAATACTGTCAGTCGTAAATTCCATCATACTGTTCCTGATCGTTTAAAAAGCCCAAATCATTGGGATGAGAAATATAGACGTTGTTGCTACCACGATGCTCATGGGCAAACCGATGGCGACAAAGTCCGATGTTTTATAGCCCCCGGGACCCATGACCATCAGATTGGTCTGATAACCCAGGGGAATGACAAAACTGGCTGAGGCTGCAAACATGACTGCGATGACAAATGGCATATAACTGACTTGCAATTGTTCGGCCAGCGAGACCGCAATCGGAAACATCAGAATGGCGGCAGCATTATTGGTAATAATCTCCGTAAAAACCGCCGTGAGCAAATACACCATGGCCAGTACCACCCAGGGCGGGATGGAGTCATTGATGAGCAGCCAGCTGGCGATAGTGGCCGCTACACCGGTTTTGGTCATGGCGGCTCCGAGGGAAAAGGAAGCAGCAATCACGGTAATGACTGTCAGGTCAATATTCCTGCGCGCCTTGGTAATGGAAATGCAGTGGGTTGCCAGCATCAGTCCGGCGGCAATGAAGGCTGATTGCAGGATGCTGAGCAGGCCACTGGCACTGGCAATGACCATGGCCAGTAGTATGTACAAAGCAATAGGGGCTTTATGGAATGAAGGTGGTGTGGAATCGTTGATGGCACTGACCAGTAGAAAGTCACGGCGGGACCGGTATTGGCCGACAAAATCCTGGCTGGTTTCCAGCAGCAGGGTGTCGCCGACCTGCAGTCGGATATCCCCGATCTTGCCTTCAATGCGATTACCGTTGCGGGAGACTGACAAAATGGCCGCCTGAAAGCGGGTCCGGAATCTGGATTCTTTAATGGTCTGGTCCAGGCCGAAAAACTCAGGACCGATAACGGCCTCCACCAACACCCGCTCATGATTGGCCAGTTTCAGCTTGTCAACATCGCCGTTAGCCGGCTTTAGGCCATGAATGCTTCTGAGTTCACGCGCGCATTCCGGAGCTCCTACAAATACCAGTTCATCGCCCGCCAGCAGTTGAGTATCAGGAGAGACTGCGGGTAGCAGACGTTCGTGGCGATGAATTTCCACCAGATAGCCATAACTCAGGCTCCGTAAACCGGCCTCCTCAATAGTTTTGCCACAGAGCGGTCCGTTTTCGTCAATGTGAACATCCACGCTGTACTCGCGGACATTGCCAAGCCGGTCAATGCCTCCATCCCGGTCTGGCAGTAACCGATCAGCAAAGAAAAACAGAAACGTGCCACCAATTAGCAAGAGCGGAATACCCAGCCAGGCCAGGGAGAACATGGTTAGCCGGGTATCCAGAGCGGACTGTAGCAGTCCATCGATGACAAGGTTGGTGCTGGTACCGATCAGGGTACAAGTGCCTCCTAGAATGGCGGCGTAGCTAAGGGGGATCAGCAGTTTTGAAGTCGGAATGCTGGATCGCCTGGACCATTCCTGAATAGACGGGATAAACATGGCCACCACGGCGGTGTTATTCATGAAGGCGCTCATCATGGCGGTTGGGGCAATGACCTTCATGATGCCATGGCGAACGTTTTTGGGTTGTCCCAATAGTCGCCCGGCAATCCATTGAATGGCACCCGTCTCTTTCAGGCCGGCGGCGACAATGTACAGTGTGGCGATGGTCATGACGCCGGGGTTGGAAAACCCGGCCAATCCTTCCGCGGGCGTCAAAACACCAGTGATGACCAGTGTTGCCATGGCTGCCATCAAAATGACGTCGGTTGCCAGGCGACTACTGACCAGTGCGACCAGTACGCCGACAACCACGGTTAAGGTCAGATAAGCTTCATACCCCATGATTTTATCTCATATAAAAAGGTCTTTGCCGCTGAAGCAATGACAGACTGCCTGTGATAAATCACTGCGAATACATTCGGGACAAAAAATGTTTAATAAAAAGTGATTGCGATAGTAAAGAGTTGTCCCTAACATCTCAACGGTCAATTTAGAGTGGATAGTCGATGGACGTGCAGGAGGGGGGGCTAAAACAGCAGGAACATCTGCGGAAGCAGGCTGTGATGCTGAGGTTGCAGAAGAAAAGTCTCAATGACATTCAGCAACAGACCGGCCTGAGTCATCCAACGATCATTGCCGCTTATAAGAAGTTTCTGACCGGTGGTTGGCAGGCACTTCAGATGCGCCCCAGGGGACGACCTTCTGGTACCAAGGGGTTGAAGAAACATCATTTGGCAGGGGTGATCAAGGAGCTTATTCATATTTCATCACCACTTAATGGGTTGTGGAGTATCGAAGCGGTTCAGCACTGGCTGGAAGATAACTATCAGGAATTGGTATCGGCCAAAACTATTGGGCGTTATTTGAAAGAATGTGGATTGATTCCTCCAGATGAGACATTCGATGTCAGTCGTAAAGCTGCACGGCAATGGTGCGAAGAACGAGGTCGTCATGCTGAAAAACGTCAAAAACCGGCGGTTTTCATCTGTGGAGTCAGGAACTTCAGCTTTAACCATGGAGTTTCGACAGGCTACCAAGTGTATCTGAGGGATCTCAAAAATCGGGTGCAATGGTTGCATTCTGATACTCCGTTGGGTGAAACATCCATCATCAAAGCTGCATCTGCAGTTCTGGATGACTGTCCTGAGGGAATGATGCTGATCGTTAAAAGCCCGTTCTTGCAGCGATATCAGAAACTGGGCGCGTGGGTAAGCCAGCAGCAAAATGTCTGTTTGATTCCCCACGGAGAATTGAACTTGCAGGCTGGTGGTATCGATCGTAAAACGCCGCCGGCAACAACTCACAAAATTAATAATTGTCAATCCAAGGGGACGGATATGCCTTTAACACACCTCCAACGTCTGGAAGCGGAAAGTATCCAGATCATGCGGGAAGTCGTGGCCGAGACTGAAAACCCGGTCATGCTCTACTCCATCGGTAAGGACAGTGCGGTCATGTTGCACATTGCCATGAAAGCATTTTATCCCTCCATTCCGCCGTTTCCGCTGTTGCATGTGGATACCCGCTGGAAGTTTCGGGAAATGTATGAATTCCGGGACAAAATGGTTCAGGATCTGGGACTGGAGTTACTCACCTACATTAACCCTGAAGGTATTGAAAAAGACATAAATCCGTTCACTCATGGTTCGGCCATTCATACGGATATTATGAAAACCGAAGCTCTCAAACAGGCCCTGAACAAATATGGCTTTGATGCGGCGTTTGGCGGGGCGCGTCGGGATGAAGAAAAATCCCGTGCCAAGGAGCGTATTTTTTCGTTCCGGACTGCTGATCACCGCTGGGATCCGAAAAACCAGCGTCCGGAAATCTGGAAGCAGTACAACGCCCGTAAACACAAAGGCGAATCCATCCGGGTATTTCCGTTATCGAACTGGACGGAACTGGATATCTGGCAATATATCTATCTTGAAAATGTCCCGATTGTGCCGCTGTATTATTCTGCCGAGCGCCCGGTTGTGGAGCGTGACGGTGTGTTGATCATGGTGGATGATGAACGGATGCCGCTGCGTGACGGCGAAGTGCCGATGATGAAAAAAGTCCGGTTTCGTACGTTGGGATGTTACCCCCTGACGGGTGCCGTGGAATCAGAAGCGGATACCTTACCGGCCATTATTCAGGAAATGCTGTTAACCAAAACGTCTGAACGCCAGGGACGGGTAATTGATCATGACTCGGCCGCATCGATGGAAAAGAAAAAGCAGGAGGGGTATTTCTAATGGCACATGTATCTGATCTGATCGCAACGGATATTGCCCAATATCTTAAAAATCACGAGCATAAAAGCCTGCTACGGTTTATTACCTGTGGCAGTGTGGACGACGGTAAAAGTACTCTTATTGGCCGTCTGCTCTTTGAATCCAAAATGTTGTTTGAAGACCAGTTGGCGGCAGTTGAGTCCGATTCAAAAAAATTCGGTACTCAGGGAGACAGTATCGATTTTGCCCTGCTCGTCGATGGTCTTGCGGCCGAGCGGGAGCAGGGTATTACCATTGATGTAGCGTATCGGTTTTTCTCGACTGACAAGCGCAAGTTCATTGTTGCCGATACGCCGGGACATGAACAATATACCCGAAATATGGTCACCGGTGCCTCTACTGCAGATGTGGCCATTCTGATGGTTGATGCCCGTAAAGGCATTCTGACCCAGACCCGTCGACACAGTTATCTGACTCACCTGATTGGCATTCGTCATATTGTCGTGGCAATTAACAAAATGGATCTGGTGGATTATTCCGAAAAAGTTTATGACCAGATTGTCGACGATTACCGCGATTTTGCCAGACAGTTGGGTATCGAAAATGTCACATTTATCCCGATGTCGGCATTCAAGGGCGATAATATTATTGAACCCAGTATCAACATGCCCTGGTATCACGGCACCACTTTGATGGGATACCTGGAAACCGTTGAGATCGATGAAGAGCGCCTGAAACACAAGCCGTTTCGCATGCCAGTACAGTGGGTGAACCGCCCCAATCTGGATTTTCGCGGTTTTTCCGGCCAGATCGGAGGTGGGACCATTCATCCGGGCGATAAAATCCGGGTTTTGCCATCCGGCAAAGAAAGCACCGTTGCCCGAATTGTGACCCGTGATGGCGACCTTGAAAGCGCCCAGGCCGGACAATCCATCACCCTGACCCTGACCGACGAAATCGATATTTCCCGTGGGGATCTTATGGTGGCCGCACAAGAACCGGCAGCGGTTGCCAAACAGTTTGAAACGACCGTTATTTGGATGCACGAAGAACCCATGCTACCGGGGCGAACCTATTTAATGAAAATAGGCACCAAAACCGTATCTGCGTCGCTGACGGATATTAAATATCAGGTCAATGTGAACACCATGGAGCACATGGCCGCGAAGAAACTGGAGCTTAACGGGATCGGTGTTTGTACCATCAGCCTGGATCAGGCCATCGCGTTTGACCCGTACTCCGAGAATCAGGATACCGGTGGTTTTATTCTGATTGATCGCATTTCCAACAATACCATGGGCGCCGGTCTGGTGAATTTTGCGCTGCGCCGCAGCCAGAACATTACCATGCAGCACGTGGACGTCAACAAGGAAGGACGCTCGCAGCTCAAGCATCAAAAACCCTGCATTCTGTGGCTGACCGGATTATCCGGGGCGGGCAAATCCACGGTTGCCAATCTGGTGGAGAAAAAACTGTTCACCATGGGGCACCATACCTACCTGTTGGATGGCGATAATGTGCGTCATGGATTGAACAAAGACCTTGGTTTTACCGATGGTGATCGGGTTGAAAATATCCGTCGTATTGCCGAAGTGGCAAAACTCATGGTGGATGCCGGACTGATCGTGATTACTGCATTCATTTCGCCATTCCGCTCTGAACGTCGTATGGCCAGAGAAATGGTGGGAGATGGGGAGTTTGTTGAGATCTTTATCGATACTCCGCTCAGTATCGCTGAACAGCGGGATGTTAAAGGACTCTACAAAAAAGCACGTCGCGGTGAACTGAAGAACTTCACCGGTATCGACTCACCGTATGAGCCACCGGAAACGCCTGAGTGTCGCCTCGACACGACCGCTGCAACTCCAGAAGAAAGTGCCGATATGGTGATTGAGTATCTGCGTGAGCGTGGGTATATCTGACGTAAGTCATGTATCAGGCCATAAATGGCCTGACCTTTTCCGCCTGAAAGGATATGTAATTCACTTGTTGCGATGTTAAGGTTAGTTGCCAAGAAGTAACTGGTTTATATGCACCAATATACTTTGATATGGCAATTTGGGTTCTAAAAGTTACCTATCTGCAGAATAACCTTATAGTATTTGCTTCTAATATCACCAATCGGAGATATTGCTGGTCATCCGTCTACATTAATCAAAGGAACAAAGGAAAATTAAGGAGTATCGTATGAAGTTCTTTATTGCTTTTCTAATTTTAATCTCGTCAGGGCCTGCACTCGCTGAAATAGCCGGTGCTATTGATACCGTTAAGCTCATCAACAATAACAGTCAAGTGTTCATCCATGGCTGGGCTTGTCAAAAGGGCAGAACGGACAGTATAGATGTGCATTTGTATAGTGGTGCACCGGCAGGTTCTTCTGATGCGACAATTATCCGTGGAGCTAAAGCAAATATTAAGGCTGCAGATGCCGGAGATATAAATAAAGTTTGTAAGGCTTATAGTGAATACCGCAGATTTTCATTGGTCTTGACTGAGTCTCAGTGGCGTGAGCATGGTGGTCGTAAACTATATGTTCATGGGATTGACTCCAATGGGCCGAATACAACAATTACTAATTCCGGTAGTTTTACAATTCCAGAAAGAAAGGTGATTGGTCATATTGATCCGGTGCATTTTGATACCAACCATAATAATTTCATTGTTTCAGGGTGGGCTTGCCTGACTTACTCAAGTGAGCAGCCGATGGTGGAGCTTGGTATCGGAAGTAAAACGATTCGATCAGTGGTTGCATCGCGTAACAGTGAAGATGCTGTGGCCAGGGCTTGTAATACACCAAGTGGAAGTGCCCATCGTTTTTCTTTTGAATTGCCACGGTATTACATGCATGATTATCAGTATCAGAATATTGAAGTGCGAGGCAGTCTTTCTGGCGCGAGGGCAACTTTGAATAACTCATATCGCTGGCAGGTTCCTTTTATGGGAGATATCCCCCCATTGAGCGATCCCGAAAGCTCATATGATAGTTTACCTGCCGGGTGCCCAGTGGGAGAAAACGTTACCAGTCTCTCTACTGATAAATTGTATTGCAGAATGAGTAGTGGCCAGAGTATTAATACTCAAGTGAAGCTTTCAGGGCGGTTATTCTCTAATCTCGTTTTGGATTGCAATAATGGAACCCTGACAAAACAATTGGTAATAGAGTCATACAAGCAGTCGGAAAATGTATATTCTGTGCCAGAAAATATTGTAATTAAAAATTGTACTATACCGAGCATTAGAATTATTGGTATGGGTAAGAATGGACAATCAAAGGATGTCGTTGAAAGCTCCAGGTTGGGAGTTGAGCATGTTAAAAGAGTAAGGGATAGCGCGCCTCATGGTATTGTATTTGACAATATAACTATTGCGGCCAATGAGGAAACCCCCTTTTATATTGGCCCTGGTGTACACTATGTCACCATGCAAAACAGTCATTTTACTGGGAAATCTAAAAATGTTGTTCTTTATTTAGATGTGGATTCGTATCGAAACTCATTTCTCAATAATATATTTGAGACTGATACTACAAACATCGTTGAAATCGCTAACACAGTAAAGGTTTATGATAAATCCAGAGAGCTTGTGGCGATAGATGGTTCTTCATTTAATATTTTTAGAGGTAATTATTTTGCCTATCTGGAGGCGGGGGGAATTTATCTTTATCGTAATTGTGGTGAGGGTGGAGCGGTAAGATATTCCTCTCCAAGTTTTAATCTGATTGAAAACAATCGCTTTTACTATAATCATTATGATGGAGATAAGCCGGGGATATTCATAGGTTCAAGGCAAGGGCCTACTCTGCTAGTGTTGGATTGTAGTGCAGATAATGTTGGGAATCCACCTCTGGCCGGTAGTGTGACCAGCAATCGTGACCAGGCAATGTATAACGTCGTCAGGAACAATAAATTTAAGAAAGAAGTCAGAATTATCAATAATGATAATAATAACCAGACTTATGGGAATACTCTGTATTAACCGATAACCTCGGATTTCCTAAGCTGAAAAGTTGCAATAGCGACTGTAGATAAAACTGTGTAACTGCTTATCATCTCCCAATCATCAAGATAAGCAGTTATGAACAAAAAAGAACTCGAAGCCTTAGAACACGAAGCAGCCAAATCAATCAAGACGGAAGCCGACCTCGACGACTTCCAAAAAATGCCTACCAAAGTTACCCTGGAGACCACTTTTAACGCTGAGATGGATGATCATCTTGGCTATGAAAGCACCAGTCCAATGACAATCCCAACAGCCGTAATGGCCGATCCAATAAGACCCTGATCACAGATAACGATCAGATCGAAATTGAAACACCATTGGATCGTAATGGTTCCTTTATGCCCAAACTTGTGAAGAAGCAGCAAGCCCGCTTTGCTTCTATGGATGATAAGATTCTTAGCCTGTATGCCAAAGTCTGAGCACTTGCGATATCGTCGCAATGTTCAAGGAAATGCACGATGCAGATGTTTCTGTCAGTCTGATTTCCAAAGTGAAAGATGCCGTGATTGATCAGGTGATCGAGTGGCAATCCCTGCTATTGGAGATGCCTTGGATGCGAATACCATTGGGTGAGATGAGCATGGGGGGGAGTTCTCGAATGTCCCTCGGATGAATAATGAACCGGCAGTAATTGTTGAGTATGGGTTGGATATGAACCATCCATCTTAGGTTGCAGTTTTTGCCGCCAGTAAATGAACTGGTGATAAGACAGTTGCTGAGGCTGACAGAAGACGTTTCGGGATGGGCTGGATTGTTGCCACTGATCGTGGCGGTTGGTTTAGGTTTTAAGGCTGTGTAGTACTCACGGTGATCTCCTGAATTGAGGGTGTTCAGGAATCGGTATTATGGGTAGGCAATTTGGTTTGGAAATAGGTTAATTCTTTGGCGCATACTCATATTTAAGTGGTTTTTATCCTTTTTTTTGTCAATATGGTATTTTATTTTTTGCTGGAACTGTCACAAAAATTGAGGAAGAACTTTTTCTTAGTTTTCTTTTGAAAGAAATCAAGTAGCTTTTTAACTGTTGGTTGAGCTTAATTGTTGCGCTGCATCATTATGGCATCAGTGCTCTGATGTATAGGATTTGCCAAAGGAAACTAGTCAATAACACTCACAAGAAATCAAAAATAAGGAGATTGAATTGTGAAGTATCTAAGAACATTGTCGAAATCATTTTGTGTTGCTTTTATTTCTTCAGTTGCCGCTGTGAATGCAGCTCATGCAGTTGGTCTTTTGAAAGTTAAGAGTCCGGTTAAAGATCGCTATATTGTTGTTATGAATAAAGATGCAGCAAACACCATGGGGATTAGCAGCCGAGCAGATTTCGCTATATCTGCTCGTGACTTTTCCGCTAAATATGGAGCCCAGGTAGCGACAACATATACTCATGCTTTGGCTGGTTTTGTTATCGAAGCATCTGAATCGCAAGCGTTAGCAATATCGCAAGACTCAAATATTGAGTATGTAATAGAAGACAGTATTGTTTCAGTGTCTGCTTCGCAAAACGCTTCGTCTTGGGGACTTGATCGTATTGATCAACGTGGTACTGAATTAGATGAAATTTATAACTATGATTTTGATGGAAAAGGCGTAAACGCGTACATCATTGATACAGGCATTCGTGCTAGTCACAATGATTTTGAAGGGAGGGTGTCGTTGGACTACTCTGTTGTAAATGATGGTCGAGGGGCAGATGATTGTAATGGTCACGGTACACATGTTGCTGGTACTGTTGGAGGTAAATATTGGGGGGTTGCGAAAGCTGTTGATTTGCATTCCGTAAGAGTTTTTGGTTGCAATGGCAAAGGCTATACTTCTGATGTTATTGCTGGTGTAGACTGGGTGACGTCTCATGCCTCTTTGCCTGCTGTAGCGAATATGAGTTTGGGAGGAGAGTCTAACCGGGCATTAGATGACGCCGTAAATAATTCTATTAATTCGGGTGTGGTATATGTGGTTGCTGCTGGAAATGACAATATAGATGCATGTAAAGAATCTCCTGCTCGTTTGTCAGCGGCAATTACTGTAGGCGCTGTTGATTTTGACGGCAAAAGAGCCTCATTTTCGAATTATGGACGTTGTGTTGATTTATTTGCACCAGGGGAGGACATTCCTTCTGCTTATTTTAGAGGTGATTCGTCTATAGAAGTGCTTTCAGGTACATCTATGGCTGCGCCTCATGTCTCCGGTATTGTTGCGCTTTATTTGCAAAATCATCAAAAGGCTTCACCCGTTGCAGTATCTAATGCGCTTCAAGCCGTTACTACATATGGTGTGATTGGTAATAAAGGAAGTGAGTCTCCAAACCTGTTGGCTTATTCACGTTATACAGCTACTAATAGAAGTGCATTGTTTAGGTACTACAACGGTAGTGTTAAAGACCATTTCTATACTCGAAGCTGGAGTGAACTTCAGGGTGGAACTCCAAGTGGTTGGAAGCTCGAATCTGTCGAAGGGTATATAAACGGAACTCAATTAAGTGGCACTAAACCTCTGTATCGTTATTACAATACGAAATCCGGTGATCATTTCTATACAGTTAATTGGAGTGAGTTAGGGGGAGGCTCTGGTAATTATAAATATGAGGGAATTACTGGATACGTTCCTGGAGCTGCAAGTGCTGAAACAAAAAGCTTATATCGTTATTTCAATACAAGTAGTGGCGATCATTTTTATACTACCAATTGGAATGAATTAGGTGGTGGTACTGGGTCGTGGCGATATGAAGGTGTTGCTTGTCAAGTATATAAATCACTTTAGAACTTGCGTTAAGGTCTAAATGATGTCTGGCGGTCAGCGGGTGATTGTTGACCGCTTTTTATGAGTACTGATTGAAGGTCGGAAAAGGGTTTGTTTGTAAAGTAGTAATCTAAAAATGTTGTTCTTTATTTAGATGTGGATTCGTATCGAAACTCATTTCTCAATAATATATTTGAGACTGATACTACGAACATCGTTGAAATTGCTAACACGGTAAAGGTTTATGGCAAGCCCCTAGTTTCTTAGACGCTCATTAGCTTCTCAAAGTACTGTTTTTCGTATTCGACAGGAGACAGTCCATCATTGTTTCCATGTCGTCGAACTGGGTTGTAAAACAGTTCAATGTAGTTAAATACTTCTGCTCGACCTTCGTTTCGAGTCTTATAAATTTTCTTTTTTATCCGCTCCGTTTTTAGATTCGAGAAAAAGCTTTCTGCAACTGCATTATCGTGACAGTTGCCTCGCCGACTCATACTCGCTTCGAGATTGTGGTCTTTCAGGAACGTGCGCCAATCACTACATGTGTATTGAACGCCTTGATCTCGGATTTTCTGAGCAGAAAAGTGGCAATACCGTGTGGGGATTGTCACTTTCCCAGTATGATTCTTAGTTTTCTAAATTGCTTTCTAAGATATCCCACATTCCTGAGAGTATGTAGCTTTCCTCTACGTTCAAGATCGTCTCTGACTTTAACAATGTATTCAATTGTTTTTCTACAAGTTGTATGACACTTGTTGATGGGATCCCAATAAATGGGATAACGCAATAATGTGCCTGCGACTAGTTCGTTAATCGTCAGTTCACGAGTTCGGCGTTTGAAAGCTTCACCATCTACTTCCATATCTTTGGTTAAGCCCCAGCCGGCGTAGAAAGGTTGCCCAAAGGTAACAACTTCCTTTCCTCTTAATAAAGCATCAAATCCGGACAAAGATGTCATTGTATAAACCGCATCGCAGTGCTCAATACAACTAATGATAGACGCATTAGTTTCAATGGCATCGACAAAAGGTTCGACCCTATCAAGGGTCAGTCTGCCTGCTCTATTACCACTTGTAACCTCAGGGTGAGGTTTATAAATAATGAATGCATTTGGCACCGTTTGCCGGGTAGTACGAATCAGTTCGAGGTTTGTAGTGATGCTGGTACAACCATAACGAATAGATGCGTCGTCTTCTACCTGACCTGGTATGAGAATAGTGGTTCGCCCATTACTCTTGTTGCTCCAGCTTGGTTGATCTCTTGGCTCAAGATTATATTTGGTAATACCGTTCGCTTCGATAAGCTGCCTAACTATTCTTGCTTCGTCCAGCTCATCAGGAGTGAACACCGCATTACACAGTATATGTTCTAAGTCCGAAGGTGTTCTGGGATCAAAATAAATGCCGCTTCCATCTAATACCAAAGATCGTGGAGGAACGAAGTTTGAACCTAAACCAACGGAGCGGATGAAGCCGTCTTCGAGGTGGATCAGATTTAGAGATGCGAGAGATGTTTCAGAAACTCCCCAGACGACATGTTGTTTGAGTATGTTGCTGGTAATTGGCTTTAAAAGCCTAGACTTCCAGTATCGGAGTTTTACTGAACGAGACAAAGCCATAGTCAGGGTGTTGGTTTGATAAAGTTCATGTGATAATTCTCAGTGAAGTGCTGCCCTGTAACGTTTTGAAATCAGAAGAACTGAAAGCATACGATTGTTTCTGTCTTGCTAAGTTATCACGTTATATGAACACTCCATAGATCTATCGGGAAATTATATTCCAGTTCAATAAACCATATAGCTCTCTAAACATCGAATAGTTCATTACGTTTAATGACGAATTGTTTGGGGGAGAGTATTCGGTTCAAAGGCCACAATCGAGCGTCGATTCCCCGCATAAAATTAGACTAATCATTGTAATTCTCCAGCATATTTTTTAATGTCTCATCAATAGAATAAGCTCTGATATCTCCAACCAACGAATGTAACCGTTGTGTCGAACCAGATAATCGTTCGATCTCATTGGCACGCACAAATAATGGATTGACGGCCACCTCGATTTTATGCCCCGTCAATCGTTTCATGAATTCAATAACCTCCAAAAGAGAGGTCAAATTTCCTGAGCACACATTGACGATATCGGATGAGATGCCGGACTTCAATAGCCGTTCATAGACATCTACAACCATCCGGATGTCGTTGAATTCCCGATAGATATGAAGGTTGCCAAGCTCTATCACCGGTTTCTTTTCAACAAAGTGTTGCACGATTTTCGGGATGAGGAAATGTGCTGGCTGGCCGGGGCCAGTATAGTTAAACGGCCTGGTGATAATGATATCAAGCTGCTCGAAAAACGTCCGTGCCAACAGCTCAGTACCCAACTTGCTTATTCCATAGTGGTTGACTGGAACGGAGCGCATATTTTCATCAAGTACCGAAGCATTCTGATTGCCGTATACTGCTGCACTGCTGGCAATCACAACTTTTTGAGGCTTATGCTTCAAAGCCGCCAGGGCTTTTAACAGGTTTTCCGTTCCAAGGATATTGACCTTGTAAAACAGCTCAGAGTTGTTTTCGCCTACGAAAGAGATTGCTGCAAGATGGATGACATAGCTCGGAAGCAGCCGTTGAACGACAGCGTTTACTTCATCTTCATCCAGAAGATCACACTGGATCAAGTGCGCGTCATTCGTAGTGGAAAAGCATGTTCCGTAGACGTCATACCCCAGCGCTTCCAGGTGGCGGCGTAAGTGCCGTCCGGTAAAGCCTTTTGCCCCAGTAATCAGAATACTTTTAGAAGGAGAAACCGATTTCATTACGCCGCATGTCCTCTCTGACCATCATAACACATAGCTCTTCAAGCGTAGTCTTTGCTTCCCAGCCCAATACATCTTTAGCTTTTGTAGGATTGCCAATGAGCAAATCGACCTCTGCAGGACGGTAGAGCTGTGAATTCACCCGGACGAGCACGTTTCCTGACGCCACATCGATTGCGACCTCATTTTCATTTTTGCCCTTAAACCGGAGGTCAATACCAGCAGCTTTAAACGCCATCGTGACGAAATCCCGTACGGTTTCCGTGCGATTGGTTGCGAGCACAAATGTATCAGGTTTGTCCGCTTGTAACATGCGCCACATCCCTTCGACATACTCCTTGGCGAATCCCCAGTCACGCTTCGCATCCATATTTCCCAGTTCAAGTACATCAAGCTTGCCCAGTGCTATTTTTGCGACTGCATCAGTGATCTTCCGCGTGACGAACTCCCTGCCGCGCAACGGCGATTCGTGATTGAACAAAATACCGCTCGAACCGAAAATGCCGTAGGACTCCCGGTAATTGATGGTCATCCAGTGCGCATACAGCTTTGCGACGCCATAGGGGCTTCGAGGGTAAAAAGGAGTCGCCTCGGTTTGTGGGATCTCCTGGACCTCACCAAACATCTCTGAAGTTGATGCCTGATAAAAGCGGATCTTTGGATCGACGATGCGGATCGCTTCGAGTAAATGCACTACTCCCAGAGCGGTGATGTGTGCCGTCGTCAGCGGCTGTTCAAATGAAACACCGACAAAACTCTGTGCCGCAAGATTGTAGATCTCCTGGGGACGAATTTCCTGAACCATGCGAATGCTACTGGCCTGATCCGTTAGATCAAACTCGACTAGATGCAGATTGGGGTGGCGCTCGATCCCAAGCTCTTCGATTCTCCAGAAGTTGACAGCGCTAGTTCTACGATAGGTCCCATAAACCTCATATTCATTTTCAAGCAGAAATTCTGCTAAGTAGGCTCCATCTTGTCCGGTCACACCTGTAATAATTGCTTTTTTCATTTATTCATTCCGCGTTTTAATATTATTTCAAATTTATCAAAATAACTTGTCCAATCAGGATATTTATATTGTTCTAATCTCTTTACTTGTGCTTCACGAAGTAATGAGCTTGTTTGCGAATAATCCAAAATCGTCTTTTTCCACTTTGCCGAGTCCATTACATCTACATATTCAGGAACCATTTGACCCGCTTCGTAAAAAACCCCAATGTTGTTACATATTACAGGTTTCTGTAATGCCAAAGATTCAACCAAAGGCATGCCCCAACCTTCAGTATAACTTGGAAATAACAGAGCTTTTGCACCTCTATAAACATCGATTAATTCATCGTCATCTAAACCAGAAATTTCAATAACATGATTCTGAATTTTTGTGCATCTATCTAACATGGCGGTAACACTTTGATTTTCCCATCCTCGTTTACCAATAATAATTAGTTTCGGAATTAACTCTTCTTTTTCTTCTACCATTTGTCTCCAAAGATTCAATAAAAGTAGATGGTTTTTTCGTGGTTCAATCGTACTGACATAAACAAAATATGGTGAATAAACATCAAATTTATTTCGAGTATCTACAGGTTTGGCAAGCATGTGCTCTTCAACGCCAATGTACAGTACATGTATAGGTGGGATATTTAGATTATAATTTCCAGCAAACTGAATTATTTCTTTTTTTGAAGCTTCTGAAATAGTAATGATTTCACTTTCAGCAAAACTTAAAACACTTTTCAATCTATTAGAATGTTTGTCTGCATCGCCATCACGCACATATTCAGGAAAAGTAATGGGAATCAAATCATAAATACAAAATACTAATTTTCCAACTCCGGCACATACTAAGTCCGCATAACCATTGATGTTATCGATACCATGATGTGACATATTAAAGTACCTAATATCTCTATTTCTATGTCGTTTGATTATGTTCATTAATGAATCGTCAATGGCAGAGTTTTGTGCGGGAGTCTTATGCGCTTTAAATTTTGAACTCCTAAGTTCTTTATAAAGATAGTATATATTTCCTGCCAAAAAAAGTATTGGTCTCTTTAGTACTTTCGGTAACTTGTTAATCCATTTAACCCGACCACCCAGCGCATTTTTGGGTTTGGCATTCAAAAATTTTTCCATTAGCGCTTTATACGAAGTTGCACCGTTATATTCACTATTGAGAATGTCTTTATTAGTTTGTTGCAGTTTTTTTCTCACATAGGAGAAAAAAATCCCTATACCCTGATTCATGGCTTGATCAAGAATCGTGGAATCACTTTTTTTAAACCATCTCATTTCAAATGTTTTGATCAAAAGTGAGAATGTTTTATTATCGATTACGAAGAATCTACCACCTTCTTGCAGAATATAGTGCGTTTCATACTCTTGGTGATCCAAAAAAAACTTGGCATACCTAAAATCAACTCTATCAATACCCGTAGGTGTAGGTGCTCTTCTTCTTGAAACAAGACGCGTCACATCATAAATTATCAGCACGTTAAACACCCCATTTAACATTCAGCGAAGTTTTGAGGATATTTTCGAATTCATATGGCAAACGTACTTCTGGCTTACCTCTACTGTGTAGAACGTATGACCAAAAAGATTCTGAAAATACATCGTGGGTAATCAACCTATAGAACTTTTCTGGCGTACTCTTTGCGGCATCACCCTGTAAATCAAACGGGCTGTCTTTACCGATTAAACGACGCGTTGGTTTTCCAAATATTTTTGCTTCTTCTAATATACCCGAAGAAAATGCAGCACATAACTCTATTTCATCCCTAGACAAGAGCATATAGGCATTCGTTTCCAGCCATTCACATTTTGGGATAGTTGAAATCAATTGTTTCAGGACTGCATTTCTTTTTGCGTGCGGATGCGATTTGAAATAAACCCAGTCGAATTCTTGAGTCAGTTCTCTTAAACAATTTTCAATATCTTGCAAATCAACGAATCTCCCACCATAAATTAAAGACGAATCAATCTCAGTTTGTCCAAAGAATACGGCACTATTAGGCTTTAATGGCGTTCGATAAACTCTCCGGGCTTTTGCTTTGTATAGCTTTGTCGCATTTTTGAGAATGTGTGGAGGAATAATATATGAATCAATTCGAGTCCTAAATTCTTCGACATTCGTTCGTACTCCCAAATAATAATCGTTTAAGTAGCGAACAGGATGAATTGAAAAATCGATATATGGGACATTACGGTCTATAAAATATTTAATCAAATAATCTGGTGCCTCAATCGTAAACACCAAAGCATCTTCAAACAATCCATCCAAATGATGTTCCAGAACTTCATATTTGTATTCACCTTCGTAAATTTTGGCCCAACTGTCTGCATTAATTAGCAGCTCAAGATCTCGGTAAACATTCAAACGTGAAAATAAGTCACTTTGACTTCCACCAATTAATTTTGATACTTTTTTGCCAGTTACGGTATGTAACGCCCCACCAAGCAATTCACACAGCCAATCGATGTTAAGTTTTTGTGGATTTTCGAGTTTCATGACCGTTGTATTATCAACCCTTAATAAATCTGATGTGATAATGATTTTCGAGTACCCCATAGTTAGCTCCATTTTATGTAATATTGTTTCGCGAATTCAAACCCACAGTGCAACTCAATAGTCGGAACCGAGAGTGAGTTAGGGTAACCTCTCCGTTTTTGTTCCGTCCAAAATAAGAAGCATAAAAAGAAGTTACACCCAGCTCATAGAAATAGAACGTTATCAGACTTGGATCGGTCTTTCTCTGGGCAGTTCCCAGAAGCAAATAGCCAAGTGTCTAAAGATCCATAAAGCCACCATTAGTTGCGAAATCAAGCGGAATAGCGGCCTACGGGGTTATCACCCAACACGAGAAGACCTGACCAATTGGCCTGATGTGGTCAAACACTGGGTGTAACGCGACAGGGCTATTACGTCTACATGCGTCGATAAGGCAACAGCTACCTGATCTTGATTGGACGAGATATGACTATTATATTCTGTATTATCTTTTTAATACCAATTGTAATATATGCCTTTGCTTGTCTAAATCGTAAGAGCAACCTTCGCACTCACTGCAATCTGATACAGTATTTGCGTCATATCTTTCAATATTTGTCTGGACTTCACACTGATTTTAGGCAGTACCAGTATTTCATCGCCAGCCACAATATTATCATTGTTACTTTTGTGGAATAAGCCTTTTTTTCCATTTGCTTCAGTGAAGCTACCATTGCGATGAGCCACTACTATGCGTGCTGTGTTTGCGTTTTGGGTATAACCACCGGCACCTTTGATATAGTCGTTAAGTGTGTAGTTGTCATTAAAAGCAATCGCATTGGGAAATAAGACTTCTCCACTGATCAATACCAATCCGTCTTTTGTCGGTACTTTGATCACATCACCATTCTCCAGTAAAAGATCGGAATGGTTTGTGTTATCAGCAATAACTACTTGCCCTTTGGGCTCAATTTTTCTGGCTCGATCTACCCACTGCAGTAATAATGAAGCCTCTTCTTTGCGTAACACCGCTTCATCACTGGTACCAGAGCGGGCAGTTAGTGCGGCACTCTCAAGACTCTTCAATGAAGTTTCCAGCATTTCTTTTTGTCGATCCCTCACGCTGCGACGGAATAGTTGCAGATTGTCTTTATCCGAACGGTCTGAATAGCGTATCTGACTCAATAAATCGCCCAGTTTGGCGCCATTGGGAAGTACGTACTCCTGTGAACTTTCGTGTTCGCCTTCCACTCTCACTGTAATCGTGCCAATTTTTTTGTCAGCGGTAAATTCCAATTCATCTCCATTTTTGAGATTGACTTTGGAGGCGTCGCTCAGAGGATAGTAATCGACATTACGAATGGTGCCGGTATTGCGGATGATACGTACATGTGTGGCCTCAGCATTGGGTTTCGCTATTTTGATCAGATCCGCAACTGAGCGGGTTTTGTCTGAAAACTCGAAGCGCTTGGCATTTTCGGTCAGTCCGCTGATTTTGACGGTATTTTGCCGTGGCCCAACAAATATCACATCACTGTCACCCAGCTGAATCACTGGCATAGTACCATTCAATAGAAAGTCATAAAGATTAACGGAAGCTCGGGTTTGTTGGCCTCGCTTGACTTCTACATCCAGAAACGAGCCTCGTTCTGTATCGATACCGCCAGCCTGATCCAGATAATGCAGTAGGCTATCCATACTCGTGCCGCTGTACAGTCCCGGGCGGTTCACAAAACCACTCACAAATACTCTGACCGGTTGTGCTGCGGCAAGGCTGGCATATATGTAAACATTGGCCTTGAAGACTTTGGTAATGGATGACTCCACCAATTGTTGAAGATCTTTATTGCGGATACCCACAACACTGATCGGGCCGGCATTGGGAATAAATATATTGCCCTGTGGATCAACAGTCAGCAGATCACCGTATTCGAAAGCTCCCCAAAGTCGTACCTGGATTTTATCACCAATGGCGATGGCATAATCCGGGTTAAACTGAGTGGCCCCCTGACGGGCGAAGGAACCGGTAAACAGGTTAGAGCCAAATACGTCCGAGGCAATATTGTTTGAGTAGTCAAAATACTGTGGTGACTGGGGCTGAATGGTGGGGCCATCCACACCGTTTTTTATGTTGTTATAAGATGATCCTGGCAGTTGTTGAGAATCTGAACTATTAGGAGTCGGCTGTGGTGTCGACTGCTGTGCAACCGCAAAACACGATATCAAGATGAGTAAAGAGATAAAGCTTGTTTTAATAAACGACAAAGGCATGTACTCAATCCTTATGGTCTTTAACAATGGCGGTTAGTAATTGAATCACTCCGGCCAGCATAAAGGTTAACAAAATAAATACTGTCGCATTATACAGTCGTCTCGGCTCAAGCGGGTATTCAGGGAGCGTAGGTGTTTGGATGACAGATACTTTTTGTATCGTGCGGGTTGCTTCCACCCGGCCTTTTTCCAGTGCAAGCAGGGCCGATTTGTAAAGATCCTGGGCAAAGCCAGCCTGAAGTTGCAGGCGCTGGAACTCTTCAACAGTCAGGTTCAAGGTGTTGCCGTCAGGTGCTGTGAGTTTGGCCTTTTCCTGCTCAATTTGTTTATCAATGGCGGCAATTTGTTGGGTGATTTTGGTAACGTTCGGATGACTGGGAACCAGATACGCTTCAAGGGCTTGACGCTCGGTTTCCAGTTCGGCTTTCTGGCCCTGTAATGAGCCGATAATGGCAGAAATGTTTTCGGCAGTAGCCTCGGGAGAGATCAGTCCCTTTTCATTTTGAAAGTCCAGTACCGCTTGTCTGGCCTGTTGGGCCTGTTGGTACATTTCTGTGACCTGAGTTTCCAGAAAGCTGACCTGATTTTGTGCCAGGTCGTGAGCCAGTTGGTTCATGTGATCTTCCCCTTCATGTACCAGGAAGTTGGTGATGGCCTGGGCGGTTTGGGGGTCGAATGCCTGTGCCTTAATCACTAACAGGCCAGAGTATTCGTCCAGTTCAATACTGACTCGGGAAAGGTAATATTGATGAAACTCTTCGATGGATATGTCTTGCTTTTGTAGCCGAGAGAGCCTATCCCAGCGGGGATCACTGTAGTGGGCCCGTATATGTAATGCTTTATCGAGTTTTTTGAGAATATCAATCGAAAGCAGGTATTCCCGCATTAATAGCTGTTCACTCCTGTTGGTGCCACTGCTCGCTCCAAGCAGGCTTGAGAAATCAAATGACTGGCTGCTGGCCAGATCAGTGCGCTGAATGATGATTTGTGCTGTGGAAACATAACGATCTGAAGCAATTGCCACCCAATAAATTGTTGCTATTATAGAAGCTAGTATGGCGAATGTTATCACTTTGTTGTGCAGTAGTTTTTGCATAAAACCCGGTTTGCTGGATATAAATGTGTATTTTGTCATTACTGGTAACTGTTTTTATAGGCATAAAGAGCATCGTCAATACTATCAAACCAGAAAGCTTTGCCCTGGTGTAACCAGATACCAGCGGTACAAAATTGTTTAAGGGTGCCTTCGCCATGGGAAACCATAATGATGCTGGCATGGTCTGCTACGCGTTTGAATGCATCGGCGGCCTTTTGTTTGAATGAAGCATCTCCAGCTGCAGTGACTTCGTCAGAAATGTAAACATCGAAATCGAATGCCATAGAAAGGGCGAACTGTAACCGTGATCTCATTCCCGATGAATATGTTTTAACTGGTTGATCAAAAGCTTTACCAATTTCAGCAAAATCTTCTACAAACGCAATTCTGTCAGGAATGTCACTTTCATGGCCATGGATACGACACACAAATTTGGCATTCTGTCTTCCTGTTAGTGAACCTTGAAGGCCACCTCCATACCCCATTGGCCAGGAAACTCTGCATAGACGTTCAATAGAGCCGTTGTTCGGTTCATCTATCCCACCAACCAAACGTAACAGGGTTGATTTGCCTGCGCCATTACTGCCAACAAGTCCGACATTAAGTTTCGGTGGGATAGTGAATGTAACGCCCTTGAGTATCCAATCTCCTGGGCCTTGGTCGGTCTGGTAACGTTTGTGTACGTTATTAACAATAATCATTGTGTCATCAGCTTCATAGTAAAACGTCGATGGAGTAATAGTCCTAAAAATATTGATACCAATGCGGCCTTAAACAGATAGCTCTCGCTAAGACCGTTTAGTGTGTGATAATAACTGGCAAAACCGAGCCTTGCGTATTCAACGCCGTGTACTATCGGGTTCCATAGTAACCAGTCTCGATAAGGTTGTGGTATAGAACTCAGTGGAAACATGACGCCTGATATCCAAAGTAAAGGCATGGTGATTAGGTTGAGGGTCTTTCCAATCTCTGGGATCAGCTCCGAGGCCACAGACATCATTAGCCCTGTCCCGAGACCAAACGCCCATAAACCAAAGAATGCCCCAGATACTTTTAATATATCTGTTGGATAAATGTTTTTCCCTAACAGTGCTAAGCAGAGTAATAAAATAATTGTTACAAAAAACATTAGGGTGCCTTCCAGTCCTGCCCGAACGATGACTGTATCAACTGGCCTAACTTGTCTATAGGTAAACAATGATTTGTTAGAATTTATTGCGTTGCTGGTCTGTGCCAGTGTTCGGCGAAACATAAAAAAAGCCAACATTCCAATCATCAACCATATTGCAGTATCAATCCCTCCAATATGTCTCACCCGGATGACCGAAAAAATAAACGTCATGTAAATCACGTGAAACGCAGGTTCCAGCAACAGCCAAAACCATTGCGCTCTTCCGGATAACAATCGCGTTAATGCTTCACGCAGGAAGAGCGCTTTCCAAACCGACCATGTGACTTGCAGCGGGGAGCGAGTGGATGTGGACATATCAACAGAACCCGCGGATCGCTGTCCGACGAGTGATGGCATCAATGTAATCGGTTGTGTGATAGTTAAACAGTTTCGTTATTCCGATAATCATTCTGCGGCCAAAGGAAAAATATTCACTGGCATTTAATGCTGGTGACAATATGTAAATATGGAGGCGGGATCATAACACTTGTCTCTTTGGGGTCACAAGAAAGTGTCTGAGGTGGATCTCCTAATCCATTGAATTTTTTCAGGATTTGTTCTGTTGGCTTGCTGGATATATTTAACTTCGGTTGTTAGTAACCGTAATCGTTTAAACTTGCCAGTACTTGCCCGGTCTGTTGTAAACTTCGCCTTCCCATGGAGAAAGAGCCTGATCACATGACTCAAGAAACTGTCTATTCCGTCTGCCCTCACGATTGCCCCAGTGTTTGCGCTTTGGAGGTCGAACGTATTGATGGCCATCGCATTGGCAAAGTAAAAGGTTCTAAAGATCTGCCGTATACCGATGGTGTGATTTGCGGCAAGGTGGCCCGCTATCAGGAAAGGATGTATCACCCGGAGCGATTGTTACATCCGCTTCGGCGGGTTGGACCGAAGGGGAGTGGTCAGTTTGAACAGATATCCTGGGATGAAGCTCTGGATACAGTGGCCGAGGCATTCAGCAGGGCGGAACAACAGTATGGGGCAGAATCTGTCTGGCCTTATTACTATGCCGGGACCATGGGATTATTGATGCGTAAGGGTATTAACCGTCTGCGCCATGCCAAGGGTTATTCCAATATGGCCGGCACGATTTGCGTTGGCTTGTCCAATCCAGGGTGGCAGGCTGGAGCCGGTGGTTTTAATGGCGTAGATGCGCGCGAAATGGCGAAGTCTGAAGTCATTGTGATCTGGGGAACCAATGTGGTGTCCACTCAGGTGCATGTGATGAGCCATGCGCTGGCAGGCATGCGCAATGGTGCCAAGCTGGTGGTGGTAGACCCATACCATAATAAAACCGCTCAGCGCGCGGATGTGCACTTGGCGCTTCGCCCGGGAACAGACGGTGCACTGGCTTGTGCGGTCATGCATGTTCTGTTTCGGGAGGGCTATGCGGACTGGGATTACCTGAAACGTTATACCGATGAACCGGAGGCGTTGGAGCAGCATTTACGCGATAAAACACCCGCCTGGGCTGCCTCCATTACAGGGCTAACCGTTGAGGAAATAGAAGCATTTGCACATTTATACGGTGGTACCAAAAAATCTTATTTGCGTTTGGGCTACGGTTTTTCGCGCTCCCGCAACGGCGCGGTCAATATGCATGCAGTATCGTGCTTGCCAGCGGTGACAGGAGCCTGGGCCGTCGAGGGCGGTGGTGCGCTGTTTTCAGTCAGTGCCCTGGCCAAAGTGGATACGCAACTGATCGAAGCCAAAGAGCTTAAACAGTCAGGGATCAGAACGCTCGATATGTCTCGTATCGGCGATATTCTCACCGGTGACAGTGAAGCTCTCTGTGGCGGCGCTCCGGTCATGGCCATGTTGATTCAGAATACCAACCCGATGGTCGTGGCTCCGGAATCGGCCAAGGTCCGGGCCGGTTTCAATCGTGAAGATTTGTTTGTCTGTGTTCATGAGCAGTTTATGACTGAGACCGCGCGAATGGCTGATATCGTTTTACCCGCCACGATGTTTCTGGAACATGACGATATTTATAATCCCGATGGTCATGCGGTTTTACAGGTAGCACGGCAGGTGGTGCCGGCGGCGGGTGAATGTCGTTCCAACCATGAGGTCATTAGTGCGCTTGGGCAGCGCCTGGGGGTGAAGCATCGTAGTTTTGAGATGAGTGCGTGGGATATCCTGGATGAATCGTTGAAAACATCCGGCTATCCAAGTGCACAGGAAATTTATGATCAACGCGGTCTGGATGTCAGCACTCCATTTGCAGAATCACATTTTTTGAATGGTTTTCCTCATGCTGACGGCAGGTTCCATTTTCGTGCTGACTGGGCATCTATGGGGGCGCGGGCTCCGGGTATGCCTGATTTGCCCGATCACTGGGCGGTAACGGATGAGACCTCTGAGCAGCAGCCTTTTAGGCTGGTCACGGCACCGGCACAAAATTTTCTCAATTCCAGTTTCAATGAAATAGCCTCATCACGCCAAAAAGAGCAACAGCCAAAAGCCAGGGTTCATGTCGATGTGCTGAACCGTATGGGGGTGGCCGATGGAGAGCGCATCCGTATTGGTAATGCCAAAGGGTCAATATTGCTGGTGGCTGAGGCTGCAACCGGACAGCATACAGACACCGTTATTGTTGAGGGATTGTGGCCGGATGAGGCATTTATCGAAGGGCAGGGGATCAATCTGCTGACTTCGGCACAACCCGGTTATCCGGCGGGTGGTGCGGCATTCCACGATACCAGTATCTGGCTTAAGCCGGACTCCGGGCATTAATGTAGTCAAGAGCCTGCCGCGCCCGTTCAAGTTCCTGGCCATTGTCTTCGGTTACGGAGATAAATGGCTTTTTCGGCAGTTTGGGTTCGCCAAAATGAATGCGGTCCCAATCATGCCAGATCAGTCCGTGACTACCACAGTGTGCATAGTCAAAACGATCGTCATAGCGATAGCTGTTTAACGTATCCTGAGTTACTTCTGCCACTCCGAAGGCTTCAGTTCTACCGAGCTGAGTCGCAGCACCGGCCTCCAGGGCAATAACCAGGTCTCCGGCTTTAATGGACAGAAAATTCATAAATGCCTGTGGTACCTGATCCAGCTCCCGATAATCCTTGCGCCATTTGGGATTCTGACCAAAGACAACGTCACCTTTGACCTGGATATAGGTTTTCAGCTGCCGTTCCCAACCATTGCGCACCCGAATATATCGTTCCAGGGAGCCCAAATCTTTCCAGTAAATTGCCAGACAGCCACGTTGCTTGAGTTGGGCGTAGCTGCACTCAGGACGATGGGTCATCAACCACCAGAGTTTCATACCTAAATACCTTCTATGCATTTTTGTTGTTGTTTTATAGGGACGCAGGAAATGCCGACAACAGATATCGGTTTGCATAACGCGCCAGACTTCACCTTACCTTCAGGTTGATTGTTGGTGCAAGTCAGAAATGACGGAATAAAGTGCTACTTAAGAAGTAGAAGCATGAAGGAAATGACTGTTTCGGGCAAAAACGCATCCTTGCTCTGATGCGGCAAACGTTTTGTGAATAGACTTATCGGTTTTAGTCGAGAAAGTATTCGTTCACATAACCAAAGTGTTCATGTACGTCATAAGCGGCCATATTCGCAGCTCTGGCGGCCTGCAGGCCCAGCTCTGCATCTTCAAAAACCGCGCATTTTTCGGGTGCTGTCCCGGTCAGTTCGGCACCCCGTAAAAAAACATCCGGTGCGGGTTTGGGATTGGTAACCTGATCGGCACCGACAATGGCATTAAACAGATGTTCGAGGCCACATATTGTCAGTATCGCCTTTGCCTCTTCCGTGTAGGCGCCAGTGCCGACTGCCATGGGCTTTTTGCCGTAAAAATGACGGGCAATATCAGCAATGGGTGTGGGCTTGACGTAATCGTGCATCAGGGATTTGGCAATGGCTTCTTTGAAATCATTCATTTCTGTGACACTGGTGCGCAGAGGCGTATTGGTCTTTTGGGCGATGATTTCCAGAGTTTCTTTGGTAGGCACGCCACACAGAGCCCGCATCAATGGTTTTATGATGGGTAATCCGAATTCTTTGAGGGTGCGCGTCCAGGCTTCTTCGTGCAGCGGTCCGCTTTCAACCAGGGTGCCGTCCATATCGAAGATCAGAGCGTCATAGGTTTGGAAAAGATCAAAATTCACAGTGACAGTTTTCTCTATGGGAAAGGAGTAATCATCGCAGCTGATAAGCAGCAATGAAGTCGGGAATGTAACATGCTGCTTGCAAGCGGCATAGAGCTGTGTCAAAAATTCCCGGCAAATCTATACAGCAGGTTTTTATATGTATCTGAATCCTTCCATTCACGGTAATCAACACCCTGACTCTTATTATTTTGCCACGCTTCGTTATCCGCAAAGTTATCCATTGTTGCAGCATTCTATTGATGTGGATACCTGTGTGATCGGAGCCGGCTTCAGTGGCATTAACACGGCCATTGAGTTGGCGGACAGAGGCAGATCCGTGGCTGTGCTGGAGGCGAGGAAGGTTGGTTGGGGAGCTTCGGGTCGTAATGGTGGGCAAGTCCTTAGGGGCATTGGGCATGATCTGGAGCAGTTTCGCAACCAGATCGGTGAACAAGGCGTGGATACCATTGCCAGAATGGGGCTGGAGGCTGTAGATGTGGTACTGGATCGTATCCAGCGTTTCAGTATTGACTGTGATGTTCAGCGGGGGAGTTGTGATCTGGCGACCAAACCCCGTCACATGAGAGATTTCAGCAAGGATTATGAATGGCTGAAGTCAGTCGGTTATCAATACGACGTAGAGTTGCTCCCGGCAGATAGAATACGCGAGGTAGTGGGGGCCGATGCCTATATGGGCGGCTTGCTGGATCGGGGAGGGGTGCATTTACATCCGTTGAATCTGATTGCTGGAGAGGCGGCTGCAGCGGCAGCCATGGGGGTGCAGATTTTCGAGGATAGTCCCGTTATTCGTATCGAGGAGGGAGAGCGGATCCGGGTCCACACGGAGAAGGGGATTGTCAGTGCCAGTCAACTGGTGATCTGCGCCAACGGCTATGTGAGTGGTCTGCACCCGGAGCTGGATTCAAGAGTGCTGCCAACCGGAACATATATCGTCGCCACAGAGCCTCTGAGTGATGAACAGTGCAAGCGTATTCTGCCTCAGAACACAGCAGTCTGTGATCAGAATGTTGCCCTGGATTACTATCGTTTAAGCGCTGACAACCGGTTGTTGTTTGGCGGCCGCTGCACCTATTCCGGTCGTGACCCCAAATCGATCAGAGCCATAATTCAGCCCCGTATGGTGCGTTTGTTTCCATGGCTGAAGGATGTGAAGATTGATTACGAATGGGGAGGAATGCTTGGCATCGGGGCTAACCGTTTACCGCAAATAGGACGTTTGCGTCCCAATATTTATTATGCCCAGGCTTATGCCGGTCATGGGGTCGCCGCTTCTCATATTGCAGCGCAGCTGATGGCTGAATGTATTTGTCTTGAAAGCAACCGGATCGAAGTGTTTGAACGGGTTCGGCATATGAAATTTCCTGGCGGACCATTACTGCGCTCGCCCCTGTTGGCGTTGGGGATGATGTATTACCGGTTTGTGGACTTGTTTTAGTGAGGATAACCGGCAGGCTTGAAAGCCTGCCGGCAGAGAGTGAAAGGGGGCGGTTAGAATGTGTCCCCGGCAGACAGGATCTCGTTGTCTATGGTGATAATGCCGTTGACTGACTTGTGGGCTTTTAGCTTACCGGAAACAACCCGATTATGTTGACCGGGTTCAAACTCGTTTGAAAAAGACCTCTGCAGAGTTGTGCTACCCCTGGTGGCATATTCAGTCTGAGGTCACTATTGCTGACTCCCATTATTATAGTCTGTCATGTTGCCGCCATAGAATTTCCAGGCAGTATTTTCATCGAAACCGAGCTGATAAATATCAGTTAGAGCGGAGAGCACAACTCCGACATAGCAAATGTATCACTGGCCCATTGTAGTGGCTGGGTAATTTGATCAACTGGTTGAGAGCTGGCGTAGGTTGGCAGAGCAGAGAACAGTATCAGGGTAAGGATCGACAAACTTCGGTTTCCTGGTCATGGTGCGGTACTAACGATAGCAGATCTGCATCACTGCCACCGCAATAATAAAATTGTAATAAAATTACAAAAATGACGAATGTCAAGGGCTATTATTTGCGTAATTTCGCTAACAACGGATTGTTTTCAGTAGCGAATGTTCATTCGCTGGCACTCTGAAACCCCTGTTTTTAAGGGGGTTTTGCGTAATTTCGCGCACAGGAAAACTATGGGTGGGGCTGGCCAATAAAAAACGTAATTTTATTACAAAATTGATTGTGTGGGTGATCTGTGTCAATTCGAAATGCCGACTAAGGTCTAATCTTCCTGATGTAAGTTGATCAGATGGTCTGATCAATCAGGAGAGTTCGTTCCAGCCTGTCCGACTGTTATTGAATAGTATGTAACGTATGTTCAGGAATGTATCGCTCTTCGAGGCTCGGCTTTCATGTTCCACCTAACTGCTGACTCGACCCGGACTCTCCTTTTTTTACCCGTTTTTTTTATAAATATTTCCCGAGGAGATGTTCATGTATACAGATGATTTTGCCGCAGGTGTAGGTGCTAAAGAAGCCTGGGAAGGCTTTGTGGCAGGACCTTGGCAGCAGGAAATCAATGTCCGTGATTTCATTCAGTTAAATTACGCTCCTTATGACGGCGATGATCAATTTCTGGCTGCCGCCACTGATCGCACCCAGAAAGTCTGGGCACAAGTCATGGAGCTCATGAAAGAAGAAAACCGTTTGGGTGGTCCGTTGGATTTTGATGTGGATAATCCAGCCACCATTACTTCTCACCCGGCCGGTTATATTGACCAGTCATTGGAAAAGATCGTTGGTTTGCAAACTGATAAGCCTCTCAAGCGCGCTATCATGCCATATGGTGGTATTCGTATGGTTGAGGGTAGTTGTGAGGTTTATGGTCGCGAATTGGATCCGGCCACTAAAGCATTTTTCTATGCTCATCGCAAAACCCATAACCAGGGTGTATTCGATGCCTATACTCCGGAAATTCTGGCCTGTCGTAAGGTGGGCGTTATTACCGGCTTACCCGATGCCTATGGCCGTGGCCGTATTATCGGTGATTACCGTCGGGTAGCGTTGTACGGCATCGATCGTCTGATTGAAGGGAAAAAGGCTGAAAAAGCAGCAACTACTCCTGTGAATATGGATGAAGATACCATTCGCCTGAGAGAAGAGCTGAGCGAGCAGATCAAAGCTCTGCAGGAAATGAAAGTGATGGCACAGAGCTATGGCTTTGATATCAGCAAACCAGCCAAAAATGCAACCGAAGCCGTACAGTGGACTTATTTTGCGTATCTGGCCGCAGTGAAAAGTCAGAATGGTGCGGCAATGAGCTTTGGTCGTGTGTCCACCTTCCTGGATATTTTTATTGAGCGCGATCTGAAAAGTGGTGTTCTGACTGAAGAGCTGGCCCAGGAATTAATTGATGACCTGGTCATCAAGCTCCGTATGGTACGGTTCCTCAGAACCCCTGAGTATGATGAATTGTTCTCTGGTGATCCAACCTGGGTAACCGAATCCATTGGTGGCATGGGATTGGACGGCCGTTCTCTGGTGACCAAAAACAGTTTCCGCTTCCTGCATACTCTGTATAACCTGGGGGCGGCGCCTGAACCCAATCTGACAGTCCTGTGGACCAATCAGTTGCCTGATGGATTTAAACAGTTCTGTTCCAAAGTCAGTATCGATACGTCATCCATCCAGTATGAAAGTGATGACCTGATGCGCGACAAATTTGGTGACGATTATGGCATTGCCTGCTGTGTATCGGCCATGGCCATTGGTAAGCAGATGCAGTTCTTTGGTGCCCGGGCCAACCTGGCGAAAACCATGTTGTATGCAATCAATGGTGGCCGCGATGAGAAGTCCGGTGCCCAGGTCGGTCCTGAAATGGCCGTTATGGATGCCGAAGTGCTGGAGTATGACAAAGTGGTGGAACGCTTTGATTACTACATGAAGTGGTTGGCCACTACCTACGTGAATGCCCTGAATATCATTCACTATATGCATGACAAGTATTCTTACGAATCAGCGCTGATGGCTCTGCATGATCGTGATGTGCTGAGAACCATGGCTTGTGGTATCGCCGGACTTTCAATTGCCGCCGATAGTTTGAGTGCCATCAAATACGCCACCGTGAAACCTGTTAAAAATGAAGCCGGTCTGGTGGTTGATTATGTTACTGAAGGCGATTTTCCGAAATTTGGTAACAATGATGAGCGGGTGGACAGTATTGCAGCGACTCTGGTAGAGAAGTTCATGGATTACGTTCGTGAAAACCCAACCTACCGGAATGCCAAGCCCACTCAAAGTGTGCTGACTATTACTTCCAACGTTGTTTATGGTAAGAAAACCGGTTCAACACCAGATGGCCGTAAGGCCGGCGAACCATTCGCCCCGGGTGCCAACCCGATGCATGGTCGTGATACCAAAGGTGCATTGGCATCACTGTTGTCTGTGGCCAAACTGCCATATGAGCACGCCGAGGACGGCATCAGTTACACCATGAGCATGGTACCGGCTGCTCTTGGTAAAGAGCGCCAGGCCCAGGTGAAAAACCTGAGCAGTGTTCTGGATGGTTATTTCAATGCCACAGGTCACCATGTCAACGTGAACGTGCTGAACCGGGAGATGCTGTTGGATGCCATGGAACACCCGGAAGAATATCCACAGTTAACCATTCGGGTATCCGGTTATGCGGTCAACTTTGTCAAGCTGACCCGTGAGCAGCAGCAGGACGTAATCAGCCGTACATTCCACGGTCAGATGTAAGTCCTGTTTACCCGGCAACTCTGGTTGCCGGGCTGATCAAAAACTTAAAGGAAGCAGTCTTGCTTCCTTTTTTTATGGATGTCCTGTTAGTGGCGTTTCAGTGATTCTGCAGAAGGATGAATCTCTGCTTGACTTGGAAAGGTAATCAGAAAAGCAGTGCCTTTGCCTGGTTCGGTTTTAACGTCTATCTTGCCATGAAGTTTCTGAGTGACCAGATTGTAAGCGATGTTCATGCCGAGACCGGTTCCACCCTGACTTCTGCGGGTTGTAAAAAATGGTTCGTAGACTTTAGCTTTGGTGGTGGCATCCATGCCTGTGCCGAAATCTCGGACCTGCAGTTGAATCAGATTGTTGACTTGATGACAGGAGACAACGATGTTACCGGCTGTCTGTCCCTGATTATAGGCATGAATATAGGCGTTCATAATCAGGTTGGTCAGTAGTTGGGCAATGGCTCCAGGATATGTGGTGACGGTCAATGATTCATCCAGATCCAGTTTGATCGTGACGTGTGAACGTTTCATTTGAGGCTGCAGTGAACGCACCAGCGTACGTATATAAGAGTTCATTTGCAGTGTTCTGAGTTCTTCGTGAGTCTGGTCGACGGCCACCTGTTTAAAGCTTTCAATCAGTTCTGCGGCGCGCTTCAGGTTATCGCTGAGAATCTGACAGGATTCCTCGGCGGACGTCATGAAGCTGTCCATTTGCGTACGGGTCAGTTCATTTTGAGTGAGTTGTCCGGCGACTTGTTGTACTTCTTCCCAGAGAAAACTGTTTGCAGTGATTGCCACTCCAAGAGGCGTGTTGACTTCATGTGCTACACCGCTGACCAGTTCACCCAGAGAAGCCAATCGTTCCTGTTCGATCAATTCCTGCTGAGCGAGCTTCAGTTTTTCCAGTGATTCCAACAAATGATTATTTGTGATGAGTAGTTCTTCAGTGCGCTGATGTACTTCTGTCTCCAGGTTCTTATTGTGCGCCCTGATTTGTTTTTCCCGTTCCCTTAGCCGCTCCAGCAGATGGTGATATTGATGCAGTAGATCAGACAGTTCGTTGTTCTGCAGTCCATCGTGGGTAATGGAGATATCATCCAGATGAATTTGTCCGGCACGATAGTTAGCCAGACCTTCGCTGAGCTTGCTGATGGGTTTGGAGATGTCATTAGTCAGCATGCGGTAGTAGAAAAAACCGGTAAGTGTCAGAGCCAAAAGTCCAATACCTGCCTGTATTTTCAATGCCGGCATGAGTCCTGCCCAGATTCCCTCATTGGTAATGGCAAGAACGACATGGCCGATCAGGGTTTCTTTGGATCTCAGACCCGTATAAATAATACGGCTGTAGTAAATGATTCGGCTGTTTTGTGATTGTAATCCTTCTTCGGCAAAAGAAATATTACGCAGAGGGTCGATCTCGCCAAGCTGGGCGATGACATTCAGAGTATCGTCGCTGATGATGACGCCAGAGACGTGAGGATTTATCAGCATGGTTTCTGCCAGAGACTTGACTGCATCGTCATCAAAATTCCAGAGTGACTGAGACAGGATCGGTTGCAGAGTGTGCATCATCTGGTTGATGCTTTGACGCTGATTCTCCACTTGCAACCGGTAAATCAGATAAAACTCTGACAGAATCACCGACGATGCGATGATTACGAGGATCAGTATTACCCGATACATCAATTGTCTTGCAAGACGGGATTCCAACAATCTCATCACGACTCCAAGGCTGGCAGGATAATGAGTAATCCCTATGGTCATTGTTACGATAGCGCTTCATCACAAGTGATGTTGAGTAATGAGCTGACCAGAGACTATTAAAAATAATAGCTATATTGCATCGGGATATCCAAGTTCTCCCCAGACATGATAGACCATAACTGCGACTGCATTGGATAGATTCATACTGCGACTGTTTTGTCGCATGGGTAGCCGCAACAGTTGTGTCATACCCAACTCATGACGAATGCTTTCCGGTAACCCTCTGGTTTCAGGACCGAATACCAGCGCATCATTATCCTGGAAGGTTGTCTGGCTGTGCCATTGAGTGGCTTTTGTGGTCAGACCGAAGATGCGTTTCGGGTTGCCGTGCCATTGTTCTGCATAGTTGCGTTGGAAAGATGCCCAGTCGTCATGATTACAAATTGAGGCATACTCATGGTAATCGAGTCCCGCCCGTCGAAGCAGTTTGTCATCCATGGAAAAACCAAGAGGATGAATCAAATGCAGCTGTACACCCGTATTGGCGCATAGACGGATGATATTGCCGGTATTTGGTGGAATTTCCGGCTCGAATAACACCACATGTAACATAAAAACCCCAGTATTGATAATTCAGGCAGATGTTGATGGATTGTGATGAATGTGTCTATGTCTGTGGCATGTTTGACTGCCTGACTACTCGAGATGATTTAGGTGGAAAATCAGATCAGGACGATAAAGCATCATAAACCATGTAGCCGATACAAAAGTTGGAATCGATAGCCATGAAATTTGTCAAGTAGCGGACAATATGACCGATAAAGATATAATGGCGGTTATTGCAATTATGATTTCAGAATAACAAGAATACAGATAGCAAACACATACCATGTGGGTCCGTTATGAAACCGGTGTCTTGGGTGGATTGGTACTGTGGAGGATGTTCTTGAGGCATCGGTCAGGCATGTGAACGGGTAAGCACTCCAGTCATCGAATGGATGAATACTTCCCATTAGTCGATTCTGAGGCTTTAATGGTATATAGACTTTAATAATATATAGCGGCCATGAACGCCAGACGTTTGAATATGCATGCAATACGGTATCGTACATATGGGGAAATACCATGGTTAACAACCAGCAATTAGGCAGTCTGTTGGTTGCCCGAAAGCTGATCAGTCAGCAGCAGTTGGAAAAGGCCCTGCGCGTTCAAAAGCAGAATCACGAAGAGCGTTTGCTTGGGCAGATACTGGTTGAACTTGGGTTGGTTAATTATTCTGATTTATTGCGTGTAGCCAACGAAGAGCTACATATCCCCAGAGCGGAAGCCGCTTTGAAGATCCGGGCCCGGCTCAAAGCGCAGGTCAAAGCTCTATCTGAACCGATTGAAGATACCGAACCGGAATCCACTATGGACAGTGAGTACGCCCAGCCCGGCAAGGACTTCCCGGAAGTGGATCTGGTGGAGATAGAATCATTACCGGGTACTCGCGGCGACGAGCTGCAACTCATCATCATGATTCAGGATATGCTGGTGGAAGATGAACTTCATGATTCCAGAATATTTATAGATGATGGACTACAAAGCTTTCCGGAATCCAAACGTTTGCAGTGGTTGCAACTATGGCATCGTATCAAGACGCATTCCTGGGTGCATTTCATCAATGAATATGAAGAGCTGGATGCTCAGGATAAACAGAATCAGGCTTTCCAGATTTTGAATGCTTATCAGTTCCTGGCCACCGGGCAGTTTGCCAAAGCACTGCCAACGCTTGAGGCTTTGACCGGCACTGGGCGAAAGGGCAAGAGTTATCGCTTGTATCTGCTGGGTTATTGCCTGATGAAGTTGGAACAGATGAGCAAAGCCAATGAAGTTTTTTATCAATATATTCAGGAAAACAAAGGCAGTGAAAACCGTTGGATGGTCACCGCAAGAGGATACTTAAACTCAAACCGGTGAGCAGGCGATCACGGACGTTGATTCTCGGTATTCATAATGATCGTATGTCCACGTAATGACGCCCTGGTCAAAAGCCGGTAGCGATGTTGTCATCGTGACAGATGGTTGTGGTTTAAGGCGATTCGCTGCTCTACAAAAACCGGATTTTCCGGCTTGATGTCATAACATTTATTGTGGGTCAATTGGGGGTGGCTATTCAGTTATTGCGATAACCGAATAGTCATGAATGAGGGCATCCCGGAATGATTCTTTTGTATGTCGATATCGGGTTTATCTGAAGCTTTTACAATGAGATCATTGACTATAAATTAGAATATGCTAATTTATGATTCATTTAAACAAACCAGGATTATGAGTCATGAATATTGATCGCATTGTTATGGCGTTTGCAGGCTTTGTCATCATGCTAAGCTTGCTGTTGTCGCAAATATATCATCCCTATTGGTTATTTCTGACGGCTTTCGTCGGTCTGAATCTTTTCCAGGCTGCCTTTACCGGTTTGTGCCCCCTGGCGATGATTCTCAAAAAAATTGGCAGTAAAAGCGGAGCAGCTTTCAGCTGACCGATGCTGAAACGCCTGTCGTTTTAAAACGCTACTCCAGTCAGCCGGTCAAAGGTTGGCTGGCAAAATATTCTCAGACATATTCCCGCTGGTTTTTTCTATTTTGACCACTTCCTGATATTTAATGCACCTGTATCGATATTGGTTGCTACGTACTATACTGTGAAAATGCATCTGGTGGATTCCAGTTGTGTGGGAACCGGTATATGACCAGGACGACGCAATAGAATAAGTGGTATTAAAGAACAGTGTACCAGTGCTTGTTGACAAACCCTGCGTTGTTCTAACAAATATTTCTTACACTTCTTTGCAGGGTACACAATATTTATGGCCTCGTCGGAAGCGCTGTCAAAATTGTTATCTAACGGATCATTCAACGAGCACCTGGTGACCAGACTGCTTGATGTCTGGCCGTTGGCTGCCCTGATTATTACCAGTTCTGATGATCAGTTCCGAATTCTGTATCACAGTGAATCTGTTGGTAAATGTCTAAACCTGACTGCTTCGCAATTGAGTGAGGTTCATTATCTGCATGAGGTGTGTGAGGGACTCACCAAAACAGTTCTGGATACTTGTCTGGAGTCGGTGCGTCGAAAAGGAAGCTGTGCTCATGTCATTGGACTTGGGCACTCCAATAAGACACATCATGTCATGATTGCTCTGTCTCATCTTACACCTGATCTTATTGCCCATATCTTTATCCCTGTTATCGGCCGGACACAAGTGTCTCTGATTGATGCAGCTGATGATGATAGTCCTGTGTTTATGTCTCCGTTTGTTTCTCAGTCGATATTTGAACAGATTTCAGAAGGCTTATTTTTGTTGGATCTGTCGGCTTCGCAGCAATTGGTGGTGCGTTGGATGAACCCGATAGCCGAGCGTTATATGGATCTCACCAATAAACAGGCTTACAGGCGAACTCTGCAGGAACTGATGCCGATTGAGTTCCAAGCTCAGTGGGCTCACTATGAACAGGAATTTGTTCAGTCCGGAGCCTCTTACCGGTTTACCGCTTCTCTTGTGCTCAGGGATCAGCAGCGTTATTTTGATATTACCCTAACTCATATTAAGGATTTACAGGACAAGCTGCTTTTTGTTGTTGGTCTTGCTCGTGATGTTACCAAGGTAACAATCATCGAAGAGGAGCGGACCAGAAAAGCTCAGGAGTTTCGTACCCTGATTGAAAACTCTCCTGATATGATCATTCGCTACGACAAACAGGCCCGTCGTTTGTACGTCAATCAGGCCTATCTGCAGATAACCGGGCTGAGTAGCGAAGAATGTATTGGTCGTACGCCATTGGATATCGACAATGTAGGGAATCAGGCTGAGCGATTAACCGCATTTATCAAAAATGTAGCCACAAGCGCTGTGTCTGGATCGATCGTGATGCATTTTCAGGCGGTTGATGAAAAAATCCATTATTTTGAAATGCATGCTGTGCCAGAGTTTGATGGGGCTGGCAACGTTACCAGTGTCCTGGTCATTGGACGGGATATCACTGAACGATACGAAAGCCAGAACCGCCTGTTCACCAGTGAACAGGCATTTCGGACGCTGGTGGAAAACTCTCCGGATGCAATTGCCCGTTATGATCCTGAAGGTCGCCGGGTGTTCGTTAACAAAGCGCTTGTAGAACTGCTTGGAAAAAGCGCGGAAGAGTTGGTTGGAAAGTCGCCGTTGGAAGATAATCTGGGAGGAGACGATTCCCGAGGGCTTTATAATGGCATTCTGAGGGTGGCGGCTACCAAAAACCGGGAAACGTTATCCATTTGTCTGAATACCAAACACTTTGGCAAACGTTATCTGGATCTGATTCTGACACCGGAGTTTGATCGCAGCGGGGATATTAACAACATATTGGTGGTATCCCGGGATATTACCGCTCACAAGGAGATTGAAGAGCAGCTGTATCGGAGTGAACAGACTTATCGCACGCTGGTGGAAAACTCTCCGGATATTATCTGTCGGTACGATTGTGATCGCCGCCTGATTTATGCCAATCCGTCATTGGCAAAGCTGGTGGGAAAGCCTGTCAGCGAATTGTTGGGAATCTCGCCAGCAACAGCAAGACAAAGGATGGTAGAGCATGGCCGGCTGCATGTCAGTCCTCAGTCCAAAGTGGATGAAGCGTTGTTTGAAGTCTTGAAGACTGGCAGAAACCTTAGTCTGGAGACTAAAATTTTGCGTCAGGATGGAGCATTGGTAACTGCCCTGGTACGTTTTGTTGCCGAATATGACCGGGATGGAGAGCTGGTTAGTGTGCTTGCGGTAGCACGTGACATATCCGATATTCATGAATACCGTCAACAAGTGAACCGGTTATCATACTATGATGTCTTGACCGGATTGCCCAATCGTACCCACTTCAATGACAAGGTTAATGATGTGCTGACCCAGGCCGGCGAGCAGAGTTACCGTGTGGGTCTTATGATGATTGATCTGGACCAGTTTAAGAATATCAATGACAGCCTTGGTCATGGTTCCGGTGACTATCTGCTGAGTAAGATGGCGGAACGGTTACTGGATAAAACGGGGGACGGTGATATCGTGGCCCGACTTGGTGGAGATGAGTTTGCCATTCTGATGCCAGATAACCCAAGCCGGGATATCGTTCGCCACAAAGGACAGAGTATTCTGGATGTCATTCGAGAGCCACTTTTGGTTAATGACCGTGAAATTTCTGTGACGGCCAGTATCGGGGCCTGCATTTATCCAGATGATTGTGTTTGTCCTAGTGACTTTGTGAGTTCTGCAGATTCGGCGCTGTTCCATGCCAAGGACTCCGGACGCAATACGTTGTGTTTTTATCATTCCGGCCTGACTATCCAGGTTCGGGAGCGCCTTGAACTGGAAAACGATTTACGCAGGGCCTTGGCCAGGAATGAAATGCAGCTGTTTTTTCAGCCTCAAATTCATCTGCATAGTGGAGAAGTGATTGGTGCCGAGGCACTGATTCGTTGGCAACATTCAGAACGGGGACTGATTTCACCTGATCGTTTTATTCATATTGCTGAAGAGAACGGTTTCATCGTAGAGCTGGGCGAATGGATCATGCGTCAGGCTTGCATGACTGCGCTGCAGCTTAATCGGGATCGTAGTAATCCGCTGGTGATTTCCGTCAATCTTTCGCCGCGACAGTTTGCTGATCCTGAAATATCCGCTATGGTCTTACAGGCATTGTCTGATACCGGCTGTCATCCTCATTGGATTGAGCTTGAGATCACTGAAGGTATTCTGATGGATCGTCGGTATGATGTCATGAAATCCCTGCAGGATTTGAAAGAACCGGGCATATCAATTGCCATCGATGATTTTGGTACCGGTTATTCCTCTCTGGGTTATTTAACCCGGTTTCCAATCGACACCTTAAAAATAGATCAATCATTTGTCAGTCAGATGTTGGAATCACAGCAAAGTGCCGTATTGATCCGTACGATCATTTCCATGGCATCCAGCCTTTCCATGCACACCATTGCTGAAGGTGTGGAAACCTCTGAGCAGGCATATAAACTGGCGACCATGGGGTGTGAGCAGGCTCAGGGTTTCTATTATGGCCGTCCCATGTCGATCACTCAGTTTGAGCGTTACCTGCAACGTCAAACAAACTTCAAACCCATCTCCTGAATTGATTTTCCTCTCCTTATTAGCCTGACATAAATACATGCCAGGTTAATAGTTGATAATTGATATGATTTTCAATCTGGCCTGTTATTTTGGGTCTCGAATGTATTTGTAGGTAAGTCCCACACCAACACCCAGAACCCGGGTCAAAATTCCGTGCAAATTTGTCCGTCTAATACAGTTGATTTCAAAACGACTCATTTAATTAACATACTATAAAAATCAAACCGGACATAAGTGACTAGACTGCTAACCAGCGTTTCTTAAATGTGGCTGTATTAACGCTGTGTCTTTAGCCGATGAGGAAGTCTCTTATGAGCTCGCTGTTCAGAACAATGCTGTTGTTATTGTTAACAGGTAGTTTGATTGCCTGTAACTCTGGCTCTTCCGGATCAGGTACTGATTCGGATAGTCTGGATGTTCCTGTAGATGACGACAGTAGTAGTGTGCAATCCGTCCGGATTTCCGGTGCCGTATCTTTGTCCAGTGATCTGGCTGGGGCCAGTAAACCCGGATATATCCTGCAAAAACAAATGGCTGCAGCGCCAAAAATGAAAGCAGCAAGTGATGGTTATGGTTATCAGGTTGCCAATAAACCGATGATATCCGGTTTACTGGACAGTACTCCATTACTGGCTGTCGGTGATGCCCTGGCCAACGCCTATGTTTATCTCTATGACGCAGATCACCCTGAGTGGCTGTCACCGGTTGCCCAGGATCTTACCGACAGTAGTGGGGGGTATGATTTCTCCAGCTATGGTTGCACGGATCGCGTCAGTATTGCTCAGTGCAGTACCAGTGCGGCAGCCAATGACAATGCCTATGTCGATGGTGATCCGCTGCCGGCTGGCACTTATACGATGCTGGTGTACAAGCCTTCGACGTTTGATCCGATTGCTGGTGTGACCAGCGATCCAATTGTTGCTGTGCTACCGGCTTTCAAGGCTGAAGACGAATCGGTCACTGTGGATGACATGCAGGCTGAGGTCAGTGATGCAACTCCCAGAGTCGTGACCATGTTCGGGAAATCAAAAAATACCGATGGCACTTCCACTTGGGGCTCTGCTGCGTTGGAATTACCGCAAAACACGGTCATTCAGATCAGCTTTGATATGGCCATGAGCCGCGGCAGTGTTCAGAACATTGTGGTTGAAGATGACAGCGGTGCAGTCAGTGGTACATGGTCTTTGTCTGCCGATTGGATAACTGCCACGTTCGAGCCGGATGTGTCTTTATCCAGCGGGCTTCATACCGTGACCGTACCGGAAACCGTTGCCAACGTATACAGCAATACCCTTGGATACGAAGCCGTGGGAACCTTCTACGCCACACTGGTTGACAACACGGCCCCGGTGGTGACACTGAACAGCCCCGCCGGCAGTACCGATGTAAGCGCCAATAGTGCTATTCGCATTCATGCCGATGAGCCGCTGAAGCTGGGTAAACTCAAGTTGAATTCAGAACCATCCGTTGGTGATTTTCCTGGCGTCATGAGCGTTAGCAGCGATGATGGCTATCTGTATGAATTCATCCTCACCGAAACGTTAAAACTGGGCACTTCCTATAGTTATACCATTTCCGGTATTCAAGACATGGCTGGTAATACTGCTGCGGACATAACCGGTACCTTTACCACCGTCGCCGCGACCGATGCCGATGGGGTTGATGACAGTGCCACCGAAGAAACCCAGACAGCCCAGGTAGCCATAGCGGACATTTTTGCCAAATGGGTACGAGGCGTAAACGAGCGCAACCTTGCACAGATACAGTCAGTTTTATCAGGCAGTTTTGTGTTCGAATACAGTGTCCAGGCCGAAGGTGGGTTTATGGATGAAGATATCAACCGTAATGGCCGGTTGAGTCAGGCAGAATTTATGAACCTGATGGAAGATGCCGTTAAGCATTGGGAATTCTGTGATACCACCATGAGCGGCATGATTGGTTCTTACGCTGACGATGATGTGACCGTGATCAACAACGTCGTCAATATCGTTAACAGTGCTGAAGGTAACTTTGAATTCACTCTGTCATTTGATAGCGCTGATGGTAGTCAGGATTGTTCCGGTGGTCCGGAAGAAACCATGTATGCAACCGTCAAACTGAATAACGGTGCGTGGAAAATCTCCCGTATGTCAGAAGGTTTTGACCATCGTGGAACCGAACTTGAGAGCTTTGATCTGCTGGAAGCCGTATTGTCTGAAGAAGCCAATAATGAAGCAGGCTATATGGATATCACCAACGGCAGTACATTAACTTCTATTCCTTCAGAAGTTGATCCACTGACCTTCCGTTTTGAACCGGCTACCGGAACCAGTAGTTATATCCTGCTGCTGGCGAACGTTCGTGATCCCAGCGAGCTTGGTTTTGCCATGGTAATCAATGCCAGTAACCTGGAGTCTTTCCCTGGCAGCAGCAGTAAGAAATCCTTTACCGTTCCGGAAGCACAGGGGCTGCCGCAAGGCGCTGTGGATGTCAGTGAACTGTTCGGTTTTGACGCCGGAGATGAAGAATCGGGTGACCGCGGCAAGGACTGGGGCATCGATAATGAAGGTGAAGTATTTGTCTGGGAAATCATTGGTATGGGTTCTCTGACAGCTGCCGATTTTTCCTCTACCACCAATCCGGTCAGTGTGACTGATGTTATTCGCGATATTTCATCCGTCAGTGCAGTTAAGAAATTCAAAAATCCCGGTGAACGGAAATATCTGACTTTTATGGCCTCTGCCGATGGTAGTGAGCTGACGTTTAATGAATATCAAAATGGCTATGATGCTGGCAGTGCTGATCAACTGAATGTCACTGTGACCACACCCAATGTTGAAGAGGCGCTGCAAAATGGTGGTCGACTCTCCATGGGCAGTGACAGTGGCTATGGTGAATATATGCTGGCATTCAGTGACAACGGTAATGGAACTGCATCGGCCACAGTGACGCTTGACCTGTTCCAGGGCTGGAATTGGGTGGACTTTGATGATGGTGTTGATCTGTATGGTTTCTTCCAGGTACAAACCACCGGCGGTATCGCTCCGGCTGTGACAGTGTTTAGTGTTGATGCCTATGATGTTGACAGCAATTTCCTTGACACTCTGACTCTGAATGAGTGGAACTTTGCCGATGCCGGTTCGGGCGCCACAGGTGTTCAGGTGACCTGGCAGTTTGATACCAGCAATACCGATCTGATGGATATGCTCAGTCTGCTGTGTAACACCAATGGAGCCGGCCGGGCCGATATTCATATCAATGTCTGGAATGAATCAGGCGCCTACGACAATGTCAGTTACTGTGAAAACAGTTCTGCATTTAGCATCAATGGTGATCAGTTAACCTATAACGACACACTCGATATCTTTAAGGGCGATAACTGGATCAACCTGAATCTGAACGGTGATGATGGTATGGGAAGCTGGTTCAATACCGGTGCCAATTTCGGGGTGTATACCGATACCGGCGCGGAATTTGTGCCTGATATCGTCATCAATACCCCAACAGCCTTTGATGAAACCACCCAGGAAGCCATCGAGTTGCAAATGACCGGAAACTGGGGTCAGGGCTCTGATTGGAATGGTACCGCGGCGACAGCCGATACTGATACCGTCACTATCTCCGGGGTATTTGCTGATCCCGGCTTCGACCCTGCTCCGAGATATCATGCTGGTACCGATGGAGCCTGGCATGAAGAGGATATCATCGTTGATTCGCTTGATAACAGTTTCAGTTTCGATGTGACTGTCTATCAAGGTTGGAACTGGATTTCCATCGAAGACGGAAATGGTAATTGGTATAACATTAATATATATACCGAAAATGGTGCCACAGTACCAAAACCGGAAATTGTTGCGGTGAATGGATCAGCACCCGTTGATAATTTTGGTCAGTTGGTTGCCAATGTCACTGCCTGTACCGCGACAGTGGAAGGTACTGCACCGGCCGATGCAAAACGCTTGTGGGTCGACTGGAGTGGCTCCAATAACGAGGATTACTACTGGGAAAACCAGGAAGTGCTTCTGGATGGCAATGATACAGAACTACAGACTTTCAGTGCCACTTTCCAGGTAATTGGTGGTAACAATGCCTATAACTTCATCAATGTCTATGATGAAGTCAATAATACCTGGGCCGGTGTGGAAGTACGGACCTCTGATAGCAGTTGCAGCTATACCGCGCCGCTGTTGACCATCACCGGTGTCGAAGATGGTAATGGTGTCAGCCTGACCGATTTCGGAAATGGTTATGGCAATAACGGATCGGCCACGACAGCAACGACGGCAACCATTTCCGGTACTTCGACCATTCCCGGTAAAAACATCAAACTCAGTACCGGAACCTGTGGTAGCAATGATGAAATCGTGGTGCAGTCGGCCACTACTGCCAATGGGTTGGGCAGTTATAATTGGGAAGCGACCATTAATCTCTACGATTACGATGCCCAGAACCCCAGCGAGAACTATCAATGGGTTGATATTTCCGATGGACAGAACTGGAAGAACATTACCATTGTGTCAGACAGCAATGTCATTGGCAGTTCTCCGATATCACTGCAGTTACCAACCGGCCTGGTGGACAATACCTTTGAATTCAGCTGTGCATATGCTGAGTGGGATGGCACCAGTCTGGGTACTGAGCTAACTTCAGTGACAATCAATGGAATGACCGAAAGTACTCAAAATGGCCATGGAGAATACTGGGCTGGCAACCGCTGGGGAACATTTGAAATCGAAAGTGGGCAGTTCAGCTTTGAAGTGGAACTCTATGACGGTTACAACTGGATTCATGTGAACGATGCCGACCACAACTGGTATGACATTCAGGTTAACACCAGTAACGGTAATCTGCCGCCGCAATATATCTATATCACCAGTCCGGACCATGACAGTGAAGATACTGATGGCAGTGTGACGGTCGCGGGTGATTTCGGTAGCACCGGCTTCCAGCCTGATAGCCTGTGGGGATATGTTGATTACTGGAATCCGGATACTCAGTCATCCATGTACCTCTACTTCGACTCCAACCTTCAGACGGTCAACGATTGGGGTGATATGCCAATGACCTATAACAAGGAAGTCGGCAGCTTCGAGTTCATGTTTGACCTGCCAGGTAACGCAGAGAACGTGCGGATAGAGGTCAGTGGTTGTGGAAGTGATGGTTGCCACGGTCATACTATCTGGATCAATAGCAACGAAGCACCGAACGAACACTTCTACAAACCCGGGTCAGTGGGTAGTGGAACGGCGGGTGCTTATGATCGTCGTAAGCAGCACGCTTACCACCGTCATTAATGACCATTGGACGTGGTGCGGCTTTCGCGCCACGTCTGCATATTTATCTCAGACCGCGTCCGCGGTCTGATGTTGGAGTACTGAAATGCTGAATCAGTCTGTTGCCATAATACGTATTTGCATCACTGCTGTGAGAGGTCTGATGTCGTGGTTGCGAGCCGTATTATGGCAATGTGCTGTGCCTTTACTGATGCTGGGACTGGCGCTCTCTGCCGTTGCCGGGCCATTGGTCAAGCCTGACTCTCCGCTAACCGTTACTATCGCGATCGAACCACTTCAGCAGAGTTTCGAATATGGAGTTAATGTTTCGGTTGTGTCCGGATTGTCAGAATCGGCAGAAATAATCATGACCGTCAATGTGCCGGATGGAATCCAGGTGTTGAGTGGGACCACTGAATGGCAGGGAACGCTGGTTGCTGGGGAGAGTCATTCCCTGATGTTCACCGGGCGAATACCGTCAGATGGTCATCACGTCATTTCTGCCAGCGCGGTGGCTGAGACCCTGTCAGGTATCCGGTTAACGGCAATCGACAGTCGTCCGTTGCCGGGCGAACCCATCGTTCGCTCCAGTATCGTGGTTCAGCATGACCGCTATGAACAACGCCTTGGACACACTATTCTGACAATCTCTCTGGATCACTAGCCTATGAAATGGTCCTATGTACTTTTGCTGGCCGGACTGATTCTGTTCGTGTCCTGCCAGGAAAACGCCTCCGGCTCTCTGTCTCAAACGGACAGTAGCAGCAAACCGGATGCAGTTCAGGTGACTCTGACGGGCAGAATCGAATACCAGGATAGAATCTACGGTACATCCGGTTTCATTAACGGCAATACACCGTTCAAGCCGGCACGTCGGGTGGTGTTGGATCTGATGGATGAAGAAGGGAATCTACTGGTCACAACGCTGACAGATGACAACGGATATTACGAAATTCCAGAGGTATTCACCGCAGACTATTCGTTACGGATTGTGGCGGAGACCGAAACCGAATCCGGCAATATCATTTCCGTTCATAATCACAGTGGCAATCAGTATGCAGTGAGCCAGAAGATTACGGTCACGGAGAATAATAATCGAGCAGATGTTCAGGTGTTACTGGATGATCGTGTTGCCGGTATCTTCAATATGATGGATGTCATGTTATCCGGCTATAACTTTGTCGCCGCATATTCCAGCGATGCTATTGCCATGAAGAATCTGAAACTGTTCTGGCAGTATGGCAACCAAACCGGAACCTATACATGTTTTTCTCAATCGGGCGGGAGCTGTTCCCAGGGAGCCGGCATATACGTGCTGAGTGATCCTACTGGTGATACGGATGACTTTGATGATGATGTGTTGTGGCACGAATTTGCCCATTACTGTGAATATTCTCTGGGTCTGAATGAATCTCCGGGCGGGTATCACTCTCTGTCCAGCAATACTCTGGATTTGCGCCTGGCCTGGAGCGAAGGACATGCCAGTTATCTGCAGGCAGCGATTAAAAACTGGCTTCGTGAAAACGATCCGCAGCGTTTGTCGATTCCCGGCTATCTGGAAACCAGTTACTATGTTGACAATAATAATCAGCCCGGTTACCCGGCACTGGTGGTAAATTATGACAGCCTCAATGGTTCAGCTTACCGTTATGCCAGTAACGAAGCGGCGGTTTCCAGAGCGCTGTGGCTGCTATTGCAGCGTGCCGATATCGCTGCCATTTGGGATTCATTTTCCGTCTATCTGACAGTGAATAACAGTGCCGATAATCTGGAGGCCTTCTGGGATGGCCTGTTGCAGGCGCAATCACCGTCATCGATACAGATCAGTCAGTGGCAGTCTGCACTGGCAGACCGGAGTATCTTCTATCAACAGGATGCCTATGAGCAGGATAACGATATCTTGTCCGTTGAGCCGTTGAGCTGTCTTTTCTCCGGTCAGACCCTGCCCTGGAGCTGCATCAACGGGCAACAGCATTATCTTTATTATGATAACCAGGAGCCGGATCAGGATGTCATCGGGGTTCAGCTTAGTGGCGGTCACCGCTACCGGATCTTCACCCATGAGCTGCGTAATGGTGCAGACACGCAGATTACGCTGCTCGATTCGGCGGGTAATGTGCTCATTGATGCTGACAGCAACCCTATCCGCAATGATGATGCGACAGACTGCGAACTGGAGCCGCAAGGTTGTTATCCCCTGCACGATGGCACCCATTTTCGTTCAGAGGTGTTCTATACCCCCCAATTTAATGAGACGGTATACGTTAAAGTTGAAACCACAGATGCGGTTTATCAGGCCCCCTCTATTTATGGCTATATCGGTCGTTATGGCAGTTATCAGTTTTCTGTTCAGATCATGGATTGATGCCAGCACAGATGACTCTGGTATTAAGCCGCACCGCCATGCTTATTATGACTCGAATAACCGGCAGTCCCGGCAGGTAACCGCCATTTTTTCCATTCAGTAACAATCTTCTGTAATACTAAAGCCTCATAGCGAAATTTCACTGATAGAGTGGATTTCGCTATTTTTTTGCGTACAATCCCTGAAAAGATTACAGAACAACAACAGAATAGCGGGCGCGGAACTGTGTGACAGCAGATCTCTGCTACGATGAATTGAGCGCTGAGGGAACAAGCCGTTCAGGCGATGGGTGGAATCGCAGGTGTTTCGATCAGGCTTATCTGGAGCAAGCGAATTATCGATCATTTGCTCCAGAAAATTCCGCTTATCGCTGTGTTCCGGCACAACGGTTTCAACCGGTTCATTTATGGAAAATTGCCGGAATTTGGCAGGTGGTTTTCTGACCGCGCAGGACAGGCGGTTTGCATGTCAGGTTTATAGGGAACCTCTGAATCATGTCGGCGATAAAGATCATCATTCAGAAGTTCCATAGGTTCAAAACACCAGAAACGAGGCTGAGTTATGGCGGAAATGGTTCAAGTTGGCGGCTTGAAAGTCGCAAAGGTGCTGTACGATTTTATCAATGAGCAGGCGATTCCCGGTACTGGCGTTGATGTGGTCAGATTCTGGACCGAACTCGAAACCGTGGTCGAGGATCTGGTGCCCAAAAACAAAGCATTGCTGGAAAAGCGTGACGAGTTACAGGCAAAGATAGGTGCGTATCATCAGCAACATAACAATATTGATTTGGTTGCTTACAAACAATTTCTCGAAGAGATCGGCTATCTGCTGCCGGAAGTGGATGACTTCCATGTCTGTACCGAAAATGTGGATCCTGAAATTGCCCTGATGGCTGGACCACAGCTTGTGGTTCCGGTGATGAATGCCCGGTTTGCATTGAATGCTGCCAATGCCCGGTGGGGAAGCCTGTATGACGCGCTTTATGGAACCGATGTGATTACCGAGACCGGTGGCGCTGAAAAAGGCAATACTTATAATCCGGTCAGAGGGGCGCGAGTGATCGAATTTGGCCGCTCGTTCCTGGATCAGGCCGTACCATTGTCTTCTGGCAGTCATAATGATGCCCGGGCTTACTATATTGAAGATGAAACCTTACTGATTACATTGGCCGATGGCCTCACCGTAGATCTGAAAGACCCACGGAAATTTGTCGGCTACGTGGGAGCTGCTGATCATCCGGTGGCTATTCTGCTGCGCAACAACGGGCTGCATTTCGAAATTCAGATCGATCCATCGAGCCCAATCGGCGTAAATGATCCCGCGGGTATCAAAGACATTCTTATGGAAGCGGCGCTGACCACTATTCAGGATTGTGAAGATTCCATTGCCGCTGTCGATGCCGAAGACAAAGTCCTGGTGTATCGCAATTGGCTGGGGTTAATGAATGGGGATCTGCAGGACACCTTCGACAAAGGCGGCCGGACGATGACCCGGATACTGCATCCCGATCGTGAATACATTGCGCCAGATGGCCGCACCATTACCTTGCCGGGACGCAGTCTGATGTTTGTGCGCAATGTGGGTCACCTGATGACCATTGATGCCGTCATTGATAAACACGGCCAGGAAATTCCCGAAGGCATATTGGATGCCATGGTCACTTCTTTGATCGCCATGCACGATATCAAAGGGTTGGGTAAATACCGCAATTCCAAAACCCGCAGCATCTACATTGTTAAACCTAAAATGCACGGTCCGGAGGAAGTGGCGTTTACCAATGAACTGTTTGCCAGAGTGGAGGATGTACTGGAATTGCCGAGATTCACCATCAAGGTTGGCATCATGGATGAGGAGCGCCGTACCACGGTAAATCTGAAAGCCTGTATTCGAGCGGCCAGAGATCGCGTAGTGTTCATCAATACCGGGTTTTTGGATCGTACCGGTGACGAAATTCACACCAGCATGCTGGCTGGCCCGATGATTCGCAAGACATTGATGAAACAACAGCCCTGGATTAAGGCCTACGAAGACTGGAATGTGGATATCGGTCTGGCTACCGGTTTGAAGGGAAGGGCTCAGATTGGTAAAGGCATGTGGCCGATTCCAGATGAAATGTGTCAGATGCTGGAAACCAAAGTGGCTCATCCTCAGGCGGGTGCCAATTGTGCCTGGGTGCCATCGCCCACGGCGGCAACACTGCATGCCCTTCACTATCACCAGGTTAACGTGGCGGCCAGACAAGAGGCAATCAAAGATCGTCAGCGTGCTTCTCTGGATGACATTCTGACCATTCCATTGCTTAGTGATGTATCAAATTTGTCCGTTGAAGAGATTCAGCAGGAACTCGACAACAACGCCCAGGGTATTTTGGGTTATGTGGTGCGTTGGGTCGATCAGGGAATTGGCTGTTCAAAAGTGCCCGACATCAACGATGTGGGTTTGATGGAGGATCGGGCTACCCTGAGAATTTCCAGCCAGCATATGGCCAATTGGCTGTATCACGGTGTTTGCAGCGAAGAGCAGATTATTGCCACCATGAAACGTATGGCTGCAGTGGTAGACCGTCAGAATGCACAAGACCCGGCTTACCGACCTATGGCACCTGATTTTGAATCCAGTTATGCATTCCAGGCGGCCTGCGATCTGGTGCTGAAAGGGAAAGAACAACCCAGCGGTTACACCGAACCATTGCTGCATGCCTATCGGCGTAAAGTAAAAGCTGGTTGAAGGGCTGTGCCGGCAGTGATGGCGAAAAAATTATCAGGGGACTCACCAAAGAGGTCGTTCCGACCTCTTTGGTTGTTGTCTGGCAGGCTGTTGATTTTAACGCCATATTCACAACGTCAGTCGAAAATAAGCAACCTGTCAATCCTGCTGGCAACAGACGTTGCCATACATGGCCGACCTGAATCATTTCAACACGGGATAGTCACTGGAAGTACCAAAGTCCCAGACAGTTGTACTCCAGCCGGAATACAAACCGGATACACACTCGCCCGGTGCGGTAGGGCATTTTAAGGTTCGGGTGTTATAACCCGTCTCGTCGCCCGCACTGGTTGACTTCCCGCTGCGCAGAGTATCCCAGTAGCTGGCTGAGACGTTGGTCAGGTCACTTCCGTAAAAGTCTCCCAGGGTGTCGATACGCCCGATCAGACCACCGGTATCGGACTGACCATTCACTTGTCCGATTGAGTAAGTGTTACTGACATAGATGCTCAGATAAGCCTCATCGATGTAGCCAATGAGGCCCCCGACCATGGCGGTACCAGTGACCTTGCCATACGCGAAGCTGTCTGTAACGTTGGTGACGACTTCCGGCCAGGAAGTTGAAAAAGAATATATGTGGCCCATTAGTCCGCCGACGGATCGGGAACCGCTGACGTGACCGGTTGCATAATTTTGATAAGTGTTGATTGAACTGGAATTGGCAATCGAAATCAGGCCTATCAGGCCGCCGACATTTCTGCGCAATCCATTGACGTTACCATGGGCAGAGTTGTTAGCGATGACAACGCTTGGGAAATCGCCATCTGACTCCAGGTAGCCGATCAGGCCGCCGAGATTCCCGTCACCATCAACAGACGCTGTGGAAATGTTATTCAGTACCTTGGCTTTGGCATTGTATTGGTTTGCGATCAGGCCCCCGATCAGACCACCAACATTTATAGTACCGGTGATGTTTCCGGAGATACTGTTAGAGGTCATGGAGGTTTTGTCATCCCCGTTATATTCCTGTGTGACATCGATATGACCGGCCAGGCCGCCGACATAATTGTCACCGCTGATAACTGCAGACACCTGATTGTCCGATATCGAGGCTGTCAGCCCGGTAGCACTGTCAAGGTCCGGGCCATTGATGTAACCCACCACACCAGCCACCCGATCGAGACCATCTACTGTACCGCTCAGCTGGTTGTCGGTAACGATAAGCCGATGATCATTATAGTTAGCCAGTGAACGAAGACTGCCTGCCAGCAGCCCGACATTATTGCCACCGGAGACATTGCCGGAAATAATGTTATGCTCGAAGGCAAACGTGTATATCTGTTCATCGTCCAGAGACAGCAAGCTGCCGACCAACACCCCGGTGTTGTTGTTACCGGCTACAGAGACCTCTCTGCTGGATCCATCGATGGTCACGTTGTAGATTCTCCCGTTGCTCATCGCAGCAAACAATCCGATATTGTCCTCGCCGGTACGATCAATGTAGAGGTTGTAAAGAGTATGATCATGACCATTGAATTCGGCGTTAAATGGCGCTTCTGCCGAGCCTATGGGATCCCAGCCTGCACCACTATTCCAATACAGATCATCGGTGGTAATGCCATTGTCGTTGGTATCAAAATTCAGATCTCTTGTCAGCTCGTAACCGAAACAGCCGCTATTTGGGCAACCGCTGCTGTCTGTATTGCCGGAGGCGTCGGTCATACCGGTACCTTCCAGGTTGTAACGGATCTTATAAAGATCGTTGAGATTATTAATCTCAATCAGGCCATTGCTGTCGCTGTCAACCGTGGCCTGAGTGCCGGCAGATGCCAGGGCCAGAATACAAAATATTCCTGTGTATCGGAGGCGGGAAAAGTTATCGAGATATGTACTCATAATTTGATTCCTTGGTATGAAGTCCTTGAGTGATGAAATTCACCTGAGCAATAACACTCGAACGTTCAGGTGATTTCCTGACGGGAAGGGTTATGGTCCTTGGTTATGCCGAGTGTCATAACATTCCAGTATCGATAATATTTTGGTTTTCTAATTTAAATATCCTTAATTAGTTGGGCATGTTTGATAAAGTTATACGACTGTTAATCTGGATCAATGTTTTGCCAAAATATCGCATAACGATCAGATTTTTTTGTTCTGACAGAAACTGTGCTTAAGGAAAGACAGGATTTTTATAACAGCAGGCAGGGGTTATAAGCCTGACTGACAACCAATGTCAGCTTTATGCACCCCAGTACCCGTTTTAGACTTGGCTGTGTTGCACGAAACGCTTTAATTTCCCGGGGCGACAATAAATAGATCAGGACGATCTATTTATTGTCGAATGAATGGTTTTGATGATAATAAATATCAGCGCTGGTATTCAGAGAGGCATTGCCACTGCATATCCGTTCAGATCTTAACCGCCGGTTCATAAGGTTGTTCAATACTGGTAATGATTTTGTCCCACAGTTTTTTGAATAACCCGCTTTCATAAGTACTCAAATGTTTTAGCTGATCAACGTTCTTACCACAGGCAATATACATTTCCTCCAGATGACGATTTTCTTCAGCGAGTAGCGATTTCAATGATAAATGATAGTCTGATTCTGCCAGCGTCTGTTGATAAATCCGGTATAGCCAGCAGGCCCTGAGCTCGATGATCAGAGATACCCAGCTGTAGGCAGAGGAAGGGCCGACGACATTCGAGATACCCGCATCCAGACGGCCGAAGTACATCAGTGCCGGAACTCTGGCCATGGTATTGTCGTCCATCCAGCCTTCCATATCATGCCCGGCTGCACGTTCCGCCTGACGTTTAAAGAAACTGGCGTGTCGGGCTTCTTCAGCCAGATGCTTCAGTATGTCTTCGCTCATTCGTTGTGGTTTAACGGTTTGACTCACCATTATTTTACGGCTGCCCATATGTTCGAGCATGGCGAGCATATTTAAAAACCGTGCATGTTGGGCATTGTCCGTGATCAACTGTCGTAAAAACTGCCTGACAGGGAATTCATATATTTTATTGGCAGATGCCATTCCGGATATGGTCAGCGGATCTTGCAATACAGTCATAGATACTTTCCAGTTCATTGTCGTTGATACAGTAGGGTGGCAGTACGTATACGCAGTTACCGAGAGGTCTCAGCAGGATATTTTGGTTCAGATAAAAACGATAAAGCTGTGGTCCGATGGCAGACAGATAATTGGAATCTGAGCCGGCAATTTCCAGCGCCAGGATAGTGCCCTGTACCCGGACATTGGAAATTCCGGGATAGTATTGTAATTGCCTTATTGCAGATTGATGACGGCGCTGAATGCGGGAAACGTGTTCCATAATCGGCTCCTGTTCCCAGATGTCCAGGCTGGCGACAGCTGCCGCACAGGCCAGTGGATTGCCGGTAAAGGAAGAAGAATGAAAGAACGTTTTGCTGCGGTCCGTATCGTAGAAAGATTCATAAATATCCTCGCTGGCCAGAGTGGCTCCCATGGCCAGGAATCCTCCGGTCAGTCCCTTGGAAAGACACAGCAGATCAGGTGATATGCCTGCCTGTTCGCAGGCAAACAGCGTACCGGTGCGTCCGAAAGCCGTCATGACTTCGTCGGCAATCAATAATACTCCATACTGTTGACACAGTTCATGCAAGCTACGCAACAGGCCGGCGCTGTAAATTCGCATTCCTCCGGCTCCCTGGATCAGTGGTTCCAGAATCAGAGCGGCAACATCGTTGCCCTGTTGCTCCAATAGTGCGCGAAAATGCCGAACAGTCTTGCTGTCTTCAGCCTCCACTGCGGATTCGGGGAAAGGCAGATAACTGACTTCGAATAAATAAGGTTGGTAGATGTCGTTATAGATGCTGCGCTCACCAGCCGACATGGTACCAAATGTGTCGCCATGATAACCGCCCTCCAGAGCCACGATGGTGCGGCGTTGTTGACCGCGGTGTTCAAAATGGCCGATGGCCATTTTAAGAGCAACTTCAACGGCGGTTGACCCGCTGTCGGAGTAGAACACATAGTTAAGGTGATCACCTAGATGGCGATGGACAACCGATAGCAGCCGGTCCGTCAGTTGTTCGGCCGGATGATGGGTGAATCCGGCAAAAATCACTTGTTCCAGCTCTGCTGCCTGATGCTGAACCGCACTGACCATTTTGGGGTGACAGTGGCCGAAGGTATTAATCCACCAGCTGGAGATCCCGTCCATAATTGCGCGGCCATCCTCGCTGTACAAATACAGACCGGACGCGCTGGTAATCTTAATTGAATCCGGAAAAATGGCATGTTGGGTCATTGGATGCCATGTGCGTGAACGGACATGGGAGAAATTTTTATCGTACATGGATGATGTTGTTTTGTCGGTCTGTTGAAGGTTACTGGACCAGGACTAACAACAGCAGGTCACATCCTATTATCTGGCATTTATATCAAAGTCATAAATATTAAAGCCAGAATGAAAGGCCCGTTTCAGAGCTGCGGGGCCAAGATCCTCAAGTACCGGTATCTGGCCTGTCAGATTAATGCCAGAGTACTCCAGGATGGTACGCAGGTTATCCGCATGCTTCTCACCAATTAGCACGAGACCCAGTATTTTTATATTTCGGTTATTTAACGCTTCAATCGATAACAATGTGTGATTGATGGTTCCCAGACCGCTTCGGGCGCACAAAATAACGGGTAAATTCCATCGTTCGAATAAATCGATTTGCAATAGATTGCGGGTAATCGGCACCAATAATCCACCAGCTCCTTCAATGATCAATGGCCGCCGGCTGACGGGTACACGCAATGTTTCAGGGCGGATCTCAATGCCTTCCAATTCTGCCGCACGATGAGGTGATAACGGTTGGGAAAGAATATAGCTTTCCGGGAAAAAATGGTCATCAGGCAGGCCTGTGAGCTGTTTGATCATTTGAGTATCCGTGAATTCCTGATTCCCTGCCTGAATTGGTTTCCAGTAATTTCCATGTAGACCAACGGTAATAATCGCGGAGGCCACCGTTTTGCCGATATCGGTATCGGTGCCGGTGATGATAAACGCAGGTGCCATAGGATTCAGAGGCTCCTTTCTACGAATGTCGCGGGGGTATCAAGCTGACTCAAGAGCTGCCGGATATCTTCCAGCGTTGAAGGGGTGATATGAACGTTGAGGGATAGTCGTAAGCGTGAGGTTCCTGGCGGTACTGTGGGCGGACGTATTGCCCGAATGTCATAACCGGCCTGCTGCATGAAGGTCGACGCTTCAATAGCCTGTTGGTTGTCCCCCAGAATAATTGGAATGATCTGAGTGCCATGGCCGCCAAACAATTGTTGTGCGGTCACGCAGATGGATTTCAATTGCTGACGCAATCGGGCGCCCTCTTCTGAGGCACACAACTCCATGGATTTAAGTGTCATATATGCCTGAATTGGTGGTGGTGCAGTGGAAAAAATGAATGGCCGGCAGGTGTTGATCAAGGTGTCTATAATTGTCGCGGTGGCGCATACGATTCCACCAGCCACTCCGAGAGCTTTGCCGCAGGTATGCAGAGTTATGAGATTTTCCGGCATGCGGATCGCGCCATCAGTTTCCGGGCGACATAGCTGTTCACACAAACCTTTGCCATTGACCCCCCAGATGCCGCTGGCGTGGGCCTCATCGACAATCAGAATCGCCTGGTAAACCTGTGCGAGTTCATACAGTTGCTGTAAGGGTGCCATGTCGCCATCCATGGAATAGAGTGATTCCACGACGATCCAGATGATATCCGCAGAGGCCCGAAACTGTTGCAGACGGTCGGCGAAATCGGCCAGATCATTGTGAGCAATTCGCACGCTTTTCGCGACACTCGCCTGGATACCATCACGGGAGCTGGCATGCACCCGTGCATCGTACAGAATCACATCATGGCGGTTGGGAAGTGATGTCAGCAGTGCATGGTTGGCCATAAAGCCGTTGGCAAAAAACAGGGTTTTCTCGCAGCCATGATAATACGCTGCATATTGTTCCAGAGCCTCGTGTTCGGCGGTGTTCCCACGCAGTAAGCGGGAGCCTCCTGAACCAAATGCCACGCCCATTTCCAATGCTTCGTGCGCGGCCCTGATCAATACCGGATGATCGTGCAGCCCCAGGTAATCATTAGAGGACAAATCCAATCCAGAAGGTAGGGAACATTCACGATAACTGTGTTGTTCTCTGAGCTTATTGAGAGTGATATCAAATCGGGGGTGCATATTGGGTTGTTCATATCCGAAAGTGGGGGGATTAAACACACTTGGACAGTAAAGCTGAATCGTCGGATATGACGATGGGCGGTACGATTACAACCTGTATACGAAAGGCGGACTCGGAATCCGCCTGAGAACATGGTTCGCCGGGAGTCAGGCGCTCAGAGTTTCCTCCGTCGCAGACGTTTCCTCGGCTTTGACTTCACCTGCCATTACTAACATGGCATTCAATAACACCGAGCAGCCCGCTTCGCATTCCTCTTTGGTGGTACTTTCAATTTCATTGTGACTGATGCCATCCAGACAAGGGGTAAAAATCATGCTGGTGGGTGCGAAGTCCGATACATAACAGGCGTCGTGTCCGGCACCGGCGATAATGTCCATATGACTATAGCCCAGTGCCTCAGCTGAGCTGCGAACCGCGGAAATACATTCACTGGCAAATGGAATTGGAGCGTAGTACCAGATTTGCTTGAGATTAATGTCGCTGCCGCTACTGACTGCCAGCTCCTCAACTGCTGCTTGCAGATCCGCATCCATCGCGGTCAGTTGATCATCTTCAGGATGGCGCAGGTCGATGCTGAAGGAAATCTGACCGGGAATGGTGTTTCGTGAATTGGGTGAAACCTGCATAAAACCAACCGTACCGCAGCCGGGTTTATGCGCCTTGGCAATTTCCTCTACCTTAAGTACCAGTTGCGAAGCCGCGATTAATGCGTCTTTGCGCAGATGCATCGGTGTAGTGCCGGCATGGGATTCGCGACCGCTGATCACAACGTCGTACCAGCGCTGTCCCTGACCACCGGTGACCACGCCGATCTGTTTGTTTTCCGCTTCCAGATAAGGGCCTTGTTCGATATGGGTTTCAAAGAATGCATGATAATTTCGTCCGGTGACGGGTGTATCGCCGGCAAATCCGATCCGTTCGAGTTCATCACCGAGACGGATGCCATCGACATCGGTTTTGTCCAGAATCTCCTGCAAGGTGAAACGACCGGATACAACACCTGAGCCCATCATGGCAGGCGCAAAACGGGAACCTTCTTCATTTGTCCAGACAGAGATTTCAATCGGATGACGGGTTTTGATACCCAGGTCATTCATGCGTCGCACCACTTCAAGGCCGGACAGCACCCCAAAGACGCCATCGAATTTACCGCCGGAAGGCTGAGTATCGAGGTGGCTGCCCGTACCGACCGGAGCCAAGTCTGGATCCTCGCCAGGACGAGTGGCCATAATGTTGCCGATCTGGTCAACTTTAACGGTGCAGCCTGCTTCTGTTGCCCATTTTATGTAGAGTTCACGGCCTTGTTTATCGAGGTCTGTCAGTGCCAGACGACGACATCCACCTTTTTCTGTGGCACCGATTTTGGCCATTTCCATCAGGCTGTCCCACAGTCGATCACCATTCACTTTTAACGCTTTCATATGTCACCTGCTGTTATCGGAGGGTTGGCTGTCATAAACGACATGACAGAACCACGTGTCTGGAAGGTATGTTGTTGATGCAATGATCTGACCAGTCGGACAGGAGTTATCGAAAAAATAATTAACTGTTTGTTTTATAACTAAAAAGACAGGGTGCATTTTTGTCGATCGACAAGGGTATGGCCATGACTCATTGGGTTTTTGCACTGAAATGGAAAGACCTGGCCCCGAGTGTGTGCATGTATTCTGTTCCAAATTTCCTGAATATCTCTCATGTGCTCTACGGATTGTTTTGTTGCTCCTGTAAAAAAATCTTTATAAACAAACGGTTATAAATTTTTTATGCAACTCCTGTCCGGTTGGTCAATCTATTGCATTGAAGCAAGGCATTCTTACAAGACATTTATCCGGTGCATCAAATGTTTGCCTGTGTTCGGGCAGTGCTGTTTTCACCGTTAATAAGAAGAGGGCAGGTAAATGGGTATATTGATTAAAGGCGGTAAAGTCGTAAATGCCGATCAGACAGTAAATGCCGATGTATATTGTGAAGACGGAAAAATTCTGGCCATTGGTACAGAATTGGAAGTGCCTGCCGGTACTGAAGTCATTGATGCATCCGGCCAATATGTCATGCCAGGTGGAATTGATCCGCATACTCATATGCAACTGCCTTTTATGGGAACCGTGGCCAGTGAAGATTTTTACACCGGCACGGCTGCCGGCCTGGCAGGTGGTACCACCACCATTATCGATTTTGTGATTCCAGATCCGCAACAACCACTCATGGACGCCTATCAGACCTGGCGGGAGTGGGCATCTCGTTCGGTTTCCGACTACTCGTTTCATGTTGCCGTCACCTGGTGGGATGAGTCTGTCTATCAGGACATGGGGCGCTTGGTTAATGAAGAAGGCGTCAATTCCTTCAAGCATTTTATGGCCTATAAAAACGCCATCATGGCCGAAGATGAAACCCTGGTGAACAGTTTCAATCGCTGTCTGGAACTCGGTGCCATGCCAACTGTTCATGCCGAAAACGGTGAGCTGGTGTATCACCTGCAACGTAAATTGCTGACGATGGGCATTACCGGACCGGAAGCACATCCGCTGTCACGACCCACAGAAGTGGAAGGTGAGGCAGCTAACCGGGCGATCCGGATAGCGCAGTCCCTCGGCGTGCCTCTGTACTTGGTGCACGTATCCTGTAAAGAGGCCGTGGATGAAATTGCCCGGGCCCGACACGAAGGTCAACGGGTATATGGTGAGGTACTGGCCGGGCATCTGGAATTGGATGACAGTGTTTATCGGCATGAAGACTGGAATTTTGCTGCTGCTCATGTCATGAGTCCGCCATTCCGTCCTCAAGGGCATCAGCAAGTATTATGGAAAGCGTTGCAGGGTGGAACGTTACAGACAACCGCCACCGATCATTGTTGTTTTTGTGCTGATCAGAAAGCGTTTGGCAAAGACGATTTTTCAAAAATTCCAAATGGTACTGCCGGTGTTGAAGACCGCATGATGGTGCTTTGGGATGCCGGGGTTAATTCCGGGCGGCTGTCGGTAAATGAGTTTGTCAAAGTCACGTCCACCAATGCGGCACAGATTTTCAATATTTATCCGCGTAAGGGCTGCATTGCGGTGGGCGCAGATGCCGACATGGTGATCTGGGATCCGGCCAAAAGCCATACCATCTCGGCCACTACTCACCATCAGAATGTGGATTTCAATATTTTCGAAGGCAGGACCGTTACCGGAGCGCCGAGTCATACCATCAGTCAGGGGAATCTGGTCTACAAAGATGGTGAACTACGAGTGCAGGAAGGGGCGGGCAAATACATTAAGCGACCTGCCTTTCCATCCATTTACGATGCCGTCAAAAAATACAATGACATGATGAAACCAACTGCTGTAAAGCGTGGCTGATCGCGGCGAATACCGGTTCGAAAAACACATTGGGATAGTCCGGTCAGCAGATGATCGATATACACATTGAGACGTGCGATGTACGCAGAAAAAATAGAGATGCATAACCATAACGAGGCTCCGATGGAGACAAAGTCAGGCCGGTTAATGATTGGCGTGAAGAATCTATCGTTGATCTTTCAGACCAACGATGGCCCGGTCAACGCATTGTCGGATATCAATCTGGATATTCATGAAGGAGACTTTGTGTCCTTTATTGGCCCATCCGGTTGCGGCAAGACTACTCTGTTACGGGTTATCGCCGATCTCGAACATCCCACATCCGGTACCATTGAGGTTGATGGTACATCGCCGGAAGATGCCCGTCTTAATCGAATGTACGGCTACGTTTTTCAGGCACCGGCATTATTCCCATGGCGCACTATTGCCGATAACTGTGCGTTGCCCATGGAAATTTCCGCTCAGCCAAAAGCCCGCCAACAGAAACAGATTGATAAGTATCTGCAGATGGTTGGGTTGCAGAACTTCCATAAGAAGTATCCCTGGCAATTGTCTGGTGGTATGCAGCAGCGTGCATCTATCGCCAGAGCACTGTGTATTGAGCCGGAATTATTGTTAATGGACGAACCATTTGGCGCGCTGGACGAAATTACCCGTGATCATCTGAATATGGAGTTATTGCGGATCTGGCAGGAGACTCGAAAAACCGTCGTTTTCGTCACTCATTCCATCCCGGAAGCGGTGCTGCTCTCGACACATATTGTGGTGATGTCACCGAGGCCAGGCAGGGTCACCAAAGTGATTGAGAGTCCATTACCTCGCGAGAAAAGCCTGCAATTGCGTGATTCTGATGATTTCCATGCGCTGGCGGCAGAAATCAGGGCGGTGTTGGCAACCGATCATCAGATTGACTAGCCGGGAGAGTTTTATGTCAGGTCAATGGTATAAACAACAATGGCTGGCGGTTGCCACTATGTTTATTTTGCTAACAATTATTTGGTATCTGGCGGCGTTGATACTGAACGGTAATCAGTTGATCAAAAACCTGGAACGTCGCCAGCAGTCGTGGAGTTACAGTCAAATCATTTCCGAGGCCTACGCGGTCAAACGTCCTGCTTTACCGGCTCCCCATCAAGTCGTGGCAGAGATCTACAAAAGTGTATTTCAGACCAAGGTCACGTCCAAGAGATCCTTGCTTTATCATGCGCAGATCACTTTGAACTCAACCTTGCTGGGTTTTGTGCTGGGCTCTCTTCTGGGAATAGCCATCGCTATTGGTATCGTTCACAACCGGACTCTGGAAGCCAGTCTGATGCCATGGGTGATTGCCTCACAAACGATTCCGATTCTGGCCATTGCCCCGATCGTGGTTGTGGTACTGGGTGCAATTAATCTGACCGGATTGATTCCCAAGGCGCTTATTTCCATGTATCTCTCGTTTTTTCCGGTCACGATTGGAATGGTTAAGGGCCTCAGGGCTGCGGATAAAATGCACATGGAGCTGATGTTGACCTACAACGCCAGTGCCCGGCAGATTTTCTGGAAACTGCGTTGGTTTGCTGCACAACCTTATTTGTTCGCCAGTTTAAAAGTCGCCATTGCCTCATCGCTGGTAGGTGCCATTGTCGGTGAACTGCCGACGGGGGCACAGGGGGGACTGGGGTCACGCTTGCTCAGTGGCTCGTATTATGGTCAGACAGTGCAGATATGGTCGGCGTTGTTGATGTCCGCGCTGCTCGGATCATTATTGGTCTGGTTGGTAGGCTTCACCGAGAAACGCATGCTGGCGAGAAGAGGAGGGCAATAATGCTGTCGACAATCAGGCAAATAGCCGCAGTGATATTGATTGCTTTGCAGATGTCTCTCGTCGTGACGCTGGAAAACGGGTTCTATAACCGCCACATGGGCCTGTTGGCCGTATTGATCATGGCATTGTTGTTATCATGGTTTTTATTGTCCGGATTGACCCGTTTGAGTGATGTGGGCGGGTTTCGATCAAGAGTATCAAAGTTGTCCGTTCCGTTGATTTTTGCGTTTATGTTGCTACTGGTCTGGCAGTCACTGGTTTGCGGTTTTGATGTACCATTGGTGTTGTTGCCTGCACCAACATTGATCGTAACGGCAGCGTGGCACAATCTGCCGTTATTATGGGCGGATTTCCAGCAGACCTATCTGAAAGCGGTAGTGGCAGGGTATCTGATCGGTTGTGGATCCGGGTTCCTGGTCGCCAGATTGGCAGTACGCAGTCAGTTTTTACAGAATGGTTTATTACCGTTTGGGAATTTCATGTCCTCCATTCCCATTGTCGGGATTGCGCCGGTCATGGTGATGTGGTTTGGATTTGACTGGCCGTCAAAAGCAGCCGTTGTCGTGATTATGACTTTCTTTCCAATGCTGATTAACACCGTTGCCGGTTTGCAGTCGGTCGATCCGCTGCATGCTGACCTGATGCGTACCTATGCGGCAAAAAAGAGTCAGATCTTTTTTAAAAACCAGTTGCCCCAGGCGATGCCATTTATTTTCAACGCCCTCAAACTGAATTCAACGCTGGCATTAATTGGCGCTATTGTTGCTGAGTTTTTTGGTACTCCGATCGTCGGTATGGGATTCAGAATTTCCACTGAGGTGGGGCGTATGAATATGGATATGGTCTGGGCCACGATCCTCGTAGCTGCGCTGGCTGGTTCTGCCAGTTATGGTGCTCTTTCATTATTAGAGAGGATGATAACTTTCTGGCACCCGTCGATACGCGGAGTAAAGCATTAATCCTGGTCAGGTGTGAAAAAGCCTGTGCAGGGGGACGCATCAGAAAACGATTACCGATGCAGTTTATTATTGAGCTTGTTAAGAGGAAGAGATAATGAAAAAGAATCTGGTTTCGTTGGTGGCCGGCACGGTCTTGATGGCATCCAGCATGATGACGCTGGCGGCGGATAAATTAACCCTGCAACTTAAGTGGGTCACGCAGGCACAGTTTGCTGGATATTATGTGGCACTGGACAAAGGTTTTTATAAAGAAGAAGGACTGGATCTCACCATTAAACCGGGAGGACCGGATATTGCGCCGGCCCAGGTGCTGGCTGGTGGTGGTGCGGATGTGATTGTGGACTGGTTGCCCTCGGCTCTGGCGACTCGTGAAAAGGGACTGCCGATGGTCAATATCGCCCAGATCTATGGCAAATCCGGCATGATGCTGACGTGTCTTAAATCCAGCGGTATCGAAACTCCGAAAGATTTCGCCGGTAAAACCCTGGGCGTTTGGTTCTATGGTAACGAATATCCGTTTTTGAGCTGGATGTCGAAGTTGGGTTATGCAACTGACGGCAGCGCAGATGGCGTCAAGGTGTTGAAGCAGGGTTTCAATGTCGATCCGTTGTTCCAGGGACAGGCTGACTGCGTTTCCACCATGACCTATAACGAGTACTGGCAGGTGCTTGATGGCGGCATGACACCCGATGAGCTGACGTTGTTCAAATACGAAGATGAAGGGGTGGCCACGCTGGAAGATGGGCTGTATGTATTGCAGAAATCTTTGGATGATCCGGCGATGGTAACCAAGCTGGCGAAGTTCCTGAAAGCCTCTGTCAAAGGTTGGGAATGGGCAAAAGCGAATCCAAAAGAAGCTGCATTGGTGGTGTTGGAATATGACGATACCGGAGCCCAGACTGAGGAACACCAGATTCGGATGATGACCGAGGTGGCCAAACTGTTAAGTACCAGTAGCAAAGGTATGGGTTATCTTGATCCGGCGGCCTATCAGCGCACTGTTGATGTACTGTTGGGCAGCGCGTCCACGCCGGTGATCACGAAACAACCGGAAGGTGCGTACAGCCACGTGGTCTTTGATAAAGCGATGGCGATGTAAGGTTGTTTGTTAACCTAAGGCCTTGTTTTATCGAGCCTGGCAATATCGGCAGCAGCATTCAGATGTGCTGCTGCCGGTTTCAGTCATTATGGCAATCAATTCCCTGATCGATCTGTTGATCTGATCTGATGGCGACAAAATCGTAGTGTCCTGCCAGCAGCTGTGAAAATATGCCTCTAAAAAAGAGGTGCGTATGAACGATCCATCTGAATCCCGAGTATTGTGTAACGTCCGTGATCATATTGCTTTTGTGTCGCTGAATCGGGCAGACAAACACAATGGCCTGGATATGCCGATGATGTTGGCCATCATCGCCACTGCGCGGCGCATTCGAAAAGACCGCAGTATCCGGGCAGTGGTGTTGTCCGGTGATGGTCCATCATTTTGTGCCGGCATGGACTTTCGCGCCGTCAGTCAAAATCCCTCGATGGTTCCCAGGTTTTTTTTGAAGTGGCCGTGGCGAAAACAGAATCCCGCTCAAGAAGTCGCTCATTGCTGGCGTGATCTGCCAGTGCCGGTGATATGTGTGATCCACGGTAATTGTTTTGGTGCAGGTATGCAGATCGCGCTGGCCTGCGACTATCGTATTGCAACACCGGCGGCCAGTCTGGCCATTATGGAAATGAAGTGGGGATTGATTCCCGATATGAGCGGCATGGTGACCTTGTCACGACTGACCCGTATCGATATTGCCCAGGAGCTGACGATGACCGGTCGGCAGTTTCCCGCCACAGAGGCGCTGCAATATGGACTGGTTAGTCGGTTATCTGAGCAGCCGATGGCAGCAGCGCAGGCGCTGGCAGAGCAGATTGTCCAGCAATCCCCCGATGCCGTGGCCGCAGCCAAATATTTGTACCGGAAGACCTGGAAGGCAGATACCTGGAAAGCGTTGCGTTGGGAGCGCTGGGTGCAGTTTCGCCTGATGGGAAGGCGCAATCAGATGATCGCCATGAAAAATGGTCTGGCGAAAGATCAGCCGAAAAAACCATTTGAGCAGCGTCGATCATTTTTATGATCCGGCTATAAAATATGACCTGGCTATAAAAAGGGAACCCGAAGGTTCCCTTTTTAGCTGACTTAACCTTTCAGTTTGGCCAGCAGAATATCATTCACCTGGGCAGGGTTGGCCTGACCTTTGGAAGCTTTCATGACCTGGCCGACAAAGAAGCCGAACAGTTTGTCCTTGCCACTTCGGTACTGCTCAACCTGACCAGGGTTGGCGGCAATGACTTCATCGATCATTTTTTCGATGGCACCTGAATCGGATACCTGCTTCAGACCTTTGCTGTCGATAATTTCATCCGCACTGCCTTCACCGTTCCACATGGCTTCAAACACGGTTTTGGCAATTTTGCCGGAAATGGTGTTGTCCAGAATGCGTTGTAGCAGACCGGCGAGCAGCTCAGAACTGACCGGGCAGACTTCGATTTCCAGGCTGTCCTTGTTCAGATGCTTGGACAGATCACCCATGATCCAGTTGGCTGACAGTTTGGCTTCTCCGGTTTTTTTCGCCACATCCTCAAAATAGTCGGCCATGGCCCGGGTGCTGGAAAGCACCATGGCATCATATTCCGGCAGGCCGTATTCAGTCATAAAGCGGTGCTGCTTGGCATCGGGCAGTTCCGGTAAGGTATCTCTGATGGCATTGATGTATTCATCATCGATTTCCACCGGCAGCAGATCCGGTTCCGGGAAATAGCGATAATCGTTGGCCACTTCTTTGGAACGCATGCTGCGGGTTTCGTCTTTGTCCGCATCGTACAGGCGCGTTTCCTGGGTGATTTTGCCGCCATTTTCCAGAATGTCGATATGTCGCTGTACTTCGTGATTGATGGCTTTCTCGACAAAGCGGAATGAGTTGACGTTTTTGATCTCACAACGGGTACCAAATTCGGTCTGCCCTTTGGGTCTCAGGGATACGTTGCAGTCACAGCGCATGGAGCCTTCGGCCATGTTGCCGTCGGAAATGCCGAGATAGGTAATGATGCTATGTATTTTTTTCAGATAGGCGACCGCCTCTTTGGCGCTGCGCATGTCTGGCTCTGAGACGATCTCCAGCAGCGGTGTGCCGGCCCGGTTCAGGTCAATACCGCTGTATCCATCGAAATCCTCGTGCAGGGATTTGCCGGCATCCTCTTCAAGGTGGGCACGGGTGACACCGACACGTTTGGTGGTACCATCTTCGAGCACGATATCAACATGGCCCTTACCCACAATTGGATAATCCATCTGGGTAATCTGATAACCTTTTGGCAGATCGGGGTAAAAATAGTTTTTCCGGTCAAAGACGGACTTCCGGCCGATCTCGGCATCGATGGATAACCCGAATGCCACCGCTTTGTTCAGTGCTGCGGCATTAAACACGGGCAACGTACCTGGCATGGCCAGATCCACCAGACTTGCCTGTGTGTTGGGCTCAGCACCAAACTGAATGCTGGAGCCGGAAAAGATTTTTGATTGGGTCGAAAGCTGAACGTGTACTTCCAGACCGATGACAATTTCCCATTCCATCCAGATTTTCCTCTTACACTGCTTTCTGTTTATGCCAGTCAGTTGCCAGTTGGAACTGATGGCCTATGTTGAGCAGGCGGGCTTCATCGAAGTAGTTGCCAATCACCTGCAGACCGACCGGCATGTTATTTACAAAGCCACAGGGAATGCTCATGCCCGGCAAGCCGGCCAGGTTCACTGACAGGGTGTAAATATCCTCCAGATACATGGAGACCGGGTCATTGTTTTTGGCACCGAGCTCCCAGGCCGGTGACGGGGTCGCCGGTCCCATGATCACATCCACTTCGGCCAATGCCGCGATGTAATCATCTTTGATGAGCCGGCGCAGCTGCTGGGCCTTACGATAATAGGCATCATAGTAACCAGCACTCAGGGCATAGGTGCCAATCATGATGCGGCGCTGGACCTCGGCACCAAAACCTTCAGCCCGAGAACGGGTAAACATATCCTGCAGATCCTGTGGATCTTTGCAGCGATAACCATAACGCACCCCGTCAAAACGAGACAGGTTGGTGGAAGCTTCTGCCGGGGCGATGATGTAGTACGAGGGAATTGACAGTTCGGTTCTTGGCAGACTGACTTCTTTGACAGTAGCACCGAGTTTTTCAAACTCTTTAACCGCGGCATGAATCAGGGTGGCAATTTCGCTGTTGAGTGCCGCACCGAAGAATTCCTTCGGCAGACCGATTCTGAGTCCGGTCAGGGGCTGATTGAGATTGGCGGTGTAATCCGGCACCGGCCGGTTGACTGAGGTGGAATCTTTGGTGTCGAAACCGGCCATGACATTCAGCATGATTGCCGCATCTTCAGCGGTCTGTGTCATGGGACCGGCCTGATCCAACGAGGAACCGTAAGCCACCATGCCCCAGCGCGATACCCGACCATACGTGGGTTTGATGCCGGTGATGCCACAAAAGGCTGCCGGCTGACGAATGGAACCACCGGTATCGGTACCGGTCGCCGCCACTGCCATGCCTGCGGCCACTGCCACGGCAGAACCACCGGAAGATCCTCCGGGGATTTTGCTGGTGTCCCAGGGGTTGCGGGTTGGACCGTAATAACTGGACTCGGTGGATGAACCCATCGCGAACTCGTCCATATTGGTTTTCCCCAATATCACCGCACCGGCCTGATTAAACTTTTCTGCCACGGTGGAGTTGTAAGGGGCGATAAAATTATCCAGCATTTTTGAACCGCAGGACGTTTTTACGCCCTGTGTACAAAACAAATCTTTGTGTGCAATCGGGATACCGGTCAGCGGTTGATGATTGCCTGCGGCGATCAGCGCATCGGCTGCTTTTGCCTGAGCCAGTGCCTGTTCTTCGGTCACCGTAATAAATGCATTGTATTGCGCATCGGCCGACTGAATGTTCTGTAAATAACTTTTTGTCAGCTCGGTGCTGGAAAATTCTTTGTTCTTGAGCCCTTCGCTCAGTCGGGCAAGAGTTTGCTCTGTCATCTTTATATTCCTGAGATATGACTGCGTATCATTCAATGACTTTGGGCACCAGATACAGACCGGCTTCGGTCAGTGGTGCAATTTTCTGATAGTCGTCACGATGATTGGATTCGGTGATTTCATCGGCCCGCAGGCGCTGTGTGGCATCCAGGGGATTGGCCAGCGGTTCCACGTTTGACGTATCAACGGCCTGCATTTGGTCGACAAGTTCGAGAATGTTGGAAAGCGTCTCGGTATAACCGTCGATCTGCTGATCTTCGATTCTGAGTCGCGCTAACTGAGCGATGTTGATTACATCAGAGCGTTCTAAGCTCATTAGGTTTCTCCCGCAGATAATGTTTCAATACCACCGTGAAGGATCACTTGAAGAGGGCGTGTATTTTATTTGGTGATACTATATTGGGTCATAAGCTCTGTAATTCCAGCGTCAATGTCAGAGCACACAATATCGACAAATGCGCTGAAGGGCGGCGAGATTAGCACATTTCCGGCTTGCCCAAAATCCCCGCCGTTGATACATTGCCAACCAGTTTTTCATATTTGACCACAGATTATGGTAACCATTAGATGTTCAAGAAAATAAGAGGTCTGTTTTCATCCGATCTTTCAATCGATCTCGGCACAGCAAATACCCTGATTTACGTTAGAGACAAAGATATCGTTTTAAATGAGCCGTCGGTGGTTGCCGTGCGGATGCAGGGGAATCAACGTTCAGTTGCCGCAGTGGGTCATGAAGCAAAACGTATGCTGGGTCGAACGCCAGGTTCCATTACCGCCATCCGACCAATGAAGGACGGTGTCATCGCCGACTTCCAGGTCACCGAAAAAATGCTCCAGCACTTTATTGCCAAGGTACATGAAAATACCTGGTTTGCTCCAAGTCCAAGGGTGCTGATCTGCGTGCCCTGCAAATCCACTCAGGTTGAACGTAAAGCCATCAAGGAATCCGCCTATGGAGCCGGTGCCCGTGAAGTGTATTTGATTGAAGAGCCAATGGCTGCGGCAATTGGTGCCGGCCTGCCGGTGGAGGAAGCCCGCGGTTCGATGGTGGTCGACATCGGTGGCGGTACGACTGAAATCGCGATTATCTCTCTCAATGGTATTGTTTATGCTGAATCGGTCCGTGTTGGTGGCGACCGTTTCGATGAAGCGATTGTGTCCTATATCCGCAGAAACTATGGCAGCCTGATCGGTGATGCAACCGCCGAACGGATTAAAATTGAAATCGCCTGTGCTTATCCCGGTACTGAGATTCGCGAAATTGACGTTCGTGGACGCAATCTTGCCGAAGGTATCCCCCGCAGCTTCACTCTGAACAGTAGTGAAGTGCTGGAGGCATTACAGGAATCCCTCTCTGCTATCGTTCAGGCCGTCAAAAGTGCCCTTGAGCAGACTCCTCCTGAACTGGCAGCGGATATCGCCGAACGCGGTATGGTGTTGACAGGTGGGGGCGCCATGTTGCGTGACATTGACAAGTTGTTGAGCGAAGAAACAGGATTACCTGTCATCATTGCTGATGATCCATTGACCTGTGTTGCCAGAGGTGGTGGTCGGGCATTGGAAATGATGGATGATAAAGTTTTTGATTTTGTTGCAGACTGAATAAGTCTTCGGTGGCAGACTTCTGCCGCCTGACAAAGCAATGACCATCATCCGGAGGACCCGTTGAAGTCTATTTTTTCCCATGGCCCTCATTTAGGCTATCGGTTTTTATTTGCCTTGCTTCTTTCCGGGATGTTGATGTTTGCTGATCTGCGTATTCCACAGACCGACAAACTGAAGCAGATCCTTGGATATCCGTTAACCCCGATTTTGTGGATTGCCAACGTGCCCTCAGAAGCAGTGGACTGGAGTTCCAGTACTTTGGCTTCCAGAGAAAAACTGATGATCGAGAACGAGAGCCTGAAAGCACAGGTATTGATGCTGCAGCGCAAGACTCAGCAATTACCGATCATTCAGGCTGAAAACCGTCGTCTCCGGGAGCTGGTGAATGCTTCGGAGCAAGTGAGCGAACGGATTCTGGCGGCCCAGTTGATCGGGCTGGATACCGACGCCTTTTCCCATCAGGTGATTATCAATAAAGGTTCCGAAGACGGTGTTTTTGTCGGCCAGCCGGTGCTCGATGCCACCGGATTGATGGGCCAGGTCATTCAGATCGATACTTACACCAGCCGTGTTCTGTTGATTGCCGATGCCAACCATGCCGTGCCCGTGGAAGTGAACCGTAATGGCCTTCGCGGGGTAGTTTCGGGAACCGGGGATCTGAGTCAGTTGGAGCTTATCTATGTGCCCGACACCGCAGATATCCAGGTGGGTGATTTATTGGTCACATCCGGCCTGGGTGGGCGCTTTCCTCAGGGGTATCCGGTTGCGGTGGTCGACAGCGTCGAGCATGATCCCGGCGAGCCTTTTGCCATTATTAAAGCCAAACCCAGTGCCCATCTGAATCGCAGCAAACATGTACTGCTGGTATTTAATGGTGATGCGAATCATTCTGATGCTAACCAATCAAGTGACAGTGATGCCACCCAATGAGCAGTGAAAACCCAAAACCGCAAAACCTGTTGATCATTGTGCTGACAGTGGTAATCGCCTTTATTCTCGATATCGTTCCGATACCGGATACTATTGCCTTCCTGCGTCCCGAGTGGACATATCTGGTGACACTCTATTGGGTGTTGGCGCTGCCTTATCGGGTGGGAATCTTCACTGCCTGGGTTGTTGGTCTGATTCTGGATCTGCTGGAAGCCAATCTGTTAGGTTTGCAGGCTTTTACGTTGTCGTTAAGTGCCTATCTGATTTCGTTACTGCACCAACGTATGCGTTTATATCCACTCTATCAGCAGGCCATGGTGATTTTTCTGATTGTCGGGCTGCATTTATCGCTGCTGCATTGGATCAAAGGTCAGCTGAGTGTGGTCAGCAGCGGTTATTCCTTTTTAATTCCCTCTGTGAGCAGTGCGGTTATCTGGCCGTTTGTTGCATTGGTGATGTTATCCGTTCAAAGACGATTCCGAGTACAGTAAACATGACATTAATACTGGCATCCGCCTCACCAAGGCGTAAACAACTTTTAAAACAGATTGGGGTCAGGTTTGAAGTCTGTCCGGCTGATATCGATGAGACTGTGTTGCCGGATGAGGCACCGACCGATTACGTGAAACGAATGAGTGAGCAGAAAGCCAGGGCAATTCTGAATTCTGACTCTGGCCGCGATGCGGTGGTTATTGGTTCTGATACCACGGTCGTCTGTGACCAACATATTTTTGGCAAACCGGAGTCCGAACAGGATGCCATTGCCATGTTGACGAAACTGTCCGGGCGGGAGCATGAAGTGCTGTCCGGTATATGTGTCATGAATACTGACAGGGAACACTATGGACTGAGCCGTACCCGGGTATGGTTCAAACCCATCAGTATTGAGCAGATGAAACGATATTGGCAAAGTGGTGAGCCTTGCGATAAGGCAGGGTCTTATGGGATTCAGGGGTTTGGATCGGCGTTCATTGACCGGATTGAAGGTAGTTTCTCAGGTGTAATGGGGTTGCCTCTGGAAGTGATGACTGAACTTTTGAAACGATTCAATATAGAAATCTGGCAGGATATCGAATGAATTCAGAAATCTTGGTTAACGTAACGCCGATGGAAACCAGGGTCGCGATTGTAGAAAACGGTGCCGTTCAGGAAGTTTATATAGAGCGCAGCCAGAATCGCGGCATTGTTGGTAATATTTATCGTGGCAAGGTGGTCCGAGTACTTCCGGGCATGCAGGCGGCATTTGTGGATATCGGTCTGGAACGCGCAGCGTTTATTCATGCCTCAGATATCGATATCTCCCATCCCCGCCTCCATGATGAACATCAAACTTCCGAAAACAAAAACGTCCCGCCTATTTTTCAGCTGGTGCGCGAAGGCGAACCCATTACCGTACAGGTCATCAAGGATCCCATCGGCACCAAAGGGGCACGACTGACCACGCAGTTATCCATTCCTTCGCGTTATCTGGTGTATGTTCCGGATTCTGATCATATCGGGGTCAGTCAGCGGATTGAAGGGGACAGCGAGCGTGAGCGGTTACGAGAGCTGGTGAATAGTTGTAAAGATGATGTGGGCATCGAGAAAGGTGGCTTCATTTTGCGTACGGCGGCAGAGTCCATCGGCGAGGCAGAAATTCGCAAGGATATGGATTACCTGCGTCGTCTCTGGCGGGTGCTTGAAGAACGTATCAAAAGCGAAAAAGCACCACAGATTGTCTACGAAGACCTGCCACTGCACTTGCGCATTACCCGGGATCTGATTCGTGCCGATGTCGATAAAATACGCATCGACTCCCGTGAAAATTTTCAAAATACGCTCGATTTCGTGCGCAAATATACGCCGGAAGTTGAGCCTATCCTGGAATACTACCCGGGTGAACGGCCGGTATTCGATCTGTTCAATGTGGAAGAGGACATCCGCCGCGCCCTGTCGCGCAAAGTTGACCTCAAATCCGGAGGCTACCTGATTATCGATCAGACCGAGGCCATGACCACGATCGATGTGAACACTGGAGCGTTTGTCGGTCATCGGAATCTTGAGGAAACCATCTTCAAGACCAACCTTGAGTCCGTAACCGCGATTGTCCGGCAGCTGCGTATGCGTAATCTTGGCGGCATCATCATCATCGATTTTATCGACATGGAAGATACCGAGCATCAGCGTCAGGTGTTACGGATGCTGGAAAAACTGCTGGAAAAAGATCATGCCAAGACCAAGGTCACAGGTGTATCAGAACTCGGGCTGGTGGAAATGACCCGTAAGCGTACCCGCGAAAGTCTGGAGCAGATGTTGACAGAATATTGCCAGGTATGTGACGGCCGGGGACGGATAAAAACCGCGCAAACCGTTTGCTACGAAATTTTTCGTGAAATCCTGCGTGAAGCGAGAGCCTACGATACCAAAAGCTATATGGTGCTGGCAGCCCAGGCAGTGGTGGATCGCCTGCTTGATGAAGAGTCGGCAGCGGTGGCGGATCTTGAGGAGTTTATCCGCAAACCGATCCATTTCCGGGTCGAGCCCATGTACAGTCAGGAACAGTTTGATGTGGTACTGCAGTGATAACCGGCAGTATCTTGCAGATAGATTTTAAATAAGATTGCAATAAAGCGCTCGGATAGTCTCTGAAAGTCTCCTAAAATGCCGGTTTACTTTTGACATCGGTATCAGGTTCTTGCGTTTATCTGTTTTATTTCGTGGTTACATGGTCCAGCTGTGGCAATTGCTGGCACTGTTGTTGGTGATCCTGGCCGTTTATGTTGTGTTAGGGCGGCAACTGCTGCCGTTGATTAATAACAAGAAGGATCAGATCGCGGAGATTATCTCCAGTCAGATTGGTTATCCGGTATCCATTGGCGAGTTGCATGGTACGCTGTCCGGATTCAGTCCCTCCCTCTCAGCCAGCCAGGTCAGTATTGGTTCGGTCTTGTTTGTTGACCACATGCGTTTCGATTTATCCATTCTGCCGACTCTGGCCCAGGGCCGACCGATTGCCAAATTTGTCAGTATGTCCGGTGTGCAGATGGAGATGCGGCAGAAAACCGAATCTTCCGGTTGGTCAATCGGAGACTGGCAATTATCTCGCAAACAAAGCGCCGAACCCGTTTCCCTTGGCCGTTTCCTGAAAGACATCAAACCACTGTTTGACAATGAACAAATCTATCTCAGCGATATTCAACTGAATCTGCAGTTTGCGGCTCAGCGTGCCATGACCGTCGAACTGTCTGAACTGCAGGCCATCTCCGTCGGCAACGAAAAGACTCTTAACTTTATCGGCCGTCTGGGGGCTGAGAGTCCGCTATCCGGTTTCCAGGGGGCTGCCCGGTTCTGGAACTGGGATCAGGACCAACCTGACGCTGATATTTATTTTGATCAGGAGGATTTTGATTGGGCGCCGTGGATGTCCCTCAGGAACACAGGCATTCAGTGGGATGTATTTCGTTCGCAGTCCAATTACCGGATTTTGCTGAAAGCCGGCAAGCTGGATTCCATTCATGGCCGGGTTAAGGTGCCGGAACTGTCTTTGAGCCAGAATGACCGTCGTCTGGAACTACAGAATGTGGATTCCGATTTGACCATGGAATTTGGTCAGGATCGGACTCAGGCCTGGTTGAGCGGGCTGACGTTTCAGTTTCAGAACAATACCTGGAAACCCAGTAAACATTATCTGTTCTGGAATGGTGAATCGTTGGAAATCAACAGCAACCGGCTGGATGTGGAGGTGCTGGCCAATCTGGCCAATGTGCTCGTTCCGCAGGGAAAGATGACGGATTTACAGCCTCGTGGCCGGTTATATAACTCTCGAATTGTCTGGCGGACAACCCAGCCTCCGGCTGATCGGCTGACGGTTCAGGGGCGGTTTGCGAATGTTTCTACTGACCCCTGGCAGGGAGTGCCGGGGTTATCGGATATGAATGGTTATATTGACATGACACCTGGCCATGGGCTGGTGACGGTGACACCTTCTGACACCTCAATGACCCTAAAGGGGGTGTTGGATTCAGCGGTGGATGTCGATGCGCTTCAGGGTCAGGTTGAATGGTTCTGGTATCCAGGTAACAGTTTGCGGGTCAGCGGTCATCATATTATCGGACAGCCGCGGGGACTGACGTCTGCCAGTGCAGATTTCGGTGTGTTTATTCCCTTCAAGTCTCCAAACCATGAACGCGAACCCCGATTTGATCTGAATCTGGCCTTCAGTGGTGGTGGCCGGGAGCAGCTGGAACAGGCCTTGCCGATAGTGATGGATCGACAGTTGCGGCAGTGGCTGCTGGATTCTGTGCGTTCTTTCAGCAACGATCATGGTGCTCTGGTGATTTCAACGCCGCTGATTGGCAATACCCGTAACGGGATTTCTGTATTGTTGAAAGATCAGTTACAGGATGTCGATTTCGTTGCTGACCGGGAATGGCCGATGCTGCATAACTTATCCGGCAGCGTGGATTTATCCCCGGATCAGCTCAATGTGAAGGTCGACCCTTTGCATTACATGGATCTGGTCGCTGAAGACACTCAGGTATCGGTGGCACTGGATCAGCACCAGCCTGATGTCTTTATTGAGACCCGGTTTCGTGGCGCGCCGGAAGCGGTGCTGGATTTTGTACGCACTTCGCCATTACGGGAATTCAGTGGCAATACTCTGGATACCTGGGTGGTCGGCGGTGCGGAGATGTCCGGCCAGGCAAAAATATGGGTTCCGGTACAGGGAAACAAGGTTCAGGCTCAGGTGGATGTTCGTCTCAGCGACAACCAGTTGGTGTTGCCTGACTATCAGCTGGCAGTAGATCAGGCCTCAGGCCGTATCCATTTTTCTTCCCGTACCGGGTTTTCCTCATCAGGGTTACATGGTCGTTTTTTTGGTCATGATGCTGCTTTTAAGATCGCCACTCGTGGTTTTGGCAGTTCTGACCTGCATTGGCTCATTGATGCCTCCGGGCAGGCTGACGTTGCGGACGTAGGTGAGTGGATTGGCGATGCACTGATCCACGAAACCGGAGGAGTCACACCCTATCAGGCGCAGCTCGATATTCAAGCCTCCCGCAGCCAATTGACTGTGACGAGTGATTTGACCGGAATTGCCATGAATTACTCCAGCCCGTTACAAAAAGCGGCTGATGAGGTCTGGCCCAGCACTCTGAATATGCAGTTTGAGGGCGACAAAAGCTATCTTCAGGTGCAGTTGGCGGACAAGCTTTCGACCAATATGCTGATGGTGAATAATCAGATTGAACGGGGCTCAATTCAGTCGGAGAAAGGGGCGAAGCTGCCCGAAGAGGATGGTGTCTTCATTGATATCCATGAGCCCAAACTGGATGGTGACCGCTGGCAGGAAAACATCCAGAATATCGTCAGATTGTATCAGCAGTGGCCGGCGAGTAAGACAGATACAGCCGGTACCAGGTCTTTTGATCAGTTGATTCGTGAGGTCAGCATTCGTACCGATCAGCTGAATTATTTCACTGACACCTGGCCGGATATGCAGGTGCTGATCAGTCGGACTGACCAGGGCTGGACGGCGGACTTTGAAGGACCGGATGTTCAGGGCAACATGGGGTGGGGGCATGGCGAAAATGAACCGTTGGTGCTGGACTTTGAATTTGTCCGGCTGCACTCACAGCCTGCTGTTGCCGGCGACAAAAACGATGACCCGCTGGCGACTGTTGACCTGAAAACCATTTACCCGGCTCTGGTTCAGGTGAAACGCCTGGAATGGGATGGTCGCGATTTTGGCAGCTGGAGTGCACGGATCAAACCAGTCAGTAATGGGGTCGCCGTCACCGATATTCAGGGCAACATCAATGGTCTTGAGCTGACCGGCTCGCTGGACTGGCTGACCGTCGCCGACGGATCAATGTCTACCCATCTGCAAAGTCATGTGAGAGCCGGTGATGTTGGCAGTGTATTGGAAAAAATGGGCTATGCCCGCAGCATTCGAACCCAGTCTGCGGAATCGACCATTGAACTGCAATGGCCGGGATCACCACTGGCTTATCAGGTGGAAACGGTCAAAGGGAAAACCGATATTCATATGCGTAATGGTGCGATTTTGAATGTGGAGGAGTATGAAGATATCAAACTGTTTGGCATTTTTAATTTCTCCCGTATTCTGAAGCGCCTGGCACTGGACTTTTCAGACATCGTGCAGAAAGGCATCTCGTTTGATACCGTGGATGGCTCACTGCTGTTTGAAGATGGTTTTGCCTTGGTAGCCAATGAATTTGTGATTGATGGTGCCGCCACCAAGTTCCGTTTCAACGGCGGTTACAACATGGTCGACCAGCAGCTCGATCTGGATATGGTCTTTACCGTACCGGTGTCCAGCGCCATACCATTGGCTGCGCTACTGGCTGGAGTGACACCACAGGTGGCTGTGGCGATTTTTATTACCGAACGCATCATGAACTCCGGGCTGGAACGCTTCTCATCGGTGAAATACCGCATTACCGGCAGTTGGGAAAATCCCAAATACCAGCTGTACAAGGCGTTTGATAATTCCCTTCAGGATAAAAAACTGAAGGATAAAGAGGTGAAATAATGAGCACTGTCGCATTGCTGCAAATGACCAGCTCCACCGACATCGCTGTCAATCTGGAGACCGTCAGTGAAGCGTTCCGGCAGTTGGCGGAACAGCATCCTGAAGTGGATCTGGTACTGTTGCCGGAAAACTGGGCCAGTTATGGCAATCGTGATATTACCCGCGAATCCCGACAATCCCTTGAGCAGCAGCGCATGATCATGGCGCATGTCAGTGCTCTGGCCCGTCGCTACCGGCGCTGGTTGATCGCGGGAACCATTCCGTTTAAGTACAACGTCAAACAGAAACCCTGGGCCTGTTGCCCGGTCTTTGATGGGGGCGGTCGATTGGTGGCCGAATACCGGAAAATCCATCTGTTTGATGCCATTATTTCTGATCGTCATAACCGCTACCAGGAGAGCGCTACGTATTGTCATGGCAGCACTCTGACAGTGGTCAGTACTCCGGTCGGCCGGGTGGGTCTGTCGGTCTGTTACGATTTGCGCTTCCCCGAACAATACCAGCGTCTGCGGGCCATGGGTGCAGAAGTGCTGGTGGCACCGGCGGCGTTTACCCGTCCTACCGGAATGGCACACTGGGAACTACTGAACCGGGCACGGGCGGTAGAAAATGCCTGTTATATGCTGGCCCCGGCACAGGTCGGTACGCACGATGACGGACGCCAGACCTGGGGACATTCAATGATTGTCGAACCTTGGGGAGCGGTGCAGGCTTGTCTTGCTGACGAGACCGGTTGGCTGGTGGGGCAAATCGATCTGGCCAGGGTTCATGCTATGCGCCAGACCATGCCAAACCAGGAACATCGTATTCAGACCAGACAGCGTTCACAGTGACCTGAGACCGGACAACGATCCACTGCTGACCCGGAACAGAAAACGCTCTACCCGGTGATAAGAATGCTGTATCCGCGCCAATGGAATGGTCAGCCAGTGTATTCTTGAATCCATCCACAACTGAATTCGATCAGCATGAAGCTGTTCCAGGTTGTTGAGTACATCGCTCAACAGGCCATAAGGATTTTGTTGTTCTGCCATCAGAATGGATTGTTCAAGATTCGGTACGGTACCTCCGATGGCAAGCATAAATCCGAGCAACTGATAATCCGGTGGCGACTCCTCATCGTTTTCCGGAGTGAGATGGTGAATGATCCGCAGTAGCTGATATAGATTCACAAACCGCTTGGTGGCTCTGGGAGTATTCCCCAACAGTGGCGTGAGTTGTTTTAAGAAGTCGAGTTCATCAGCATGAATGCTCAATGCTGCCACGTCCAGTTCGGGTGGGGCACTGGCGGGGTTCAGGGAATCCAATATTTGTTGGTGTGATTCGGAAACGTTGGGAATATTGCTATCAGATGAGAATTGACCGCCGGGGGGCTGACGGGTGGTCAGCAAATGGCCTTCGAGCAGACCATTGATAATATTCTGACGGGCATGGTCATTCAGTGGTTGCACCCAGAACGGTACTTGAAAAATCTTCTCCAGATAATCATCCGGGCTGGCTGTGGAAGTGTTGTTGTGTTCCGGGGCCAGAGCATCAAAATGCTTGATCAGGGCATGCGACAACCAGCGCGAATCGACGGCCACCACCACAACGAATAACTCAAATGCCAGCAGCAGATGGACTGCCTGAAGTACCTGCACCACGTGAGTATCAGGGCAACGATCAAGGTCGTCGATGTACAGGATAATGCGATTAAAACCATAGTCATCATGGGCTTCGTTGTCAGAATCGTCACCCGCCACCAGCGCCTGATTGTGACCTGAAATCAAAGTTGCCAGCTGTTGGAAGTCCTGCTGAATCAACGCCGGGATCCCCAGATGCTTGCGATAGTCACCGGAACCTACCCGTTCTTTGACAAACTCGTTCAGTATTTGTGTGGGAGTAACTTTTTTAAGTTCGTCCTGGATCTCTTCAATACTGTCCAGCACTTCGTTTCTATGGTGAATAGAGTCATGCAGCCGCTGTCGGGCGTTTGCAACCGTCTGTTCGGCCGCCGTTATCTGATTATCGAGCTGTTGCTGTTGTTGCATAACTTCCTGCTGCACCTTGGCGGAGGCCTGTTGCAGCTGTTTTAACCTGTCTTTGATAAATAAAGTGGTCTTCGAAAGCAGTGCCGTTCCAGTGGCGACGGTTGCCGCTGCACCACTCAGCCAGGCAGTATTCATGGACTCAGTCAGACTGGTCAGCATCCATGTGACTGCCGGGGGAAACAGTCCTGCCAGAACCAGCAGATATCGATATGACCGGTGTTTATGATGCCATAACTCCGTTAACAGTCGTCGGCCACGTTTGATCTCCTGGTGTGCTTCATCCAGTTTTTTGAAGATGTCGCGAGCGCTGGGGAGTCCAAGAGCGAGCAGATTGTTGTCGAGCACCTCGGAAACGGCATTCAGGCTGTCCCGGATGACGACATCAGAGCTGGCGTTGGCTTTCAGCTGACGCAGATGTTCCATTTCTGTCTGATACGCCTGCTCCAACAGATCCATGCGTTGTTCCAGACTATCGAGATCCCGTTTGGCCACGCTGTACTTCGATTCCAGTTCAGCCAGTTCCACACGTTTGCTGTCCAGTTGTTGCAGCCAGTAATTGCGCCGTTTTTCCACCAGATCCTCTTTCTCGCCCTTGAGCCGGAGCTGATTGAAGATATGGTCGACCAGACTGGCCCAGAGATTTCCTTCCACATAGTGCCAGGCATTAAATTCAATGTGGATGATGCGCTTCCAGTAGGGAACTTCGACCTGGGACCGCTGACTGATCTGGTCACTGCCAGTCAGTTGTTCAATCCGGCTTCTGACGGCCTGCATGAAAAAGGACTTTCCCGAACCCCATTCACCGAACAGACCAACCGCCAGCGGCGGCTTCAGCCCCCTGGAGGCCAGCAGGTAGGCAAATGCATCCACTTCGGCACGAATGCCTACCAGATCCTGGGTCAGATCATTCAGGTTACCGTGATCCGCCTTGTAGTTGGGAATATCAACCGGGCTGGCGTGATACGGCAGGCGGGTCTGCAGAAATTCAGCATAGCTTTGTTTGTTTTCGGGCTGGCTGAAAAATTCCAGGCTCAGTTGCTGGACCTGGGATATCTCGATACCTCGCTGGGCAAACAGTTCTGCTAGTTTCTCTGCGATGGTATTTGGGCTCTGCAATAGCCCGATCAGCAGATATGGCAGTTCAAGTACTTGGGAGTATTTGTTCTGTGCGGCTATTTCATACGCCTGTTTGAGGACATAGTCAGCGTCTGAATCGAAGGCCGGTGTTGTGTCTGCGGGGATGGACCGCAACTGCCGCTCAAGCTCCTGCCGTGTGGGAATCAAATAATCATCCGGCAATATCTGACCAGGCGTCAGATGGAAATGAGTCAGTAATGTCGTAGTGGTTGGATCAGTCGGAGACTCCAGCAACATGCCGACTAAAATGTCGCTGGCGCTGATGGATACTGAGGTTTCATTGTGCCTGGCTACCCGAAACTGAGCCAGGGCGGTCGCCCACCAGAATACGCTTTGTGATGATGGTGACAGCTGTTCAGGATTCATCATATGGGAGCCCTGCTTGTTTCCGGATTTTTACCAGGATGGAGCGAACTCTACGGCGTTATGGTTTGTGATTAACCTGGCAATGATGTTTGCCAGGGATGTGGGAATGCCGAATGCAGAGAGCTAATCAATATAGAGCAAAAACCAGCGGGCTGACAGAGTGAATCGTTGTTCAGGCCCGCATGTCCTGTTCTGCTGTGGCCAGTAACTGGATTGGGTCATCACCATGGACCGGTGTTCTGGCCATGCCCATCCGGGGTGTCAGAGACAGTTCTGTCTCGTGAACGGTCAGCGGTTCTGACAACCGCTGTTTGACTTGTTCTGCGAGAGAAAGGATGTCTGCGGGATCAGATATTTTACGGATCAGCAGACCGAACTGATCTCCGGAAACCCGTATCGGCAGCTGCTCTTTACCAACTAAACCGGCAATTCTGTTACCTGTTTCCGCCACAATCAAATCCACAACCATAGAACCCAGTTGTTTGCTGATATCGGCAAAATTCTCATATTCGAACATCAATACCGCAATGATTTCATCCTGTTGGCGCGTGGCTAGCGCATCTTTCAGCCAGTTTTGTCCCATCAGGATATTGCCAAGGTTGGTCAGCGGATCGATGAACTGCCACTTTTCCTGCAGTTCTCTCAAGGTCTTCAGATGGGTGATATCACTGACGGTGGCGGCAGTGCCGGAAACCTTGCCATTAGCGTTCAGTATGGGGGTGGAGCGAATGACAAACCGGTGCTGGTTACCGGTTTCGATTTCGATGCTTTCTGTTTCCGCTGATGCAATCACTCTGGCATCAACCTGGTTGAGATGATGCAGAAAATCGGACTCGACCACCGAAGAGTCTCTGTTAACCAGTGCTGTGGGAGTGGCGTTTAATAATTTGCCGAGATGTTCATTGGCAAAAATGAATTCATTGTCGAGGTTTTTCAGCCAGGCGCCTTCCGAGGTCTCATTGAGTAGCCGGATCAGACCCTGCTGGTCGTTTTTAATCTTTTTGGAGGCGCTCAGAATAGTATTGGTTTTATTCAACAACTGCTGCAGTTGTGCAGATATCTGGTTGGAAATATCGAGCCGCACCATGGCGATCAGCTTGAAGCACGCTGTCAGCAGAATAATCGCGATGCCGGTGCAGAGAAAGCCGAGTATCTGCATGTGTGCCAGTTTCTGGGCGCTGGTGATCCAACTGATCCCCTGAGTGAGCAGAATCCCGGCGATCAGACCCAGACCGGAAAGGGCAAACAACTGATTATTGAGCTTTTTTTGCATTACAACATCGCTTTGTAAAAGGTGAGGATTGCGGGAGACAGACTCCCGCGACCGGATATTCAGGTTTTGATCCGTTTATATTTGACCCGTTTTGGTCCCTGATCACCAACCCGTTTTTTATGGTCCTCTTCATATTCACTGTAGTTGCCTTCAAAGAACACCGTACTGGAATCACCTTCAAAAGCCAGAATATGAGTGGCTACGCGGTCAAGGAACCAGCGATCGTGGGAGATGACAATCGCACTGCCAGGGAATACCAATAGGGCTTCCTCCAACGCACGCAACGTTTCCACGTCGAGATCGTTGGTTGGTTCGTCGAGCAGCAGAACGTTGCCGCCTTCTTTTAACAGTTTGGCCAAAAACAGACGGTTACGCTCACCACCGGACAGCTGTTTGACATATTTTTGCTGGTCAGAGCCCTTGAAGTTAAACCGTCCAAGGTAGGCTCGGGCCGGAATTTCATATCCGCCGACCTGGATCAGGTCCCGGCCTTCGGAAACTTCTTCAAATACCGTGTTACTGCCCTCCAGTTCGCGCATTTGTCCGACACAGGCCATTTTGACCGTATCGCCGATACGAATAGCACCGCTGTCAGGTTGTTCCTGCTGGGTCAACAGTTTGAACAGGGTTGATTTACCGGCACCGTTACCACCGATGACACCGACAATGGCTCCTGGTGGAACGACAAAAGACAGATCGTCGTACAGTACTTTTTCTTCAAAAGATTTGGCGACGTGTTCGACTTCTATAACCACATCCCCCAGACGAGGTCCTGGTGGAATATAGATTTCATTGGTTTCACTGCGGGCCTGGGTCTCGCGGCTGTTCAGTGTTTCGAACTGTTTTAAACGGGCTTTGGATTTCGCCTGGCGTCCTCTGGCATTCTGACGTACCCATTCCAGCTCTGATTTAACGGCTTTTTCATGAGCCGCCTGTTGTTTGGCTTCCTGCTCCAGTCGTTTTTCTTTGGCTTCAAGCCAGCCGGAATAGTTGCCTTCATAAGGAATACCATGACCACGGTCCAGCTCAAGAATCCAGCCGGCAACATTATCAAGAAAATAACGGTCGTGGGTAATGGCCACCACTGTGCCGGGAAATTCATGCAGAAAACGCTCAAGCCACCCGACTGATTCGGCGTCCAGGTGGTTGGTGGGTTCGTCGAGCAGCAGCATGTCTGGAGAACTCAACAATAACCGGCACAGTGCTACACGGCGACGTTCACCACCTGAGAGGTATTTGACTTTGGCATCCCAGGGCGGCAGACGCAGGGCATCGGCGGCTATTTCCAGTTTATGTTCCATGTTATGCGCGTCTGCGGCCTGGATGATATTTTCCAGCCGTGCCTGTTCGGCTGCCAGCGCATCGAAATCTGCGTCGGGATCGGCGTAGGCGGCGTAGACTTCATCCAGCTTGGCCTTGGCCTCATTGATTTCACCAAGTGCCTCTTCGACGATTTCACGAACGTTTTTTTCTTCGTCCAGTTGTGGTTCCTGAGGGAGATAACCCACCTTGATACCGGGCTGAGGTCTTGCTTCCCCCTGAATCTCGGTATCAAGACCGGCCATGATTCTGAGCAGTGTTGATTTACCAGCACCATTCAGACCCAGCACTCCGATTTTGGCGCCTGGGAAGAATGACAGGGAAATATCTTTCAGGATTTCGCGTTTGGGCGGGACGATCTTACCGACCCTGTTCATGGTATAAACGTATTGAGCCACTTGGCTTATGACCTCTTGGTATTCTAAAGGCTGACAAGGTTAGTCAAAACAGCGGCTAAACCCAAGGTCTTCGGGCAAAATATCTTCATAGCAGCGACAATGTTTTTTCATGTGAGTTTTGTTTGTGCTTTTAGTTAGAATAGCCGCCGGCTTGAGACCAGTTGATACTTGTGGCTGCCATGGTCGGTTAAGACGACAGATTTTATGGGCGTGGAAGATGAGTGACAAACCTGATATGGCATTGATGTTTTCCGCCTCAAGCTGCAAAGAGCGAATTAAAAAACACCTGTAATCCAATTTGATCAATAACACCAGGAGAAACTGATGTTTGAGAAATCCATGAAAATCCAGGGCTATGATGACGAGTTGTATGCGGCAATGACTGCTGAAGCTCAACGCCAGGAAGAGCACATTGAGCTGATTGCTTCAGAAAACTACACCAGCCCCAGAGTCATGGAAGCCCAAGGTTCTGTGTTAACCAACAAATATGCTGAAGGTTATCCTGGCAAGCGTTATTACGGTGGCTGTGAGCACGTTGATGTGGTGGAGCAGCTGGCTATTGATCGTGCCAAGGCATTGTTTGGAGCGGAGTATGCCAACGTGCAGCCGCATTCCGGTTCACAGGCCAATGCTGCTGTTTATATGGCATTGTGCAAACCGGGTGATACTGTTCTGGGTATGAGTCTGGCACACGGTGGTCATTTGACCCATGGTGCCCCGGTGTCGTTTTCCGGTCGTATCTACAACTCTGTACAGTATGGTTTGAACCCTGAAACTGGCGAGATTGATTATGAACAGGTTGAACAGCTGGCGGAAGAACACAAACCCACGATGATTGTCGCAGGGTTCTCAGCATATTCCCGTATCGTTGACTGGCAGCGGTTCAGGGACATTGCTGATAAGGTGGGTGCATATCTGTTTGTTGATATGGCTCATATTGCAGGATTGGTGGCTGCCGGAATTTATCCAACTCCAGTGGGCATTGCCGATGTTGTGACTACGACTACGCATAAGACTCTGGGTGGACCTCGCGGCGGTCTGATTCTGGCCAACAATGATGAAGAACTGAATAAAAAGCTGAACTTTGCGGTATTCCCGGAAAGTCAGGGTGGCCCTCTGATGCATGTCATCGCCGGTAAGGCTGTCTGCTTCAAAGAAGCCATGAGTGAAGAATTTAAAACCTATCAGCAGCAAGTAGTGGCAAATGCCCGTGCGATGGTTAGTGTGTTTCAGGAACGTGGTATTAAAATTGTTTCCAATGGCACCGATGATCACTTGTTTCTGGTTGACCTGATCGGTAAGGAATATACCGGTAAAGATGCGGACGCAGCGCTGGGCCAGGCCAATATAACGGTCAACAAAAATGCTGTTCCCAACGATCCCCGTTCCCCGTTTGTCACTTCCGGTCTCAGAATCGGTACGCCAGCGATTACCCGCAGAGGCTTCAAAGAAGAAGAGTCTGGAAAACTGGCCGGCTGGATATGCGATATTCTGGACGGCCTGGAAGCTGGCGATGCAAACGTCGTTATTGCAGAAGTGAAACAGAAGGTATTGGAAATCTGTACCAGATTGCCTGTGTATAAATAATCTCCAGTTACCCGTAATCAGGGGGTGTTGTGTCTGCAACGCCCCCTTTTTTATCGGCCTGGTAAATTGCAGGCCATTCGGTCTGTTCGGCAGCTATGATGGCTGGCCGCGATAGTCGTTTTATGAGTGAAGATAAATGTTGCAGTCCAGGAATGCATTTGCGTCGCTGACATTGATATTTGCGATGGCAATATGGGGTAGTTCTTTTGTTGCGTTTAAGTTTGTGCTGGAGGGATTTACCCCACTACAGGCTGTAGCGTTTCGAATGCTGACAGCGTCACTGGTGTTTTCTCTGTTTTTGCCATTGATTCTGCAGCAGCAGATAGAGCGTAAAGATATCAAATTTCTGATATTGATGTCCCTGGCTGAACCATGCATCTACTTTATGTTCGAGGCCTGGGCATTGAAACTGACGACCGCTTCTGAAGCCGGCGTGGTAACTGCCATGCTGCCGCTGATTGTCGCTGTACTGGCGGGATTGATTCTTGGCGAACAGGTGCGGAAAAACCATCTGGCGGGAATATTGCTGACCGTGCCCGGAGTGATCTGGCTGACCTTTTCCGGTAGTCCTTCTGACCAGGCCAGCAATCCCATGCTGGGCAATTTCCTTGAGTTTATTGCCATGGTCAGCGCTGCATTTTACACGATTATTCTAAAATCTCTTTCTGCGCGCTATTCATCATTATTTTTGACGGCTTTTCAGAGCGTGATAGGACTGTTGTTTTTCATGCCCATCATGCTTCTGGTCGATGGTGTGCCCGATTTCGAGATATGGCCGGCCAATCTCGGAGTACTTTATCTCGGCGTCGTGGTCACTCTGGGAGGGTATGGGATATACAATTTCAGTGTCCGCTTTTTGCCTGCTACCCAAGTGGTGATGTTTTCCAACCTTATTCCAGTATTTACGCTGTTGTTCGCGTTCCTGATCCTGGATGAACACATTCGTTTGTCACAATGGTATGCAGTTGCCTTGATTATCGGTGGAGTGGTTGTCAGCCAGATATCCTTTCGGCCAACCAAAGCCATTGAATTCGATTCGGCCGATATCAGTTCTTAAAGCGAACCAGGTTGGAAAGTTTTGCGTTGGGTTTGCGGGCTTTGCGCAGCAGCAGAGCGACGTTTCCTATGGTAAAAACCAGAGTTGCTCGGGTGGCAGTGCAAATCTGCTTAATGACTTCGGCTCTCAAATCGCGATCACCTACAGATACTTTAACCTTGATGAGTTCATGGTCTTCAAGGGCTCTGTCGATTTCTGCGAGTACAGTGTCTGTTAATCCGTTACCTGCTACCGTGACAACCGGGTTTAGATGGTGACTAATACCACGATAGAATTTTTTTTGCTCTGCTGTCAGATTCATAATGCTAAACTTAGCTTCATTCTCAAAATGGGCGCGCATTGTATAAGAGCTGAAAAATGGCTGCCAGCGCTAAATTTTTTATATAACACTATTATTTGGAAGTAGCTAACTAAGTGGCAAGATCAAAAAGTTCAGGGCGATGGCTGAAAGAACACTTCGATGATGTATATGTTCAACGCTCCAGGCAGGATGGTTATCGCTCCAGGGCCAGTTATAAATTACTGGAGATTAATGAGAAAGGTCAGTTTATAAAACCGGGTATGACTGTGATCGATCTCGGCTCGGCTCCCGGTGGCTGGTCGCAGGTTGCGGCTAAGCTGGTTGGTGACCATGGCAGGGTGATCGCGTCCGATATTCTGCCAATGGATGCAATTGCCGGCGTTGATTTTATTCAGGGCGACTTTACCGAACAGGAAGTGTTTGATCAGATTATGGAATTATTGGATGCTCAGCTTGCTGATCTTGTAATCTCTGATATGGCCCCCAATATGAGCGGTATGTCAGCGGTTGATCAGCCGAAAGCCATGTATCTGGTAGAACTTGCCCTGGATATGGCACTGCAGACCCTCAGGCCGGGAGGTGCGTTTATCGCCAAGGTATTCCAGGGCGAGGGATTTGATGCTTATTTACGCAGTGTGCGTGATAGCTTCAGAAAGGTTTCCACCCGCAAACCCAGTTCTTCTCGATCCCGGTCAAGAGAGGTTTATCTGGTGGCAGAAGATTATAATGGCCAGTCTGGATCCTAACGGTTCAGTGCGGCAGGATAAATGACCGAGAAGGTGAAAATTGAACGATATGGCTAAAAACTTGATTTTATGGATCGTTATAGCGGCGGTTTTATTAACGATCTTCCAAAACTTCCCCGCAACAGGAAGCTCAGACAGTATTACTTATTCTGAATTCGTCACCGAGGTTGAGCGTGACCGGGTCAAGAAGGTCACGATTGCACCTTTGCAAATCACCGGTGAGCGTCGTGATGGTTCAAGATTTAAGACTGATCGTCCGTATGGCATTGATGACAGCCAGTTGTTCGAAGAACTGCGGTCGCAGAATGTGGTCATTGAAGGTAAAGCACCAGAGCAGCAAAGCGTCTGGACTCAGTTGTTGATAGCATCCTTTCCGATACTGATCATTATTGCTGTATTTATGTTTTTCATGCGCCAGATGCAGGGTGGGGGCGGTGGCGGAAAAGGCCCTATGAGTTTTGGTAAGAGCAAGGCCCGACTGCTGAGTGAAGATCAGATTAAAACCACATTTGCTGATGTCGCCGGAGTTGATGAAGCCAAAGAAGATGTTAAAGAACTGGTGGATTTCCTGCGCGATCCAGGCAAATACCAGCGTCTTGGCGGTAAAATTCCCCGTGGTGTGCTGATGGTCGGTCCTCCGGGAACCGGTAAAACTTTGCTGGCCAAAGCCATAGCTGGTGAAGCAAAAGTACCATTTTTCTCTATTTCTGGTTCAGACTTCGTTGAAATGTTTGTCGGTGTGGGTGCCTCCCGTGTTCGTGATATGTTTGATCAGGCTAAAAAGCAGGCACCTTGTATCATTTTCATCGACGAAATTGACGCCGTCGGACGTTCCCGAGGTGTTGGTATTGGGGGTGGTAACGACGAGCGAGAACAGACGCTGAACCAGTTGCTGGTCGAAATGGATGGTTTTGAAGTGAATGATGGCATTATCGTCATCGCAGCTACCAACCGTCCGGATGTATTGGATCCTGCGTTGCAGCGACCTGGTCGTTTTGACCGCCAGGTAGTGGTTTCATTGCCGGATATTCGTGGTCGTGAACAGATCCTTAAAGTTCATATGCGTAAAGTTCCTTGTGGTGACGATGTCGACGCCAAGGTTATTGCCCGAGGTACTCCTGGTTTTTCCGGTGCCGATCTCGCTAACCTGGTTAACGAGGCTGCGTTATTTTCTGCTCGCCTGAACAAGCGCATCGTCAGTATGGAAGAGTTTGATCGCGCCAAAGACAAGATCATGATGGGTGCCGAGCGCAAAACCATGGTGATGAGCGAGAAGGATAAAGAAATGACCGCTTATCATGAAGCCGGTCATGCAATTGTTGGCCGTTTGATGCCTGAACATGATCCTGTTTACAAGGTAACCATTATTCCCCGTGGTCGGGCGTTGGGTGTGACCATGTATTTGCCAGAGGAAGACAAAGTCTCTTATAGCAAGCGTTATATTGAAGGCAGGATTGCCTCTGCATATGGTGGCCGGATTGCAGAAGAATTGATTTATGGTACTGATAGCGTCTCAACCGGGGCCTCAAATGATATTCAGCAGGCTACCGGCATGGCTCGTAGCATGGTAACCAAGTGGGGGTTGTCAGAACTGGGCCCGATCCAGTATGAGGAAGAGGAACAGGGGTATCTGGGTAGTCAGACCCGTTCAACTCATATTTCCAATACAACGGCCAGAGAAGTTGATGAGCAGATCAAGAAAATCATTAACAAATCGTATGCCGCGGCCACAGAAATCTTGAACACGCATCGTGACAAGCTTGAGCTTATGAAAGACGCTTTGATGGAATATGAAACCATCGATGCCAAACAAATCGATGACATTATGGAAGGCAGAAAGCCTCGTAAGCCAGCGTCCTGGGATGATAGTAACGGCAATGGCGCAGCTCCTGTGCAAGATGTGGCAGAAGAAGAAGCCAAGCCGGCTGCTGGCTCTGACCCGTCCGATAATATTGAACACGAGCCGGCGACGGGCAAGGAAATTCCAAAAGAAAGCTGATAACGCAAGTTAAAGCAATGTTTCAGAAGCACTGAATGACATCATTCGGTGCTTTTCTTTTTGTGGGGTAGGTATGTTTATTCAAGGTAATGGCCGGTGTTTGTCGTTGGATAAAGTCAGAGTTATGGGGATACTGAATATGACCCCGGATTCATTCTCTGATGGTGGTCGTTTTAACGGGCTCGACAAGGCACTGTTTCATGCTGAATCCATGATCGCAGCCGGTGTGGATATCATTGATATTGGTGGTGAGTCCACTCGCCCCGGAGCGGCAGAAGTCAGTGAGTTGGAAGAACTTGAACGGGTCTTGCCGGTCATAGAAAAAATAGTAAGCCGTTTTGATATCTTTGTTTCTGTGGATACCAGCCGCCCAAAGGTTATGACTGCTGCTGCCAATGCCGGTGTTAATTTGATAAATGATGTCAGAGCACTGGAGGTTCCCGGTGCCTTGCAGGCGAGTGCGGCGACCGGTTTGCCGGTCTGTTTGATGCATATGCGAGGAAGCCCGGTGAGCATGCAGAATGAGCCTGAGTATCGGGATCCTGTGTCGGATATCATCGAGTATTTACAGGAAAGAGTTAACGCCTGTTTGCAGGCAGGTATCGATGCTACCCGATTGTTGGTTGATCCAGGTTTTGGATTTGGCAAAACACTGGATCATAATCTCGCCTTGCTGGCCCGCCTTAAAGAATTCAAATCTCTGCAATTGCCAGTGCTGGTGGGTATGTCCAGAAAAACCATGATTGGAGACATTCTCAATAGACCCGTGTCGGAGCGAATGGTGGGAAGCGTGGCTGCGGCTGTGATTGCTGCCATGAATGGTGCTGATATCGTTCGTGTTCATGACGTAAAAGAAAGTGTGGAAGCTATTAAAGTATTTAACGCCCAGCGCCCATGGCAAAAACAAGCAGGAGAAGTGAATTGATAACTAAAACCTATTTTGGAACGGATGGTATCCGTGGTCGTGTAGGGCGGTCTCCTATTACGGCTGATTTTATGCTCAAGCTGGGATGGGCAGCCGGGCGGGTGTTTTCGCGTCATGGTAAAAGCAAAATTCTGATAGGCAAGGATACCCGTATCTCCGGTTACATGTTTGAGTCCGCTCTGGAGGCTGGTTTATCTGCTGCGGGAGTGGATATTCTATTGCTCGGGCCGATGCCCACACCCGCCATTGCTTATTTGACCAAAACCTTTCGCGCGGATGCCGGAATTGTCATCAGTGCATCTCATAATCCTTTTTTCGACAACGGCATTAAGTTTTTTTCCGGCGAGGGCACGAAATTATCGGATGAGATGGAGCTGGCAATTGAAGCTGAACTTCAGCAGGCGATGGTAACAGTCGAGTCTGATCATCTCGGTAAAGCGCGGCGTGTCGATGACGCAGGGGGGCGCTACGTTGAGTATTGTAAGTCAACGGCTCCAGGGCTGAGCTTAAAGGGCAAAAAAATAGTAATTGATTGTGCTCATGGTGCCACTTATGACGTGGCACCCAAGGTTTTTTCAGAGCTGGGAGCTGATATCACTGTCATAGGTAACAAGCCGAATGGTTTGAACATCAATGAAGGTGTGGGGTCGACATCGCCCAAGCAACTTAAGCAAGTGGTTCTGGAATCCAATGCAGATCTCGGGATTGCCTTTGATGGCGATGGTGATCGCGTGCTGATGGTGGATGATCAGGGAGAGCTGGTCGATGGTGATGAGCTGCTTTACATCATTGCCCGTAATAGAAAAGAAAATGGCGGTCTCAACGGCGGAGTGGTTGGAACACTGATGACCAATCTGGGGTTGGAGCGGGCGCTGGAAAAACTTGATATCCCGTTGGTCAGAGCGAAAGTTGGGGATCGTTATGTGCTTGAACTGTTGAGCAGTCATAACTGGATTCTAGGAGGGGAAAACTCTGGCCACCTGGTCTGCAAAGATGTGTCTACCACGGGAGATGGTATCGTTTCGGCGCTACAGGTATTGAAGGCCCTGGTGGCATATGATCAGAGTCTTTATCAGGCCAAGTCTGGTATGAGAAAGTTTCCTCAGGAGATGATCAACGTACAGCTGCCCCGGAAAATGGATATTCTGGCTCAGCCCGAGGTGGTGTCGGGGGTCCAGGCGGCCGAGAAAGAGCTTGGAAGCAGTGGTCGAGTGCTTTTGCGTCCTTCCGGCACTGAGCCAGTTGTTAGGGTTATGGTGGAAGGGGAGGACCCTGCTTTGGTCAGAAAAGTCTGTCGCCATCTGGCTGCGCAGGTCGAGAATGCGATTAACTGATAACTTTATGAAAAATCAATTAGTTAGCATCAATAAATATTGTTTTAAATGTTGCAATCGCTGCTTGTAAGCTGAGCACAAAGTCATTAAGATTGCGCCCTCTTGAAAATAGGAGTCAGACTTATGCGTAGACCGATGGTTGCTGGCAACTGGAAAATGAATGGCGATAAAGCACTTGTTCAACAATTGTTGGGCCATTTTAAGTCGAACATAAGGGCTGAGAATGCCGATGTGGTTATATTTGCACCTTATCCTTTCCTGTATCAGGCAGAAGAATTGTTAAGCGCATCGGGTATTGAGTGGGGTGCGCAAAACTTTTACATCGAAGCCAGTGGGGCATTTACCGGAGAAGTTTCGCTCGGGATGCTGAAGGAATTTGGGTGTAAGTATGCACTGGTCGGTCACTCCGAGCGTCGCACATTGTTTGGTGAAACCGATGAGATGTGTGCAGCGAAAGTTAAAGCGGCATTAGGTGCAGGTGTAATTCCTGTTCTGTGTGTGGGAGAAACGCTCGAACAACGTGAATCTGGTGTCACTGAAGATGTTGTTGGTCAGCAGGTTAAAGCAGTATTAGAGTTGGTTGGTGCAGAAGGCATCGGTCAAAGCGTAATTGCTTATGAACCGGTCTGGGCTATAGGAACCGGAAAAACGGCAACGCCACAGCAAGCTCAGGACGTACATGCATATATTCGCAAAGTTGTTGCTGAGCAAAATGCTGAAGTGGCTGAAAAAATACAGATTTTATATGGTGGCAGCGTTAATGCCAGTACGGCTGAAGAACTGTTTGCCATGACAGATATAGATGGTGGTCTTGTAGGTGGCGCCTCCTTGAAGGCAGATGATTTTGTCACCATATGTAAGGCTGCTGAATAGGTTTGCGGGAATTATAATGGTCTCCATAGATAACATTATTATTATTGTTCATGTGTTTCTTGCCATTGGTGTCATCGGATTTATTTTGATGCAGCGTGGTAAAGGAGCGGAAGCCGGTGCTTCTTTTGGTTCAGGGGCTTCACAAACAGTTTTTGGAAGCCAAGGAAGTGCCAACTTCTTAAGTCGTACAACGGCAATTCTGGCAACAGGTTTCTTTATTACCAGTCTGGCATTGGCGTATTTTGCCAAACAGAAGGCAGAAGATGCAGGTAATTATGGTTTGTTGCCAGTAGAGCAGACGATCAATGATACGACTGTGCCTGCTGCCGAAACTCTTGATACTCAAGGAAAGGATCAGAATACTTCCGATATCCCCAGCGCAGACTGAGGGTGTTGGATACAGAATTGCCGATGTGGTGGAATTGGTAGACACGCCATCTTGAGGGGGTGGTGAGCATCGCTCATGCTAGTTCGAGTCTAGTCATCGGCACCATATATAAGTTCGTGTTCAGTTGTAATCAGGTGATGCGGGCATTATAATCCGCGCCCGTCTAGGGCGCATGTTGCGGGGTGGAGCAGCCTGGTAGCTCGTCGGGCTCATAACCCGAAGGTCGTTGGTTCAAATCCAGCCCCCGCTACCATTTTTGTTGTTCCGTCCGACGAATTTTTCTACCTAAAAAGCAGAGTAGAAATGTCCTGGCAAGGGCATTGGTTTTTTATACTTGGACTTTTAGGTACTTGTTTATGCAAATCAGGTTGCATGATAAATACATTGTGCAGCTTTAATTTGTGGGCACATGATGCCCATTTTTTGTTTTTGGAATACATACTTTGAGTGTAAAACAGCAGGTTTTAGAACAGCTGACCCGTCCGGTTGTAGAAGGGCTGGGATTTATATTCTGGGGACTTGAATATATTCCCCAGGGTAACCGATCGCTATTACGCATATACATAGATCATGAGGAAGGGATTGATGTGGAGGACTGTGCCACGGTCAGTCGTCAGATCAGCAGTGTCTTGGATGTAGAAGACCCTATTCAAAGCAACTATACACTGGAGGTTTCTTCTCCAGGTATGGACAGGGTTTTGTTTACCTTGGAACAGTTTGCTGTTTACAAAGGTCACGAAATAGAAATCCGGCTTAGCAGACCCTTTGAAGGTAGAAAAAAATTTAAAGGCTTATTAAACGGGGTGGAAGATTCTGATGTTCTTTTGGTAATCGGGGACGAAGAGTACGTATTACCGTTCGAACAAATAGAAAAAGCGCGGATTATTCCACGGTTTGATCAGATTGACGGTTAGTAGGGGCGAGGACGATGAATAAAGAAATGCTTCTGGTTGTAGAGGCGGTCTCTAATGAGAAAGGCGTTGCCAAAGATGTCATTTTTGAGGCTATTGAGATGGCTCTCGCAGCAGCCGCTAAGAAACGCTACGATGATGAAGGAGAAGTTGATATTCATGTCGTAATTGATCGGGCAACCGGCGATTATGAAACCTTTAGACGCTGGCTGGTTGTTAGCAATGAGGTTGTGCCAGGCCTGGGATATGAATTGAACATGGAAGAAGCCGCAGAAATAGATCCCACCTTACAGCCTGGCGATGTATACGAAATCAAAGTGGAAAATGAAGGTTTCGGAAGAATCAGTGCCCAGGCCGCTAAGCAGATAATCGTTCAAAAAGTTCGTGAAGCTGAGCGGGCCAAAATCGTTGAACAATATCGAGAAAAACTGGGTGAAATGGTATCCGGAACGGTTAAAAAGGTTACCAGAGACAGTTTGATTATCGATCTTGGAAGTAATGCAGAAGCCATATTGCCAAGGGATCAGCTGATTGCCCGGGAGATTTTCCGGATCAGCGATCGAGTACGTGCTGTTTTACATGAAATCAGAACAGAAGGTCGTGGACCGCAGTTGGTGTTAAGCCGAAGCAGTTCACAGATGTTGGTGGAGTTGTTCCGAATTGAAGTGCCGGAAATTCAAGAGGAAGTAATTGAGATTCGTGCCTGTGCACGGGATCCTGGCTCCCGCGCCAAAATTGCAGTTAAAACCAACGATGGACGCATTGATCCGGTGGGTGCCTGTGTAGGTATGCGTGGTTCCAGAGTTCAGGCGGTATCAAATGAACTTGGTAATGAGAGAGTCGATATTGTCCTGTGGGATGATAATCCCGCTCAGCTGGTGATAAATGCGATGGCACCGGCAGATGTAGCTTCAATCGTGATCGATGAAGAGACTCATACCATGGATGTGGCTGTTGCAGAAGAAAACCTTGCCATGGCAATAGGTCGGGGCGGTCAAAATGTTCGCCTGGCCACCGAATTGACAGGTTGGGAAATAAACGTGATGACTGAAAGTGAAGCTGGAGCCAAACAGCAGGCTGAAGCAGGTCAGATCGTATCAGATTTTGTTGACTCATTGGATGTTGACGAAGAAGTGGCACAGGTATTGGTCAGTGAAGGTTTTACTTCGCTGGAGGAAATCGCTTATGTACCACTTGAAGAGATGCTGGATATCGAAGGGTTTGATGAAGATATCGTAGCGGAATTAAGACAGCGGGCAAGAGATGCGTTATTAACCAAAGAGTTGGCAACTGAAGAGCAACTGGAAGGTTCTGAGCCCGCCGATGACCTTCTTAACATGGATGGTATGGATAAACACCTGGCTTATACATTGGCCAGCAAAGGCATTATTTCCATGGAAGATCTTGCCGAACAGGGCATAGATGATTTGCTTGAAATTGAAGGTATGAGTGAAGAGCGCGCTGGTCAATTGATCATGACTGCCCGCGCTCCCTGGTTTGAAAACGAATAAGCAGACGATTTGTTAAAGGAGGGCAGCATGGCAGAAGTGACAGTCAAAGAGCTAGCCGAAAATGTCGGTACACCAGTAGATCGTTTGCTAGGGCAGATGAAAGAAGCTGGTTTACCGCATAGTAATGAGACCGATTCAGTCAGTGATGAAGAAAAGCAGGCGTTACTGGCTTTTCTCAAAAAAAGCCACGGTGAATCATCTGGAGGTCCCAAAAAAATAACGCTAAAACGTAAAGTTACCACACAAATCAAGTCTTCCAGCCTGGGTGGCCGGGCGAAGACAGTGAATATCGAGGTCAGAAAGAAACGGACTTACGTTAAAAAAGAAACAACTGTCCCTGTAGAAGAAGAACAGCTTGTATCACCTAGTAAACGGGAAGAAGAGAACGCCAAGCTAGAAGCTGCCCGTTTGCGCGAACAGGAAGAAAAGGCCAAAGCAGAGCAGCAGAAACAAGCTAAAATCGAAGCAGAAGAAGCTGCTAAAGTTACCCCTTCAGGGGAAGCAGCACATTCCGAGCAGCCAGCTGAACCGTCAGAGCAGCGCACAGAAGCCGTCGACGCAGAAGAACCCGTGGTTAATGTGGAAACGGCTGTTGCAGAGACTGAATCAACTGGTGAGGCGGCTGAGACTGTAAAAGTCGAAGTCGTTGCGGATTCCACAGATGAGAAATCCGACTCAACCTCGAAGAATGAGCGGAAAACTGGTAAAGAAGCTAAGAAAGAGCAGGTTAAAGAAGCGCGTTCTGCTCGTGAGGAACGTGAAGAAACCAGAAGACCGAGCAAGAAAACCAAAGGCGAAGCCGTTGTCAAAGAAGCGGTCGTACATCACAAGCCGGTGGAGCGCCATAAAGGCAATAAACACCAGCAGATATTGGAAATGCTTGACGATGACGGCGATTTCAGCGGCGGTCGTCGGTCCAGACGAAGAAAATCTAAACGGCGCGAACACCAATTCCAACAGCCGACACAACCAGTTGTCAGGGATGTGTCCTTTGGTGAAAGTATTTCTGTCAGTGATCTGGCAAATCAAATGTCAGTGAAATCTGCAGAAGTAGTAAAAGTGTTGTTTAAGATGGGAGTCGTTTCCAATCCCAATATGGTACTTGACCAGGATACGGCCATTCTGGTTGTTGAAGAGATGGGTCATAAATATACCCTGATCAATGAAAACCAGTTGGAAGAAAACCTGATTTCCTTCGTTGAAGAAAACGTAGGAGAAGAGCTGCCAAGAGCTCCTGTGGTAACCGTCATGGGGCACGTTGACCATGGTAAGACTTCGCTGCTTGATTACATACGGAAAACCCGTGTAGCGGCAGGCGAATCTGGTGGTATTACCCAGCATATTGGTGCTTATCACGTGGAAACCGCTAACGGTATGGTTACCTTTCTGGATACTCCTGGGCACGCAGCTTTTACCGCGATGCGCGCGCGTGGTGCCCAGAGTACAGACGTAGTGATTCTGGTCGTCGCGGCTGATGATGGTGTTATGCCACAAACAGAAGAGGCGATTCAGCACGCTAAAGCGGCTGGAGTACCAATTGTTGTTGCCATTAACAAGATCGACAAGGAAGCGGCTGATCCAGATCGCGTGACCAGCGAGCTTTCTGCTAAAGATGTAGTGCCTGAATCATGGGGTGGCGATACTCAATTTGTGCAGGTATCGGCGCATACCGGACAGGGCATTGATGCTCTGCTTGATGCAGTATTGTTACAGGCAGAAGTTCTTGAATTGAAGTCAGTTGTGGATGCCCGGGCCCGTGGTGTTGTTGTCGAGTCCAGCCTTGATCGTGGCCGTGGTTCGGTCTCAACGGTACTGGTTCAGACCGGTACTTTGCGCAAAGGTGATATTGTTCTTGCCGGTGAGTGTTTCGGTAAGGTTCGTGCTTTGTTGGATGAGACCGGTGAACAGGTTCAGAGCGCAGGCCCATCTATTCCTGTGCAGATACTGGGTCTTGATGGCACTCCTACTGCTGGTGATGATTTCATTGTGGTTGAAAGCGAGCGTAAAGCCCGTGAGGTGGCTGAATTCCGTAAGGAAAAAGCCCGTCAAAATGAATTGGCACATCAGCAGGCAACCAAGCTTGATAACCTGTTTGCAGATATGACCGCAGGTGAAGTGGCGACTTTGAACATCGTATTGAAAGCTGATGTGCAGGGAAGTCTGGAAGCTTTGCGTTCTTCATTGCTCAAGTTGGGCAATGAAGAGGTTAAGGTCAATATTGTCTCTGGTGGAGTTGGTGCGATCACTGAATCAGATGCCAATTTGGCCGTGACAGCGAGTGCGGTTATATTTGGTTTCAATGTTCGTGCATCTGGCCAGGCTCGCGAGATTATCGAGCGTCAGGGGCTGGATCTGCGTTACTACAGTGTTATCTATAACATCATTGACGATGTTAAAGCGGCGCTGAGTGGTTTGTTGAGTCCGGAATTACGCGAAGAGATTGTCGGTGTTGCCGAGGTTCGGGATGTCTTCAATTCACCTAAGTTTGGCCAGATTGCTGGATGTATGGTTGTTGAAGGTATCGTATATCGCAATAAAAAGATCCGCGTCCTGCGTGATGATGTGGTGATTTATGAAGGCGAACTTGAGTCCCTGCGCCGGTTCAAAGATGACGTTCAGGAAGTTCGCAACGGCATGGAATGTGGTATCGGTGTGAAAAACTATACTGATGTTAAAGTCGGCGACAAGATCGAAGTCTTTGATATTAAGGAAATCGCCCGGACCATTGATTAACCGGTTAACTTTAGATCGTAGGTACCGGTTAGCCAGGATCTGGTAATCACACAATTAAGGAAGCTCTCCGGTGTAAGCCTGAGGGCTTTTTGTTTCCTGGTATATAGGAAAAGAAAATGGCACAACAATTTAGCAGAACCCGTCGAATTGCGGACCAGATGCAGAGAGATCTGGCAATGTTGATTCAACAGGAAGTCAAAGATCCCAGAGTAGGCATGGTGACCATCAATAACGTGAAGGTCAGTAAGGACCTCAGTTACGCCGATGTGTATTTTACCTGCATGGCTTTGGATGATTCGGACAGCAGTAAGAAACAGAGTGAAACCGTGCTCAACGGAGCAGCCAGTTTTCTGCGTACGATGCTGGCAAAAGGATTGTCCTTGAGAGTCATTCCTCAATTGCGTTTTCATTATGACGATTTGTTGGGAGAAGGGCATAAATTAAGTCGATTGATCGATGACGCCGTGAAGTCTGATCTTGATCGTCAGGGGCATGATGAGTCGTAAGCGTAAAGGTAATCCGATACATGGTGTGGTGTTGGTCAACAAGCCGGCAGGCCAGAGTTCCAACGCCGTACTGCAGCAGGTCAAGCGATACTATCAGGCGCAGAAAGCAGGCCATACAGGGGCGCTTGATCCTTTGGCCACGGGGTTGTTGCCCGTATGTCTTGGTGAAGCCACCAAGTTTTCCCAGTTGCTGCTCGACAGTGACAAAACCTATCAAACCACCGCAGTATTGGGAGTCAGAACAGATACCTGTGATGCCGACGGCCAGGTTGTGGAAGAAAAAGATATTCCCGCTGATGTGACCACCGAAAAACTACAAGCACTCATTGCTGAGCATCTGACCGGTGGTATTCAGCAGGTTGCTCCGCTCTATTCTGCGTTAAAGGTGAATGGGCGGCCTATGTATGAGCTTGCCAGAGCGGGTGTCGAGGTAGAGGCTAAAATCAGGCCTGTGACCATATTCCGGTTTGAGGTGTTGGCCGTTCATGAACGAACGATTGATCTTGAGATTCATTGCAGCAAGGGAACCTATATTCGCAGTCTGGTCGATGAACTCGGTCAGCTATTAGGCTGCGGAGCCCATGTATCCCGTTTACACCGAATCCAGCATGGCCCCTACCAGTTGCAGGATGCAGTTAGGTTGGAACAATTACAACAGTTTGTACCAGAACAATTGCAGGAGCAGCTGTTGCCCGTCGATAGCATGATTACCCAATGGCCCATAGTATGGTTGACGGAAGATCAGGTGATACGTTTCTGTCATGGGAATCCTGTGAGCTATCCGGATATGCCTGAAATGCAGACTGCACAGATCCGCGTATATGACCAGCAGGCGCAGAAAATGATAGGTATCGGACGGGCTGAAAATGGTTTGATCAAACCAGTACGCTTAATTAACTGGGATTAAGCGAATGTTTTAGATATAATCCGCCGCCGTCTATGTTGGACATTTCAGCATAAGACCTGTTACCGCTGTTAATATGCACGGCCGCTAACAGTAAGGCGCTGTCTTTCAGGTTTTCCGCCAGGCAGCAGGCATATTTTTATTGGAGATAAGAAACATGGCATTGAGCCCTGAGAAAAAAGCAGAAATCGTAAAAGAATATCAACAAGCTGAAGGTGACACAGGTTCTCCGGAAGTTCAGGTTGCTTTGTTGAGTGCAAACATTGATGCGTTGCAATCTCACTTCAAAGCCCATAACAAAGATCACCATTCAAGACGTGGTTTGATCCGTATGGTTAACCAGCGTCGTAAGCTGTTGGATTATCTGAAAGGCAAAAGTCTGGACCGTTATACTACATTGATCGGTCGTTTAGGACTTCGTCGCTGATTTCTCTCAGTCAAAGGCCCCGTCCGGGGTCTTTTTCATTTCCCGTTATATGTTTCGTATCTGCACTTAATGAGTCGCTGATGGCTCCCGGCTGTTTCATGAGCATTAAAAATAACTGCTGTATGATTCGGTCAGCTGTGTGAACCGGACTGTTCGGGTCACACTTTAATAACCAGTCTGCTCCAGAGACGAGTGCTTCTATCCATTGTGGCTGTCCATTCGGCTACAACGGTAGAAGCGCTCTGCGGTGGTCTGGTAAAAATAAATTGCTTATAAATAAGGAAAAAACATAGTGAGTTTTTTAACCGCAAAGACTAAAACTTTTCAATATGGCATTCACACCGTTACTCTTGAAACCGGCAAAGTGGCCCGTCAGGCAACAGGTGCTGTAATTGCCTCAATGGGTGAATCAAAAGTACTGGCCACTGTTGTGGCGGCAAAAGAAGCTAATCCAGCCCAGGACTTCTTCCCTCTGTCTGTTCACTATCAGGAAAAATACTACGCCATCGGCAAGATCCCTGGTGGTTACCTGAAGCGTGAAGGCCGTCCTTCTGAGAAAGAAACATTGGTATCCCGTCTGATTGACCGTCCTATTCGTCCATTGTTCCCCAAAGGGTTTATGAATGAAGTTCAGGTGATCATTAACGTAATTTCTGCATCGGCCAAAGAAGAAACTGACATTTGTGCAATGCTGGCCACGTCTGCAGCACTGGCTGTTTCCGGTATCCCGTTCAATGGCCCTATTGGCGCAGCGCGAGTCAGTTACAGCGATGATCACGGTTATATTCTTAACCCTGATGTTGCTACTGCTGCAGCGTCTTCACTGGACATGGTGGTTGCCGGTACTAAAGATGCGGTACTGATGGTTGAATCAGAAGCCAAAGAACTGACCGAAGATCAGATGCTGGGTGCCGTTCTGTTTGCACATATGGAGATGCAGCCAGCCATTAAAGGCATTACCGAATTCGCCAGCGAAGCCGGTAAAGAAAAATGGGACTGGCAGCCAGAGCCGGAAAATACCGCTCTGTTGGAAACAGTATCTGCAGCCTGCTACGACAAAATCGCAGCTGCTTATACCATCGTTGAAAAAGCGGCCCGTTATGACCAGCTGACGTTACTTCGTAATGAAGCGATTGAAACTCTGTCCGGTGAAGAGGAAGGTCAACCTTCTGCTGATGATATCAAAGCGATCTTTGGTAAGCTGGAAAAGAAAATCGTGCGTCGCAATGTGGTCGAAGGCAAGCCACGTATTGATGGCCGTGATAACAAAACTGTTCGTCCGATTGAGGTGGAAGTGGGGGTGTTGCCACGCGCGCATGGTTCTGCTTTGTTCACCCGCGGTGAAACCCAGGCGCTGGTAAGCTGTACTCTGGGTACCAAGCGTGATGCCAAAATGGAAGAGGACCTGACTGGTCTGCGTGATGACTACTTCATGCTGCACTACAACTTTCCTCCGTTCAGTGTGGGTGAGTGCGGTCGTATGGGGGCCGTAGGCCGCCGTGAAGTCGGTCATGGTCGTCTGGCTCGCCGTGGTGTTCAGGCTTCCATGCCAAGTACTGATGACTTCCCTTATTCCGTCCGCGTGGTTTCCGAGATTACTGAATCCAATGGTTCAAGTTCCATGGCTTCTGTTTGTGGTTCTTCTCTGGCTTTGATGGATGCCGGTGTGCCTGTATCTGTTCCGGTTGCGGGTATCGCGATGGGTCTGGTCAAAGAGAGTGATGGTTTTGCTGTATTGACCGATATTCTCGGTGATGAGGACCATCTGGGTGATATGGACTTCAAAGTGGCCGGATCCGCTAAAGGTGTTACTGCGCTGCAGATGGACATCAAAATTGAAGGTATTACCGAAGAAATCATGGAAATTGCGTTGCAACAGGCACATGAGGCCCGTATCCATATTCTGGGTGAGATGAGTAAGGTCATTTCTGCTCCGCGTCCTGAGCTGTCACCTAATGCACCAGCCAATGAAACCGTCAAAATCGATGCTGAAAAAATCCGTGATGTTATCGGTAAAGGCGGTGCGACCATTCGTGCTCTGACGGAAGAAACCGGTACTGAAATTGATATCGATGATGACGGTACGATTCGTATTTATGCACCGGATGGTGTTGCCATGAAAGCGGCAAAAGACCGTATTCTGGCGATTACCGCAGAAGCGGAAATTGGCAAAATCTATAAAGGTACTGTCGCACGATTGGCCGATTTTGGTGCGTTTGTGACATTCCTGCCTGGAAAGGATGGTCTGGTTCACATCTCCCAGATTGCAGAGGAACGTATCAAGTCTGTCGCTGATGTCCTGAAAGAAGGTCAGGAAGTCGTTGTCAAAGTGCTCGATATCGATAATCGTGGTCGTATTAAACTGACTATGAAAGAGATCAGTGACGAGGAAAAAGCCTCGGTATAATTGATCTTATGAAAAAAAAGCGCCGGTTGGCGCTTTTTTTTTACCTGAATATCAAACCCAACCCTTTCCCATGTTGTATCTGCCCATTACGCCAGGTCACCTGGCATTAGCTTTGCTGACCTAAAGCCAGATTGTTATTAGAGCAGCAGGTTATTGATAGGTATGTATCACTGTTTACTTGATTCCACTCGCTGGACGTTTCCAAATTTGAAGGTATTGATGGCCAAGGCCACTCCGCGTCGATCCGGTGATGAACTCGCGGGTATTGCCGCTGAATCAGAGCTGGAACGAGTGGCTGCGCAGATTTGTCTGTCTGAGGTGTTTCTGGAGGATTTTCTGGATGATGTATTTATTCCTTACCAACAGGACGAAGTGACACGTTTGATTCTGGATAATCATGATGCAGAGGCATTTCGATTGATTGCTGGCCTGACGGTCGGTGAATTCAGGGAATTTTTGCTGGCGGAAACCACTACGCCGATGTTGATACAGCAGCTGAAGTGGGCACTTACTCCGGAGATGGCGTCAGCGGTCAGCAAGATCATGCGCATTCAGGATCTGATTCTGGTTGGGCAAAAATGCCACAATGTTGCCAGCTTTCGTAACACTATCGGCCGGCCGGGGTGTTTATCTGTACGTCTGCAACCTAATCACCCGACGGATGATGAAATGGGGATTGCAGCGTCCATGATGGATGGTCTGTTAATGGGATGCGGCGATGCCGTTATCGGTATCAACCCGGCGTCAGATAATCCGGCGACGGTACGTCGGTTGCTGGCTCTCATGGATGGTTTGATTCAGGAATATCAGATTCCAACCCAGAGCTGTGTTTTGACTCATGTAACGACCACCATCGATTTAATTAATCAGGGAGCGCCCGTAGACCTGATCTTTCAGTCCATAGCCGGTACCCAGAAAGCCAATGAGTCCTTTGGTATCAATCTGGCGTTGTTAAAAGAAGCCAGGGAGGCGGGAGATCAACTTGCTCGTGGAACGGTGGGTAACAATTGCATGTATTTTGAAACCGGCCAGGGTAGTGCGTTGTCTGCCAATGCTCATCATGGGGTTGACCAACAGACCTGTGAGGCCCGGGCTTATGCTGTGGCCCGGCAGTTTGATCCCTTGCTGATCAATTCGGTGGTTGGATTTATTGGTCCGGAATATTTATATGATGGCAAACAGATTATCCGGGCCGGACTCGAAGATCTGTTTTGTGGCAAATTGCTTGGATTACCGATGGGCTGTGATATTTGCTATACCAACCATGCCCAGGCTGATCAGGATGATATGGACATGTTGTTGACACAATTTGCCGTGGCCGGTGGTGCTTTTATTATGGGTATTCCCGGATCGGATGATGTCATGTTGAATTATCAGACGACCAGTTTTCATGATGCGTTGTATATACGCAGAGCGTTGAATTTAACCCCGGCACCAGAGTTTGCAGATTGGCTGAAACAAATGTCAATCACTGATGATTCGGGCCGGGTACTGGATGCCGGAATAATGAAAAGTCCTTTTTTATCAGGTTTTTCCAGTAAGTTACTCGGGCGGATAGAATGATGAATACCGATAAACTATGGCAGGCCTTGAGTCAGTACACTGAAGCCCGTATAGGCCTTGGCAAAGTGGGGGTCAGCCAACCCACTGCCGCTCAGTTAAAATTTCAATTGGATCATGCCCGTGCCCGCGACGCAGTTTGGACGGCATTGGATTGTGATTCATTAGTAGCGGAGTTATCCGCGGCGGGATTAACGTCTGTGGTATTGCACAGTCAGGTTGCTGATCGTGCAGCTTATCTGACCCGGCCGGATCTGGGACGGCAGTTGAACCCCCAATCTGTATCATGCTTACAACAAATGCCGGCTGCCGAGGTGGTCCTTGTTGTGGCAGATGGCTTATCAACCATCGCGGTACAACAAAATGCCGCTCAGATGATCAGTCGCTTATGCCAGTTACATTGCCTGAAAGAAAAGTGCTTTGCCCCGGTGGTGATCGTCGAGCAAGGCAGGGTTGCTGTGGGTGATGCTGTTGGTGAGTTACTACGGGCGGAATTGGTGATTGTCCTGGTGGGGGAACGTCCTGGACTGAGTGCTGCCAACAGCCTTGGTATGTACCTGACCTATCGGCCTAAAACAGGCTGCACCGATGCTGATCGCAATTGCATCTCCAATATTCGCCCGGGCGGTTTAAGTTTTGAGCAGGCAGCCACCAAGGCAGAGTATTTGATCGATCAGTTTCTGATTCGAAAAATAAGCGGCGTGCAAATCAAAGATAATTCCGACGAACGGGTATTGGAGGCATCCACTCAAACAGGTTCTGATCAGCGGCTGACATGATTCGTTGCCTGTGTATTCAAATGGATTCCTGATCCTTCAGAGAGAATCCTAATCCGGTAATACCAGATCGATGCCAAGTTCTGACAGTTTTTTGAGTGCACGTTGCCGGAGTTGCTGACGGATCGGGCTGTGCTTGGGCTTTTGCATGTAGTACAGCAGGCTGGAGTCTATGCCGTTTTGTTCTGCCAGCTGCTCAATATCCAGGGCCACTGTTACAGAGCTGTTGTCTTCCAGCCTGATACTATCGGGAACTGTGAAGTCTTCACCATCCAATACCTTTTTGACCAATTCCTTGTAGTTTTTTTCAAATAATGGCCAGCTTTCTTTTTCTGGTGCGGTTTTGAGACGCCAGAATTCCGTGCGTTTGGCGGCCTCATAAACAATCGCGTGACGCCACGGAAAGCGTCGCGGATCGATACGACAACTGCAGGCTTCCTGGTAGGCATCACGGGCGCTGGGCAAACCAAGATCTTCGGGGTTGGTCTGCATCAGCTCCAGAAATTCGGAAATGGCAGGTGGCCAGGCATACTTAAGCTTGGCGGCATGCAGTGCGCTGGCCAGTTGTGCTTCGCTGTACCCCTGCAAACAAAACCCCCACTCGCGCTTGGCAATATTCAGAGAATCGCCATCGCCAAAAGTGCTGTCAAAACGATGGCCATAACTGGCGCGCAGTCTGGCGAATACCATATTGACAAGGATTTTGGTCTGTTCGTCGAGACCCTGGGGCTGATTACCAGTTGGTGTCGTAGATATCCATGATTTTTCGTCTGACTTCATCACGCTGATCCTGACGGTAATTGGAGTGCTGTGGCGCTGAGCGATACATTTTGGCCCATTCTTCTTTAACCCAGCGAATAAAGCGACTGTTCCAGTCAGCAGCGGCAACACCTGTTTCCATATAATGGCCGATAAATGCCGGAAGTTGCTCGCGGGCAAAATCAACCGTGATGTTATCAGCTTGCAGGCGTGGGATTAACAGATTTTCGTCAGGATACCAGTCGTGACGCATGGCAGTCTTGTAGTTCCGGCCCTGCTGAAACTGCTGGCTTTGTTCAATCATGAAGGTTGGCAGCCCGGCATGGCGTTGATTTCTGGCCCGTGCAGCGTTTGTTGTGGCAGGTGATTGCGGGCGGTTCAGTGGCTGTGCCGAAGCATGGCTGACGCGTTGATGTCCCTGGTTGGCTGCCGGGTTAAACGCATTGTCAGGGATCAGTCGAACCAGAAACTGGCCGTTATCATTAAAGTGACGTTCAATCACTTTGAGTGCTTCCAGGTTTCTGAAAATCTGGTTCAGTTTGGTCATGTTCCAGAATGGAACCAGTTCAGGCCACCGTTCCGGTGCCAGATAAAACCATTCCTTGCCCAACAGTGTTTTATTGGGACAGATTGTGGATAACTCGAATACGAGCTGGGCCAGAACGGCTTCTTCAAGGCCGATCTGCATAGCCAGATTAGGAGATACCGACAGTAAACGTTCGCCAAATTGAATGGTCATGAATCTTCACAGTGTTATGGTGATGCGCCGAAAAAAACTCGACAAATAAGTTCTACTCCATTGAGTTTTCATCCTGAATCGGTCTCATCGACGTCTCAGCACAAGTGTGATTACGGCGTTGTCGTGGACAGATGATCCATCGGCAGGAAGAGCACACTTAATGACGGGCTGGAGCTTTTTAATGTAACCGGCGATTCTACACAAATTTCCATTGCACAAATAGCGGAACTCCCTGTGAATAACTTGTGCAAACTGCGTTTGTGTGAGAACTCGCTTTTTCTGGTAGGATGCGCGCTCGTTATGAAGAGTGGTTGTCTGGAAACCCGTTAAGGTTTGTTTATGCCCATTATCGAAGTTGAGAAACTGACCAGGCGGTATGCCGGTCTGGTGGCTGTGGACGCTGTTTCCTTTACGATTGAAGAAGGGGTTTGTTTTGGTTTGTTGGGTCCTAACGGTGCCGGTAAAACCACCACGATAGAAATGATGGAAGGCATATCCGCCCCAACATCCGGAACCATTCGATATTTTGGCGAGCGGGCATCAAAGAAAATGTATCAGCGGATTGGTATTCAGTTTCAGAATACTGCGCTGCCGGATTATCTGACGGTCCGTGAAACGCTCAATCTGTTTGCTTCTTTTTATCAACGTCGTCTGAGCATTGCTGAGTTGACGGAGTTATGCCAGCTTGAAGCCTTTGTTGACCGGGATACCCGGTTATTATCCGGTGGTCAGCGGCAACGAATGTTATTGGCGCTGGCGCTGGTAAATGACCCGGCCATCGTATTTTTGGATGAACCTTCCACCGGTCTGGATCCACAGGCGCGGTATCACTTCTGGCAATTGATACAGACGATCAAGGCTCGCGGCAAAACCATCATTCTGACCACCCACTATATGGACGAGGCGCAATTCCTGTGCGACGAGATTGTCATTATGGATGAAGGACGGATTGTGGAGGCGGGAACTCCGGAAGCTCTCCTTCATCGTTATTTCAACGGAGTGTATATACAGGTTCCCAAGCATCAGTGTGATGCTGTCATTATGACGGGTCTTGGGGCCATTCAGCGTAATGGCTGTTATGAGATTCTGACCGACCATTTAGAGCAGACACTACAACAACTCATCAGCAGTGGCGTGCCATTGCAGGATTTGCAGGTCAAGTCGCCAAATCTGGAAGACTTGTTTTTACGATTGACCGGGCACGAACTCAGGGTTTAATTCATGCTGGCGAGATTTCTGGCTATTTTCAATGCACGAAACCGCGAAACGATTCGGGACCGCAGAAACTTTGGGTGGAACCTGTTTCTGCCGTTTTTACTGGTATTTGGTTTTGCCTATATTTTTTCCAATCCCCGACCTGACTACCGCATTGGTGTGATTGGAGAGGAGGATGCGTATCTATCACGGCCACAGCTACTGGCGATGTCGCATCTGCAGATTATTCCGTATCAGGATTTACAGGAAGCCAAGAAAAAACTGCGTTTGCACCAGATCGATCTGGTTTTGCAGTTGGACCAGCGTTTGTACTGGGTGAATAAGCAATCCTCAAAAGGCTATTTTCTGGAGAAGATGCTGCACAGCAGCGATCCTGATTTTCGCAAGCGTGAAGTGGAAGGTGATGCTATTCGTTATATCGACTGGGTGATTCCCGGCGTCATTGGTATGAACATCCTGTACAGCTGCCTGTTTGGTGTTGGATATGCAATCGTGCGCTATCGGCGTATCGGTGTGTTAAAGCGGTTTAAGGCCACACCACTGACGGCCTTTGAATTTTTGGCCGCACAAGTGGCGTCGCGATGGATCCTGGTGATGTTTTTCTGTTCCGTCATCTTTTTTGGCTGTCATTGGACATTTTCCACCGTGATGGTTGGTAGCTATCTGGACTTCTTTGTGATTCTGGCATTGGGCATCATGGCGATGATTGGTTTGGCCCTGGTGATTGCCTCCAGAACCCGTAGCGAAGAGTTGACCAGCGGACTGTTGAATATGACGGCCTATCCGATGCTGGGGTTATCGGGTGCCTGGTTTTCGATGGAAGGTGCTCCGCTGTCGTTACAGCGTTTTGCCGAATTTCTGCCGTTGACGCATGTTGTTCAGGCTGCCCGGGCCATTGCCATTGAAGGCGAGACCCTTGGCGAGCAGTGGGATCATATTCTGATCCTACTGGCTATGACCGTTATCTTTGTGTTGGTTGGAACATTGCTGTTTAACTGGGAATCGGACCATCGCTGACTGGAACCCGCTGCGGGTAGTTCGGTTCGTTGCTGTAAGGATGATGTTCATGCCAGTTGTTCAATGCAGTGTCGGCCATGGAATATCCGATATCTATCATTTCCTCGGCTTTGTGAAAGTCAAAAAAGCCGCAGGCATCTCTGGGAATTTCAATCAGAATATCCGGCTTGTAGATGGACATTTTGGCGTGGGCAATAGTGTTTTGCATGATATCGATACTGCGGGTGGTCATCTCAATCATGTTGGGGGTTGCCGGACCTTTGGACTTGATGTTTTTCTTCTCTGGCAGAACCCTTTCCAGCACATCTCCCAACCGTTTTTGGAAACCGTTGGTTTCGGTATTGTGTTTCCGGCCATTTCTGGTATCCGGGTCTTTGATCAGACTTTTACCATTCAGGTTGACAGCGATGGTCAGCTCAGTGGTGTCGCCAGCCGTCGGGGCGACCGGAACAGGATTTAACAGGCCGCCATCCATCAGTTTCATACCTCGATAGTAATGCGGTGTGAAAATTGAGGGAACGGCAATCGATGCACGAATGGCCTCAAACATGGAGCCTTCACTGAACCAGACTTCTTTTTCGCGTTCGATATCAGTTGCCACCGCCGTGTATTTGATCGGAAGCTCTTCAATATCATAATCACCAATGATTTCTTTCAGCGTCGACAACACTTTTTCGCCTTTGAGCAGTCCACGCCGATCAAATGAAAAATCCAGCAGTCTCAGTACAGAGGTTCGATCCAGCTCCAGCAGCCATTGATGATAGAGTTCCAGTTTGCCGGCACAATAGAAGCCGCCAATCAATGAGCCTATGGATGTTCCGGAAATGGATTGGATCTGATATCCCTGATCTTCCAACAGCCGGATGACACCGATATGAGCCATGCCACGGGCAGAGCCGGAACCAAGAACCAGAGAAACGGTTTTATCCTTCTTGCGCATAATGATCACCGTGAGTCAGCAGATGGGTTAACCGAGATGGTTTCCAAGCATTGTGGGGACGGTCATCCAGGAAGTAAACGTGAGTAACCTTAAGATTTTATGAATACTGACAGTATGTTTATGATGGGTTAAGCAATGAGAATGTATCACAGTTCGATAGATGAGGCGGTTGAGCGCCTGATTGAGCAGATAAACAATGCCCGATCCCGCCGGCTGATCGCTTTGGCCGGCATCCCCGGATCCGGCAAGACCACATTGGTCAGGGAGATTTCCCGGCGGGTCAATGAATACTTTCAAAAGCCGGTGGTGGTGGATCTGGGCATGGATGGTTTTCATCTGAGCAAGGCTCAACTGAATACCCTGCCTGATCCTCAACAGGCTTTGGCCAGGCGCGGGGCACCGTGGACGTTTGATCCTGGTGCGATGAGAGATTATTTGCAGCGGCTGAAAGGCAGTTATGAGATGACCATTTGTGACTGGCCGGGGTTTGAGCACGACATCGGTGACCCAGTGGATGCGGCGTATCAGATTCCGGCCGATTGTCCGCTGATTCTGGTCGAAGGTCTGTATCTGCTGTATTCCGATCATGGCTGGGCGGCGGTAGCCGAGTGTTTTGATGAGCGCTGGTTTTTCGATGTACCGATGGAGGTGGCCATGGAAAGACTGTGTCAACGGCATATGCGTGTCTGGGGTATGAGCCGGGAACAGGCGTTGGCGCAGATTGCCGGCAACGACCGGCTCAATGCTGAACTGGTATTGCCGACATCACCATTCGCCGATTGGGTGCTAAAGGGCGACTAGCCCTCTGATCTCAGCATTATGTCGGCGTTCATTGATGCTTTCAAAATAAAAAGGCCAGCATGTTGCCGGCCTTTTTTGCACCATTGTTAACCGTTAACTCTGACTGTTGTTATCTGTTTTAGCATCGTCACTGTGGCTTTCCTGACCTGCCAGTTGTGGTTCTTTGACTTCCACAATCGAATCATAAATGGGTTTGCTGATCTTAAATACTGCATCCCGGTCATCACGTGACACATAGTAATTGTCGTTACGCTGACTGAACCGGTACACCCATTGTTTGTCACCGCTGGAAACCGTTAACTCGGTGGCCGGCTGATCCGGCGCTTCATCCTTGTTTTCCAATATCGACAGTACCTTCAGGTTACTGAGAGCCGTTGCCAGATCTTCAGCCTTTTGGTGGTCGGCGGGTTCGGTATTCTGACCATCGGTTTCGGTCAATTGCCACTGCTTGTCTTTTTTGGACAACGCGTAATCGCTACCTTTTATATCGGAGATATCACTGGCGGCCAGTAATGAGCGATCCAGCCAGCCTTCGTCATCCACTGGGAACTCATAACTGGCCATAGTTGCGCTGTAAACCTTGTCATCATCCGGGCGACGGATATTGATCTGTTTAAAGCCCGGTGAACTGCCCAGGTAAAGCTCGGCAACCTTTTGATCACCTTTAAACAACTCAATATGGCGCTGAAACTTGTCCTTGGCCACTTCAAACCGTTCGTGGCTGGACTTGCTCGTTGCAACCGGCCAACCGGTTTTGAGCTGCTCCAGTTTACTGAGTTGTTCGATCACTTTTTGACTGTCTGCCGGCAGCGCATTATCTGCCAGTTGCCACTCGCCAGACACTTTCTTCAGGGTGACGTTTTTGTCTTCACCGCTAATCACCGCCTTATCAATTTCCTTGCTTTGAAAGCTGAGCAGTGGTTGTGGCTGGTTGCCCGAATGTCTGTTTTGGCTATTCCAGAACAAGCCTCCTGCCAGTGCAATCTGCACGACCAACAGGCCGGCGAGCCAGGTTTGAAATTTCTTCATGATGCCTCCTGTTATTGTGCTAATAGATGAAGATAACGGCGTTCACGGGATTTTTTTCGTTGTTTCTGAACCACCGCAATTACGACCAGGGCCAGAGCTGCCAGCGCGTAGTTGAGATATTCCCAGAACAGTTGGTTGTTATGCTCCATTGGTGGCAATGTACGGTTGAAGTGGCTACGCGACCGTATGCTTAACAGGCCGGCATCTTCTACTGACCAGTCAACAGTGTTGGCTGCCAGTTGCAAAGTATTCAGATACTTGGTGCGGTTGGCCGAATCCGCCAGCTGGATGACCTGGTCACGTAGAAAATCATTGGAACTGAACAGAATGATGCGAGCCGACTGCGGTGAATGGTCGATCACACTGGTGATCGTCGGTTGTTTATCTTCAGTATCGGTTTTGCCGCTATCCTGTTTGTCCTGGGCACTGTCCGCTTTTGTTAACAGAGGTGAATCCTGACCGGCAAAATAGGATTCAAAACGACCACTGCTGATGACACCGAGCAGATGAGAGCCGGTATTACCTTCCGGACTGAAACCGGATACGCCCTGAGCGGTCACTTTGGGCAGAATATCCGTTGACGAAGAGAGCCAGGATTCGGCCGAGCTGTGCAACAGTTCGGTAATTTTCCGGTCCCCCTGATTGTCTTTGCTGACAGTAATCGGAGAAGCCCAGTTCATGGTGACCTGAGGCAGATCAGACACAATCGGATTGTTACTGTTCATACCATCCGGGCGGATATCGATAAAATACGGGTAATCCATCATCCGGATTTCCTGTAATTGGAAGCCGCTGACATTGCGGGTTACCGGAATCGGAAATGCCGAGTTTTGAGGATCCAGTACCACTTGATCATCAATGCTCAGGCCATTGTGTTTGAGCCAGTTTTCCAAACCGCTTTTGTGCTTCTGAAGAGTCATGGAACGGTTACCGAAATCTGCCTCATACGGCGATGTTGCCAGTATCACTGTGCCACCCTTCATTAAGAACTGATCCACGGCAAACAGCTGAGTATCATCGAGTTCCTTGGGGGCTGCCAGGAACAGAATGTCTGCCTGACCGGAAACGCTGCCGTCACTCAGATCCTCTTTTTCCACTTTCAGGTCAGATCCGAGGAACTGCTGCAATTGATTGAACTGAGGACCGGATGCTCCACCATATGGGTTATACGGATTGGCGCCGCCGCTGGGAGTGACCAGAGCAACGGTTTTGGTAAAGCCACTGGCAAAACGTTTGATGCCGGATTCAAGATCGCGCTGGAATCCTTCTTTCTTCATATCACCCAGAGGAATCTGCACGACCTGATCGCCCTGTGCCAGAGTCAGATAGAAATAGAAACGATCGTTACTCAACAGGTTGGTGGTCATGGGTTTGAATCCATATTGTTCAGCGATCTGCTGACCAACAGCACCGCCATTGGCATCCGGGTTCACAAAATCAATGCTCAACCGGCCATTGGATTTTTTAGCCATGTCAGTAATGGACTGAGTGACGACCTTACGGAAATCCAGCAGCTCGTTCGGCAGGCTTGAGTCGGCGGAAATATATGCCGTGAACTTGATCGGGTCTTTGACAGTATCGAATAAATTGCCACCGGCCTGATAACTCTGCATCACTTTTTTGATTGCACTGGTGATGTCATGTTCCGGGTTGCGTAACTGGACATCCAGATCCGCTTCAGAACGGGCACTGACTTCAATCAGATCGCGAAATCCCAGCACTTCGTGTTCGTTACCATATTGCACCAGCACATTGAAATAGGAGCTGACAATGGCCGATTGATAGCGGTCCGCCACCTGGAATGGGACAGGTTGAATGCCGTATTGCTCGTTGGCTTCTTTCTCTTCCTCCGGATTGGTTGCCGGGTCAACGAATTCGACTTTAACGTTGCCATGGCCTGCCACTTCATATTCTTTCAACAGATCACGCAATTGCGGTACCAGTGGCGCCAGCAGAGGATGGGTTTTACTGCTGAAATAGCCACGAATCAGCAATGGTTCCTGGAGCTGATTCAGATAATTCTGGGTTGCGCTGGAAATGGAATATTGTTTACCGGCAGTCGTGTCCAGCCGCAATGCGTTGATCTGACCGAGCCAGAAATTAGCGCCCAGAGCATTGATCAGCAGTAATACCGTTACGGTACTCCAGAGCTTGTGCTGAGGGTTGCGTTTTTGGCTGGCCCAGCGTTCTCTTTCCAGCATGAACGTATTCAGGGTCAAAAATACTGCAATGATACTGACGTAGTAGTACAGGTCACGAAGATCGATGACACCCCTGGTAATGGAATCAAACCGCGAACCCGTACCAAGCAGGCGGAGCCATTCACCGGCATCATTGCCAAAGAAATCGGTAATGGTGTTGGAACCAAGCACATAGAAGAACCCGCTGACAGCGGTTGCGGTTATCAGGCTGACAATTTGGTTGTCACTGCGGGCGGACACAAACAAGCCAATACTCAGATAAGCTGCACCCAGCAGGAATGTGGCCAGATACCCGGCCCATACCGGACCCCAATCGAGATCACCAATTACAGAGACAGTAATGGGTAGCGGCAGGGTAATGATCAGAGCAATCAACAGTAACAGCAGACAACCGGCAAATTTACCCACAACAAAATGCCACAGTGGTACCGGTTGGGTCAGCACATATTCGAGCGTGCCGGTGCGTCGTTCCTCACTCCACAGACGCATCGTCAGAGTGCTGGCCAGAAAGATCAGCAGTACTGGCATCCACTCAAACATTGGGCGCACATCAGCGATGTTGCGGGCGAAAAATGATTCTCCCCAGAAGAATATAAACAATGTGACTGCAGCAAATGTCGCCAGGAACAGATAGGCGATGGGGGAAGCGAAAAACAGGGTAACTTCTTTGGCCGCAATCCGACGAATGGTGGGCAGGGCTTGTTGGTCAGGCTGCATCGTTCAGATTCTCCTGCTGAGTATGTTGGCTGACTTCACGGAACAATGTTTCCAGGTCGCGTTGCTCAGGCTGCAGCTGAAACAACTCTGCATCCTCGCTGATGATCTGTCTGGCAATATTGGCGCAGACATTTGTCTGAACTGCCCCGGTAGCAAGCCTCAGGCGATAGTGATAACGCTGAGGATCGGCTTCGGAGGCGATGTTTTCAACATTTTCGATACCATCGATCAGCTCGAACAGGCGTCCGGCCTGCGGCGGAGAAAGTGAACTCACTACCCGTAATTGATGGTTATTACGCAGTTCTTCCAGACGCTCATCGATGATTAGCTGACCGTTGCGTACGATCAGGACCCGGTCACATATTGCATCCACTTCCTGCATGATGTGAGTGGACAGAATAACCGTTGCATCCAGAGCGATACTTTTAATCAATTGACGCATGTGATCGGTTTGAGTGGGATCGAGACCGTTGGTGGGTTCATCCAGGATCAGGATTTTGGGTTTGCCAAGAATGGCCTGAGCCACGCCAACCCGTTGTTTAAAACCCCGGGATAATGTTGCAATCGGCGCAAGCAGTTTTTCGCCGATGTCCGTGGCAGTGATGGCGCGTTTGATTTCCGATATTTTTTCCTGTCCCTTAATGCCTTTGAGTTCAGCGGCATAATCGAGATAATCGGCCACGGTCATTTCCGGATAGATCGGCAGATTTTCTGGTAAGTAACCTAACAATCTTTGAATTTTTTTGGTATCGGTAGCGAGATCCATGCCGTCGACAGTAATGCTACCTTCATTTGGCTCGAGATAGCCACTGAGCATTTTCATAATGGTTGTTTTACCGGCACCATTGTGTCCGAGCAGACCAATGATTTCACCTTTGCCAATACTGAAATTGACTTTATCGACCGCCACAAAACTACCGTAACGGCGGGTCAAATTGCTGACGTCGAGCATGCTTCCTCCTATCTTCAGGGTATATACCAATACTCACCGGAGTGAGTGAAAAAAGGGTTAAGAATGTTTTAAAAAAAAACCAGGAAACCTGGTAACTAAAGAAATAAGAAAAGAAGGATGCGCGCGAAATGGTGATATGAGTAGAGGCTTTCAAGGCAAAAGCCACTCGTTTACATTTTGTTTTAAATTGATAAAAAAAAACATTACAAAACCAAAGAACTGGATCACGTGAGTTTGTGGATCATGGTCATGTTGTTGAAATAATTCTAAATATCAGAAATCACTAAATTAATATTTGTCTTCAGGTAATGAGTGAAAAACTGATGCTGATGTTCTGTCATGTTCGGCCTGTTATGGGGTGAATTTTTTATTCATTGGCAATTGCTTCGGGCGAGCCGTCCCTGGAAATTTTTCTGACCGACAGTTCTTCCGGTCATTCTCTTAATCGCGAGATTTGGCTGTGTATTTCGGTGAATTAGGTGCGACAATATCCCGGCCGTATACAGTTCGGCTTCTCTCCCTTCACGCTATTGTGTCACGCTGTTGTTCAAGGATATTTATCATGTCATCGTCCGACCATCTTAAAGCCGATGTATTGCTGGTCGTTACGACCATTGTTGCCGCATTTGGCTGGATGTTTTCCAAATCCGCTCTCGAAGGTTTTTCACCCTTACTGTTTATGGGGTTGCGGTTTTTAAGCGCTGCGCTGGTATTGCTGGTTGTTGGCGGGTATGGCTCTTTGCGAATGCTTTCCAGAAAACAATGGCGGGCGGGCATGATGGCCGGGAGCTTATTTGCCGTTGCCATGATGTTCTGGGTCATGGGATTACACTTTGCCGAGCATATTGGTGTCGGGGCGTTTCTGAACAGCCTTGGGGTGGTGTTGGTGCCGGTATTCGGATTGTTCTTCGGCGAGCGGCCAACCTTGCCGGCCTGGTTGTCTTTACCGGTGGTGGCTGCCGGAATGGCCTGCCTGTCTCTCGACAGTGAGTTTGTTATGGGACTTGGAGAGCTCTGTTTCCTGGCCGCTGCGGCTTTTTTTTCCGTCAGTTTTATCCTTTTGAGTCATGCTTCCGCCGGGATGCCGACGATGGCACTGACGACGATTCAGCTGTTGTTGACTGGTGGGGTGTCGCTGTTGGTCTCCGCATTTTTTGAAGACTGGCAACTGAGTCAGCCGTTGAATATCTGGTTATGGTTGCTGGCCAGTGTCCTGATCGCAACCAGCCTGCGGTTCTTCATCCAGATCCGTGCCCAGGGCATGGCACCTGCCAGCCATGCTGCGATTATCATGACGCTGGAGCCTGTCTGGACAGCCATATTGGCAGCCTGGTGGCTGAATGATCAGATGAGCGGCCTGCAACTGTTAGGATGCAGTCTGATTTTCCTGGCGATGTTGATTGCCCGTTGGAGAGCTGTTCGTGCTGCACTGAGCAGCGTGAAGGCATCAATGGGGTATCGATAGTCCTGGATGACTTGCCTGAACATTGGGTCATCGGCACGAGTCTGGCCTGGTGATGACCCTTAATGAAGGGGCAGATGAAGATGTTGCGATGTTGACCGGTTTGATTGCTATGGTTGATTTTATTCAACATGTTATTGACCTGGCGGTGGTAACGGGCAATTTCCGGGCTGGGAACTGCACTTGTCAGCGTTCCCCTGGCTTCTTCTGAGGGTGACCCGGATTTAACCAGGCAGGTTTTCCAGTACGGTTCTCCTTAGCCAGATGCGATGCCGGTGAAGATGTCAATCGGATGCAATTTGCTGTGTTTTCATGTCAGTCGTTCACTCAGCTGTCTGTTCAGACAAATTCCGTTGTGGGTTTTAACGTCGGATTTGCGGTGCGAGGGCTAATTTCCCGGCTTTTGTGGTTATGTTGTGGTGTGTGAACCATACAAGTGTTTTCTACGATCAATCCACTGATAATGTTATAAAGATAAAAAAACGGCTCCAAATCCGGTATAAAAAATATATGATTGCAGCTCACTAAAGAGCAGGCCATATTCGCAGACTAACAAAATTAAGTTGTTGATTGTGATCGAGTCTCTGTCCGTGCAGTCAAAAACTCCCGAGGAGAAATAATCATGAAAAAAATAATTATAGGATCACTACTCTCATTCTCTGCTCTGTGCTCCAGCCTGACGTTGGCAGAATATCCCAACAAGGATATTCAGGGTGTTATCCAGTGGGGGGCTGGCGGGTCGACCGATACGGTGATGCGTTCAGTGACACCTTATGCAGAAAAGGTGCTGGGTAAAGATATCATCATGACCAATAAGACCGGTGGTGTTGGGGCCATCGCAACCAAATTTGTATACAGCAAAAGAGCCGATGGCTACACCCTGTTAATGGGGGCTGAGAATCCTCAGATGTATAAAGTCCTGGGGTTGGCGAATATAGATTACAGCGATATGGTGCCCATTAATGTCCTTGCCCGGGGCGTGCCTATTCTGGTGGCGAACAATGATGCGCCGTTCAATAATCTCAGTGAACTGGTTGCCTATGCTCAGGCTCATCCCGGTGATGTTAAAACCGGATCCACCGGTCCTGGTGGTTTACCCTCAATTGTACTGGCGATGCTCGGCTCTCAAATCAAGCTGGATCTGACGACTGTTCCCTATGATGGAGACGGACCGGCATTGACTGCACTGCAAGGGCATGCCATTGATGTCATGCCTGCCGTTCTGGGTGCTGCGATTGAGCATATCAAGGCAGGCAGAATTAAAGTCATCAGCCTGATTGATACCAAGGAGAATCAATTACTGCCTGGTGTTGCTCCGATAACTGCGGAATACCCGGGGTTTGCCGAATACCTGCCCTGGGGACCATTTTTCGGTATCTTTGTTAAATCCGGTACCCCAGCTGAGGCAGTCGAAAAGCTCACCGCAGCCTATCATGCCGGGGCTCAATCTCCTGAATTCCTGGAACTGATGGAGAAACGGGGCTTTACTGTGATGAACATCAGTGGTGACGAAGCGAAACAGTTTCTGGAGAACTATCGTTCTGTATCCTCGTGGCTGGTGTACGACGCAGGATTTGCCAAAGAATCACCTGAAAAATTTGGTATCAAGCGTCCGAATTAACTCTGTGTTGAGCAAGGATGCTGCATTCGAGCTTATAGGGATATGGTTATCCGGCATCCGGACTTCATGACGGGTGTCGTTTTGTTTTCGATGTAAGGATATATCGGGTATTTAGAAGAACAAAAACGACCGCCTGTCATTCTGATATCTGAATGAGATTAACATGGCAATCATTTATGCCAGGGTAAAGGTATCGATAATATCGATCAGCGCCAGGACCGTCTTTCTCAGAGAATCCATAAATCATAGGTATATTTATGTCTGACCAACCTGTCACCAAACCAGGAGAAATTGTTTTTGGTTTTTTTCTACTGGCTCTCAGCCTGTTACTTCTCTGGCAATCCTATGCTATCTCCGGCTTTTCTTCGTTGAGTTCTCCAGGCGCGTTTCCAATGGCAGCCTCTGCCATAATGGTGGTATCAAGTTGTGTCTTTTGCATTCATAACCTGCAACGCCCGAAAGGAGAAATATCCCTGACCCGATTTTTCGATTGGATCATACCCCGTACTGTTGCCGCGGTGATTGGTTGTATGCTGGTCTTCTCCGTGGTGCTTGAATCTGTCGGATTTCTGGTAACTGCTCTGGTGTTTCTGACTCTGACCATTGCCGGCTTGAATGGCGTTGGTTTTGGCCGGTCTCTGGTGATTTCGATATTTTCCCTGATCATTATTTACGTTGTTTTCAGGCTGGTTTTTAAGGTTATTCTGCCAGAGGGGTGGATACCGGAGCGTGCGATTATCGCCTGGTTTGAACAACTGTTTGTGTCTGTAGGGAGTTAGTACATGCTGGAAGCGATGCATTATTTTGCCATCACCTGGGTGTCTCCACAGTTATTGTTATTAACGGCGCTTGGGACGTTTCTGGGTATCTACATAGGTGCCATACCCGGTCTCTCCGTCACGATGGCGGTGTCCATACTGATTTCTTTTACCTTCTCATGGGATGTCAATAATGCTCTGTGTTTGATGGTTGGCATCTATATGGGAGGTGTTTATGGTGGTGCCCGCACTGCCATATTGCTGAATATTCCAGGAGCCCCTTCTGCCATTGCAACCGCGCTGGACGGTTATCCGCTCGCCAAGAAGGGCGAAGCCGGTCAGGCGATTGGGTTATCAACGATCATGTCGGTCATCGGTGGTTTTATTGGCATATTTGTCCTGGCCATCGCAGCGCCATTTGTCAGTGAGTTCGCACTGACCTTTCAGCCGCGTGATTATATGATGCTCGGCATATTGGGCATTATGCTGGTCGGATCATTATCCGGAAACAGTCTCGCGAAGGGTATTTTTGCCGGTGCTTTTGGTATGTTGTTAGGGACTGTCGGCCTGGACCCGCTGACGGCTGAAGAACGTTTTACCTTTGGTGTCGTCGATCTTTGGAATGGTATTAACCCGATTGCAGTGATGATCGGATTGTTTGGTGTCTCGGAAGCATTGATGCAGTTGCATCATCTTGATCGACCGGTTATCAAACAGAAGTTAGCTAAGATTCTGCCTTCATGGGCCGATGTAAAAAAGTACCTGCCACTGAGTGCTCAGTCTTCGCTATTGGGAGTGATTATTGGTGCGCTGCCGGGCACCGGCGGTGATATTGCCGCGTTGATGGCGTATGACCATGCCAAGCGTGTCACCAAGAACCCCAAAGTGCCATTTGGTCAGGGGGCCAAAGAAGGATTGGTCGCACCTGAGTCCGCAAACAATGCCGCTGTCGGCGGTGCTTACATTCCTATGTTGACGCTTGGCATTCCAGGCGATGCAGTGACGGCGGTGTTTATCGGTGCACTGTTTATTCATGGTCTGAATCCCGGGCCGTTATTGTTGACTGAAAAACCGGAAATGTTCTGGTTTACAGTCGGCAATCTGACACTGGCCAATGTGTTCGTGCTGATCTTCGGTCTTACGGGTATTAAGCTGTTTTCCAGGATTGTCGAGTGTCCAAAAGGCATACTGATTCCACTTATTTTTTTACTGTCCATTGTCGGTGCTTACTCCATTAATACTTCTATAGTGGATGTCTGGTGGATGCTGGGATTCGGTATTTTAGGTTATTTCATGAAGATATATGGCTATCAGGTGGGTCCGGTGATCCTTGGGGTGATACTCAGCCGTCTGATGGATGAAAACTGGCGTCGGGCCATTCTTTCTGAACGAGGGGATTTGGGAGGTTTTTTTCAGGAGCTGCTGAAAAGTCCGTTATCCATTGTGCTGTTGAGCATCATTGTGTTGGTTCTGGTGACTCAGACGCCCATCTGGAAGAAGTGGCGGGCACGATAAGCGGATTCATGAAAATCATTTTTGTCAGGATCATAATTTTTATCTCAGGCTGATAAGTCTCAGCCTGATTTTTTGGTTAGCAGGCTATTCGTCCGGCGGCATCGTCAGCAACTTCCCGATGCCGTTCTCCACTCATATTGAAATCAAAAACGCTCACCGTCACACGATCAACCCGCACTGTCTGCCCGAATGGCCTTGATATCCTGATCTGCTGCCCAGCTTAGAATATCCTCACGCTTCAGAGCGGTTGCCATGAGGTCAGGGAATTGATCTGGCGTACAGGCAAAGACCGGTGATCCGAGTGCGGCAAAATGAGCGGCCATTTCCGCGTCATAGGATGGACGGCCATCGTCATTGAGTGCCAGCAGGGTGATGACATTGACATCCTGACGGATCAGGTTGGCGATCCGGCTTTTCAGGTTGTCAGCATTGCCGCCTTCGTAGAGGTCGCTGATGAGAATCAGGTGGGTTTTCCCCGGTCGTTCGATTTTGGTTTCACAGTAACCGATGGCCTGATCGATGTCCGTGCCACCGCCGAGCTGCACGCCAAACAACACGCTGACCGGGTCTGCCAGTTCATCGGTCAGATCCAGCACGGCGGTATCGAAGCAGATCAGTCGGGTTTTGACTGCCGGAATCGACGCCATGACGGCGGCGAAAATAGAACTGTAAACCACCGAGGAAGCCATTGAACCGGACTGGTCGACACAGAGAATGACTTCGTCGAGATCAACGATACGACGGCTCTGACGCTGGTAACCGATCAGCTTTTCCGGCACCACGGTTTTGAAGTTCTGTTGATAATGGCGCAGGTTTGCCTGAATGGTCCGGGGCCAGTCGATATCGGCAAAACGGGGGCGAAAGCTGCGTTTGGATTTGTTGACTGCGCCGCGAATGGCTTCGGCGGTTTTTTGCTCCAGCCGTGCCATTAATTCATCGACCACCTGTTTGATCACCTGCCGGGCGGTTTCTATGGTTTGCTCCGGCATGATGGTTCGCAGGCTGATCAGATCTGCCACGAGATGTACATCCGCTTCCATGGCTGCCAGGAACTCAGGCTCCAGCAGCATGTTTTTCAGGCCCAGGCGTTCGAATGCATCGCGCTGGATAACCTGCACCACCGAGGCTGGAAAAAACTCCCGGATATCGCCAAGCCAGCTGGAGACTTTCGGTGCCGAACGCGACAGGCTGCCACGGCCTTTGTGGGCATCGTGGTCGTAAAGTGCATTCAACGCTTTCGACAGGCGTTTGTCGTCGGCAGACAATGCACTGCTCTGATCATTGTCATCAGCTCCCAGTACCAGTCGCCAGCGCCGTTCTTTGTCGATATCGGTTGAAGGTTGTGTGGTTGGATCTACTGGTGCCATGTCTTGTCTCTCTGAATCAGTTTGCCCAATCGCTGCAATTGCTCCGGCCAGCTTGCCAGCGCCTCAGTGCGTATCTGACGGGTGGATTGAGCATGGCTGTGGTCACGGTTGATGCTGTCGAGCAGGCGTTTGCGTTCACTGGCATCCAGGGCCGCAAATACGCGCCGGAACAGTGGCAGGTGTTCGATAAACTCCTGTTCCTGTAGTTGTAGTAACCATTGCTCCACGGCCGTCATCAATACAGTGTCGTACAACAGTCGCTGTACCGCATCGGTAAAAAAACCATCGAAAAAACGCGCGGCTTCAGCGGTTGCCACAGCGGGTGACAGGGCTTTACCGAGTTGGGTTTGTAATACCTCGGCGGCCAGATGTCCGGCCTGATAGAGTAGTCGACAGCACAGGCCGGCCACTTGCATGCTGGAACTGTGCTGCTCGATCACTTGTTGCAGGCTGTGCCACCACTGCGCCATCAGTTCGCTGTCGAGTTCGGCCAGTTGCAGCGCCTGATGCGCTTTGGTGATGCTGCGACAGAGGTGACCGGCTTCGTCATCATTCAGGTTGCGACAAGCATAGGGCAACGCCAGAGCTGCCTGGATGGCCAGCCGGTCAATCAATGCCCCGACATGCTGGAGTGATAACTCCCGGGCGCTGCCATAACGATGGATCTGCACCAGCGGGGCAATACTCTCCAGTAATTCGAGGGCATCACTGGTATGTGCGGCACGCTGTTCCAGTTGTACCAGGCCGGTTTCGGCGGCGTTGTTCAGCTGGGCTTCCAATGCCAGTTGAGTGGTTTCCGCCAGTTGCGTCAGATTATGTTCTGACGCCAGTACTTCGGAAAGACGATTGCCGGCGGCCTGTTCTATGGTGCTGCCATACACCAGATTCTCCACCAGTTGGATGGCAAACTCAGGTTGCCAGCTGAGCTGCCAGCGTTCCCGGAAGGTGCCGCGACTGCCGCCGGCATCGGTGATTCGGCCCCATGGAACATTGAGAATATTCAACCGGTGCAACAGGATTGATTTTCCCAGGCCGGCTTCCGAGCGCAGATCCAATGACAGTTCCCGATCCAGTGCTTCGGCCTTTAATTTGTGTCGTTTTTGCTGTTTTTGCAGATCTTCCAGGAGCGGAGCCAGTGGCGCATGTTCGGGAATACTGCCGACTGCGTGCCCAAGCAGCAACTGCGTTTCGAGCTGATTCCAGATCAATGATTCGCCGAAACACAGACAGGCGATCACGGCTTCCCGTATCTCCTCGAACCCCGGTGACGGACGATTGCGTACCGTTGCCAGGCTGTGGCTCAGGCGGACAGCTTCGATGACCGAAGCACTGGAAATGACCTGGCCGCTGTTGCGTAGAGCCTGGGTCACATGGGTCAGCCAGTATTCGAGAGCCTGACTGTTCTCGCGCTGGTCCCATAAATGTTGGTACCACATGGGGGAGGCGACGCCGGCGCCGTAACCTGAGCGCTGTGCCAGGCGTGGAGATGTCCAGGGTATCCAGGTGCTTTTCAGTTTGCTGGCCGGCAGTTTCCTGGCCAGAGTGGCAATCAGGGCGCGATCATCTTTACTGCTGTGCTGGGCCTGCAAGGCCGGTACATGCCAGGCACCACAAACAACCACCGTCGGACCTTCGGTGGTTGTGCTCAAACGGCTGATTTCACGACGCATATAGGCCTCACGAACCAGGTCTCTGGAATGTGAGGGATGTTCCTCCGTGATGCTTTCCCGTAGTGCTGCCATGGCCTGTGCGACGGTATCGAAAATGGCCAGGTCGTCATCGTGGTTCTGTTCGATCAGATCATTCCACCAGGCTTCACTGTCCTGATAGCCTGATAGTCGGGCCAGAACCGCAATGGGGTCTTCAAACAGTTGCGGGTGATCGTCATTTGAGGGGCTGGCCGATTCATCCGATTCATCGGTTTCGCTGCTTTCATCGCCATCCTCTGTTTCATCAGATTTGTTACCGGCCAGTTGAATACCAACCGGAATATCGATGAGGTGCAACTCCGCCTGATGCCGCATGGCCCAACAGCTGGCCTGGTACTCCGGTGAAAATTCTGCGAACGGATAATAAATACTGTGCTCGGGATTGTCGGCCGCATAGGCCAGCAGCGCTACCGGTGGTTGCATGCCGGAATCTGCCAGCATGCTCATCAGTTCCGAGCAGTCCGCCGGACCTTCGATCAACAGCTGGGTCGGGCGCAGGGTGTCCAGCGCGGCGACCAACCGTTTGGCAGAACCCGGCCCGTGATGACGGATGCCAAGATAGTGAATGTCAGACTTGGACACGTGCGGAGTCCTTATAACACGTCATTGATGGTGTGATAGTAATCGGCAAATTCGCGTCTCTTTTTCAGCACCGTCTCCAGGTACTCCTCTAACACGGCTTTGTCCTGCACCGGGTCTTTCACAATCGCGCCGATCAGATTGCTGCTGATATCCAAAGCGCTGAAACGGCCATCGCCGAACCAGCTGGCCTGACTGAGCCCGCCCACCATGACGGCAATGGCTTCCGCCGTGGAGAGATTGCCGGTAGGGGTTTTCAGCGCCACTTTGCCATCCAGGGTTTCGCCGCCGCGCAATTCACGAAAGATCGTCACCACTTTTTCGATTTCGTCGCGGGCGTTGGCTGGCACCGGCAGCTCCAGACTGGAGCCCATTTCAGCGACCCGGCGGGCAATGATTTCCACTTCCTCGTTGAAGTCGTCCGGCAATGGCAGCACCACGACGTTGAAGCGGCGTTTCAGTGCTGATGACAGTTCATTCACGCCTTTGTCACGATTGTTGGCCGTGGCAATAATGTTGAAACCGCGCTGGGCATAGACGACATCGTTCAGTTCGGGAATCGGCAGCATTTTTTCAGACAATACGGTGATCAGGGTGTCCTGAACATCTGATCCCATACGGGTCAGTTCTTCCAGCCGGCATAATGTGCCGGACTCCATGGCACGGAACAGCGGTGTTGGTACCAGTGCCTCGCGGCTTGGACCGTGCGCCAGCAGCTGGGCATAGTTCCAGCCATAGCGGATCTGGTTTTCATCGGTACCGGCAGTACATTGGATGACGCGGGTGCTGTCGCCGCAAATGGCGGCGGCCAGATGCTCGGAAACCCACGACTTTGCAGTGCCGGGTACGCCGAGCAGTAACAATGCCCGGTCGGTGGCGAGGGTGGCAACCGCTGTTTCGATCAGCCGGCGATGGCCGATATATTTGGCGCTGATGTCGGTTCCATCGGCGGTTTTACCTCCCATGAGATACGTCACCACCGCACGTGGAGACAGGCTCCAGTTGGCCGGTTTGTGGCCGTGATCCTCGGCTTTCAGTGCATCCAGTTCTGCCTGGTAAGTCAGCTCAACGGCCTGGCGAAGTACATTGCTCATAATGATGTCCTTAATTCTGCATTTAATTTTAATAGGTCGGTGACGGGATCCGCCTGCTGCACGCCGGTCTGCCAGAGATGCTGGAGAACCTGTGCAGCCAGCTCAGCTGGTAACATGAGTCCCAGGGCGACCAGTTCGCGGTCGATCAGCGGATCATCAAGGTAACGGCTGTCGGTCAATTGGGTTTTGATGCTTTCCTGTAAGGTTTTCCAGGCATTGGTGCTGGTTAATGTTTGCCAGTTCAGGGTGGTCAGTGGTTCCGACAGAAATGCCAGACAGCTGTGAAACTCCAGTCCGGTGCCTTTTTGTTTGATCAAGGTCTGAAGAATGTCATGACGCTGCGGTGCTGACAGTCGTGGAACCAATAACCTTAATAACCACAATTCCTCCGGTTCACCCGCGAGGTAACTCATGAGATTGTCCAGCAGTGGCGGCAGCAGGTCATCGGCCAGGGTATTGACGGCGTTGGTGACAAATGCCTGGTTGTCGCTGGAGCGATGCTGGGAAAACTGCCAGCTGTCGAGCAGTTGCGTGATGCTGATATCGAGGGTTGCGGCCAGTTCCACCAGAATCACGGTTTCAAGCTGTTGAGTGCGAATAGCCTGGCGGGTCTTATTGTTCAGCGGTTTGCTGGACAGATGCAGGCGTTTCCGGATCAGGCCGGCTTTTTTCAGCTCCAGAGTAGAGGCCAGCTCTTCGGTGAGCTGACTTCGGTTCTGGTCATCTGCCGGATAATGTCCGAGTCTGACCAGTAACTGGGTAGCCAGTGCCGAAACTTTTCCGGAGCGATCCTGGAGCAGAGACTGCAGGAATGTGCTGTCGGCAGCTGTCAGGCGGATGGCCAGTACCTCGGTGAGCTTGAGCCGTTTGTCCGCCGGTTCCCGATTGATGCAGCTTTCCAGTAATGTCCGGGCGGCATCCGGATCTGTTCGGCGCAGCTGTTTCAGTTGCTGTAGACGTGGAGCCGGAAACCAATCATCCCAGTTTTCGATGGTCAGGGTGTTTGGTTCTGCTATTGCTGCGTCGGTCTGACTGACCCATTGCTGCCAGGGCAGATAGACGTCGGGCAGATCGCCATCACTTTCAGACAATAACCAGTCGGCCGGATGGGCAACATAACCTCGCTGACTCAACAGGTGCATCAGCGCACTGTGACCAATCTGGGTACGTTTATGAATGCTTTCCAGGGCCTGCCTGAACCAGGGGCGCAGGCGTTCCGGCAGTACCGGTAATGACAATACCGGCAGTGGTGAACGTGATCGCAACGGCGTGCTGTGGTGATCTTGATAGAGTATTTCCTGGTGTTGGCTGGCCAGTGCCAGAGCGATGATGGACAGGCGTTCAGCGGCCATGCCTTGGCACAGCGGCTGCCAGTCGGAGGGCAGATCTTCCAGACTCACCGGGCTGTTACTGCCTACCATCCAGCGTTGCTGTAATTGCTCGATGCGCAGCTGTTCTTCGCGCAGTTGCGTTTCGGTCAGCATGATAATCGTCCCCATTGTTCGCTGTGTACATTGAACAACTCAGCGTGGCGGCCGTTCCAGGTGATGAAAGCGGCCTGCAACAGGGCACCTGGTAGCAATGACGGCAGCGAATGATTGAGCAGTGGCAGGCGGTTGTCGTCGGTCAGACTGCACCACCAGTAACGACCTTCGGCATCGGCGAGAACACGACCTTTACCCAGCAGATACGGACATTGTTCCTGCCACGGCAGCTGGATCAGACTGCGCTGATAGTGAGTCCACACATCGGTATTGGAAACCGGCCAGGGCTGATCATCCACCCGGGTTTGAATCTGGTATTCAACCGCGAAAGCCCGAAGTGGCAAACGGCTGGGATAGTACGCCAGCTCTCCTTTTAGTTGCATGCCGTTGCCGAGACCGACTTCGCGTTTGCCGGCAGAGGCTGGATAGTAATCCTGAAGTAGCGCGAATTCCGGAGTATCCGTTGCCATGTTGACCAGCCAGGTGCTGTGGCTGATCAGGCCGTCGCGGCGGGTTTCAACTTTTTCACCAACGTTTTCCCACAGGCCCTGTCGGCGCAGAGTCTGACTGTGTGCGAGCACTTGTTCCCGGGTTTCGGTCGTGGCCACTGCCCGGCGGGCATCGGCGTCTTCGGGATCGGCCAGCCAGGCTTCAGATAACAGAATCAATTGTCCCAATTCTTTGAAGACGGCTGCCGGGCGATGTTCATTCTCAAGTTGGCGAAGCTTTGCCGGTAGTTCATCGACTCGTGATGCCAGTGCGGCGGCTTTGGCGTCCACCAGTCGTGCGGCAATTCTCCGACAGCGTGCCGAAGCTTCTTTCAGGAAGCCCGCTATGCCGGTTCTGAGCTGATCGTCTATCCATTGCTGAAACTCTTCGAGTCCGGCCGTGATCAGAGTGTTGGTTTTGGTTCGGTTCTGCTCAGCCCGGCGGATTTTATCGGCCTCTTTTTTGGCCTGTTCGGCGGCTGAAAGAGTGGTCTCGGGAGTATCGGCCGCATGAATATTTTTGCTGACTGTGGGTTTGTCGTCAGTGGCGGTTGCGGCCGCACCGGATTTACGGCGACGCCCGAGCCACTCCTGTACCCATTCCGGCGGCTCGCCGTCCGTAAATTTCTCTGCTTCTTCGGCGAACTGCCAGAGCAGAGCGAGAACATGTTTGCAGGGAAACTTGCGTGATGGGCAGGTGCACTTGTAACCATGATCGACCACATCGGCCATGGTGTAATACGGATTGGCACCTGAACCCTGGCACTGTCCCCAAATGCTGTGGACTGCGGCAGACTTTCCGCGCATAGGCCATTTTCCGGGTTTGATCAGTTTTTTGGCGGCATTTAACGAGGCCTGATCGGGAGCGAGGTTCTGAATGACTTGCAAAGAAATGTCCATTTATCGTCCTGACGGTAATCCTGGCAACTACATAGAGCAGAGGAATATAAAGGATTGTTTTGTTTGAGGAAATGGTTTGCGGGTTAACCCGCTAAAGGCACTCTCTAGCGGGTTGATGACAGTAACGGGTGTTACTGCGCTGAACGGAATTTTTCAATCAATTGGGCAATGGAGCTGTCGTAGTTTTCCAGGTTGCCGGATTCCAGCGCCGAGTAGACTCCGTTGCCGAGTACTTTGCCGAGTTCCACGCCCCATTGGTCGAAGGAGTTGACTTCCCAGACTGCACCCTGAACACAGACTTTGTGTTCGTACATGGCAATCAGGGCCCCTACGGTTTCGGGAGTGGCCTTCTCAAGCAGAATACTGTTGCAGGGTCTGTTGCCAGGAATGATTTTATGCGGGGCAATTTCTTTGGCCCGTGCATCATCAATACCTTTGGCTTTGAGTTCGGCGAGCACCTCATCGTAGGTTTTGCCTTCCAGCATGGCTTGTTGCTGACCAAGGTAATTGGCAAACAACTGGGCATGGTGGTCGGCTACCGGATTGTGGGTTTTCAATGGCATGATGAAATCTGCCGGGATCAAACGGGTGCCTTGATGCAGCAGCTGATGATAAGCGTGCTGACCATTGGTGCCGGTGCCACCCCAGATCACCGGACCGGTCTGCCAGCTGACAGCCGTGCCATCAACGGTCACGGATTTGCCGTTTGACTCCATGTCCACCTGTTGCAGATGGTTGGGCAGGTCTTTGAGGTATTCGTCATAAGCCAGCACTGCATGGGATTCCGCGCCAAAAAAGTTGTGATACCAGACACCCAGCATACCCAGAATGACTGGCAGGTTTTCGGCCAGTGGCGCGGTGCGGAAATGTTCGTCCATGGCATGAGCACCGGACAATAGTTTTTCGAAGTTATTAAAACCGAGGACTATGGCCTGTGGCAGACCGATGGCTGACCAGAGTGAGTAGCGTCCGCCGACCCAGTCCCACATCGGGAACATGTTTGCTTCGTCAATGCCGAATTCTGTGGCCGCCGGAATGTTGGTCGAAACCGCAATAAAGTGATGCTTGACGTGTTCCGGTTTGCCGCCGCAATCATAGAACCACTGTCGACAGGCCTGGGCATTTTTAAGGGTTTCAATGGTGCCGAAGGATTTGGAGCAGACTACGAACAGAGTGGTTTCAGGGTCGAGACCTTTCACCGTTTCTGCGACATCGGTGCCATCGATATTGGCGATGTATTTGAGGTCGTAACCTTCCTGCCAGTAGGGTTTCAGAGCGTCTGACACAACTTTGGGGCCGAGAAAAGAGCCGCCAATGCCGATGTTGACGATGGTGCGTAATTTCTTGCCGGTGTATCCAGCAAATTCGCCACTGTCGACGGCTTGAATAAATTTCTGCATTTTCGTCAGTGTGGCATTGACCTCGTCCATGACATTGCTGCCATCAACGGTAATTGCACGATTGGAGCGATTACGTAAAGCGACGTGTAATACCGGACGATGCTCGGAACCATTAATGTAGGCTCCTGAGAACATCTGTTCGATCCGTTGTGGAACTCCCTGCTGTTGTGCCAGTTGCAGCAACAGTTCCATGGTCTCAGAGGTGATGCGGTTCTTTGAATAATCCAGAAAGATTCCAGCAGCTTCCAGAGAGAATCGTTTGCCGCGCTCTGCATCCTGTTGGAACAGCTCTTTGAGATGCACGGGGGCGACCGTTTTTTGATGGGCGACGAGGTTATCCCACGCCGGAGATTGATTTAACGCCATCTTGTTTTCCTTGGATTGCTAAGTGAACTGATGTCATTAAATTACAAAACAGCGGTGGGAACCAGTCTGAAGAGTTATGACTGCGCCCATCGCTGATTCAGATCATGCCCGGATGTATCGGATCAGGAGGATTTAACAGGAATGGAATTACTGGTGTGGCTTACGGTATTGTCGGTGTTCAGGTACAGCATTCTGGGTTTGAAACCATCCAGATCTTTATCTTTCAGGTAGCCGTAGGCACAAATGACAATGCGGTCACCCACGCGGGTTTTGTGAGCATCGGCACTGTTGACTGAAATAATATTACTGCCTTCTTCACCACGAACGACATAGGTGATAAAGCGCTTTCCACTTTCCAGGTTATAAATATGTACCTGTTCATATTCCCTGAGTCCGGCCATGTCCAGCAGATTGCCATCAATCGCGCAAGCACCTTCCTGATCTGTCATGGAATGGGTGACTCTTGCCTGATGTAATTTGGCTTTCAACATACAATGTAACATCGTTATAAACCCTAATACACTATGGTTTTATGGCTTGAGAATGGTGATCAGAATACAGATCCCATCCATCGGTAGAATTTGTCAGGTTACAGCAGGGGCGTTGTCGCATGTTCTCCGTGATGGTTTGCCCGGGTCCTTCGTTATCGCCCTCAGCAATTTATGAACCCACAACCGGTCAGTATCATTGAACTGTCACTGCCCGGTCATGCGGTTGTCAAAATCACGCGCGGCGGAGTATGAACCAATTTGCATTTCAAAGCCAATTGATCTTTCCGTCACAGATTTGTATCTATTCTTCTGCTATCTGCATGTTGTTTTGGCTGAAGTGAATGTTGTCGATCAACCGGGCTTTGCCAAGATAAGCTGCGGCCAGAATCACCAGATCAGGGTCATCGGTATTTGCCGGTTCAAGGTCATGTTGCCGGCAGATGCTGAAATAGTCTGGTGTCATGCCTGCCGCAGACAGTCGCACCTTGGCCTGTTTGATCAGGGTCGACCAATCCAGTTCGCCGGTTAAAATGGCTTTTCGGGTATCCTGCAGTACTTGGTAGAGCGTCGGGGCAACTTCGCGCTCATCAGCAGTCAGATAATTGTTACGGGAGCTGTGAGCCAGTCCATCATCGGCACGTCCGGTATCCACCCCTACCATTTCTATGGGCATCATCAGCTCTTCCACCATCATTTTGATGATTGTGAACTGCTGAAAATCTTTCAGTCCGAAGACAGCATAGTCGGGCTGTACCAGATTGAAGAATTTGGCAACGACGGTGGTGACTCCATTAAAGTGAATGGGTCGTGAAGCACCGCAATGAAGGGTGGAAATGTGATTGGTGATAACCCGGACGAGATCCGGGGAGGGATACATTTCTTTGCTGTTCGGGGTAAACAGCAGGTCGCAGCCTTCAGCAATCAGTTTCTTTTTGTCTTCTTCGAGCGTGCGTGGGTAGGCATCAAGGTCTTCGTTTTCACCGAACTGGGTTGGGTTGACGAAGATCGAGCTGACCACGATATCGGCTTTTTCTCTTGCCGTTTTGACCAGCCGCATATGGCCGGAATGCAGGTTTCCCATGGTGGGGACAAACGCAATGGTTTTGTGGGCTCGTTTAAATTCCCGAATGAGTGCTCTCAGTTCGGTAATGGAGGCAACTGTTTTCATGATTCAAACCAATGTTCAGGAGCGGGATAAAGGCCTTCTTTGACTTCTTTTACGAATAACTCGATGGCAGGCACGAAGTGGCCGGTCAGAGCTACGTAATCTTTCACAAATCTGGCTTTGTGACCAAGGTTCATGCCCAACATATCGGCGCTGACCAGTACCTGTGCATCAGTATCCGGTCCGGCACCAATGCCGATGACGGGAATGCCTGCCTGTGCGGTGATCGCCTGAGCCAGCGGTCTGGGGACGCATTCCAATAACAGGAAATCCGCACCCGCCTCTTCAATGGCTTTGGCATCATTAAGCATTCTGGTGCTGGCATCTTCGCCCCGGCCCTGGACCCGGTAACCACCGAATTTATTGACGGATTGTGGTGTCAGGCCCATATGTATGCAGGTAGGTACGCCATTCTGAGCCAGTCTGAAGACCGTTTCTGTCAGCCATTCACCACCTTCCAGTTTGATCATTTCAGCACCGGCCTGCATCACTTTGCCACTATTGATCAAGGCAGTCTCAGTGTTCTGATAAGACATGAACGGCAGGTCGCTCAGAATGAAAGCCGTTGAATTGGCACGAGCAACAGCCTGAGTGTGGTAGATGATATCGTCTACGGTGACCGGCAGCGTAGATTGGTGTCCCTGAATGACCATGCCCAGAGAATCTCCAACCAGAATACTTTCCACGCCGGCGGCGTTGATCAGGCTGGCCATGGTGGCGTCATAAGACGTCAAACAGGTGAATTTACCGCCTTCCGCCACAAGTTTGTTGAGGGATGTGAGCGTCTGTTTCTTCATGGAATTGCCCGGGTTTTAAAAAAGCGCCTATGTTGTCAGCTCGCCCGCTGATGTCAATGCGCGCGCAGCTGTCGGGGATCATTTAATTCGGAAAATACCCGCCTGATCGATCGAATCAGCTCGGTTGCTGACGGGCTCGCCGGCAATGATCAGTTGTGGAGCAATCTCTGCCAGCGGTAACAGTACAAAATTACGCAACGTCATTTGTGGATGAGGAATCGTCAATCGTTCTGTCTGAATCTGCTGGTCACCATAAATAAGAATATCCAGATCCAGAGTCCGCTCACCCCAGTGTCGGGTTTTGATGCGATGATGGGTTCGCTCGATGCTTTGCAACCAGTCCAATAAGGGTGCGGGCATAAGGCTGGTACTGATCTGACAAACGGCATTGACGTAATCCGGTTGGTCCTGGGGCCCGAGTGGTTTGGATGACCATAGCGAGGAACGAGCCTCCAGCCGAGTGTGCCCGGTAGCGTCCAGTTCCTGAAAGGCAGTTTCAATCTGGGCAGCTGGATCATCCAGGTTGCTGCCCAATGCAATGTAACAGGTGGTCATCATGGCAGGATTCAGAAAGATGGTCTCTTGCGGCGGTGACGGGGTGGCCGGCTGTTACCGGGTTCTTTTCTGATGGGTACCTGTTTCTGGCTGATGATGTCCTGTGCTGCAGGGTCGGATTGCTGAAACTCTGTCCACCATTGACCAAGACCGTCGGTGGTTTCTCCCGCTTCTTCTCTTAATAACAGAAAATCGTATGCCGCCCGAAACCTGGGGTGTTCGAGCACTGCCAGTGCTCTGGCTCTCTGTTTCCGGGGGAGCCGTAACTGTAATTCCCAGATTTCACGCATGGGAATCGAGAATCGCTTGGGAATGGCGGTGGTTTTGTTTTGTTCTCCGATGACGTGCTGGCTGGCTTTGTGCAGAGCCACCGAAGGAGGTGTGCCAGTGTTTTTGAGTTGTTGATACTGCTCATTCACGGCTGGCCACAATAGTGCGGCATATAAAAAGGCCGGTGTGACGGGTTTACTCTGCAGTACCCGTCGGTCGGTATTGAGCAGAGCATGCTCGATGAAGCGCGTATAAAAACCGGATTCATCCTGTTGCAAACTTAGTTCTGTTGCCGGTAGCAGAGCTTTGAGCAGCCCAAGCTCCCCAAGTTTTCGGAATGAAGCCAGTGCATGGCCGGATACGAACAGTTTCAGGGTTTCATCAAACAGCCGTGCCGGTGCCACATTATGTAGCAGCTCTGATAAAGCAGGGATTTTACTGGCAGTCTGAGGTTCAAGTTCAAACTCCAGTTTTGCAGCAAACCGGGCCGCCCGTAACATTCTGACGGGGTCTTCGCGATAACGGGTTTCAGGGTTGCCGATGATTCTCAAGGTTTTGGATTGAATGTCCGTGATGCCCTGATTAAACACTTTGAGGGAAAAATCCTCGACACTGTAATAAAAGGCATTAACGGTGAAATCCCGACGCAGGGCGTCTTCTTCCATGGTGCCGTAGACATTGTCACGTACCAGCATGCCATGTTCGCTCTTGGCGGCTACTGCATGTTTGGGATGAAGTTCTTCCTGGTTTTCTGCGCTATCGTGGCCTGCCCGGAAGGTGGTTACCTCAATAATTTCCCGGCCAAATGATACATGGACGATTTTGAAGCGCCTGCCGATCACCCGTGAGTTTTTAAACAGGATTTTAACCTCTTCAGGCGTGGCGTCGGTGGCGACATCAAAGTCCTTGGGTTTTTTGTCGAGCATCAGATCCCGGACACAGCCTCCCACCAGATAAGCCTGATGGCCGGAGTTTTTCAGCCGATACAGAACCTTAAGGGCATTTGGACTGATATCTTTTCTGGAGATCGTGTGTTGGTCCCTGGGTACGCTGACAAGCGCTAGCTTTGGCTCAGGTCGGGTAAATATTTTCAGTAGTCTGTCAATCAAGAATGTGAATTCCGTAGCTTAATCCATGCAGAAGTGTAACGTAGTAGATTGAACTTTTGGAATGCGTTTATTCAAATACAGTCATGCAAATACGACAAAGCCGACTTTCGTCGGCTTTTTAGCAGTATCTAGTGCGACCCATCTGCTTATTATTCTTGTTGTTAAGCAGCGTCCATAGCTTCTTATTTTTATTTTTAGGCGAAGCTCCCCAGTACTTGTTCTGCTGTTCTTTTTGTTTTTGGATAGAGAACGTTTCCTGTATGTCTTATAGAGAGCAGAAGGTGTGCCAGAAAATAAAAATCCTTTTAAAACATATAGTTATGGATGTTTGAACATTTTTTGTACAGAGACTGTCAGGATGATTCGTTACCTTGTGTGCCATCCCTGTTACTGTTTTTCCCTGACTGCGTAACAGTTCATTTTAGGGGGTCGAATAGCTTTTATTTGCTGCTGTTTATGAGTTGCAGATTTTTCTGCAGGACATTTGCAGTTAGATATAGGGCAGGGGAAATAATTGGTACCAAAGAGAATAAAAATAAAATTTTGTATGAAGACAGAATGTAGTGATTTGAGAATGTGGAGAAAATAATCAGAGGAGGGGATCTTAATAAAAACGCGCGCCCTTATTCTTGTTTTTGTGACGGGCGCCTATGTTTTATTCCTGGCCGATTTTATTTTTGTTTTCCGGCTTTGTTTATCATTGTTGCGCCAAGACAATAGCAGTAGCCGTGCCAAAAACAAAAAAACTTTATAAATCAATAAGTTACAAAAATATTGAGTTTTTAATCTGGCATAAATTCTAATGTGTTACGTAAAGACGGGTAAAAGGGTAACAAATTCGGGGATACAGGTAACAAATCTCGAAAATATTGACTGAATGTTCAGCGCTGATTAATTTTGATGCAGTTCTGAATAGTTGATACAGGTCAGTGAAAGCACCAACCGGTATCAGGAGAGGCCATAGAAGGGGGAATAAAGGAGCTCAGGTAACTCTGCCCGGCAACAAAAACAGTTCAATTCAAACAGAGTATCAGACCGATGATGAGGTATTCAGGCTGTTGACGGTTTTTAAGAATCAGCCGTTTCCCGCCTGTTGTTGAGCCGGCAGACTGGCTGTGCCTTTCTTGGGACGTGGGATACCCAGGCGTTGGCGTCGTTCCCACAAACATTTGCGGCTGATTCCCAATTTTTGGGCCAGCTCCGTTTCGCTCATGGATTCCTGATGCTCAATGACAAAGTGCTGAAAATAGTCTTCCAGCGATAAGTCTTCAAAGCCGCTGTCTGGGGATTCCTCTGGCTGGCTTTCCATAACCGGGGTTGATGGTACTCGGGCCGAGACATTTACAAGGGTTTCCGGAATATGGAAATCGTCTTCATCTATACCCAATAGTTCGACATTGATTTCATTGGTCTCTGCCAGAATCAGCGCCCGCTGTACTGCGTTTTCCAGTTCCCGAACATTGCCTGGCCACGAATACATTGCCATGGCTTCTTCGGCTTTTTTGGAAAAATGAATGTCCTGGTTCAGTTTCAACCGCTCTTTGTGTTTGATCAGCAGGCTTCTGCCGATTTCCAGAATATCCTTGCCCCGTTCCCGCAACGGTGGCAGGGTGATTTCAATCACCTGTAACCGGTAGTACAAATCTTCACGGAAACGCCCTTCTTTCACCAGTTGCCGCAGATTACGGTGTGTTGCCGCCACCAGCCGGACATTCACTTTTTTAGCATGGACCGATCCCACCCGCCGAACTTCGTTTTCCTGCAGCACCCGCAGCAATCTGGCCTGGGCTTCCATGGGCAGCTCACCAATTTCATCCAGAAACAGGGTGCCATCTTCGGCGGCTTCCACGAGTCCCTGACGGGCTGCGCTGGCACCGGTAAATGCTCCTTTTTCGTGACCAAACAGTTCGGATTCGATCAGACTCTCGGGAATGGCGGCGCAGTTAACGCTGACTAAAGGTGCATCGGCACGGGTACTGTTGGTGTGAATGGCTTTGGCGGCCAGCTCTTTACCGGTTCCCGATTCCCCGTGTATCAGAACCGTTATGTCGGCAGGGGCGACTTTGAGAATACGGGTATACAGTTTTTTCATCGCCGGGCAGGAGCCGACCATTTCGCCCAGGCCGGTTATTTTGGAGCTGTTACTGTCGTTTGAGGATTCCTTGACCTGAGCGGTATCGCGGTGATCTTTTTTTACGATCCGTTCAACAGTACGAATCATTTCATCATGGTCGAAGGGTTTGGCGATGTAATCGACCGCTCCCATTTTCATGGCATCCACGGCGGATTTCATACTGGCATAACTGGTCATGATCAGCACCGGTACATCTGGTGCCATGTCAATCAGGTCAGTCCCGTGTGCTTCTGGCAGCCGGAGATCACTGATGATCAGATCGAACGAGTTCAGTGGATATTGAGTCGCTTCGTGTACCGATCCTGCTTCTGTAACCCGGTAGTCATGGCGCTCCAACAGTCTTCTCAGTGCTCCGCGGATGATGATTTCATCTTCGACTACCAGTATATGACTCATAATTGCTCCTCTGGATTAGAAGGCCTGTTGGCTTTTGGGAGGGTGATTATAACGCTTGTACCAATCCCTTCCACTTTAAACGCAGGGCTTTCGACTTGAATCTGGCCATAATGTTCTTCAACAATGCTGTAGGCAATCCATAAACCCAGGCCTGTGCCCTTGCCAACATCCTTGGTGGTAAAAAAAGGTTCGAAGATGTGATCGAGGTGTTCAGGATTAATACCGCTGCCGCGATCCAGTACTTCAACGGTGACAAAATGGTTGTTTTCAGGCTCATGCAGATTCACCGCGACGTAAGAACCGGGCTCACTGGCATCACGGGCGTTGTTGAGAAGATTGATGAATACCTGTGACAGACGGTGAGGGTCGCAGATGACTTCCACTTGCTGTGGCACATTGTTGATAAATTCCACGTCCCGGCTTTTTTTCGACAGTTCGAGCAGTTTGATTGCCTCGTGTACGATCATGTGAAGGGGGTGGGCGATGTGCTCGCTTTTTCCGGTGGTCGACCCGGCATGGGCGTAGTTGACCAGGCTCTGGACGATCTGAGTGACACGTCGGGTCTGCTCGCGGATCTGTTCAGCAGCCTCTTTTACCATGGGAGAGTCACTCTCATAGAGCAGGTCCTGGGCCAGGCAGTCGATGCCGGTCACCGGGTTGCCGATTTCGTGGGCAACCCCTGCGGCCAGGCTGCCGATGGAGGCCAGACGTTCGGTATGAACCAGTTCATCTTCAAGCATCTGAATTTCGGTCTGGTCCTCGACCAGGATCACGGTACCTTCAGACAGGGTTTTTTCGCCCTGGGGCAACGATGCCTTATGCAGGTTATACCAGCGTTTGCGTGAGCCGATGACCAGTTCCTTTTTATAGGCATGGGTGCTGAGTCCCTGCATGAACCGGCTGAGCAGTGTCTGCCATTGCAGGGGCAGGGAGTTGAGGTGGGAGCCGACAATATCCTTGGCCTCAATCCCGGTGATCTCGGTCATGATCGGGTTCCACATCAGCACTTCTGTATCGCTGCCGATGGAACACACCCCGACCGGCAGGTTTTCAAGAGTCTGGCGATGATAACGGCGCAGATTGTCCAGTTCTGCCGCCAGGCCAGTCAGTTGGGTGTGATAGCCTTCCAGCTGACTTTCGATCAGGTTGATGTCTTCTTTGCCGAATTCATCATCACTGGCATAGGGCAGGTAGCGTTGGACGATGGTCTGTGCCACCGATGGTCCCATCAGACCCGACAGGTTGGTCTCAATGCGGTCGCGCATGCGGCGAAGGGCAAACGGTCGATATTCACCGACCGGCAGATTCAGCTCTTTGAGAACCCGGTTAACCTCGCGCTCAGCACTGACCTTTCCCAGTGCGGTGGAAAGCGCTTCGGTAATCTGATCAGAACTGCGGGCCACCAGCTGTCTGCGTTTGGTGTCAGCCAGGGCATCCTGAGAGCAGGCGCGGGCGGCTTTTTTTTCTTCTTCAGACGTTTCGGTAAACCATGAAACCACCAGAAATAACACCAGATTGACGCTGATGGAAATGGACGTGGCGTAGGCCCAGGCAGATTCGCTCAGGGCAAAACGCAGGGGTAACCGATAAGTGAGTGAAAACGAATCCACCAGCAGTGGATAAAAAATACTGATAAACCAGATCAGCATGCCGGCGACCAGACCGGTGAGGAAGCCCTTGCGGTTGGCCCGGCTCCAGAACACCGTGCCAATGATGCCCGGTACAAATTGCAACACTCCGACAAAGCTGGCAATGCCCAGGGAGCTGAGATTATGGATTTGGCCCAACAGCATGTAGACCAGATAAGCCGCCAGGATAATGGTGACAATCAGCCCCCGCCGGGTCCACAGCAGCCAGTGATAGATATCCTCATCACCTTTGGGGGTGTGAATGGGCAGGATGACATGATTCAGGGTCATCGAGGCCATTGCCAGAGTGGCAACGATGAGCAGGCCCGAGGCGGCAGAAACACCGCCGAGGTAGGCCAGGATGGTGATAACCGGTGATTGCAGTCCCAGACCCAGTGCCAGGGAATAAAACTCCGGATTCGTCGGCTGGCCCAGATACATGCCGGCCCACATGATCGGTAACACCGGTAACGCCATCAGAAACAGGTAAATGGGCACCGCCCAGGTGGCATAGCGAAGATGAGTCGGATTGCGGTTTTCCCGTAACAATGCCTGAAACAGATGAGGCATGGTGAGTGGCGCGAAGATAAACAGCAACGACATCAACATCCAGGTCTGGATAGGCATGGTGTTGAGCCGGTTACGCAGGATGAATCCGGGACCGTTGAGCCATTGCTGTAGTTTTTCCGGTGTCTCAAACACATAAAACACTGCGACGATGCCGAGGCCGACAAACATCAGCAGTTTGAAAAACGATTCAAAGGCGATGGCAAAAATCAGTGAACGGTGGCGCTCACGGGGATGGATCTGGCGAGCACCATATAATGTAGTGAAGGCAATCATCATGGCACAGAAAGCCAGACCGACCGGTGTGGCATTGGTGTCAGGTGCGAGGATGACCGTGGCATCGGTAATCGCCTGAATCTGCAAGGCCAGTAACGGCAGAATGGCCAGCAGCATACAAATTGTGGTGGCCGTGCCGGCCCAGCGGCTGTGATAACGAAAGGCGAATACATCGGCCAGAGAGCCAAGCGAATGGTTCTTGGTGATTTTCAAGAACGGTTTAAGCAGGAAAGGATAGAGCAGGAAGGCTGCTGACAGTCCCATGTAATAGGTCAGGTAGCCGTAACCATATTCGTAGGCCAGCCCGGTGGTTCCGAAATATGCCCAGGCTGAACAGTACACCCCGATCGATAGCACATAAACCAGCGGATGTCGGGCCCATTCACGGGCGATCCATTCTTTTTCAACCACATGAGCCAGTAGAAACAGTAGGAGCAGATAACCAAAGCCGATGGCAAACAGCAGACTCAGGCTAAAAGTCATTGGGAGTTTTCCTCTGGCAAAAACAGGAAGAAGGTAATGCAGATTAATCCAAACCAGATGATAAACGGGTTATACCAGGGATCAGCCGTTTCCGGCAGCAATGCCGGCGATACCAGATAAACGAAAAACGAGATAATCGCCAGGATACGAAGCAGGAACATAAATTTCTCAACCAGAGTCTGAGAAATGATTCTAATAACTGTTGTGACAGATAAAAAGTATTAGAGCAGATCCTGCACGGTGCAAATGGTCTTGTCAGTCGGTTTGTATCAGAGATGCTTCCATTGCTACGGTTTCACTTTGCAGGATCTGCCGGACCAGGCTGGCACAGGAACCGCAGGTTGAGGCTGCGCCGGTTGCATGGGTAATACTGCCAAGGTCTGTACAACCGTTTTGGATCGCATCGCGAATATCGCCTTTGTTGACCCGATTACAGCGGCAGACCCAGGTATCATCGCTCAGGCTGTTGATGTCAAAGGCGGAGGACTGGCGGAAGGCTTCGGGCAAAATCATGTACTCCGGTGGATCGGACAGCTCCATCTGGTTCATCATCAGCGGCAGCCACTGGTCATAATCTTTGGTGTCACCCACCAGCACCGCACCGAGCAGCCGTTTTCGATCAGGACTCAATACCACTTTTTGATAGTTCTGGTTTTCCTGATCCAGCCAGCTCAGACAGCAGCAGTCCGGGGTGCGGCCGTGGGCATCGCCAATTGCAGCCACGTCCACTCCGAGCAGCTTCAATCGGGTACTCATGTCGGCACCGTTGAAACATGAATCCGTCCGGCCGTTGAGATGGGCGACGGCCACTCTGGCCATTTCATAGCCGGGAGCGACCAGGCCAAAAATGCGACCGTTGCGCAAGGCACATTCGCCAATGGCATAGATATCCGGATCAGACGTCTGACAGAACTCGTTGATGACAATGCCTCCGCGCTCGCCAATTGTCAGGCCCGCCTGGCGGGCGAGATCGTCCTGCGGCCGGATGCCGGCGGAGAATACGATCATGTCGGTTTCCAGGTAGGTGTCGTCGGCAAAATTCATGCGATACCGTTGCTGTGTGCCGGCGATGATTTCGAGGGTGTTTTTGCCGGTGTGCACGCCCACGTCCAATGCCTCGATCTTTTCCCGCAACAGCGCCCCACCTTCGGCATCGAGTTGGACTGCCATCAGTTGCGGTGCAAATTCCACGACATGGGCGGTCAGGCCCAGATCGTGTAGAGCCTTCGCTGCTTCCAGACCCAGCAGACCTCCGCCGATGACTACACCCACCCGGCTCTGAAGGGCGGAATCCTGGATGGCCAGTAAATCCTCAATGGTCCGGTAGACATGACAGTGAGGCTGATCTCTGCCAGGCACCGGCGGCACAAATGGAACCGATCCGGTGGCCAGAATAAGTTTGTCGTAGGCATATTCATGACCCTCTTCGGTCAGTACTGTTTTGCTCTCGCGGTCGATCTGACGGACGTTGCAGGACATGCTGACTTCGATGCCATGACTGCGGTAAAAATCATCATCGACCAATGACAGCTCACTGGCTCCCAGACCGGAAAAAAAACTGCTCAGATGAACACGGTCATAAGCCGGTCGCGGTTCTCTGCCGAGCACCTGAAGCTGGTACTGCGATTGGGTGGCGAGTAGTTCGACGGCTTTGTGACCGACCATGCCGTTACCGATAACCAATAGTTTCTGCTGCTTCATTGGATTGTCCTGTCATAGTTGCCGGGAAGGATTACAGCAATCCATATGCCCGTCGGCCTCGTGGTACCTCGCAATAGGTAATGCCAGGCAATGACGGCCGCGTAATGAGGCGATTTTGAGTGGTAATGGTGCAAACCATCTGCAGATTCCGCTCAAGTGTTTTCCAGTTCCATCATTAATCCCTGTTGAGCTTGCAAGAGCGCGCGTATTTCGGGCAGACATGAACCACAATTGGTACCTGCCCGGGTGCAATGGCCCACTTCTTTTTCACTGCTCAGGCGTTGAGACTGAATGGCATTGATGATTGTGTTTTTACCGACCGCATGACACGAACAGACGGTTTCTCCGGGATCATTGGCGAGTTGTTCATCATCACTCAACAGCATGGCCATTTGTTCGCCATCCAGTGTGGAGCGGTTGAATAATTCCGTCAGCCATTGCCGGTTGAATGGATCGTGCTGTTGTACCAGTAATGCCGCGAACAATTGTTGCTGATGCAGCAGGGACAGTCGAAGTGTCATCGGTTCTGCGTTGCGCTGCGTGACGACCTGTAAGCCACCCGGAATGTCAGAGAACTGCTGGAATAACCAGCTTTGCCAGTGGTCGATGGTTTCGTCTCCGGCCAGATGGTAGATGAAACCGAATGATGTCCGTTCGCGTACGCAGTAATCGACTGCTGGCAGCGGCAGGGCTTTCCGGGTTAACAGTTTGGCCTGCCAGGCCGGTTGCCATGAACAGATCCTGACCGGTGTGTGTTTGGATTCCGGCTGGCCTGAGAAAGGGTCCACTGCCGGGTTGACCACCGCTCCCAACCAAGCGGAATTGGCCAGTTGCCGGCTCCAGTGAATCGGGACAAAAATCTGCTCGGGCCGAATCCGTTTGCTGATCGTCGCCCGCACCCGGATATTGCCCCATTGGCTGTCGATGCGGATCCAATGACCGGCTTCGATGCCGTACTGCACTGCGGTATCGGGATGGATTTCCACCCAGGGTTCTGAACGGTGACGGTTGAGGGTCACGGCCAGTTCGGTACGTGTCATGGTGTGCCAGTGGTCGCGACTGCGGCCGCTGTTCAGTTGCAACGGATATTCCTGGTCAGTGGCATATTGAGGTGGATGGCAGGTGGTTGCAATTAATTGTGCTTTGCGATTCGGCGTGAAAAAACCACCGGCTTTGAACAGTCGTTTGCAGCCGTCGGGATATTGTTGGTTGACCGGCCATTGAACCGGCATCAGGGTGTCGTATTCGCCGTCGCTGATCTCGGCCAGAGCAGAAATATCAAAGTCGCGCTGTCCATGATTCTGGTAACCGGACAACCGGGCGTGTTCGCGAAAAATATCTGCTGGAGAGTTAAATTCGAAACCCTGTTGGAAACCCATGGCGATAGCGACATCGCAAATGATCCGCCAGTCCGGGCGGGCCTCTCCAGGTGATGGCAGCAGACGCCTCTGGCGTGAAATTCTGCGTTCGGAATTGGTGACCGTACCGTCTTTTTCTCCCCAGCCTGCGGCCGGCAATAACACATCGGCAAAGGCTGACGTATCACCCTGAGCAACGATGTCTGATACGACGACAAACTCGCATCGCTGCAGCGCCCGGCTGACTATCGATGCATTGGGCAGACTGACGACCGGATTTGTGGCCATGATCCAAATCGCTTTGATGCGGCCGCTGTCAACGGCTGAAAACAGATCCACGGCTTTTAAGCCGGGTTGTCGGGCGATGGTCGGGCTGTTCCAGAATTGTTGAACGGTGGCAATATCCTCTTCTTTGAAATCCATATGCGCAGCCAGCGTGTTGGCCAGTCCGCCGACCTCGCGCCCTCCCATGGCATTGGGTTGACCGGTCAGAGACAGCGGGCCGCAGCCAGGTTTACCAATACGGCCGGTAATCAAATGACAATTCAGGATGGAGTTGACTTTATCCGTTCCCCGGCTCGACTGATTCACGCCCTGAGAATAACAGGTCACCACCTGTTCGGTGTTGGTAAACCAGTCATAGAACTGCTGTATCCGGTTTTCGTCAACATCACACTGCTGTGCCACATCGGCGATGGATCGCTGTTGTCCGGCCAATTGTGTCTGCGTTTGTTCAAAGCCGTTCACATGATCATGCAGATATTGATGATCCAGCCGGTCCTGTTGCACGAGATAATTAAACAAACCGTTGAACAGGGCTACGTCGGTGCCGGCTTTAAGATTGATATGCAGATCGGCAATGGCCAGGGTATCGGTTTCTCTTGGGTCGATGACCACGACCTTCAGTTCGGGGTTTTTCTGTCGGGCATGCTTTATTCGCTGGAACAGTACCGGATGACACCAAGCGGTGTTGGAACCTGTCAGCACGATTAACCGGGCCTGTTCCAGATCTTCATAACTGTTTGGCACCGTGTCAGATCCGAAGGCTCGTTTATGGCCGGCCACCGATGACGACATGCACAGCCGGGAATTGGTATCGATGTTGGCGCTGCCGATATAACCCTTCATCAGTTTGTTGGCAACGTAATAGTCTTCCGTCAATAACTGACCGGACACATAAAATGCTACAGCGTCGGCACCGTATCTGGCGATGGTGTCGCTGAAACCTTTGGCCACGGTGGAGATTGCCTCGTTCCAGCTGACGGGCTGGCCTGAAACGCTGGGTTGAGTGAGCCGGCCTTCAGTTCTGACGGTATCTGCCAGAGTAGAGCCTTTGACACACAGGCGGCCATGATTGGCTGGGTGATGCGTATCGCCGGTCAGTGCAATGATGGACTGGTTCTCGACTTCTGCAGTCATGCCGCAACCAACGCCACAATAGGCGCAAGTCGTATCGATAATTCTGGAGCTCATAACGGATACCGATGAAAAGGACGATGAAGATGACATTGGCAATTCATGTGCCAGGAAAACGGCACTTCAGGGGGAGACTTTTACCACTATGGGAGTATTTTGCCGGGGTGTTTTGGTGCGGCTCTGCCCACACCTGGGGTTGTACCGGGCGCTCTGATGAGGCCCGGCAACGAAAGGATAGAAGGGGGCAGTGATGGCTAGAAACGAATTGAAATCTGTGCCATGGCACCGGCATTTTTAGCGATTTCGCTTTCTTCGTCACTGGGCGATCCCCAGACGCTCAGGTCCACACCAACACCAAACGGTGTCAGTCCAAGTCCCAGAGAAACCGCACTGGAATCTGATTCACTCAGGTTGTTTTTGTAGCCAATCCGAAACGCCGCCCAATCGTAGGCATTCAATTCTGCTCCGAGTGACAGGTAACGGGTGGCGACGCCGATATCCATGGGTTTGTTTTCGGTGACATCGAGGTCAGCCACTAACGTGGTAAAGCGGGTCTGATGTGCCGCCCCGATTCTCACCTGTGGGCGCAGTTTAATGGTTTGTCCGCTCGCTGATTCAAGATCCCAGGGAACGATGTTTTTAATCACTGCTCCTGCGGTGATCTGGCCTTTGTAATCAAAGCTTTTGACCACGCCAAGATCGGCATTGAAACGGAAGTACTCTTTCTGGTTTTCGTTGATGGCTTCGTCAACGGCATTGGAAGCATCATTTTCAATTTCACTGTAGATGACATTTTTTTCAAACACCGTAATTTGCTGCATTTTAATGGCTGCACCGGCGGAAAACTCTTCTTCGGCGATTTTAAAATCGCGTCCCATGGCCAGCGACAGTTCTGTTATCCAAACCCCGACCAGATCGACAGAGGATTTGAAGTCATCGGTATTTAATTCGGTAACACCGTCGTAATCACCGTTAACGAATACGCCGTTACTGGTATTGGCGTTGTCGACTGCGTTGACTGCATTCGAGAAGTCCCCCTGTGCGGCGTCATAGGCATTAACACTGTCGGGGTCGCTGCTGTCATAGGTTTCGGCAACCTCAATAACCGTATCCAGGCTGGTGGATACATTGCCGACCAGATTGAGGTATTCATCCAGGTCATTCAATGTCAATTCCGTGGGCTCCAGATCACTGTTGACCAGATTGAACTGACCACCCACATAGCCATTGGTATTGACCGCCAGCGCGAAAGGATAGTTTTTGTTGGGTAAGCCGATGCCCAGCATGCCCATCATGCCAACCTGAGATGGACGGGAACTGAAACTTTCGAAGGTCTCCCGGGTTTGAACCACAATTGAATTGATGCTGGAAAGATCTGAACGAACCGTGGTGATAGAGTTATTAAGATCTGCATTGGCACTTTTCAACGCGGCCAGATTGGCAGCGCTGGGGTCGTCTTCGTAGTTTTGTACGGCAGTCTCAACATTGTTGGCGGTATTCACCATACCATCGATACTGCTACTAAGATCGAGAGTCTCCAGGTCCTCATAAGATGGATACAGTTCATCGATAAACTTCTCCACTTCCCTGAACAAACCTTTTTGGTCTTCGCTATATGCACCTAAGGCCGGCAGAATGATCTGTACTTTTTCGCCTTCGTCGTAATTGGCCAGTAATCCAGGATTCAGATTGACGGCCTGTGCCGGGTAGGCAGCAGCAACACCGGCACCACCCATTGCATTGGTGCGGCTGTCGTTAGCGACAAAACTGTCGGCGAAAGCAGTAGTTGAGAGCAACATGCCAGAGGTTATCAATATTTTGGTTTTCATGTGGGCTTCAGCCTTTGACTTCGTGTTTATTTCTTTAGACTAGACTTGCTTACACAATGTGCAAATTCTGCATGCAGGGTTTTTTCGGCTGTTCTAAGTCGTTTTCCGCAGAAATTTGAGGTTCGCCAATGATTTTTCCGGCTTCATTGTACAAATCGTCATTTTGTTGACTGTTTTATTAAATGATTTTTTATAACTAATAGGAATTAAGGAAAAGGTCCTTTCAAGCCGATAGCTGTAATTGGAGGGGCGAGGGAAGACTCAGCCAACAGCCAGATTTTAGACTCCGGAGCCGCTATGCATTTACATAAATTTACCATTTTAGTACCGATCACAATACTGCTTATTTCCAGCTGCAGCCTGACATCGGGTGCACAAAAACGGGAAAAGATTGCTGAGATTGAGTCTCAGGTGCAGCAGATCAACAGCAAATTGCCGTCAATGGAACCCATGGTACTACGAGTGGTTGGTTACGGTGCTGTTGACCCCAAGGCGAAAGATCTTTCGCCAGTACAGCTCAAGTTGATGGCATTGCGGGCATCGAAGCTCGATGCCTATCGTACCCTGGCTGAACGGGTGTATGGCACGTCCATCACCGGTAATTCAACGGTTGAGAATCTGGTTGCCAAAGATGACCGGTTCCGCGCCTATGTTGATACTTATATTCTCGGAGCACGAGTGGTTTCCCAGGATAAAATGGAGGATGGCAGTTACGAAACCATTCTCGAAATGATTATTGATGAAGGGTTTCGTAATTGCCTGACTATACAGAGTAATGGTCGTCGTAATGCTCAATGTGCATCTGAGATGATTCACGATTTGGAATCCTATAAACGTAATGGCCTTAGTCGCCAGAACGTGAATGACCTTGATACCGGTCTTTATTTTATCGAATAGCCGATAGGAGCTGAGTACCGTGAAACCTGTAATCCTGGCAATTATTTTTTCTCTCCTTGGGTCTTTGGCAGCCGCCGATGATTTGAACCCGGACTGGCGGAATGACAGTGCTTATGGCTCGATGGTCGAAGCCAGCGGTCAGGCCGAAATCGCCTTTGGTGATAAAGATGCCGCGAGAATGCGGGCATTGCGGCAGGCGATTGAAAATGCCTCCATGCAGGTGAATGCCAAGGTGCGCAGCACACAGGTTTTGGAAAACGGTTCACTGGTGGTCGACCATCTGCGTATCAATTCCGCCGCCAAGGTGAAAAGTCTGAAAGTGGTTGATGAATACAGCCGCAGTGGTACTTACTATGTGACCATTCGGGCGCTGGTCAGTGAAGATCAGGTCTGTGCCACCCATGTGGCCAATGACTTTCGCAAAACCGTAGCCGTGACCGGCTTTCCCATGCAGTATCCAGAACAGGCCTCAATGGGTCAGCTTGGTGCGGTAGATCGTAATTTTCCGTCTCAACTGGTCAACAGTCTCAATGGTTTGCCCGGTATTCAGGCATTGGATGCCAGTTACATGATGTTGTATCCAACCGTTGCCAATGCCCCTACCAACTGGAATACCGATAACGCTCTGACCAAAGCTGTGGAAACCGCCAAGCAATTGGGAGTGCAGTTTGTGGTCAGTGGTGTGGTGCGGGATATTTCCATGGAAAACCCCAATGCCCCGGATATCAAACCCTGGACCGGACTCATGAAAACCGTGGGTCTCGGCACACAGGCCAGAATGCGCCACATGGTGGTTGATCTGTATGTTCATGATGGCTATTCCGGTGCGATGGTATTCCAGAGCCGCTATGAAGTGAAAGGACGCTGGGATGCACGACGCAATGCCATTGTCGAGTTTGGCAGTGCCGCATTCTGGCGGACCGACTTTGGTAGTCAGGTCAGTAAGTTGATTGCCGAGACCATTGTCGATTTGCAGGATACCATTCAATGCCAGCCGTTTATGGCCAATATTTCCAAGGCCGACAAATACCGTATCTATGTAAACCAGGGGGCCAGCAGCGGATTGCGTCCTGGTGATATGCTGGCGGTTTATCGCACCATTGATGTGTTCGACCGGGATCAGCAGCGGATGGTACAGCTGTCTGACACCCGCATGGTTGCCAAAATCAAACAGGTCCAACCTCATTTCAGTATTGCCGAACTACCGGTTCGGGTGGAGAACCTGAATCTGCAGCCCAGTGATGTGGTGATCGCCTGGTAAGCATGGCATTCACATCCGTTATGTCATTAACCGGGCGAAAATTGCTGGTGGGTTGATGATAACTGCTGAAGCGCCGTCATAGATTGCAAATACGGTCATTGCCGGAGCTGTTGCCACTCTATACAGAACTTCATAAGCCTCATAGATGATTGCTTTACCGGTTTTTGTAATCTGCTCGCTATCGAGTGCTGGCGATAGCCGATATTTGCTTTTAAACTCGCCGTTCGAATGGACGAACGCTTCACCTTTGCGTAGTCGTACAGTTAGTCAATGGATATAGGAAATCTATCTGAATGCGTAAAATATTGTTTTCTCTTCCCGTTTTATTCTCTGCTTTATGTTCCTTCCAGGCCCAGGCCGGTGATATCAAAGTTCTGAGTGCCGTGGTCAAAGATCAGAGCATCGATAATGCCCAGATTATCTGGCAGCGCACCGGCGAAAGCTCGCAGCAGGCGGTAACCAATGCCAGTGGTGTGGCCAGTATGCCGGCGAACCTGTCAGATGATGGTGACACCACCATGATCATCAACAAATCCGGCTACTCAACGCTGGTGGTGCGTTGTCCCTGTGATAATTTTACTTACGCCCTGTCACCGGTGATGCAGAATCTGGATGGCCTTCGCGTTGTGTTGACCTGGGGTCGCAGTCCGGAAGATCTTGATTCTCATTTGAGTTATCCGGGCAATCATGTGTTCTATGAAAACAAACGTGGCAATGATGCCAACCTGGATGTGGATGACACCGACAGCTACGGCCCGGAAACCATTACCATCGAGCAGAAGCACAGTGGTCAGCGCTATGTGTACGCAGTGCACGATTACACCCACGGATCTGGAAACGCAAAAGATTCAACCGCAATGAGCTTCAGCCATGCCCGGGTGGAAGTGTATGTCGGACAAACCCTGATTCGGACCTACAACGTCAAACAGGATACGACAGCAACCAGTTGGATTGTATTTGGTATCGATGAAAACGGTGCCTTCCATGACATCAACCAATACCTGAGCCTGAGCCGTCAGGGAATGGCTCAGCATATGGCCAGCCTGATCGAAGCCGCTTCCTTTGAAGATCATTCCCTGATCACCCCGGCCATCAAACAGGAAGCCAAACGCATCAATACCAAAGGTGAAAGTCTGTACCACGAACAGAAACTGGAAGATGCCATGTATGCATTTCAGGATGCCATCAACCTGTATCCAAGTTACGGTCAGGCTTACAGCAACCTGGGATTGACCTATCAAAAACTGGATCGTACCGCCGAAGCATTGTGGGCCAACCGGAAAGCGATTGAACTGGCCAGTGGTGATACCAAAAACCGGGTCCAGGCCAGCAGCTATTACAATATTGCCCGTATCTATGAAGCCAGTGGTCGCTGGCAGGAAGCGTTGGATAATTTCCGTCAGGCCAAGTCATTACGCGAACACAGCGCTTATGATAAAGGCATTGCCCGGATGCTGGAAAAACTGCAACAGGCACAATAACTCTGTGGGCATCATCAACCCGGCTGACAGTGGCCGGGTTGATAAACGTTTATAGTGCAGTACGCACATCCCTGTCTTTTTGAATGCAGCATCCGTGCTGCATTCGTTCTGAAACAAAGTCTGCTGATTTCAAACGCTCTCAGGTGACAACTTGAGAACCGTTGATTGTTAAAAATCAGGCCTGACATTTTGTTCTGATAAAATTAGTATTGTCGCTTGAGGCATAACCCGCTTTGCTTAACTCCGCAGTCAGTAATGCCCGCTTGCTGCGATCAGTTTCAGTTATCACCACAAACTGTGGCAGCAGTGCCTTGGTTCTGGCCCATTCGAGAATGCTTTTACCGTCCCCACGACCATTCAGGTAAAAATCAATTGCTAAAACAGATATGCTGTTTTCTTTCAGTACTCTTTTGGCGGAATGGGTATCCTCACAATAAACATCGGCGTGATAATTTCCGCGTCTGGTAATGGCAACCCGCATCGTAGATCTCTCCTTGCTAAACATATTTGGGGTGACTGAAGAGATTCGAACTCTCGTCTGCCTGACTCACAATCAGGAGCATTAACCACTATGCTACAGTCACCATAATCGGTCGGCGTTATTGCCTGGTTAATTGGTCTGGGTGGCAGGATTCGAACCTGCGGCCTCCGGTGTCCAAATCCGGTACTCTGCGCAAACTGAGCTACACCCAGATAAACAGTTACTGATGCTGACTCTTCATTATTTCTTTCATGTTCGTTTATTGTTCACCTGTCTGGCTGAAATATGGACCAGGCTTGTAAGTGGTCTGGAGTACGAGGCCGGATTCAAACCGGCATAAACGGAGGTTGCAGCTCCGCGCATCATCATTCTGCCACTCGTACATTTTCTATTGGCACAGGCCTGAACCCGGGCAAATCAAACTGGTGGACGTGGCGGGATTCGAACCCGCGTAAAGCAATAACTGAGGCATTACTCCCAGCCACTCGGTCATTTGGATAACGCGCGCCAGCTGACACCCGCAGTAGAGCATCGAGCCTGCATCCTCAACCATGCATGACAGAATATTTCAATTGCTTCCGGTATTACCCGGCTACCTCTACACAATCGTTTTAGGTAGTGGTGCTCCATTCTCGCCTGCACGCCCAAAAATATTTCTTACGGTAATGACTTTTTTCGGGGTAATAAAAAACCCCGATTGTTGCCAACCGGGGTCTTGGGAAGAGAACCGGAAGGCATCAGCCTTCCAGTCAGAAAAGCTGATTAAATTAAGTTGTTATGATGACTACATGGTAAACATAAGAGATTTTCCCTGTTCAGCGGTTGTCTCTTATTTGCCGTTTTATGGCAGTTAGCCGGAACGGCGGTATGTGTTACATGGTTTTTCATAAAGCAACTCATTGGTTATAGGTTAAAAATTTTGTTTCGTTGTGTTGTGAATCTTTTTAAACAATACGATTGGTTTTGGGTGTGTGCAAGTATTGTGTTTGGGTTATTTTTCAGCGAAATAGCCTTTGGTTATATAGGATGGAAAACGATCCATTTTGCTCAGATGGATCAAACTCTATCGCTCTTTTTTGCAATATTTCAGACGTGGGTTATCGGAGAAAAATTGATCAAATCTCAAAATTTCCCTACCGGTCAAATAGCATTATTCATCTATAAAAAATTAATCTAAGGGGCCTCTGAAAAATAGGAATAGTTTTGATGCAGGCGAGGAAGCACCACTCGCAACACCGCAGTTTACTGGAGTAAATGAGGATGTGAGACTGGGGCTGACAATGTCCTGCGCAAAAATAGTTCGTTTTTCAGAGGTTCCCTGAGCCTCTGCTGAATTTAATAGTGATATCCTCTTGTATCTATTGAAATCGAATGGTTTGGATGCTCTGAAAAACAGTTTTTAAACCTTTAATCAGTAAAGCTATGGCAACCCGAACCGGTTTGTTCACAAATTTCGGGCGAAAAAAAACCCGAAAGGTGAAGAGCCTTCCGGGTTTTGTGTGTCTGAGAAACTTAAACCAACAACTGGAAGGCAAAATGCCCACCAGTTTGTTCGACTAGCAGGCGAGCGGGATACACGGGTGATTTTCCTGTGTATGACAGGTCATCCCGAGTGTCCGGATATTCGCGCTGCTGTGCTTCGAACGTAATAAAAACATGGTGATCTCAAATTTGGTTTGCGGGGATTATAGTTACCTTGCTTGCAAAAGCAACTTGTCCGGAGGGGTTCAATTACGACTGGGACAGAAATAATGAATACGATGTGTTCATCACAGCTGCTTGATCGGTACAAGCGCTCAAACGCCAGTTTGCTAATGAGTGGCAGATAAAAAAACTGCAATCCAACAGAAAACAATCATCACAAACCCGGTCACTGTCTTAATCCTGTTCTGCATATTCTCTGCATATTCTGTGTTTTTAATCGATAGCAGGAAAAACTGACACAGGATTGATTTGATGATTCGCCAGGTTATTCATTTGCTGATGGTCTCTGCGCTCACCGCTGGTCTGGCTCAGGCTGCCACCGTTCAGGGCGTAAATGGTTTGGCGCTGTACAGCAATGCACAAACGGCTTTCACCGCTAACGATGATGACACATTTGTATTTATCGGTGCCGTTGATCCGACTCAACCCGGGTTTGCGACGGAAAATGGTGGAGACTGGCGCTTTCTCGCCGACGATGGTTCAACGTTGTCTGCTGTCTCCAGCCAGGCAATCGTCTTTAATGGTAACCCTGCCTTATTGGGAATTCCGGCCGTCAGCGGTACGTTGACCATCGGTGCCGGTAATGTGATCGAAGATCTTTGGACTGACCGTGTCTTCGCCCGCCCGGTGGTGTTTGTTTCCCTTGAAGACCCATCATTAACCGCTGGCGTCAGCATCGTACCTACTGCACCGATCAACACCGGCAATCAATTCCTGTTTGATGTTCGCCTCGCCGATGGTGTTACCGCTGATCTGGAAGGCGCCAAAGTGCATTACATGGTGGCAGAAGAAGGTTGGCACCGGCTGGCAGACGGTCGCGTGTTGTTAGTTTCCACCGCCGAAGTCAAAGACTCCGGTTTTACCGGTCAAACCATTGAACTCGGCGCCAGCTTCACCAATGCAATCACCATCGCCCAGTTGCAGCGCCCTATGTTGTTTAAAAACAGTTTTGGCTTCCGGCCGCTGACCACCATTGAGGTGTATCAGGGCGCGACCGTTACCGCTGGAAAAGGCGATTTCGACAGCATCGGGCTGCGCCTGATGCAACAGCAAACGGTTGAAGACGCCAATCCAACCACCGTCTACGGTGGCCGTGTAGGCTTTATGGTGTTGGGTACGATGACCGATATGCGTAAAGATTTTTTCTACGTGCACGATACCAACACCAACATTCGCGGCGGCAGCTACCTGACGGTACCTTCCGACCACTTTGAAAATTTCCCGCACAGTGCCGCCGCTTCGCCCTTGATGAACAAAGTGGCCTGCGCCGAAGACGATGACATTCAGAATTACTGTGATTACCTTTCCATGCCGGTCGACATGTTCAGCCGTGGCACTTTTGTTACGCCTCGGTTGCCTTACCTGGATGCCAACCTCGACCCGCTGGTGATGCAACGTACCTTTTATTCCGAACACGAAAACTGGGATTGGGATCAACTGGTGGAAGCCGACTTGCTGGCCCCAACGGTGGACAGCAGCGGTGCCGCCGTCGAAGGTACCTTAGCGCAATTGCATTTTAACTTTGTCGCCGATCGTGGCTGGGATGAGGACTGGTTCTACGGCGATTCCCACTGGCATTGGTTTGCCAACTACCACTACAACACCTGCACCGATAATGGTTTTAATGGCGCTTGTACCGACTACGAACCCGGCGCTGGAATCATTTCCGGCAGCGAAATCCAGTGGGAAGGTTCGACTAAATACGACAACTGGATGCCGCAGCACCAGTCACACTGGGGTGAACATCCGACAACCAATCTCGAACAGGATTTGTTCTCCAGTCGCGACGAGCTCCAGCGCAGTTATGTGGATATCATGGAATTTGTCACACCACCCGCCTCAGCCGCCGCAGAAGCAGCCAACTATTTATACCGCGATTCTTTGCCGCCTTCCCGTGAATGGACGGGTCGTCATTTATTTCATAACGACGCCTGGGATTTTTTGAATAAGTTCGCTACCGGTGCCCAACCATGGCAATTGCACACCACTATTTTGAACGCTTCGGGTACTGAGTATTATTGCGGCACCTGTGATGGTCCTACTGGCGGCCTGATCGATACCGGCGAATGGAAAACCACCAGCCGGTCATTTATAGCCTTCGCCGTTCCGCCGCGCAACATCAGCCGTCAAAGTGGTGAAAGCTATCAGGACTATAACGCCCGTTGGTGGGCCAAGGAGAACGCACAACTGTACGTTGTGCCGATGGTCGACAAGGTGACACAACAGTTACGCACCGGCGACTACCTGTTTGCCAATGTGCCGTGGGGGCTCAACGTCAGCAACGTTCGCTGGGTTCGGTCCGATTCTAAAAATATAGACACTGCCACGACCATCGCTACCGACGTGCTTGGTTACCAGGTCACGGTCGATGACGGTCACCAGTACGTCACGATGTGCATGACCTATCTGGACATAGAACGTTGTGGCGAATGGTTTAAAGCCGGCCTGCTGCCAACCGCGGTGGATGTGATTATCAAACCGGAACCGGGTATCGACACGCCGGTGGCCGGCCATGCCGTCATTGGTTATTACACCTACCTCGCCGCCGATACCGGCACCTATGAGCTGGAAAGTCACAGCCTGTATCAGTGGCAAACGCGCAACAACGGCCAGTGGACCGACCTGACGGGTGCAACCGCCAACGAAGAAGGTTTGTACGACAGCCTTCCCGGCGGCACCGAACTGCGTTTCTGTGTCACTCCGAGGTCGTTGAATGGTGACCAAGGACCGCGCGCCTGTTCAGCCAGCGTCGTTTTGCAAGCCGATTTCGATACCGATGGCATTCCGGACGAATGGGATCGCGACGATGACGGTGATCTGCGTGAAGACTGGGAAGATGCATTCCCGTACGACCGCACGGAATGGCTCGACAGCGACCATGACGGCATCGGCAACAACGCCGATACCGATGACGACAACGATGGCCTCAGCGATGCCGACGAAGCCACCGCCGGTTCCGATCCGCTGGTCACCGACAGCGATGGCGATGGCACACTCGATGGCGATGACCCGCGCCCGACGGTTTATGGCGACCTGCCCGATTTTGACGACGACGGCATTGCCGATATTGATGACGCCGACCGCGATAACGACGGCGTGCTCGATTTTTATTATCAGGTCGAAGGCCAGTCCGGTTTACAGACCAGCGTGAGCGACACCGACGTGGTACTTTACACTTGGCGTTACGATGATGACCCATACAGCGCCTGTACCGCCGATGCCATCACCGTGACCAGCAACGCCGACAGCGGCCCGGGCACCTTGCGCCAGGCCTTAACCGACCTGTGCGCCAGCGACCCGGCCGGTGACCTTAACACCATCACCTTTAACGGCCCGATGACCATTACACTGGACAGTCCGCTGATCATCGGCAAGGGCATGGCCATCGACGGTAACCGTGAAGTGATCATCAACGGTCAGAACCAGCACCGCCTGTTCGATGTCGCTATTGCAGACGGCCTGGCCGGTACGCAGTTCCCGAATCTGATCGGCCTGAAATTGATCAATGGCGCAAGCGATAACGACGACACCGCCGGTGCTATTAACATGGTATCTGCCTCGTACCTGAACCTTGACCGCACCCTGATAGACAACAGTACCGCACCGGCTATCGGCGGCAATGACTATAAGGCCTATATCGACAACAGCATGATCGCCAACGTGACCGGTGCAAACGCCGCACTGCTCACCAAGGACGGACAATTGAATGTGTTTTCATCCACTATTTACAACAGTGAAGGCGGTGCGCTGACCATCGAAGGAAGTGGCAAAGCGCAGTTGCTGAACAGTCTGTTGTTAATCGGCCCGAATGGCTCGACAGTGTGTCAGGTGGATACCTGGGATCAGCGAAACGCCAGCTGGGTCGAAGGCAGTGAATGTGGCATCACCTCCACGGGCTTTGTCGCCCTCGCAGACCCGGATAACGGTGATTACCGACCGATACCCGGCAGCGCCAACATCGAGGCTGGCATCACCGGCGAACTGGATTCCGTGTTAAAAGATTTAGTGGGCAATGATCGATTAATGGGCGAGTACAACCCCGATAACCCAGAAGAACTGGGTGGCCCGATTTACCCGCAAGTTGACATCGGCGCGATTGAATACGATTTTTATGGCGACTTCGACAGCGACGGCACGCCCGACGTAAACGATGACTTCCCTGATAACGCTTTAGAGACCACCGACACGGATGGCGACGGATATGGCGACAACAGCGATGCGTTCATTAATGACGACACCGAATGGCTCGACACCGACGGCGATAACATCGGCAACAACACCGATACCGATGACGACGGCGACGGTTACAGTGACACGGTTGAACAAAGCGAAGGTTCCGACCCGCTCGACGACGGCAGCATTCCTACCGACTTCGATGGCGATCTGATTCCGAACTCAACCGACGTTGATGACGACAACGACGGCGTAAACGACGACGTGGATGCCTTCCCGTTGAATGCATCGGAATGGCTCGATACCGACGGTGACTTAATTGGCAACAACGCGGATACCGATGACGACAACGACGGTTACAGCGATTCCGTTGAAACTAACGAAGGCACCGACCCGCTCGATGCGAACAGCACTCCTGCTGATTTCGATGGCGATTTCATTCCGGACAGCACCGACGTCGACGATGACAACGACGGCGTCAACGACCTCGCCGACGCATTCCCGTTCGACGCCAGTGAAACGTTTGACAGCGACAACGACGGCCTCGGCAACAACGCCGATAGTGACGACGACGGTGACGGCTACAGCGACAACATCGAAAGCACTGAAGGTTCCGACCCGCTCGATAACAGCAGCATTCCTACTGACTTCGATGGCGACCTGATTCCGGACACCAGCGATAACGATGACGACAACGACGGGGTGCTCGATCTGAACGATGCCCTGCCGTTCAATGCTGCCGAGTCGGTCGATACCGACGGCGATGGCCTCGGCAACAACACCGACAGCGATGACGACGGTGACGGCTACAGCGACAACATCGAAAGCACTGAAGGTTCCGACCCGCTCGATAACAGCAGCATTCCTACTGACTTCGATGGCGACCTGATTCCGGACACCAGCGATAACGATGACGACAACGACGGTGTGCTCGATACCAATGATGCGTTCCCGTTCAATGCCGCCGAATCGGTCGATACCGATGGCGATGGCCTCGGCAACAACACCGATAGTGACGACGACGGTGACGGCTACAGCGACAGTATTGAACAGAGCGAAGGTTCCGACCCGCTCGATAACAGCAGCATTCCTACTGACTTCGATGGCGACCTGATTCCGGACACCAGCGATAACGATGACGACAACGACGGGGTGCTCGATCTGAACGATGCCCTGCCGTTCAATGCTGCCGAATCGGTCGATACCGACGGTGACGGCATTGGCAACAACGCTGACAGTGATGACGACAACGATGGCATAAACGACAGCGAAGACGCCTTCCCACTCGATGCGAGCGAAAGCACCGATACCGATGGCGACGGCATTGGTAACGACGCGGATACCGACGACGATAACGATGGCATCAGCGATGACGACGACGCATTTCCGCTGGACGACAGCCAATCAACGCAAAGCAATTCGAGCATAGACAACAATGGCGACAATCAACCCAAAGGCGGTAGCTTTGGATTACTGAGTTTATTGCTATGCGCAGGCCTGATTGCTACCCGACGACGCAAAACCGCGTAAGTTATTTCTCAACAAAAAAGGGGCAAATGCCCCTTTGTGTTTTTTAAACCAAAACGCGCTTTCAAGTAATAACTGCAATTTCAAACGAAAAATAGGTTCTGCATATTCTCTGCACATTCCCCGGTTTTACTTCGCCCTATAAGAACTCCACTCAGAGGCCTGGGTTAATGAACCAATTTCACTCACTGCTTTCAATTGCCAGCTTTATTGCCGCTCTAGCCATCGGCAATGCGCAAGCAGCCACCGTTGATGCCGGTTATCTCGGTACGCTGAACAGTAGCGATGCAATTGTTAACGACCTCACGCTGAGCCCCGAAACGGCCATATTCACTCAGGTAAACAACCCGGCCACATCAGGTTTTATCAGCAGCGATGGCAACGGCCAATGGCGGTTTTCAACCAACGACAATTCAAGCCTGAGTAATGTCGGTGGTTACTATATCCGTTTCGACGGCGCTCCAGCCTTGCTCGGGTTTCCGGCAGAAACCGGTACGCTGACCATCGGTGCGGGCAACGTGATTGATGATGTCTGGACCGACCGTATCTTCAGCCGCCCGGTGGTGTTTGTGGCCTTTGAAGCCCCGAATCTCGCCAGCGGCGTCAGCGTTGTACCCACCGCGCCGATCACCAGCGGCAATCAGTTCCTGTTTGATATCCGCCTGGCGGACGGGGTCACGGCCGATCTGGCCGGTGCAAAGCTTCACTATTTCATCGCCGAAGAAGGCTGGCACCGGTTGGCCGATGGCCGCATGTTGCTGATTTCCAGTGCGGAACTGCGCGATACCGGTTTCGCCGGCCAGACCATTGCCCTTGGGGCCAGCTTTACCAATGCTGTGACCATCGCCCAGCTGCAGCGGCCGATGTTGTTCCACAACGGTACCCAGTTCCGCAACCTGTTGGATATGAGCGTCTATCAGGGCGCCACCGTGACCAGCGGCATGGGTGACTTCGACCGTATCGGTTTGCGCATGATGCAGAACCAAAGCATTGAAGACGCCAACGGCGGTACCGTTTACGCCGGGCGTGTAGGCTTTATGGTGCTGGGAAATATCAGCAGCATAGCCAATACCTTTAACCTGGTGAAAGATACCAACACCAATATTCGTGGTGGCAGCTATTTAACAGTGCCGCAAAGCAATTTTCAGTTTTTCCCACATAGTGCCGCTGCAACACCCTTATTAAACCGCGTAGCCTGCGCTGAAGATGATGATGTGCAAAATTTTTGTGCCTATTTATCGATGCCGGTGGATGCGATGAGCCGGGGTGTATTTAACACACCACGCTTGCCCTATATGGATGCCAATTTCGATCCGCTGGAAATGGAGCGCACCTTTTATTCTGAAAAGGAATGGGATTGGGGGCCGGTGATTGCGCCGGAAATGACGAACCCGTACACGGACTCTGAGAACAAACCGATCATCGGCACTCTGGCCAGGATGTTCCCCAATTTTGTTGCCGATCGCGGCTGGAATGAGGTCATTATTGGTGACGACGACCTGTGGCACTGGTTCGCGACGTATCACTACAACACCTGTGTGTTCGACAGCATGAACACCGCCTGTGTCGATTACGCACCGGGCAATACCATTATTGAAGACAAGCCTATCGGTTGGACCGCCAGTATGAATTGGTTCGATACCCGTTCCAGCTTTTCCGGCAACACCCATCCAGCTTCAAGCAGCGCCGCGTTTCTACTGTCGGCGCAGGACTACAATCGCCGAGATACGGTGAACTTTTATGAGCGACTGACACCAGAAGATTGGGCGGCCAAGCAAACGCTGGATTATCTGAATCTGGAAGGTTCCACCATGCGCACGCCGCTGTCGCCGAAGTCTTCAAGTTATAACGAAACCAAAGGGTTGCTGGAAAGCTATGCCGAAACCTGGCAGTTTTTTGGTATCAACGTTGAAGCCGGCGCCAGTGAATATTATTGCGGCACCTGTGATGGGCCTGTGCCTTTGCTGGATACGGGTGATTACAATGAAGCTTGGGGTCTTGATATTAAAGTACCCACCATGTTGGCAGATCGCATACTGAACAACCCACCCTGGTATCGCCCAGAGACCACCCGCCCCCTGGTCGATAAGGTCGGCCAGAGCATGCGTGTTGGCGACTACATGTTTGCCAATATTCCTTACTCTATCGATGCAACGGATTTTGTCTGGCTACGCTCGGCGACGGGGCAGGCAAGCGATGCTGTTGTCGTAGCAAGTGATGTGTTCGGTTATCAGGCCACCGCTGATGATGCCAATGCCTTCGTTACCCTGTGTATGACGTTCCGCAATAGCCAGCGCTGCGGTCAATGGATTGAAGTGGGCCAGTATCCTTTTGCCACCGATGTCAAAATAAAACCGGAATATGACGAGCCCATTGCCGGGTCTGGCCTGATTGGCCAATACACCTATATTGCCCCCAACACTAACGTCTACGACGGTTTGGAGTATCAGAGTCTGTACCAATGGCAATATTCACAGGCCGACAGTTGGGTGGATTATGCCGGTGAAAATGAGATTACTTTTCAGAAAGATGTTGCGCCGGGTACCGAGATTCGTTTTTGTGTCACGCCACACAGCCATAATGTGTCGGGTGAAAAAGCCTGCTCAATCGGCATAAAAATGCAGTTGGATACCGACGGTGATGGTATTTCCGATGATTGGGATATCGATGACGATAACGATGGTTATGCCGATTGGGAAGATCGCTTCCCCAAAGATGCCAGTGAACATCTGGACACAGACCACGATGGCATCGGTAATAACGCGGATACCGATGATGACAACGACGGATTAAGTGACGCCGATGAAGTGACTGCCGGTGCCGACCCGCTCATTGCTGATACCGATGGCGATGGCACCGTGGATGGCGTTGACCCCGCGCCGACCGTATATGGCGATTTACCGGATTTTGACGGCGATGGTATAGCCGATATTGATGACGAAGATCGCGACAATGATGGCGTAGTCGATTTCTTCTACCAAATTGATGGCACCAATGAACTTCAAACTTTGGTTGATGAAAATGACGTGGTACTTGGCTGGGCACGTATCGACGACAACCCTTATCAGGCGTGTACCGCCAGCCAAATCACCGTCACCAGCGATGCCGACAGTGGTCCGGGTACCTTGCGCCAGGCACTCATCGATTTATGTGCCAGTGAACCGGGAGCCGATCTGAACATCATCAACTTCAGCGGCCCGATGACGATCATGCTGGAATCGCCGTTAGTGATAGCCAAAGGCATGAATATTGACGGTGATAAAACCGTGGTGCTGGATGGCCAAAATAAGACGGCTATTTTTACTGTCGCACTGCCCGATCGGATGCTCAAAAGCCAGTTCCCACAACTAGTCGGCCTAACGCTGCGTAATGGTCTGGGAACTGTCGATGAAACCACGACGGGCAATGATGACTTAGCGTCACTGCAGGCGGGCAGCGCCATTCAAATGCACTCCATCTCCTACGTGGTGCTCGATCGGGTGCTGATTGAAAACATGACCGCCCCGGTGATCAGCGGTGAAAATTATCAGCTGTACACCAACAGCACCTTAATCGCGAATGTCAGCGGCGATGAAGCCGCGTTGATCACTGTTGATGGTCACCTCGCGCTGCAATCCAGTACCCTGTACAACAGTGAAAGTGGTGCCATGACCGTGGTTGGTGATGGCACCGCCCAGCTCGTCAGCTCCCTGCTGTTGAAGGGTCCCAGCGGCTCGACAGTGTGTCAGGTCGCCACCTGGACCCAACAAATATCCAATTGGGTGGAAGGCAGCGAATGCGGTGTGACGTCCAGTGGCTATGTCGCGTTAGCCGACCCAGACAATGGTGATTACCGGCCGATTCCCGGCAGTGCCAACATCGAAGCCGGACGGATTGATTACGAAGGTCCGACGGGCGAGCGCGACCTGCTCGGCAATGACCGCAAGCAAGGGCCGTACAACCCGGATAACCCCGAAGAACTCGGCGGCCCGATTTATCCGCGTATCGATGCGGGCGCCATCGAATATGTTTACGGCGGCGACTTCGATGGCGATGGTGTTAACGATGTGGATGATGCGTTTCCCGACGACGCCTCAGAAACCGCCGACACTGATGGTGATGGCGTTGGTGACAATGGCGATGCCTTCCCCGGCGATGCCAGTGAATGGGCGGATAGCGACGGTGATGGGGTCGGTGATAATACTGATGCCTTTCCGACCGATGGCAGTGAAACCACCGATACCGATGGTGATGGCGTTGGCGATAATCGCGATGCTTTTCCCAATGATGCCAGTGAAAGTGTTGATACCGATAGCGATGGCACCGGCGATAATGCCGATACCGATGATGATAACGACGGCGTAGTCGATAGTGCTGATGCTTTCCCTTACGATGCCTCTGAATCCGTTGATACCGACGGCGATGACATTGGTAATAACGCTGACACCGATGATGACAACGATGGCGTGTTGGATACGGCAGACGCCTTCCCGCTGGACGCTTCTGAGTCGGTGGATACCGACAGCGATGGTACCGGCAACAACGCCGACCTTGATGATGACGGCGATGGCATGAGCGACAGCTACGAAAACAGCTACGGCCTCGACCCGTTGAATGCGGGTGACGCCTCGGACGACGCCGACAGCGACGGGTTCACCAACCTGGAGGAGTACAACGCGGGCAGCGCAGCCAACGACGCCAGCTCCAACGCAGGCGTGTTGAGCCTGAGTGCGGCGAGCTATAACGTGAACGAGGGTGACAGCCTGACGGTCACTGTCATCCGCAGCGGCGGCACTGTCGGGGTGGTGGGTGTCGGTTGTGCCTCCACAGGAGTCACCGCTCATGGCCATAACGACTACCGTGATATTGAAGATTATGTGGAGTGGTCTGACGGCGAGAGTGGCAGCAAGACCTGCGCGACAATCGCGACCACCGACGATGGTTTGGGTGACCCGAACGAGACCTTTGAAGTCGTTCTGTACTCGTCAAGTCTTGCCCACGTGGGTACGCTGGATTCCGCGACCGTGACCCTGATCGAACCTGTCGACAGTGACAGCGATGGCATTGCCGACAGCGTTGATAACTGTCCTGCGGTCAGCAACACCGACCAGACCGACACCGACGGCGACCTGCAGGGCGATGCCTGCGACCCGGACGATGATGGCGATGGTGTGTTGGATGCTGCAGACGCTTTCCCGCTGGATGCATCTGAATCGATCGATACCGACGGTGATGGTATTGGCAATAACGCCGATATCGATGACGACAACGATGATGTATTGGATGCTGACGATGCCTTCCCGCTGGACGCGGCGGAGTCCGTCGATACCGATAGCGACGGCATCGGTAACAACGCCGATACCGACGATGACGGAGATGGCTACAGCGACAGCATCGAAATCAGCGAAAGCTCAGATCCTCTGGACAGCACCAGCACACCAGGTGATTTTGATGGCGATCTGATTCCAGATAGTAGCGATACTGATGACGATAACGACGGTGTGATTGATACGGAAGATGCTTTCCCATTTAACGCAACAGAATCGCTGGATACCGATAACGATGGCATCGGCAATAACGCTGATACGGATGATGATGGCGATGGCTACAGTGATGAACTCGAAGCCAGTGAAGGTTCCGATTCTTTGGATAGCACCAGTACACCTGTCGACTATGACGGTGATTTGATTCCGGATAGTAGCGATACTGATGACGATAACGACGGTGTGATTGATACGGAAGATGCCTTCCCGTTCGATGCCGCAGAATCACAGGATACCGATAACGACGGCATCGGCAATAATGCTGATACGGATGATGATGGCGATGGCTACAGTGATGAACTCGAAACCAGTGAAGGTTCCGATTCTTTGGATAGCACCAGTACACCTGTCGACTATGACGGTGATTTGATTCCGGATAGTAGCGATACTGATGACGATAACGACGGTGTGATTGATACGGAAGATGCCTTCCCATTTAACGCAACAGAATCGCTGGATACCGATAACGACGGCATCGGCAATAATGCTGATACGGATGATGATGGCGATGGCTACAGTGATGAACTCGAAACCAGTGAAGGTTCCGATTCTTTGGATAGCACCAGTACACCTGTCGACTATGACGGTGATTTGATTCCGGATAGTAGCGATACTGATGACGATAACGACGGTGTGATTGATACGGAAGATGCCTTCCCGTTCGATGCCGCAGAATCGATGGATACCGATAACGACGGCATCGGCAATAATGCTGATACGGATGATGACGGCGATGGCTACAGCGACAGCATCGAAAACAGCGAAAGCTCAGATCCTCTGGACAGCACCAGCACACCAGGTGATTTCGATGGCGACTTGATTCCGGACAGCACTGATACCGATGACGATAACGACGGTACTGTAGACATCAATGACGCATTCCCATTTAACGCAACAGAATCACTGGATACCGATGGCGACGGCATCGGCAATAATGCTGATACGGATGATGATAACGATGGTTACAGCGACACTGTTGAAGCCCGCGAAGGTTCAGATTCTCTGGACAGCACCCGCAAGCCAAATGATTTCGATGGCGACTTGATTCCGGACAGCACTGATACCGATGACGATAACGACGGTACTGTAGACATCAATGACGCATTCCCATTTAACGCAACAGAATCACAGGATACCGACAACGATGGCATCGGCAATAACGCCGACACCGATGATGACGGCGATGGTTACAGCGACACCGTAGAAAACACTGAAGGCTCCGATTCATTGAATGCCAGCAGTCAGCCGGAAGATTTCGATGGTGATTTGATTCCGGACAGCACCGATACCGATGATGATAACGATGGTGTGATGGATACAGCAGATGCTTTTCCATTCAATGCCGCAGAATCACTGGATACTGACCACGACGGCATCGGAAATAACGCAGATACGGATGATGATAACGACGGTATCGTTGATACAGAGGATGCCTTTCCTCTGGATGATACCTTACCTGCATCTTCGGGCGGCAACAGCAATACTGATGGCGACAGTGACAGCGACAATGGCTCAGATACCACTCAGGCCGGTGCCGGGGATGAGTGGTGGCTGCTGCTGATCATCAGCTTATTCATGTTGCGATACCGCTCATGCCTTAAACCGGAATAACTCCCGTGCCAACTCAGGGAGCAGGAAAATGCTCCCTGTTGCTGTTCTGCATACTCTCTGCACATTTCCGGTTTCTACTGTATGGCAGTTGTCCATTCATAAAAGAGGTAGATATGCGACTACTCAGTCTGTGCTTTGTTACATTAATGTTGTTCAGTGCCTGTCAGCCCCAGGATGTCAGCACTGACGATGGCATCATCATTCAGGTCAGAGCAACAGTAGCAACCGACGTTAAGCCTGATACGGCTATTGAGCTGGAGTTTTCATCGCCATTACCCACAGGGGTCAACCTGCGGGATTACATCGTTGTGACACCTGACATCGACGGTGAATTAACCCTTGCTACAGATGGTCTCAGTGCCACATTTATACCTGAGCCCGGCTGGGAGCCTGAAATGAGCTACCGCATCACCGTTGCCGATGGCGTTGCTCTGGCAAATGGCGATCACTTTGCAAGCGCTGAATGGCAATTTCAAACACAAGGCTGGACCGATCCGGCGATTCAGCTGGCCAATACCGGTACTGTCAAAGGCTGGGGTCTGACAATAGATTCTTCAGGTAATGTATTTGTCGTGGGTCAGGTACTCGGTGCCGATGAGTTTGCCGGATTATCGACGGCATACAGCGAGCAGGGGGTGGTGCAGAAATTTTCACCGACTGGCGAGCTGCTCTGGAGCAAATTAATCGACCCCGGTTACCATTCGGCCGGTTTTGATATTCACGTCTCCAATCGCGACGTACTGACGGTACTGATCCGTGGAGTGAGCGATCAGACCCGGGTTTATCAGCTGGATACCGATGGCGAAATGCTCAGTGGATCCCCTTGGATCATTACTGCCGATGACGCATCGGTATGGCTGGATGCCGTCGAAATGCGCGTGGCTGACAGTGGAGAGGTGTATCTTTATGGCCAGACGCAAGGCTCCATCGATGGGGTGCAAAGCGGTCATTTATTTCTCATGAAATACACCTCAGGCGGCCAACGAGCCTGGGTAAAACAGTTTGACACGGTCAGCCAATCCCCGAGCGACTACTTAATGTGGGATATGGTTCTGGATAACGCAGGATCAATTTATCTGGATATTTCCAGCGCGAAATCATTACTGGGTAGCGAACCGATCTGGGATGGAACGACCGCGGTTCCAAATGGGGTGGTGGTGAAATTTGATGCGGACGGCAACCTGAGTTGGATAAACCGCTTTGGTCACAATGACATTACCCTGTCTTCGCTCGCGATCCAGACCAATGAGCAGGGTGACGTTCTGGCGGCGTTTGAATTTTATAATGCACCAGCCGGCGCCGAACTGAACGGCACCGCCCTGAATGCAAGCGATGGGATGGTTCTCGTTCGTTACAATCAGGATGGGGTTCACCAGAGTACGACTGTCTATGCCAATAACGGCGGCTGGACGGGTGTTACGGATATGCAGCTCACGACTGACGGTACCTTGATCGGCGTTGGCTTCTATTACAACGAGGTCACCAATCCGGCGCAGAACTGGCTGACCGAATGGGATGCACAAGGCAATCTCTACCGGGAGCGTTTCCAAAGCGATCTCTTCGCAGATTACTATGCAGCGCTGGCCATCGACCCCTGGGGTCGGTTGTTTATGGTCGCGACTGAGGACAATGGTCTGCTGTTGCGTCAGTTGTCATTTGACTGATCGGGGCGCTAGAGCGCTTCATACACGTAACCTGCTCCATAAACAGATCGGATCGGCTCACTCGGCAAATTAAGCTGGGTGAGTTTTTTACGCAGGTTACGAATATGCGAGTCGATGGTACGGTCACTGACATCACGAAAGTCCTGATAAACCAGATCGAGAATCTGCGCACGGGCATAGATACGTCCGGGATGGGAATATAAAAGCCGGAATAAATTGAATTCAATCTGGGTCAGGTCGACTCTGGTGTTCTGGTATACCACCGCATAACTGCCTTCAATCAGCTGTAATGCCGGTGCGGTCTGAATAACACGACGGTCCAGGCGACGAATGGCGGCATTGACCCGGGCGATCAGTTCCTTGGTGCTGAACGGCTTGCAGACATAATCGTCGGCGCCGGCATCCAGTCCCAGTAAACGGTCAATTTCCTGCACTTTGGCAGTGGTCATAATAATGGGCACATCACTGAACTGGCGGATTTCCTGGCAGATCGTCAGACCATCTTTGCCGGGCAGCATTAAATCCAGTATCACCAGACTGGGTGAATGGGACTGGACCCAGTCCACGACGCCCAGACCTTCATTAAGCCATTGGGTTTCATAACCCTGTGCCTGCAGATACACCAGCGTGACCTCTGCGATATCACGCTCATCTTCAACCAACAGAATTGTATGTGCCATGCGTTTTATTCACCCGTAATTTCGTTACACTGAACCGTCCGTTTTTTGTTATGCCGGTAAATTTCCATGTCATTCGAGCTTAGCTTTCATCCGATTATATTGCCTTTTTTGATGGCGTTTCTCATTTCTTTGACATTAATGGTTTATGGTTTTCGCATCCGTAACAGCATGACGGCCCGTCTGTTTGCCTGGTACGCTGCCGCGATTGCCATCTGGCAGCTGACATCTGTGCTTGAGCTGGCCAGCCTTTCGGCATCGGCCAAGCTGTTCTGGACCAGCATCAAATATCTGGGCAGTGCCACCGCCCCGGTGCTGGGCCTGCTGCTGGCGTTGTCGGCCACACGTCGCGGTCACTATTTAAAAAAGCGGTGGTTGACCGTGCCGTTATGGATCTGGGGGATTTCAACAATAGTTGTGGTGTTTACCAATCATTGGCATCACTGGTATTGGGTTCGCACTTATCTGAATCCGCAGGGATATGATCTGAACACAGATAAGAACTGGTGGTTCGGTATTTATGCTGCTGGAATGTACATTACCATTCTCGCCAGCACGGTGATGTACCTGAGCTATGTGCGGCGTGCTCCGGCAATTTATCGTAAGCAGGCTTACTGGTTTGCGATTGGCGGATTTTTACCGCTGGGTTTCCAGATTCTGTCGGATTTCGCCGGTGTGGTGATTATTCGTGGCGCGGATCAGGTGATCTTTCTGATGCTGTTCACACTCATTGCCTATGCCGTTGCCCTGTTCCGTTACGGCGCATTTCGGCTGATGCCCGTGGCCTACGATCAGATCGTTCATGATCTTGCCTCCCCTGTGCTGGTATTTGACCAGAACCAGTTACTGCTGGACGCCAATACGGCGGCGACCACGTTTTTTCAATTGAATCTCGAAGCCGACATTGGCAAACCTATTGAAGACATTACCGGCGTCAGCAACTGGGCTGAGCTTGACCGACGTGAATGGTGGACCGCACACGCATCGGGTCACGTTTGTTTTCAGGTTCAGCTGAATCCTCTGAGTGATGGGGCAACCACCTATGGTTACAGCCTGTTGCTGTCTGAGATTACCCAGCTGAAAGATACCGAAGCCCGGCTGGCGGCCTCCAACCGGCAAAAGCAGCAGATGACAGCCGACCTCGCACACGATTTGCGCACCCCGATTCAAATCGTCAGCGGTTACCTTGAAGCATTAAACGACGGCATGATGGCACCCACGTCGGAACGCTATCAGTCCATGCAGCATCAGATGGGGAATCTGTCGAAACTGGTCACCGATATCATGGTACTTGCCAAAAGTGATGCAGGTGATCTGCAACTGAATCTGCAAGCGACCGACTTTGTGACGATCGTGCAATCTGTTGTGCGGGATTTTCAGGCAACGGCTCAGGCCAGATCACAGATGCTCTCCTGTCTCTGCGAAGAATCATTACCGCCTGTTCTGGCCGATGGTGCGAGGGTTGAACAAATCCTGCAAAACATTCTGCGTAATGCCATTACGTTTACCCCGGAGAACGGTCGCATCGAGGTTATGCTGAACGCCCAACAGGACGGTTATATCGAATGCCAGGTCAAAGACACGGGTATCGGTATTGCTCCTGAAAATCAGAACCTGGTGTTTGAGCGTGCCTTTCGCGTCAGCGAGGCCCGGGCGACAGAAAGCTCAAGCAACGGACTTGGTCTGGCGATCTGTAAAAGCCTGGTCGATGCCCAAAACGGTGAGATCGGTGTCAATAGCGACGGGCTTGGTGCGGGCAGTGTTTTCTGGTTCCGGTTACCCATAGTCTCTTAGCGGTTAGTTAATGTCGCCGCATTCAAGACGCAGGACCACAAACCTCGCACGTATTTTGCTGATCCGGCTCTGATGCTGTTATCACAATGCCTGACGCGGACGATCGCCCGGTACAACGATGTGTAAGCGGAATATCTGTGCCCCTCAAGCGGCCGGTATTTACCGCCGTTCCGGCCATAACGCCCGTCATTTAACGGTTTATGCAGGAGAACAGAATATGAGTATTTCAGGGTTGGGGTCATCTTTTTATCTCAGCACGTATGCCCAGCAACTGCCACCCACAAAAGAGCGTGAAGATAAAACCTCTGAACTTCACCAGCGCCAGTCTTTAAACGAGAGCGACCCCAAACAAGCCGGTCAGTCTGATGTCTTCGCGGATGCCTTGAACAATGCGTTGCAATCGGTGCAGGTCGTGACCGGAGCGGCTGCTGTGCAGGCATCCAATGTTGAAACTGACATTAATGCCGCGACGGATGAGTCTGGCCCGCTGATCGAAAACATTAAGGGTGTCAATGTCATCGTCGGTAACCACGCACTGGACAATGTCAGCGGCCGGTCGTTGCTGAGAACCATGGATGCGGACCAATCGGCTGATTTTCTTGAGCTGGCCCGTCAGTTTGCTCAGGATGGCAACGTTACGCCGGGTATGGAAGTGATCAGCTCTGAGGCGGTTACCAAGCCAGAAGGCGTGCCAATGGAGATGGATGTCAACATGTATACTCTGGCCAATGACTGGAGTACTTACCTGGAAATGGATGTCGACAGCAAAGACCCGGAATACCTCCGGCGAGTGGAAGCCTATATGGATCTTGTCGGTGTTGAACGTGAACTCAAAGAGCAATACGGTGACGATGTGAAACTGGTCTACAGTCATCGCGACAACGGCTACATCATGCTGACACAGGATGATCTGCATTACGATGAAATGGCCTCGGCGGAAGACGGCGTGCAGGCAATTATTGACCATGTGCGCAGAGACTTCGTTGATGCTGAAGTTGTTCGTGACGCGCTGGCACCCTATGGATATCGAGTGTAATCGATAACGATCTGGTGGAATGTCGTGTAGCGAAGAGGGCTTTTGTTTTGGTCCTCATCGCCAGAGTATTTCGGCAATCTGGCGGATGCAGGGGCATCCACTCAGGGTCAATGATGCCGGGTGGGTTCTATCACATTCAATGCCCGCCATTCACCCGGGGAGATGCCTTCCCAGTCTTTAAATGCCCGATAGAATGACGTGGTGTCCTGATAGCCCAGCATATAAGCCACTTCGCTGACATCGATGTCAGGATCACTCAACATTTGCTGCCCCAGTTCGCGCCGTGCTTCAGTCAGTAAGGTTCTGAACGTGGTCGCTTCATCGGTAATCCGTCTTTGCAGTGTGCGCTCACTCATGCCGAGTTCCCGGGCAATCACGCTTACTTCAGGCCGGCCGCTGGCCAGAGCCCGTTTCAGAATCACTTTGACCCGTTCGCAGGTACTGCTTTCGGCTTCGATTTCTGCAAATGCACTGGCCAGGTTCGGGGTAATCAGCGCCAGAAACTCAGGGCTGTATCCGGGAAATGGAATGGCCAGATCACTGCGTTTGAAAGTGATGGCATTGCGGGATGCGGCAAATATGATCGGGCAGCCAAAATAGCGTTCTAACGCCTCGTTGCGATCTGCCACACGATCATATTCAATGCGGATCGGTGTCAGATGCTGTCGGGTTCCCTGTCGTCCCAGTTCCATCAAAAACGCAAACGACAAATCAATAGACGTTGCCGGTTCGGGTTCTCTGGCATGGGGCCATTCCTTGATGATGGTGTATTCATTGTCCTGTTCCACCATCCGGAAATGTTCACAGGCCCCCATACGTTTGAACCGTTCTATCCGGTGAATGGCATCGCGAAAATCTGACGCATACAGAGCGGCGATAAACGCCGGCTGGTAACCGGTCTGATTGGCCGAAGCTATCAGACTCAAAGCCAGTGATGGATCATCAGCCAGAGATTCCACCGCTTTCCAGATGGCAAACATCTGTTCGGTGGTAAATGTTACCCTGGTATCAAGGTGAGCCGTTACGGGCAATCCCGCTGTGCGCAGAATTGCCGGTGGTTCCAGCCCGGTTTTTTCAAAGGCCCGCCACAGGGTTGGTGGAAAACGACCTTTGTCTATCGCCAAACTGTTCAATTTATCAAACTCCTGTGATCGTGTTGCTGCAGGTCGTGCGGGTATTTATTTAAACGTAACCTGTCCGTGTGAAGCGGCAAACGCTTTTAAGGCATCGCACGCCCGGGGCCAGGCAGGATCGTCACTGAACAACGCAGAGCGCAGATAAGCCCAGGTCATGCGCTGGACGATGGCCAGACGTTCAGGATCTTCATCATCTGTTTCTTTGGCATCATAACCAGCAATACCGCCCAGACCATGTTTGGCCCCGATCAGGGTCAATAAAGCCTGACTGCCGGGCGCTTCATAAAAAGGATCCATATGCCATTCCGCCCCCCGGTGGGTCAGCATCGGGTTCACATCACTGTCACCTGCAACCACCAGTGCCGGGGTGGTCATATCAGCAAAGTCAGCCGATGGTGCCGCGTAGTTCTGCACCGCAAATTCGGTATAACTGTCTCCGCCATTGCCGGGGGCTGCCAGTAATACGCCAGCTTTGATCCGTGGTTCGGCCATGCTCACATAGGTCTCGCTTTTGTCCTTAGGGTCCAGCATTTTTGCACCCATTAACACGCTCACCGTCTGTCCTCCCATGGAATGGCCAACGGCGGCGATTTTCTCCCGATCCAGGCGACCGGCAACAGGGGGTACCAACGTTTCAATTTCATCGAGCCGGTCCAGAATAATCTTCATATCCTGCACTCGTGAACGCCAGAATAACGGACCTCCTGGTGCGCTGGCATCAAGCCCGGCCACCTTTGAATTGACATGTGTTGGCTGAATCACCACGAAGCCGTGTTCTGCAAGGAAGTTAGCCAACGGACCATAACCGTCTTTGGAACAAATATAAAGCGACGGACCATGACCGTGCGACAACAGGATGATGGGCAGATCTTCACCGGTTGCCGGAGCCGTGATGCGTAATTCAAGTGGAATGTCACGGTCAGGAGTTGTCAGAATCACCGGGCTGATGGAAATGGTTTGCACTGTTTTATTGGTGGGAATATGGCTTGCTTCTCGGATCAGGTTATTCATGTAGACTCTCCAGAAATGAAAAATGATTGGTCATCGGCCGATGATCACAGAAGCAAGCATAAGAAAAGCCCAGGCGTGAAGAATTAACAGAGTACGCCAATTCAGTTCCATTTGGCGCCAGAGTTCAGACTCTGTTGGTTGCTGTTATGATATGTGATTTAACCAAAGGGGGGAGTATGGAGCTCAAGCTATACAGCTCCATCGGCTCGAACAGTTCAGAGCGGGTTGAGTGGGTTTTGAATTATAAGGCGATTCCTTATCAGCGGATCGAAGTGAACAATGAAGAGCTGGTCTCCTCCTATCTGCACATCAATCCATTCGGATATGTACCGTGTCTGGGGGTGGAAGGCCATATGATTTCAGAGTCCATGGCCATCATTGAGTGCATTGAAGAGCTGTTTCCCCAACAAAGCCTGCTTGGCCATTCCGTTTTCGAGCGGGCAGCGGTTCGCGAGATTTGCGAATACGTCAATTCCAGCATTCATTCACCTCAGAACCGTACTGTACTCAGAGCATTTAATCCGGATCTGTCGGAACAGGCAAAGCGCGAGCTGCGGGGACAATGGATATCCGGATGTCTTGCGAAGCTGAAACAGAAACTCTGCAAGGATTCTCCGTTTGCCATTGGCAAGGGTTTTACGATTGCCGATATTTTTGTTGCCACCATTTATAAAAAAGCCTTACAACATGGTTCGTCAGGCAATGATTTTTACGATGCCCACCTGGTCTGGTTGCGACAGAATGATCGTATTCAGGCAGCCGAGCCCTCAATGGATAAGCAGAATTTATAATCAAAGGATCCTGGTCAAACAGGATACTTTACTGAGTGGCCCCCGTGATTACAGTGTTCGCGTCTGCTGTTGTTTTGAACGCAAAACACCTGCTAACTCCGGGGGGACCACTTCGGCTCGATAGCCATTGATCTGACCAGAAGGTACGCGTTCATCAAATACATCCATATAAGATCCATGATAACCAAACCATGACCATTGAATTGACATATCAGTATATATTTGGAGCGGCGATACTTGCGCTGCTGTGTGTGGTTGCCAGCGCTGTGACGCGTCGGGTTGGCGCTCCTGTTCTGTTGGTATTTCTGGTGCTGGGGATGCTTGCCGGCGAAGATGGGCCGGGAGGTATCCGTTTTGACGATTTCAATCTGGCTTTTTTATTCGGCAATGTTGCGCTGGCCGTTATTATTTTTGATGGTGGTCTGGGTACCCGTAAAGATACTTTTCGGGTGAGTCTGAAGCCGGCTCTGTCTCTTGCTACAGTGGGCGTATTACTGACAGCCGCGATTACCGGATTTGCGGCATATCTGATACTTGGGTTGTCCTGGCAGGAAGGATTGTTGATTGGTGCCATCGTCGGTTCTACTGATGCCGCGGCGGTATTCGGGCTGTTAGGCAGCGCCGGTTTCGAATTAAAAGAACGGACCGGAGCCACTTTGGAAATCGAGTCCGGATCGAATGACCCCATGGCCATTTTTCTCACCATCACCCTGGTGCAGGTTCTGCATCTGGAAAGTCAGGGTAACCAGGGCTGGACCATTGCCAGCGAGCTGGTTCGACAGATGGGGCTGGGTCTGGCGGTTGGTTTTACCGGTGGCTATCTGTTAGTACGGGCATTGCAATACCTATCGCTTCCGGCCACTTTATACCCGTTGTTGGCTTTGGCCGGTGGCATCAGTCTGTTTGGCGTTACCACGATCTGGCAGGGCAGTGGTTTTCTGGCCATATACATCGCTGGCGTGATGATCGGAAATGCATCGTTGTCTTACAGCAAGGATATTCATCGTTTTCATGATGGTATGGCCTGGCTCAGCCAAATTGGAATGTTTTTAATGCTGGGCTTACTGATCACACCGACACATATGGTACCGGTCATACTGCCGGCATTGGGTGTGGCGGCGGTACTTATTTTTATCGCCCGTCCGCTGGCGGTAATCGTTTCCTTGCTTCCTTTCCATTTTCCATGGCGCGAACAGGCCTTTATCAGCTGGTGTGGATTGCGTGGTGCGGTGCCTATCATCCTGGCCCTGTTCCCATCATTGGCCGGGTTGGAACACACCCAGATTTACTTTGAACTGGTGTTTTTTGTGGTGCTGGTTTCTCTGGTTATCCAGGGGTGGACCATCGCCCCCGTGGCCAAATGGCTGCAGGTGGCACTGCCACCCACGACGGTTGAACCGGAGTTTTTACACGTACTGATCAAGGGGGAGCATGACAAGGAACTACTGGTTTACCCGGTCGGCAAAGGCAGTCATGCCGAAGGCTCCATCATTGGTCGACTGCTGCTGGAAGAGGGAAGTCAGGTGGTAGGGGTGATCCGTCAGGGTGTACTGCTGCAGAATACTCCGAAACAAAAACTGAGTGGTGATGACACGGTTGTTATTCTGGCAACTGATCGTTCCAGACAAAGCCTGAGTCGTTTCTTCGCGCCGTCTTCCCAAGATCAACAGCTGGAATCAGGACACTTTTTTGGTGAGTTCGTGTTGCGACCGGATGCCAGGCTGGCAGAGATTGCACACACCTATGGTTTCAGCATAGAGCCGGTTGATACTGATCTGACGGTCGCGGAATACATCGCCAGACAGTTTCATGATAAACCGGTCGTGGGTGATCAGGTCCGGTTGGGTCTGGTCAGCCTGATCGTCAGGGAAACTGACGGTAACCATATTATCTCTGTGGGATTAAAGCTTCGCCCTAAGCCATGAGAAAAACTGCGGATATCCAGAACCTTAGGATATTCAGCAGTCAAGAACGACACATACTATTGTGTCAGCACAAAATAATTAAATGTTATTGCACACCTGTGATCTCAGGTGTTTTTTAATAATACCAGCGCCGTCAGCATAGATTTTATGCCTTGCCCTGGCTTCCTCGTCGACATGATTCAGAGCGTCTCTGTTAACCCGGCAAGTATATATGTCGGGGATGTCGGACCTCGTCATTGGTCATAGCCAATGCGAGCCCCTGGAAATTAAGCGGTCCGGAGATTCGGAGTTTCGTGCAACAGCACCAGATTTCTTGGGGTGATAATTAAAGAGATCAGGACGATCTACTTAATTGCTATGTTAATAACATTGCCACGACTGTAGAGTTCGGGGAACAAATACGATTGTTGGCGATAAAAATAGATCGACTCCTGTCGCAATTCTGCTTTAAATAATGCACTTTTTTAGTTCTCATACTAATTTATTAGATCCTTAAAACCCCACTGTCAGGCGTTTTCATCTCCTCATATTGAACTAATTTACAGTTGTCGGTTTTGTGCTATTGGCGCTCCCTGAGTGCCTATTTAAACTGCTGAAATCCTATTTTGGTCGGTAGCAGTACAAAAAAAGGATTCGGCAGCCCTGATACCTCAGGGTTCATCACTGTACAAACACAAAGGAAACACTATGCAAAGCAAGATACTACATGTAGCGGGAGTACTCTTGACAGGTTCGTTGTTGCTTTCGACACAGGCAATGGCGGGTGGATCCCATCAGCAGCGTTTTTCGACGTTTATTGATAAATACTGGAGCGACAATGATCTGCCTCCCTGGCAATGTCGTTTTATTCCCAAGGCATCTCCTCTGTTTCTGCCGCATTGCATGCAGGCGGAAAATGTAACTTATCACCTGCAACAATTGCAGAATATTGCGGATGCCCATGAGGGCACCCGCGCTGCCGGACTGCCGGGTTATGAAAGCTCAGTCAGTTATATTACCGATACCCTTTCGGCGGTGGGCTATGACGTTAAATTATTACCCTTTGATTTCAATGCCTTTTATGAAATTGCAGATGGAGCACTGATTGCTCTGGTACCAGAAGCGGTTGAATATGTCTGGGATGAGGATTTTGGTTATCTGTCACAGACCGAAGCCGGCGATGTATCCGGCCCGGTGATGGCAGTTGATCTCGAACTGGGTGAAGGAAATGCCTCCAGTAGTGGTTGTGAGGCAGAAGATTTCGACGGATTTGAACCCGGCGCTATCGCACTGATCCAGCGTGGCAGCTGTGCGTTCCAGCAAAAAGCCGAAAATGCGGCAGCAGCCGGTGCTATTGGTGCCATTATTTTTAACCAGGGCGACAGCGATGATCGTACCGGACTAATAAACGCAACCTTAAGCTCTGATTACAGCGGTGGCATACCGGTCTTATTCGCTACCTACGAAAATGGTGTTGCCTGGTCAGAAACTGAAGGCCTGGAACTCAGAATGGTGGTCGATGTATTACGCGAAATGAGATCCGTAAACAACATTATTGCCGAGAGCAAATGGGGTGATGACGAAAATGTCGTCGTTCTCGGCGCTCATCTGGATTCTGTCTTTGCAGGACCCGGTATCAATGACAACGGCAGCGGCAGTGCCGGCATTCTGGAAATGGCATTATTGCTGAAAAACGCCCACACCAAAAACAAAATCCGCTACGCCTGGTGGGGAGCCGAAGAAGCCGGCCTCGTTGGATCCACACAATATGTACTCGGTCTGGAACCCGAAGAACTGGCGAAAATCAAAGTGTACCTGAACTTCGATATGATCGGTTCACCGAATGCTTACTATGGCATCTATGATGGCGACGGGTCAGCCTTTGAACTGGAAGGACCTCCAGGGTCAGCGGCAACAGAAGCACTGTTCGAGCAATATTTCAACATTCGCGGGCTGCCATTTGAGGGTAGTGAAATCAGCTTCCGCTCTGACTATGCACAGTTTTTCGAAGAAGGCATAGCCTTCGGTGGTCTGTTTACTGGTGCTGAAGAAATCAAAACCGAAGAACAGGCAGAGCTGTATGGCGGCGAAGCCGGACTCGCTTTTGACCCTTGCTACCATAGCTCCTGTGACGATATCTCCAACCTCGATCAACGCGCACTCGAAGTCAACGCCGATGCCATCGCCTACGTGACAGCCGTGCTGGCGAATAGCACCAGTGCCATCGATGAAGAAATTGACAACTCCGAACTGCCGGATCTCAACGCACAGAACCTGACACTGAAATCCTCAGTCAGCTATGACAAATCCCATTGGGGCAAATACTGGATTAAATAATCCAGCACCAGAACCGGCACCCGGATACCCGGGTGCCGCTACACCACGCTGTTACAAATTGGTCATTGAGAATCAAACAGAACAACAAACCTATTGCCATCCTTAACCATTCATGTTCAAAATGCAGGCTTAGTCAGTGCAGTCTAACCCTGTCACGGCAGAGGCCGGCGTTTCTATTAACCTGGCAATTAAATAGATCGTCCCGAGAAATCTGGCGGTGTTGCGCGAAACCCCGAATCGTCGAACCGCTTGATTTATCAGGGCTCGCATTGGCTACAGCCAATGGTGTGGTCCGACATCTTGGTGCATCCCTGCATCACACTATTAACCCGACAGGTATACTTGCCGGGTTAATAAAAATGAAGCCGTAGTCCGATAATGATCTGGCACCATCATCGTCTCATGATCGGACCACCTCATGCGGGTATGTTCCATGCTTTAGCTGACAACAATGCCCCTATCAACTTATAACGGAGAAAATATGGACATCGGTAATATTCTGGCTTTTATGGCCGTCGCATCCTTGCTTGTGATATCTCCCGGCCCTAATGGTCTTCTCATCGCCAAAAATGTTCCCCTGTTTGGTAAAAAGGTTGGCTTTGCGAACGTTGGCGGGTTTGTTTGCGCTTTTTACGTGCATGGCACTCTATCGATACTGGGCATTTCTCTACTGCTTGTTCAATCCGCTCAAGCCTTCGCAATCATCAAATTACTCGGCGCGGCCTATCTCATCTGGATCGGCATAAAAGCAATGTACTCCGCCATAAAAAGCAGTCACCCAAACGGAATCCACCTATCGACAGAAAACAGAATAGTTGACATGCCAATTTTTAAAGCCTTCTTCGAGGGCTTTCTGACCAACGTGCTGAACCCTAAAGTCTCCTTATTTTACCTGGCCGCATTTCCACAATTTATTCCTGTGCACCAAGACCCGATCAATTCATATGCACTGGTAACCGCTCATGCACTGGTTAATTTACTTTGGTTCTCTTCAATGGTTCTAATACTCAACCGAGTGAAACACGTAACCAACTCAGCTCGCTTTAAGAAATGGCTAAACTCAATAACGGGCGCAGTTTTTATTGGCTTTGGTTCAAAACTGGCTTTGATGAAAAGTGGTTAAGATGGATGTCCTGTTATATTGGTTATGTATTTACTCTGGTACAGAGCAAATCGCACATCACAATAACCAATAGCATCGAGGCAGTCTTTTAGACTGGCTACTGCTTTGGGTGTCTTGAATCCAGATGAAATAGATAATGAAATATCCTGATGAGATTGATTTTTTTTTATTTTCTTGAAAATCATGGATGGAGTACCTGCTTTATCTATGTTGAAGGGAAAATTTATGAAATGGGGCCTACGCATATTTTTGAGAACCCCATTGAGGTGTTGCTCAATAGCATGATTGAGTTACTGGAAGGTGGTAATGAATCCGAATTTATTTGGTACGATGAACCCGGCGAGTACAAATGGTCCATCAGGCGTAATCACAAACAAAAACACAAAGTACTGGTTTCAATCACTGAATGCACCCAAATCAATACATATGAAAAACCAAAAATTGAAACGCTTGAATTTGAAGTGAAATTGAAACTATTTTCCATTTGCATACTACGTCAAATGGAGAAGATACGAGATATGATGTCAGAAAACAGTTACAAGGAACACCGCAAAGGTCAGTTTCCTTACGACACATTCAAAGAGTACAAGTTGGTTCATGAGCGGGCCTATTCATAAAAATCATGTCAGATACAAACCTGCATTACGATAAGATTGCCCCAGAGCAAAGCGTTAACTTTAGAGGATTATATGAAAAACATACTGGTTTTATCTCTTATTTTTACCTTAATGAGCTGCGCTGCGTTAACTTTAGACCCAGTAGCAGATGAAGTGAGAAACGTTCAACTAAAACAAGATACGAACAAAAATGTCACGTTATTCGATTCAATGGTCTGGTATGACCTTAATCGGTCACACGGAATACTATTTCCCGAAGGGCAGTATGTATTGGAAGCAGAAGATGACGACTACTACTATTTCAAAGCGCCAGAATCTCTTGAATTTCGAACATTTCAGGGTCGGCAGACTACAGACAGCCGCATGGAACAAGGTGGATTATTTCTTGGCAAGAGTACTTTAAGACTGGTGCCAGCAGGCGCATATATATCAACTACGAACGATAGCAAAACACTTGTTTGGAAGTTGGGAGGCGATTTTATGTCAATGCAAGGCGAGAAATGGGAAAAAAGCTATTGAAAGCAATCAAAGATACTAACCGTGTCACTACTGTCCTATAAGCAGTGATAATAACGCGTGGCTTCACTTCCTTGATAGGGTCATGATCAAAAGTCCTTGTGCTGATAAATATACGGTGTCGGGTAGTATCTGTTGTTGGAGTGAGTTTCAATGGTTAAGATGGTGTGCTGTTATATTGGTTATATTGGTTATATTGGTTATATTGCTAATCAATACCATTAATTTTTCAGATGACTTGAATGGTTTTTATAATAATTATTACACCCGTCAGTAAAAATAGAGCTGCTATAGCAGCTTAAAATGGATACTGCTTGTTTCAGCATGGATGCCGCATCTGAACCTGTAGAGAGGTATATACGGCGGATCTGAAACAAGGAATATTCACTATTTCCCTCCCGATAATAAGATTATAAGCTGGTTAAAAAAATTTATGACTTGGCATTCTGACTTACTATTTTTAGGACTTTTTCCTTATCCTTTTTGGTGAGTCGTGAATAGTGTTCAATGATCTGTGCCAGACCATCATCCTCACAATAAAGATAGGCAACAGGAACGCCAAGAACTTCACAAAGTTTCTCGATTGTCTTGGGGTCGGGGCGATGTTTACCGGTTTCATATTGATTCATTCGCGGGCTGGCAGATGATGGGTCAATGCCAGCCTGAATACCCAATTGTTTCTGGGAAATATTCTTGCGCTCCCGAATCTCTTTCAGCCGTCTGGTGAAGGTATCGATAGTCCTGATCTCTTGTTATCTGATTCAGGACTAAGATTTTCTTAGTTTTGGTGTTGACCAGATACTAAGGAATACTTAGTATCAAGTTCTTTTCATATAGCCAGTATGGATCGCTTTAGTCATGAGGAAGCAGCTACCCGATAATATCCACTTAAACATATTCCCCCTGCCACCGGTGCTATCACAGCAACAGTTCTCCGAGTATGTCGGGGTGTCATCTGATACGGTGCGCGGGTGGGTAGAACAGCGTACCTTGCCGACGATTAAAATCGGTCGTCAACGATATATCAATATCGTTGGCCTGACGGATGCGCTGAACAACGGCAAGAGCAGGTTTTGTAAGGGAGATTATAAGTCGTGATGACAGGAGCGCCGGATGGCGCCCGCTGGAAGGTGTCAGTAATGCCTTTGATAGATGTCAGCAGTGCCGGATACGCCTTCGACCATTTCAAGCTGATAATTATATTTCCTGCTCCGTGACGACTCTCCCTGGTATAAGTAATCCACGTTGCTCACTACCGCAACGACGGTACCGTCTTTGGCTGGCTTGTCGAGTGTCAGGCAGACCTCACCACTGCTCACCGGTTTGCTGTAGACCGCCGAGCCGTCTGCCGCACGATAAGCCAGCTGCAGACGCATATTTTCATCCTGTGGGTCGAACTTGATCTTGACGGTATCGCCATTAGTGACAAATGGAATCTGATTGGCACCGGACCAGCCTGGCAGGGTATCAGTCGCCGGGATCACTACACTGCCGACGGTGTCGGAATCGGCATAGAAGGTCAGTTTGTGTGGCGTCGGTTGTTGCAGAATGCCTCCGCTGATTGCTTCAGCACCGATGGTGCGTCCCCAGTTGTTATTGATCGGTACTTTAAGGGCATCTGTCCACGCTCCAAAGTCAACCATGGCCTGACGCGCACGATATTCCATCACCAGATCGCGGGTCTGTTCTTCACCAAGACCGGAAGCCAGAGTCTCCAGAATATGGTTGTAGTTGCCGTTACTCCATATCCAGGCATTGGCTCCAGTGGAAACGTACAGCGACAGGAAGTGTGAAAAGACCGAGTTGTATTGGTTGCCGCCCAGGTAATCACGCCAGGTAGATACCTGTTGGCCATTCACAAACCGATTTACACCTTCAGCATTTGGACCACCAAAGGTGCCGTCCTGTAGCCAGCCACTGTAGTTTTCAATCGGCATATGCGGCGCCAGGAACGGTGCGCCATCAAGGAATCCGACACCATATTGTCCGGTTCTGGAGGCTTCCATATTCATTTGCAGCCAGGTGTTGCCACCCTCATTAAACCACGCTGCTTTGCCAGAGGGCATGGATGCCATGACTGCATGAATTTCTTCATGAGTAATACCACCGCGTTCGCTTGGTGTGATCACCGGATAATAAGACAGCAGAATCATAGGGTAGCCATTAATGCCGCTTTGCCAACCGCCTTTTTCGGTATTGGCGGCATTATCAGTGCACAGTCCGGAACCGTATAAATAGATATTACTGTAATACCCTTCACGGGGCAGTTTATCCGGTGGCCAGCCCATCACGTCTCTGGTATAGGCCATGTCCTCATTCAGGTTGGCCAATACACGGTCAATATCGGCATCGGTAATGGCCGGGTTACGATTATATCCCCAGATAAATGTGTACCATCCGGATGACTTATAACCGGCAACCAGCGAAGGATCGCAGCCCAGATAGACATCAAAAGTATTTGGATCGATATCACTGTATTCATCGCGGAAGTTGTAATTCAGATCCGGTGTATAGCCGGGCCACTCATAGGCCTGACACTGTTGAATATCGGTATCATCAGAGCCGGATGTATCTGAACCAGAGGCACTGTCGCTATCACTATTGTCTCCGGAGTTATCAGCGCTGCCAGTGTCGGTATTGTCTTCTGAACTATCGCTGTTGCCTCCCTGGTTATCACCACCACTACCGGTATCAGAGCCTTCAGCGTTTCCTGAATTACCAGATGAGTCAGCGTTTCCTGAATCATTGGAAGAGTCAGTGTCATTACTGTCGTTATTGGTACCACTGGAGGTACTGGCGTCATTGTTGTTAGTGTCTGATGAACTGCCGTTTTCAGAGGTGTTTCCAGAATCAGTTGAAACTGAAATGTTACAACTGGTCAAGGATAATACCATCGAAGCCAGCAACAATACCCGAATCAAATAACGGCTATTGTCTTTTCTTGAAAAATATATATGCATCACATATGCCTTAATTTAATCCATATGTCTCTTCATAACAGATCTCTCTCCATAACCAATACATCCAAGGAAAGCTATTATGATAATTTACTACTATGGATCTGAGGCTAATTATTCGGGCTGTTATATTCAATGGTATTTTCGGATACTGGTCAGGCTTTTTTTATAAATAAGACCCAAGTCCAGTTTTATAGTGAAGTGGTGCATTACAGATGGTGGTATTCTGACCTGCCTGGAAAAAGACGCTATGTTAACCAAACGTCTTTTCATTGAATGGTTCTGCACAGCGCGTGCCGTTGATTCCATGGAGAGAGTCTTCCATACCCGGGTCACTGAGAATATAAAACAGTTGCATGCAGTTTGCGTTGGCTGCCTGATTGTATGCGATACAGCTCAATATCGTGTTCTCCACACTCATCACCCAACGTTGCTTAGATCAATTCCGGCCCATTGTCTAAGCGTATCTGTTTGGGTATCTCGTTGTAGTTGTTTCAGGACTCGTACAACCCGCTCTGCTGGTTTTAACCGAATATGGCAAATTGGCGGGAAACTATCACGGTATGATGGCTCTGGGTTTTGTCATGATGTGGTTACCAACTCAGGTTGATAAATAAAACCGAATAGCCTCTAGTACTTTTGGTGTATTGTTGGAAAAAAATGACTTAAATAAACTGCTTTCCGCTTGTTGCGAATTACAGACACACCTTATTGTACAAATCAGATCAAATGGAGACTTGTAAATAGCACCATCTACAGGTCAGGAAATTCAGAAGTGGGAAGAATTTTTAAAGAAAGAAAAAATCCAGAAATCTTGGAACTGCACTCCTAATGCAGATAGATCTAACTCTGCCGATGATGGAGTATCTTAAGGTAAATAAGTTTTGTAGATTATTTGCTTCAGTTGCACTTATGGTTTATATGGTGTTAAACGCAATTAAAGATGGATGTCATAAACATAAGGACAATGTCACATGTCACATGTCACATGTCACATGTCACATGTCACATGTCACATGTCACATGTCACTACATGATTCATTCAGACGGTTTTCGTAGCAACCAGCTGACAGAAAAATCTGTCCCTATACAACCATCTCTATGGATAATAAAACCTTCAGGATTTTATCATTTGAAAGCAATAACTTTCTGGCTGGAGACTTTTTGAGAATATGTATTCAAGAGGCAGAGCGTATTAGAACCTTAATCCGCGAAAAAGGAATCGGTCATTATTATGTTACAAATGTATTGTTCGGCGAGTGGAAATCTCCTGAAGAACTTGTCAACTGGGTGTATTGGATACTAAAGGTAGCTTATACAAGCGAATCTTTGATGTTTGGTAAGTTTATCAAGAATAAATTAGAAACGACTCAACGCAAAAAATCCCAAATAATCTCCCCTTGTCGTTTTATTTCAATTCGAGAGACTGTTGGCAGGCCTGATTGGCAACTTTTGGATGAAGAGTTTTCAAAAATTTTATCCAATTCAAAACCTTCATTACAGGATGTTTTATATCAGAAGTATGGCAGAACCACTGATGATCTTTTGTCCTGTGATTCTGAGGAAGCATTCAACTATATGATTGAAAAGTCGAGTCAATATATTAATGATTGAGATACGTGGACTCTGTAAGAATTACGAGATCAGCTATCGGAGCGGATTCTTCAGATCAAAAAAAGTAAAAAAATCTGCGCTTAGAAACATAACCCTGGCCTTCGACTCTCCTGAAATTATTGGTCTGGTTGGCAATAACGGCGCAGGTAAGACTACATTGATGAAGTTAATCTGTGGACTGCTCCATCCGTCTTCAGGAAAAATCAGCATCCTGGGTGAGGATCCTTTTAAGAAAACCAAATCCCTTCTTTCTAAAATTGCTTTCCTGTCGGGCCGAAAAGATTCTCTAACCTGGGATTTGCCAGTGTGTGACTCATTTAAACTTCATGGTTATATATATGGATTAGAGAAAAGAAGCTGCATATTACAATACGAAAAACTAGCAGACTTATTCAGTGCAACGAATTTACTACAAAAACAGGCTAGAGCACTAAGCCTTGGAGAGCGAATGAAATGTGAGCTGATTAAGTCACTACTACACAAACCAAGAATATTACTGCTCGACGAACCAACGATTGGTTTGGATTTGGAAACACAATTGACATTCAGAAAGTACATACGATTGGTAAAGGAAGAAGAAAAATCATTGATCCTGCTGTCCTCACATAATATGGAAGATATTAGTCATACTTGCAGCAGAATGGTAGGGCTGTCTGAAGGGCAGGTTGTTTTTAATGACTTTCTTTCCGAGGTTGTAAATAATCGTTCTTCAGATTCGCAATATAGAATCAGCTACGAGAACAGCATGGATGAGACACTTCATGAAATAATCTGCGATATTTCAGACATTCCAGAAGAGATTGATAAACTGAGAAAAAATGACAAAATCAGGGTGATTTCAATAAGACAGGAAGAAAAGACATTCTCACAATCCATCATGGATATTATTTCAACCAAGAATCTTGATCATGCATAGTTTACTTTATATTTTTTTGCGGCTTAAAGAACTGCTGACCTATAAAGTCAATATCATCGTTTATATGTTATACGGACTTTTGCCATTAATATCTGCTGTGGTTGTAAGATCTGAAAGTATATCAACATACTATCTACTCGTTTTTTTTATTTCACAAATTGTCAATGGGTGGACAGCCAATCAACTTGCTGGAGATGTCTCATCCGGCCAGGTTTCACATATCTTAATTATTCCTCGAAATTTTCGATACACCTATTTTCTTTCCAGAATAGCCATGCTGATTTTTGTTATACCAACACTGCTAGTGGTATTGGTGTTGGTTATCTATATGGGGTTTGAATATGAACACCTAAGCATAGTGTCCGGATTGGCATCTGTTTTTCTCTCAGTACTGATACAATTCAATATTTCAATTATATTGGGTTTAATTTCTGCCTGGACTACTCAGAGCATGGGAGTAATTTCATTCTGGTTTGCTCTGCTTCTGCCATTATCAGGAACGATGTTTCCCCTGGATTATCTGCCCAGCTGGAGTTTAAATATTCTTTTGTTTACACCATTCCCGTACTATGTTTACGTTCCGGCAAAAGTCTTTGTCCTATCCGATTTACCATCCACCCTGGTTGCCGCACAAGGTGGAGTATTAATAGCAACCTATGCAATATCCAAATATTTAGAATTTGCTTTTCAAAGGAAATATATGGCATATGGCAGTTAATCTCATTTTACATCAAATAAAAACTTTTCAGTTTCTTAAACTGGAGCTTTTCTTTTACTTAATAGGAGCTGTTATTGAAGTAGTAGCTCTATACTTTTTTCTTAATATCTTAATGGGAGATATACTAAAGGTCCGAAGTTCCGAAATAATTCTTGTGTTGGGTATGCACCGATTGCTCACTGGAGTTTCAAGGACGTTTTATTTAAACCAGCTTTTGGCCTTGCCTGTCAATTTTCGACGGGGCTTGCTTGATAGATATTTTTTAGCTCCAATTAATACAAAAATATATTATTGCCTGGACAGTTTTTCGGTGAAAGATATCTTAAACATTATTGTTGGAATTGTACTGGTGATTTATGGAATACCAGATATCAATATATATTCGGTAACTAAAACCTGTATTCTACTGATAATGATAAATATAATACTTTTTTCCGTTCTTATAACTATTTCATCATTACTGGCAGGCAAAGTAAATCCGGGGCCATTAAACGCTATATTTGTCAACATCTTTGCCCTCGCTCAGTTCAAACCAGAACACTTTCCTGATCCTTTTAGTATTGTTATTAAATTTATTATTCCTTTGGGGTTGTTGATATGGAAACCGATAGAACTAATAACGCACCCAACGATTCAAGATTTCTCCGTATTTCTCACTATTACACTAATACTGTATTTTTTTCAGAAAAAAGCCTGGCTATGGTTAATGTATCGTTATAACAGTGCAAACTAAAGGGGTTGGTATGCGGGTTTTATCATTAGAAGAGTTTATAGGGAACCTCTGAAAAATGGACTATTTTCGCGCAGGACGTTGTCAGCCCCAGTCTCACATCCTCATTTACGCCAGTAAACTGCGGTGTTGCGAGTGGTGCTTCCTCGCCTGCATCAAAACTATTCCTATTTTTCAGAGGCCCCATAGAAATAACGCAATTTGAGAATCAAAAATATTATAACCTTATTGAAAGTAGGCTGATACAGAGAGATATTTTTCCACAAGAACACTACAGTGACCTGTTTAATACATTCATAAAATATATAACTATGGCATCTGTACTTCCACCTATGCAGCTACCTGTGTGCGCGGAAGTCGACGAAATATGGCATGAATTTATTCTGCAAACTTCGGAGTATAAAACGTTCTGTGAAGAATACTTGCCCGGTAGGCGATTTATCCACCATAGCTCTATTAGCAAAGAGGATTATCAGAAAGACTTTGATATCAGTGACAGACAATTTTTTGAGCAACAGATGTCTTGGCTGGGTTATCATAATATATTCTTTGGTGACTATCGTGAAACTGAGATGGATCACTGGAAATGTACAGATTTTTTGTATAATTCACTCAACCTGTCTATCGATGAAATAAACTATAGGTCCAGTTGTATTGCCAATGAGTTATCTCAAAAAATTTCATAAGATTTATGTGAAAAATGATAGACAGACTTAACCGTGGATTGTTTTCCAGATGAACCAAATACCGACTGAAGAAGATTGGATTGAATCTCCATCAGGTCTCATTGAAGATCTCGATGTGTTACACGCCCATGATATTTTTATCGGTAAAAGTAATGCGGAGATGTTGCCTGAGTACAAGGGTCACGTGCTCATGTTGTCTGAAGATCTTTATTGGATGCCTAAAAAACCGTTCCAGTATTACATCTTTGGGTTTCGTGATTATGTGATCAATGGTGATTTCGGGTTTTATGAACGTTCAGATGCTGCCAGTGCTTTTTTGGAGTTAATACTGATTAAGCTTAAAAAACAACCGGATTATGTCTTGCCTGTTCTTCCTGACTTGTTTAAAGACATCGAATATATCGCCAACCATCAAGCCCTATATGAAGCTGATGAGGATATTTACGGCAATTTCAAAGCGCTTTGGGCAGAGATTAATGAGTATTCCACCGATACTTAAGGTGTTATAAAAGTACTTTAAACTTGCCTGTGTAAATGAGGCAAATAGATATAGCATTAAAATGGCGCTGATAATTTTCAGATAACGGTCCTTTTGTTAAACGTTTAGAAAATTCTCTACAGGAGTGCAGAATGACCTGTCTGGTCAAACCAGTCTGGCCTGACAGACCTTTTCTGTCAGTGCTTTCAGTTTGATCACTTCCGATGCCAGATACTTTAATTCCTCTTCTGTAATTTCGTAATGTTCCGAATAACGAGCGTCGATGTAGGCACGTTGCAAACGGCGGAAACAGCGTCGATGAAATTTGCTATCGAGGGGAAAAATACCAGTGAACTCAGGGTCAATCTGTATGCAAAAATGTTGTAGCTTTTCGATATTGTGGGTTTTGGGCAGGTAGTTGGAGCAGGTGAGGAGTACGCAGGAATAGAGGCGCTCTGTTGTCTGATGAAGATCGAATGCAGCTTCATCAATCATTGATGCTTCAAATGAAAATTGGAATTTTACAAAGCTGTTTTCTGCCTTCGTCATCCGTTGATCATAATGCTTCTGCGCAATCTCGCGCCGTTCCGCTTCAGTTAAATTTCCCGGTAGTGCCAGTGGCCTGGGAGTTGCCGAAAACAGCTCAATGCCTTCCTCACGGATATCCTTAAAAAAATAATGACCTTGAAGCAGGCGTTTATTCACGTCTTCCAGGTCATGCACAATCAACCCCAGCGGCGCAGAAGTGACCTTTCGGCCGATCTGTTCTTCTGCCCGTTGCCAGACGATATCCTCATCCACCAGCGTCGGCTTGTTCACCACCACCAGAATATCGTAATCACTGATATAACCATTCTCGGGATCATTCACCCAGGTACCCTTGGCGTGACTGCCAAAGAGAATGATTTTCAAAATCCGGTACTCGGTTCTACGCCCGGTCTTGCCTTGCAGAAAATCCTCCAGAGTATCACGTAGAATGGTAGAGATAGTCTGGAGCTCGTGCTGCTTGGTTTTCGGCAGGTGATCAAGGCCGGTTTTCATGGTGATAGTGACAAATTCTTGAATACATACAAGCGGCTTAGTGTGAGGGTTGATAGCCGGAATGTCTATAGATTGGCCGGGTATGGGCAGTGCTGGTTGGAGGGGTGCATGGGGGGCGAAACCAGTGATTGAGCCTGTGACAAATAACAGCGTTGTTAATTGTTTTTAGGGTATCGATTGTTTGCATTTTACACGCCCCTATTAGCATGATTTACAAGACACTGTATTCATAAACAGTGTGTATAAAATAACACCTATTTTTTTGCGATAAATGTTATAAATAATCATGCTTTAAAACTCAGTATCCAGATATTCGCTGGATATTCGGTCTGAAGACATAATATCCGGAATAAAGAGCAGAAAATACGATACTTGTCTGGTTTTAAGTATCATGGATATTCTATAAAGCCATGAATTCAGTGGCCTGCAGGCGACCGATTTTTCTGGATACTGCGTCTCCAGACCGAATATCCAACGAGCGAAATTGACAGAAATGGGCTGTGAGCCTATGTTGATGGGATTTGATGAGGCTGAGTGAGTTTAGCTGCTCAGGAAAAAGCGTCTTCTGGATATTTTGTCAGATGACGTGGAATAACTGTTATAAATCACTATGAGCATCGAAGAAATACTAAAAATCGCTACAGCAATCATCGCCTCACTGGGTGGAAGCGCATTATTACTTGGGGCATTTTCTCATTGGCTGGGAGGCATTTGGGCTAAGCGTATGCTGCAAGATGAACGAGCCAAGCATGAGCAGAGCCTTCAAGAATTAAAAACTAAAAATGAGGCAGCCTTAGAAGATCTTAAGGCTCAAATAGATACGCTAAAGCAAAAAGAACTGACACGTCACTTTGATAAACTCTCCATCTATAAAGATGTAATTCATATTGTTTCCGAAATACTCAGAGAGTTAGAGGCTGTTTCAAGCTCAAAGCAAAAATCTATAAATCCCGATGTAGAGCACTCTTTTGCACTGAATAGAAATAAAGCTTATGGCTATATTTCGCTTATCTCATGCCAAGAAGTTTTAGATAAATATAATGAAATGATCGATTTCTTCATTCCTATTATGTACGAAGGTTCTGACTCAACATGGGAAGAAATGAGAGGAAAAGCAGATTCAATGCTAAACGCAATGCGTAAAGACTTAGGTATAAACGAAGGTAATATAGCATACAGGGGAGAGAGGTGATTTATAACAAGCCGCAGCAATCGCTCCCTATGGTCGCTGGGACAGCCAAAACGCTGCGCTTTTTTGTCTGCCCCTGTGCGGGGCGTTAGAATTTTTTCCTCACTTTATAAGTGAACATTCTATGGCACCGACAAATCCGTGACGGTGTACAGGTAAAATCAGGTGGCATTTAACTTCAGTCGTTGGGTGCCAAGTAGTCAGGAATTGGCTAAGTCCGGTGGCAATTGTGATTTGAAGTTCAGCAGTTTCCCGGTCATGCTAGTTCTAACAATACAAAGCTGCAGACCACTGTCGTGTCCGCAGTTTTAGGCGTTAAAATCTGGAAGGAGTTCAAATGAAGTATTTTGCTGTATTGTTCTTATCACTAGGCAGCATGTTGCTATCATCATGTAGCGATTCAAATGCCCAGAGTTTCAATGACAACCTGAATGACTTTGTAAATATAGATTTTGTAGTCGTCTCTCAAGGCTATCAGACCGATCAAGAAGGAGGACAGTTGCTTGTTGCTAACAATCAACAGAGGTTTACCGATATCTGGCAAACAATCCCAAGTATATCTGGAGAGACTCCCAATCCTGATTTCGAATCCAATCAAGTCGCAATTATACTTACAACTATATCGGTATGTTCATCACTTGAAATCACCAGCGTTTCAGAGAATGAGGAAACGATTCTATTAGAGGCGACTAAAGTAACTACCACAAACCCAGGATTATGTGATCCCACGCCTGAAGCATTCGGTCAGCGGGATTATGCAATGGTTGAATTTGCGAGAACTTCAAAGCCCGTTTCAATTATATATCGTGCTCGCGATGAATTTTAACAAGGCAAGGCAAAATCGCCCTGCGGGCTGGACGCGCTAACGCGCGCATTTGCTTGCGGCGTTATTTGTCCGCATGATCACGTAAAAGTGCCATGGAAACTAAATACGAATATATGACTCCAGCATGGGCAAGTAAATTGATATGCATCGGCTTTTTTTCGGTTGGTGTGATGCTCATTTTGCTTGCAACAATGCGCAGTTCATCCTCTGGCAGCGATGGGCTGTTTTTGCGATGGTTTATTGGCGTGATTGGAGCATTGTTTATTTTTGCTTCCCTAAAACCTGCCAATAGGAAAAGGTATTTATACTTCTCGGCAGACTCAAAAGGAATGAAATTTCCTTCCAACTGCCAAATTGGAGGCGATACATTGTGGCTCAATGTCCCATGGTGCAAAGTTGGAGCGATTAAGGAAGAAACCTTGTACTCTAGGCATAAGGGTTTAAGTGTTGAATTAAAAATCAGCCAAGACGAAATTGACACATTTTTTAAGGCTGACGATACCGCAAATAGGTTACTAGATTTAAACAATAGGCGTAATGGATTTTTCGTAGTTGGTTATTCAAAAATGCTATTTTCTGGTTTTAATAATGCGGTAAAGACCTTAAACGAAATGAAGCGGCTATACACATAACATTAGCAGCAAGTGACAAAACTACGTTCCGCCCCTGTGCAAAACGTTAGGCGATCGAGAATCATGATTATTGAGCAATTAGCTATTAAAGATGAAGAGTCGGCTCATCCAATTGCGAGCAATTGGCGGCCAATTTTTCGGGAAGTCGTAAAGTTCTTTGCCAAAGGTGATTTTGCGCTCTCTAAAGGAGTATCTGGTGTCGCGCCAGTTGATCCTGATATTGCCTCCCAGAACCGAGAGTCAGGGATTATGGCGAATCATTAGTGGAGCTTCCGGAAGAAACATGGGATACATCTTGCGCGCAATGGATGGACCCACACTGGGAAGTTTTGATTGACCTGTATACCGAGGGAGAAGGCGCTAGCGATCTAGTTCTAACGGGTAATATGATTGAGACAGATGAAAATCCAAAATTCACGGTTGGGCTTATTTATGTCCCCTAGTGCTTGCAAGCTACAGCGCCTAACAGTTCGCTCACTAGCTCGCGCCGCTGTGCTTGGCGTCAGGGAATCTATGAGAATTGCAATATTTCTGTTGGCTAGCATTCTTTCTGGTTGTGCTTATTTAAAAAATGAAGCGCATGTACAAAATATTTTTGCGGCTGGCTGGAAAGATAGTGAAAAAATATTGACCTATTCATGTCAAAATAATATTGAAATATCAGTTCTTCTTAATCAACCCTTGGCAACAAATGGTTCAACATATTTCCTATTTGGTATGGCTCCAATTGGAAAAGCAAAGTTCGCTGACCAGCAATTGAATCTATCAGTAATTTTTATACCAAAAGAGAAAGTATGTAAAATTGAAGATATCTATTTATTGGTAGGTAATGAAAAGCTACTACCGTCTTCTGTATGGTCACCACTTTCCGAAAATGGAATGTGTTTGTATTTGTGGTCAAAAGAACTACCAAAAGCTGGAGATCTATCAATTAACTTTGAAAAGTTCCAAGGGTGTGAAGCTCCACCAATAAAAGTAATATATGAAAACAAGTCTAGCTATAATTATGACCGGCTCGGCGGGTAAAAATCCCTAACAAATAAGAATATGTCGCGCGATAGCCGCGACATATTCCATTGTTGAACAAGCCCGGTCCACAGTGTCTGCCTTCTTATTTATAGGGAATATATCGTTGAGTGTTTTCTCTTTTCCTGACGCCTGTATCCGCGTCACTTTTCTTCAGCCGAGTACCAGCCTCACCCGGTCGGTGATATTTTTTTCACGGCTCCCATCGTTTCTTTAGTCCTCTTCTGCAGGTGACTTATCGGCACTGTATGTACGCAGAACTTGTTATCCTGGTGGTCGTTTTCGTCTCGTAATATTGGTGATCACCATCGCCTGCTGACAATACGGACACAGAAAACACGCTCGCTTAATCGGCTCAATCCTCGAAAGGTTCACACGCAATAACGCTTTGGCATTACCGTGCAGGAAACCGTAATCGCGTACGCGCCTAAACCCGGTTGGCAACACGTGTTGCAGTAGCAACAGCAGAAAATCCTCACCCGGGTTCGGGTTTGCACCGTTTGAGTTTGATTGTCTGTATACCGGAACGTCACCTGTTGACCATCGTCACTCAACAGATTGTGATTGCTGAGAACACCGCGATATAAATAACGCGACAGATACTTCAACGCACTTTCACCGCGCCCGACGTCCTGGCATTGAACGACCCACTGCGAGGGTGTTGTTGGCAAGGCCAGTCCAGCGTCTCTCAATTGCGTTAACAACCGTGCCCGAAATACCTTGGCCAGCGCCCGGCCATTAAACAGATAATTGCCCTTCAGTTTGTGCCATTCTTTACGTGCCCGGTGACAATTTAAGGTTCAGCAGTTTCCCGGTCATACCAACTCTAACAATACAAAGCTGCGGACCACTGGCGTGTCCGCAGTTTTAGGCGTTAGAATTGGTTCTTCAACCAAGTAAGTTACAATTTCAAAGTTCCGTGTCGTAGCTGTATCCGCTACGGTACAAAAGGTTAAATCGAGTGGCATTCAACTGTTGAATTGGGTGCCAAGTTACCAAAGAATTGGCAAGGTCCGGTGGCAATTGTTATTTAAAGTTCGGTGGCTTTCCGGTCATGCACAATTCTAACAATACAAAGCTGCGGGCCACGTCGTGTCCGCAGTTTTAGGCGTTAAATGTCTATGAGCATCGAAGATCAAGATTCAGTTGACGTGATTGCAGTGAATGAAAACGGTATCGTCGTGCTTACGATTTTAGATCATCTGGAATGGGATGACGAGCATCTATATCTGCTCCAAGAAAAGATTAATACCTACTTGGCATTCATTGAATCTGGTGAGGTATACGAAACTTACCCAAACTCAAAGGGAAAAGAATTCAAAATTAATGTGGTGTGCAAGTATGAACCAAGCCTTACAGCTAAGGAGTTCTTTTCACGGTGTGCCACTGTTATTAATCAAGCAGGTTTCCAGTTTGGTCACGAAGTCTATATTTAACAAGGCCAAGCAGCATCGCCAGCAAAGCTGGCTGGACCTCGCTACGCTCGGCCGCTGTTGGCGGCGTTAAGTGACACCATGCAGAAAGAAAACTCTAGCGCCAAAGAAGTAATTTCATATGTCTGCGCCATGTCTGGCGGAAGTATAGCGGCGCTTATTCCCACATTTTTATGGACCATCTATGCGCCGGTATTGATATTGATTATACCGCTGTTACTAGTGGCTGCCTCAATAGCTCTCTACGCATCAGAAAATGGCTATGTAAAAGCCGTTTATTTCGCGTTTTTTGTAGCGGCGCTTTGGGCCGGGTGCGGGCTTACAGTCTTTGTGCCTATTGGGCTTGTCCGTGCAGAACCATCAGTGCCAGTGTTTATTTATTTGGCAAATATAGGTGTTGGCTTTATTGTGCTTTTTTCTGCCTATTTTACGGGCAGTAAATTAAAATCACTTAACAAACGCTTACAGCCGACAATCGGCTGAAGCGGGCGTTAGTTTTTGAAGGTGAATGTGAAGAAGCTTATCCTAATATCAGCGTTACTTATTTCTTCGAACTTGTATTCGGAAGAGCTTTGCCCTGATCTAGATGTAAAAGTTGAACTAGATCATTGGATGACTGAAGAGGCTTTTGATGATGAGTCGGCTCTTTGGGCGCTAAAGCAGTTAACGGCAATAGTGACTGATGATATTGATTTGGAATCAGATTTTCTAAAAGATATTGCTCGTCTAAACGCGCTCCAAATACTGGAAGGCTATTTTCTCCGAGTTGAAGCTCATAGGGAAAGAGAAGGTAGTATATTGGATGCAGGAGCAACGGCTCGTTACTGTAAATTTTTAGAGTCTGCGGCGTGGGTGGACTAAAACTAACAAAACCGTGTTTCGGATTGGTTTCTGCTCCGCGCCAACCAACCGCAAACGGAAGCGTTAAATGCCCGAGTTACGGAGAGTGAAGTGATAGGGATATATAGAGTAAGCCTTGCACTATCAGCTTTAATTTTGGTCTGCGGGGCTGCATTTGTCGTAGCACAACTAATCTCATTAACTCCTGATGTTGGGAATGGTGGGGCGTTTTTAGCAACCCTGAGCTTAGGTGTTGGGTTGGTCGCGCTAGTTTTTGCCACTCCTTTAGCGTGGCTTGCTGCAGGCGTATCTTTTGTGATGCAGGAGGATATGCCAAAGGGGCTTGTCTATCACTATTTGGTGCCAGTTGCTGTGGCAGCACCTGGCACGTTACTGTTAGTTGCAGCGGCATGGGCAAGCATTTAACAAAGTGGTGTTGTTCGCCGCTATCGCGGCTGGGACCTCCACTGCGCTGCGCTTCGTTCCGGCCCCAAACCACGGCGTTATGTGAGCAAGAGGAAGTCATGTCCATACATCAATTCGATATTTTTGCAGACTATTTTCAGCTTTATCTTATGGATGATGGAGCTGATGATGATACGTCTGAAATATGGACTGATAAGGCGCTGGATCTAAAATTGGCTGTTGCCAAGAATACAGTTGCTGTGGGCACTTATCGAAATGTTGACGTTAATTTTGAACTTGAAGTATTAGAAAGTGAGCCTCAAGTCGATTTGAACGAATGGGATCATGCTTCTTTGGGTTTCGTAAGTTTCCCTTCGGGTAGATGCGCCGTTTATGGTTGTACTGATTACTTGCCTGATGCAAAGCGCATAGGGTTGCCTAAAGGCAATTATGCATTATTGTCTTTGGCAAAGGGGCTCGACTCAATTACGGTGGAGTGGGAACCAGCTGATGATTTATACAAGGTAATATTGTGGCCGTCAGATTCAAATGATTGGAAGTCACTTAAGCGCTATGAAATCACATAACAAGGTGGTGCAGTGGAGCCAGTTACGCTCCGCATTTTTTATGGTATCGCTCCGCTCTTTTTACCATAAAAAATGCTCCACTACACTGGCCCACTGACCACGGCGTTAACACTCATAGAGATATTGAGGAATGAAATGGAAGAAGTAGTTAAAAGTAATAAGAAAAGGCGTTTACTGATTCTTGCAGTCATATTTCTTAGTTTATCTTTGCTAGGTCAATTTAGCGCAATTCTCATTCCAGCCATAACAGGTGAGGCTCCAGCTGTTAATTCGCTAGGGGGCATGATTTTGTGGACTGGACTTTTATTTCTATCGGTATGGTCGCTTAATGGTAAGAAAAAGCTAGTAGGGTTTATCGTCGGTGCGGTAGTTGGATTATTGGTTAATTTTTCTGTTGGTGTATTCGCTGGCTATAACAATGCTAAATTTGATTCCATTGCGGAGGCAGTAGAAGCAAGTAATGCAAATCTACCTAGAATGATTGATGACGAAACCCGACTAGATTCAGTGGCTATCGATCAGACGGCTAAACAATACTATTTTAGGATGTCTTTGGTAGATTTCGAGAAACAAGAAATAGATCTTGAGTTCCTAGAGGAAAACTTTGTAGAGTTTACTAAACCATCAACTTGTGAAATTACCGAGTTTCAAGTTTTCTTCTCTGAAGGCTATACCATCAATTATGTTTATAGCGATAAGACTGCCCAGTTAGTTTCATCATTTAGCATACAGGCAGGTGACTGTGGTGAGTAGTGCTAACAAAGCAATGTTGGGCTGCCCCGCCAACCGCTACGCGGCGGGTCATGGACTCGCATCCGCTCGCCCCAAATTTTTGCGTTAGAATTGGTTCTTCATTCATGTAAATTATGATCCCGTGGCACAGTCAAATCCGCTACGGTGCAAAGTTAAAATCAGGTGGCATCCAATCGTTAAACTGGGTGCCAAGTTACCAAAGAATTGGGTTTGTCCGGTGGCAATTGTTATTCAAAGTTCAGTGGTTCCCGGTCATGAACAATTCTAACAATACAAAGCCGCGGACCACTTCGTGTCCGCAGTTTTAGGCGTTAGAAATCTAATGAAGATATACAATACAAAGAGAGAGCTACTCCGTGCTTTGAGAAGAAAAAAAACACAAGAACGTGGAGAAAAGCAAGCACTTATAATATATCGAGTTTTTTATTCGTTACTTATAATGGGTTCCTATTGCCTGGCTTTTGTCAAACACAACGCAGATCTCTTTCTACTTGGTACTGTTTGTTTTCTTATTATATTAGTTCAGCCTTATTTGCTAAGTAGTACCATAATAGGGCAAGTGCTCATGCATAAGTCACCTCGATTAACTTACTCAATATCGCTCTTAATAACTTTGATAGTATCTGTGGTCTTAACGTTATTATATAGTGCAATATACCTTAGTTAAGGTGTTTATGGCTTCGGAATAAGCAATTCAAGTAAATTGTGGTTCCGTAGCACGATCAAGCCCGCAACAGTACAAAAGTTAAGTCGGGTAGCATTCAATTTTTATATTGGATGCTAAGTTACCAAAAGTTGGTTATGTCCGGTGTCAATTGCTGTTCAAACATCAGTGCTTTCCTGGTCATATTCAATTCTAACAATACAAAGCTGCGGACCACTGCCGTGTCCGCAGTTTTAGGCGTTATAGCTAATCGAGCATGGAACGATACGAAGTCACAATAAATAGAATCGCTCAAGGTGAGATTCCTGTAGAGCAAGGAATCGAGTGGTTTCAACGCCTCCCTGAAGAGGAGCAGCGTGACGCCCTTCGGGATATGAACTTATGCATTCATCAATCTCATCCACGAGAGTCTGAAATTGAAGAAGGTATCAAGTTGTCCGGCTTAAAGGAGTCCTATACGCCCTGTGTAATAATGCGCAAGAACAATTTCAATAATGCGCGGGCAAAGGTGCTAGCTCTGCCCAGCGACGAATGGCTAAAGGCCTTTAGGCTTTGGCTCGCAATATTTACTATTGCTGATGGTCGTAGAAGATCTACAGATTGTAGGACTGGGTGCAATCATTGGTGGCATAACCTTGAAAAGCTATAACAAAGCAAAGCAGCATCGCCCACTTCGTGGGCTGGACAGCTTTTCCGCGGCTTCGCCGCTCCAAATCTGCCGCTGTTTGGGGCGTTAACTTTCTTATGAAAATTGATGAACTCCAAAAAATTCGAAATAAGAACGTAGCTCAGCAAAATGAGCTTTCTTACCTTGAAATGAGAGAATGCTCTGAATCACTTAACTCTATTGAATGGATATCGGAAGTATTAGAGGCCAACGGTGAAACGGTAAATTCGGGAATTTTAATTCGCTTAAGTGACACCCCTGAACAGGGAGGGCTGGCTTGGTTTGGCTTTCATTTTCTGGTAAGTTTTATGAGTTTGAAGTTTTAACTGACTGGAAGTCGCAACTAGTAATTGAGCTAGAGTCATGGCAAGAGTTGTTTCCAGAGATCAATGCTCATAAGAAAGGAACGGGGAAAACCCAGGGTTACATTGCCTTAGAGTTACTCTCTGAGTACTCCCAAAAGTTAACAAGGCAATGAACTACACGCTTAATCGCCGCTGTGCGGCACGTGTTGGACTTAAACTCGCTGGCGCTCATTTAAGCCAGTTATTTTGGCGTTATGCGCCATGCAGCCCCACACAATAGGAGACACTGATGGTATTTAAAGGATTTTTATCTGGAAATAAGCGGCAATCCATATATTTGGGAGCTCCGGAGGCTGAAGCAGAAACATCATCTCAATCAAGAGTAAATCTCATGGATGTGTATGAGGATTACCATAATTTGATGGAGCAGCTTTCTTACGAAAAGTTTATTATTATTGGTCGCAAAGGAAGTGGAAAAAGCGCTTTTGCAGAGTATGTGTACTTATTAGCTCAAGAGAATCCCAATCTTTTTTGTGAGTTCATTCGAAAAGATAAGGTGAGCCTCGAGCATTTAGTTCATCTAGGTGATGAAGCTGGTTACACCATAAAAGGCGAACAGCTATTTAAATGGTTGATTTACACGAATATCATTAAACTTTTTGCATTCAATGAAGCAGCAATGGAAAGCAAAGAGTATGAGCTGTTACGGCAGTTTGTTAAGAAAAATTCTGGCTTTATAGATATAGATAAGAATCAGGTCAATGAGCTTGTCAGGAAACACGGCTTTGAAGTAAATGTGGAACCTTTGAGGCGATTTATTAAGAGCAAGCTAAGCGGCCTATTTGAGTTCAAGGAAAGCAGAGCACCATTCTATAAGCTATTACCTCACTTGGAAGAGGTGATAGTAAAAGTCTTAAAGTCTCGCATTGAAAAAGATAACACAAACTCATATGCTATATTCTTTGATGATCTTGATATTGGGTTTAATATAAATAATCAAGAGACTGTTGATAACGTTGTCGAGCTAATAAGAACATGTAAAAGCATAAATAACGAAATATTTGGAAAAAATAACATCCAAGCAAAAGCATATGTTCTTATCAGGGATGACTTTGAAAAGTTTATATCTTCAAAGTATGCAGACACCGCAAAAATATTCTCGTCATACTCTGCTTTTATTAGATGGTATCAAGATGAGATTTATCGGAATGGTGAGGAGTCTGATCTAAATATAAAAAAATTTATTAACAAAAGAATTAGAAACGCCCTTGAAAATCAGGCTGTTGTTTGTAATGAAGAGGATCCGTGGTATTGTTTAGTAGACAAGACGAATGACAACACAAATAAATCTTCCTTCAAGCACCTTCTTGATCACACTCTCTATCGTCCTCGTGATTTATTGCTAATGTTTTCCCCTCTTGAAAATGGTACGTACCCACTACCACTAGGGCGAAATGAATTGAAATCACTAATAGAGCAGTATTCTGAAAATCTGGTGAAAGAATTGAAGAATGAGCTTTCTTCATTTTATACAGAGAGCGAAATTGAGCAGTTGTTTGTTGCTCTTGCAGAAATATCAAAAGAGTCTGGATTTGGTGATGATGCTGGCTTGGATTACGAGAGAGCTAAAGAGATAATTCAAGATTGCATCAAGACAGATAACCCATCAAAAATACTAGATGATTTGTTCGATAGATCTATGATTGGAGCTAAGGAGCCTTCCGGGCCCTATAAATATAAATGTAGAGAGCCAATAGGCTCGGCCGCACAGTATAGGTTACGATATCAGTATAAAATACTACTCCAATATGCTATTAGAGATTATGTTTCCGGAAGAAGATACGCATAACAAGGTCGTGAAATTGACCAAAAAAAGCTACGCTTTTTTCGTCAATTTACGATGACGTTATGTGAATTTATGAAAATCGAGAAAGTAGAAAAGTTACCAAATGATATTGAAACTCTGATAACCGAAAGCCAATCAGAGGGTTTTCGCTTTTTAGTCCGACTTCAAAATGATTTTGCAAGCGGAGTAAATCAGTTTAATAAGCACGGTGAAACCCTTGCTACTGTTAGGGTCGATGGCAAGTTGGTAGCTATCGGAGGTATTAATCGTCAAGACAGCTCCGCACGGTTGCGTCGATTCTATGTAAGTAAATGCAGTCGTCGTTTGGGGGTTGGGCGCGAGTTGCTCGAATTTCTTGAGGAACACACGTCTAAATATTTCACGAAAGTAACCTTATTTACAGATACTCTAAGAGCGAGTCAATTTTACGAAGCGTGTGGTTATTTACCTGTAAATATGCACCACGTTAGCCATGAGAAAACATTCACATAACAAGTCAAAGCATGCGGACTTCGCTACGCTACGCCGGAGTTTGAGGTGTTATGTGAGGATCTATGAGTGATACTGTAGTTCTTCAACGAATCAGAAATAGAATAATCGAACTACTTGACTGGTTTAGCGACGAAACAGGTTTTAGCACTGCTGTTTCAAACATTGAGATGTGGGAAGATTGGGTTCCGGACAATAATGTTGAATCCTTTAACCCTCCGGTATTCACACGTGAAGAAATCACATCGCTAAAACCTGTCGCATTAGCCTGGGAAGCAGTGTTTCTGGATACCAAGCAAACGGATGTTGAGTGGATTGATTTTTCTAGTAAGTGCTCAGAGGCACTTAAAGTTTTTAATAAACGCGGATTGCTGTCTGAGATTGTGGCAATCACATAACAAGCGCAGGCAATTGACGCGAAAAAGCCCGCGCAACTGCTACGAACCTTATAACTCATGAGAGATCGTAGAACTAAATGAAAGTAATCTCGTTGGTAGTGGCAAGCTTTCTAAATATTGCAGCCGTAGGGTATTTTGGTTTAGGTGCAATCGATGAGTATATTGATCGTAAGTCAGGTGTTGTCGTCGAAGAAACACTTTCAGACAATACCATCAACCATCTTAAGGCGCTCTCAGAAGTTCAGATGCTGTTAAAGTCAGGTGAAGTCACTCAGGCTAATTCCAAACTTTCCGAGTCTGTGGAAACGTTGGTATATATTCTTCAAAAAAATTGCAATTTACCAAAGTGCCATGAAGCCCTACGTAACTATGAGCACAACTAAAGTTATAACAAGCAAAGGCAGCATCGCCCTGCGGGCTGGACGCGTTAACGCGCGCCGCTGCTTTGGGCGTTAGAGAAATTAGAGCATGTCGGGTACTAAAGACAGAAAAGAAAGAATTTTAAATCCGAAATCTGGGGTGTCTGGCAGCTCATCTCAGGATTTGGTAAGGCTTGCGTTTTTATTGCTTCGCCATTCGAAGGAGTATGCGATGCAATATGATGGGAATGTGTCAATCTACACAATCGCAGGTATTCCCGTTCTATTTTCAGCATTACGAGCCCTGCTTATCGAAGCAAACACTGGCATGTTTGGCATCGGAAAAAATGAAAGGACGAGCGACCTTACATCAATGAATGAGCTAAACTTTATTAAAAAGTATTATCAGGTTAATGAGCGTGTCCTTGAAGACTTTGGTTTGTCGTATGAGGTAAGAAATGAAATCGCCCATCCGTCCCATTTGCCATCAGGAACTGAAAGTGGAACGCCTGAGTATTTATTAGAACTAAGAAGGCGTGACTTACTACAGCCTGGAATTTGGCTTAGCCAACTTCAATCTCACAAGCTCTATTATTGGGTTAGCGAGGTATTCGAAAAAGTCGCGCGTGTTATTTTGAGCGAGCATCACAGTGACAAAGAATCAATGGAAAATCACCTCCAATCATGGTTGAGGTACCGAGAATCAAAGCTCTAACAATCACAAGCAAGGGACCAAACTACGCTCTGCCAATTTGCGGTTCGCTTTGCTCACTTTACCGCAAATTGGCTCCACTACGTTTGGCACCTGTTGTGGGCGTTACTTTCAATGAGCTGGCAATGAAACAACTTTTTCTATGTGTAATATTACTGATCGCTGGAAATTTCGCCCAAGCGGGAGGTACAGTAATAGAAATAGAAGTTGTTAACTTCACCGAAGCTAAGAATGGGTTTATTTTAGATTTTTCTCGCGAAGGCTCTAATGGCGAACTCATAAGAAATAGAGTTTTCATAAAGTTCGGATGCTCTCAGAGATTGGCATGCTTTACGCAGAAAAGGGCCTTTAGCAAAGTGCAGCACGAAGAAGCTATATCTGTGTTAAGAGAGATAGCTATTCCAGGAGCAAATATAGAACTCGGCCTCATAGCAGGCGGGTATGTTTTAACGAAAAGTGGTGAAAGTCGCTCATATGGTGCGTATTTTGATGGAGCAATTGTTTATATATATGGAAACTCTCACCCCTGAAAGTAACAGTCACAGGCAGTCGACACGAAAAAGCACGCGCAACTGCCGTAAGCGTTAAATGGCAAAAGTAGAGCGTCATGTTATTTAAAATCGGAGATTTAGATAATCAAGAAGAGATTTTTTGGGATAACCTTTACCAAAAGGAGCGTTACCCGGATTTTTCTCGCTTGCTTATAGGTTGTAAATCTAAAGAGATCCCTCTCATTCTTGAATTATGTAAGGAGATGAAAGGGCCATTTGGTGTTTTGTATGTTTTATTGGTTTCTCGATTAGGCAAAGCATCAGGAAGGTATCAATCTCCATGCCCACTGTCGTATGAAGAGCTTGAGCTGTTTTTATATGAACACCAAGAGTATTTTGAGCGGGATGGTAGGCAGCACCTTTGGGTCTCATCAGTTTCTGGAGAAGGCCAATTTATATTCGACAATCACAATTATATTTTTGCTTATGGCGACATTAATTCATATATTTCAAAATTAGAAAGCAAAGGGTTTTCTGAAGGTGAAATCCGTATACCCGCGCCACATTGTCATAACTATCACACCGATTTTGATAGCGAAGAAGAAGCAGTAAATAATGAATTCGAATGGTTATACTCGCCGTTGCAGGAAGGGGATGATCCGTAGCCATTTAACAAGCGCCTCAATTAGGAGGCTCGCAAGCTCGCACCTATTACACGGGCGTTAAATTCCATAGCCAGCAGCCTAGAGCTGTTTATATATGAAGGTAGAAAAGCGCGAGTTAAAAGGTAAATATAAGAAGCTATGTTATTGTATTTCAGCGATTCTTTTCGAGAATGATTCGCAAGGCACCAATGATGACGAATATGAGCCAGAGGCAGGTACAATACTTCCGAGATTTCCCGAAGCTGAAACAATAAATGATGTGCAGCGCATCGTGTATGAAGAGTTCTGGCATTGGTTTGGCGAGGCTGGCGATATAGAGGATTCTGGCTATGGTGTTGATGTGCTGAAAAATCTAAAAAGGCGGTAATGGCCGTCAGATATATGAAAAAATTCATTGTTCCACGTTATGATGCATTGAAAGTCGGCAGAACTCACGGATTTGGTGTGTTGCTGGATGCGGTATTAAACGAACCACACAAATTAAACGATATTATTAAAGCATACCCGGGTATTTTATATGAAACCTGTTGGGCTGGTGAGAACGTACTCCATTGGCTTGCTGTGGAGAATAAGTACGAGGAAATCCGACTATTGAGGAAGTTTGGGTCTCCAATACCAAGGTTTGCATTAGTTCATGCTGTTGAAATGCGTCATTTGGAGACAGTCATTACTTTGTTGGAGTTGGGAGCAGAAGTCGTTCCTGAAGAAATCCAACGAGCCATCAAATGCAGTTACTATGATACAAGCAAACGTAAAACTGCGATCCTCAGGAGTTATTTCTCGCAGTTTGGTTATGAGGTTTAACAAATCGCGGCAACCAGCTCACGTCTAAAACATACTGGTGTTTAACTTTAGCCGCAGTGTTATTTTGCGGCTTCATTGTATGGTTTAGAAAAAACCGAGGCCAGGTACCAACGATTGCTTTGGTAACACCGGCCTCTTTGTCTTAACAGATTCAGGCTTCGGAAACGGCAGCTTCTGCTGCGGTTGAAGTCGGTTTGTCTTCGGGGTTTTGTAGCTGTATCTCGCCGGTTTTTCCATCCATGCTGATGGTGCTGCCATCCTGGATATAACGAGTTGCGTTTTTGACTCCGACAATTGTGGGGATACCCAGTTCGCGGCCGATAATGGCTGTGTGTGACAGCAGGCTACCGCGCTCGGAAATCAGTCCCGCTGATAATGTCATCAAAAACACCCAACCAGGGTCGGTGGTTTCCGATACCATTATTTTGCCTTTGATATCCATTTCCTGACTCGGGTCACTGATGATGCGGGCCACTGAGCTGACCTGACCATCAGAACAGCCAACACCTTTGAGACTATCCGGATTAATCTGCAGATTCAGGTGACTGTCGGGAATGGTATTGGCATAGACACTGCCACGCGTGAATATCTTGCCTTCCTGTTGTTTCTGCTGCCATCGTTGTGCCTGGGTTTTACGCAGTTCGATCAGGCGTTTGAGGTCGTCGTTCACGGCGCAGCCCTGGCGATAATCGTTCAGCTCCGGCACGGTCAGGTAAAAAATATCGTCCCTGGCCATCAGCACATTTTCATTGACCATACGGTCACCGATCCGATGCAGCAGGGTTCTGAAAAACGAGAAATGCAGTCCCCGGTCCAATCGGGTTGCCTCGCGATGGGCAATGGCCTGGCGGGTTTTTTTGAGCAGCCATTTTAACCACCGGCCACGTTTGTGATTTTGCAGACTTTGTTCAAGTTGCTGTCCGGCATCATCGGTTTCGGGAGTGGCGGGTTGGTTCAGGGAAGCGGATTCCACCAGAATGGCCAGTAACTGAAACGGGTTCTCACGAAAGGTATTGGCTTCCATGATCAGTTCTTTGGGAGAACGATGGCCGTAGTCGTCAATGTGTTGTTTGAGTTGCTGTGAGAACGTTTTGTAACCCTGTTGCGTTAATGCCTGTGCCAGACGGTCAGGCTGGTTCAGTTCAGGCTGCTGTTGCAGATTTTGCAGGTACCCGGAAAGCGTGGCATCTGCGCGTACCTCGTTGATCAGCTGCTTTAACGAATCGACCGGTTTGGTACTTTCGATATATTGGTTGGCCAGCAGTCGGTTAACCAGTGTTTCACCGTCGGCGAGCCCGGCTTTGGCAAACTGTTCCCGGGTGACGGCCATAAAAAACATGGCGAAGAAGTCATTCAATAGCGGTACGGTCATGGCTTTGGTAAAACGATCCACAAAGTTTTGCAGTGCCCCGATCAGTTCATCGGAACCGGCATTGGCCAGGTCGATCGCCTCGAATTCCCGACGGATCTGACTGGTTGTAGCAAAGTACTGGCTGATCAAATGGTTGTGACGCAGAGAATGGTATAAAAACTTCAGCGGAAACATCACTGCGATTTTGAGCTTTTCAATGAGACTCAACGGTACATCATCCAGCGTTTCTGAAAATGAACCATCGGTACCAACCATCTGTTCAAAGTATTCGATGAACCGTTGTTTGAAATACGGCAGTGTCAGGAATACCCGATACCAGTTGCTGATGTTGTAGTATGTTCGGCCATTAATGTAACCCACCAGATGTTTCAGAACCTCTTCGCGCCGGTCGATGGTGTCGGCCGGTATCCCGAGTTTCAACATCGTGCCTTTCATGCAGTGATAATAGTCCAGCCGGACGATTGAAAACGTCATCGGCAAGATCACCCCAGGGTAGCTTTCGATGATGTTGCTGTTATCAAAGACACGCTCATGTCCTTGTGGAATGGTTGTGATCGGCCGTGATTGCAGTATGTACAGCTGACCGTCCTGGTCGTAAGACCATTCGATATCCTGATAACTGTCGTAGAGGGCTGCTATTCGGTTCGACGCCTGCAGCAGTTCGAATCGCTGCGCATCCGTCAGTACCGGCTGGGTTCTAAGGTGTTCCGCCAGTGGTTGTTCACAGGTTCCGCCTTCGGGGTGATAGCACAGATATCGCTGTTTCTCATTGACCGTCAGTTGCCATTCACCGCTCTGTTTATGATAGAGATAGGCGTCGGTTTCCACCTTGTCACCGACGATGCCTTCCCCCAGACCGTACCCGGCCACGATGGCCAGTTTATCAATACCGTGTTGTGGATCTGCCTGAAACATAACACCGGAACTGCCTGCGTCAATCATTCGCTGGATAACCACCGCAACGGCATTGGTGTCATGCCGGGTGTCTGTTCGCTTGTGAATATAGGTCAGGATGCCTGGTTCAAACGCACTGGCCCAGCAGTCTTTGATACGGGCGACAACATTTTCCCGACTGACATTCAGCCAGGTACCCAGTTGGCCGGCAAAAGAGCTTTGTGCTCCGTCTTCGTTAACTGCCGATGAGCGGACTGAAAAACGGTCCCAGGGTTGGAGTTGTTGCAGGCTGTGTTCAAGTTGTGCCTTGAGGTCATTATCAAGATCACAGTCAAGAATCAACGCTTTGATGGCTTGTGATGTCGCGGTCAGTGAGGCCAGAGAATTAAAATCACAAGCATCCAGCCGGGCATTGATCTGTGCCTGAATATGAGTGGTGGCCTGAGTATAAGCCTGGGCCGATACGCAGATAAATTCGGGTACCTGGATGCCGGCGGACTGTAGCAGAAACAGGTTTTTGGCTTTGCCGCCCAGCGGGACATTGGGATAAGCCGCGTAGTTTTTCGAATCGATAATATAGTGAGTCATGATGATCCAGATAAAGGTTCCATGGGTAATGGGCGAATGTCACTGATACTTAATATGACAACCATTTAGTCAGGAACGCAAATGTGATGCAGTGGCAATTCGAGTGCCGAATTTGACCAGGGTTTCCATGCCATTTCTGGAGTTGCGCAGAATATCCTGATCAATCACCGGCCCGTTAGCGCCCCACAGTAATACCACCGTAGAACCGCCAAAACGGAAGTAGCCCTTTTCCTGACCACGATGAAATTGATTGCCGGAATATGTCTGTTCAATCGTGCCGATGGTCAGAGCGCCGATCTCAACCATGACCAGTGTGCCGAACGTTATGGACTGAAGAACACTGATGACCCGTTTATTTTGAAAACTCCGGGCACCGCCGTTCAGTGCAATTGGGTGAACGGACTCCAGCGGACCCGGCTGGGCCTGTGCCTGTATGAGTTGCCCGTCACAAGGAAAGTGAAACCGGTGATAATCCTTTGGGGCCAGTCGCACCACCACGGCTGTTCCGCCGGAAAGTTCTGCTGCCATTTCGTTCGATTGCAATAGTTCTGCCACCGCAACCGGTTGCTGCTTGATCTGCATAACGGCGTGTTGATCGATGGGATATGCCAGCACCCGTCCATCGGCAGGTGAAATCAGTGCCAATGGATCTTGGCAGAGTGGCCGTGCTGTTGGCTTCAACCGCCGGCTAAAAAACTCATCAAGGGATTGATACTGATCGAGAGGCTTTTCCGCTTCCAGAATATCAACCCCGAACGTCTCCGCGAAATGCGGAATCCGTTTGCGGCTGAACCAGACTTTTTTGGGGATGGCATTCAAATGGCTGAACCATGGTTTGCGGATCAGATATTTACGTATCAGTTTGCCAAGTCTGTTGTGATACAGAAACATCAGTTCCTGTTCACCATAAACCCGTTCCGTCTCCTGTTTGGACGTTTCCCGGTTAACATATTGCACAAGTGAGAGGGACATAAAAAATATTCCGGTTTAGAAAGGATGTTTTCGCAGGCCAGCGCTGTACAGTGCAACGTTGGCGATTAAATGCACCAGCGGGCCGAGCAGGATGATCCACATAAATACTGCAATCGGTATATCGGTGAGGATGGCATATACCAAGGCACAACCGATGGCGGAATCTGCCTGATCCAGTAGTGTGAACCAGAAAGCATGACGCGATGCCTGTTGTCCGGGAGGAATATTCAGCCGGCGTTTAAGGTAAGAGTTGGGGAGTTCCGCGATGACATAGCCGAGTCCAAGCAGTGCTCCGAGAAGCAATGGATGCACCTGGGTGATATCAACCAGAATAAGATTCCCGGCCAGAGGCGCAGCCAGGTTGAGCAGAACGGTGCCAGGAATGGTGCCCAGAATCATAACCACGACTCCACGCCAGGTTTTATTGCGGCCAAAAGCGCGCACATGAATGGGGATTGCCCAGGATGACAACCAGTTCTTCCTGACCACCAGCATGTGGAACGAACCGGATAAAATGAGTGGCACCATAAGCCACAGTGCGGTGATGATGACTTCAGACAAAATGATTTCCTCCATAGATCCCCTGCCATATCCAGAAGCCGGTAAACAGGACTGCCAGTGTCGGCATGAACAGGTAGACCGTGCCTTTGGGTTTGGGCATTTTGAATGGGGTGATAAACAACAGACCGGTGATCAACAGCAAACCGTTGGCATAGTAAATATTCATTGCGTCGGGGAGAAAACGCATGAACGCCAGGCCAACACCAAAAATAAGCGCGGCAAAGGTCACCGGCAGACCGAGATAAAATTGCAATGGTTGCGGGCTGTCTTCCTGCATGACGTTAAAGTATGTCAGCCGTTGGGCAGCAGCACAGACATAAAATACTGCGATAACAAGACTCCAGCCGGTTGTATGCAGGCTGGTGACAATTATGGCCGGTGTGATGCCGAAGCTGATTACGTCGACGATGGAATCCAGGTGCATGCCCAGCCGGGACTGCTCCATCGTCGGCCGGCATTTACGTGCCACCATGCCATCGAATAGATCAAAGATGCCTGCCCAGATCAGGGCTGTCAGTGCAAAGGCATGATGCCCGGTCAAGGCCAGAAAACAGCTGCACACGGCCGAACTCAGGCCCAGCATGGTGACCCATGCCGGAGCGTTATAAATACCGATGAGTCTCATAATATCCTTTACACCGTGGCCTCGGTCTCTGCTGTGCGGGACGCCGAGGAATTTTCCTGAGAGGATGGGTCTGCCAGTATTACCCGTCCATGACTGCCATCAATGGTAATGGTTTCGCCATCCTTGATTGTGCGGGTAGCGTGTTTGACCGCCAGTACTGCTGGGATACCGTATTCGCGACAGATCACCGCGGCATGGGACAATATTCCCCCGGTTTCTGTGACCACTCCACTGAGCATCGAAAACTTGGGTGTCCAACCGGGGTCAGTGCAGCGGGTGACCAGAATGTCTTCTGGCTGCAGCCGGTCGGCGTCATCGATATCAGCGATGACGCGGGCGATGCCGGTCACCGTACCGGGGCTGCCAGCCACTCCTTTGATGGCATTGGTGTCATACTGATGATCCTGCAGAGTGGAGATGCCGGCGAAGCTGCCGTGGCGTTCTCCCACTTCATCAGCAATGTCATAGTGGGCGAAACTCAAGTAGTAGTGGCGGTTTCTGATAACGGCTTTGCGTGCCTCTTCAGCTTTCATGTTTCCACGGACAATGGCGATCAGGTCGGCCATTTCGAGGAAAAACACATCGTTCGGCTGCTGCAGTATGCCGGTTTTTAGCAGTCGTTTTTCCACTTCCACTGTTATTTTCCGTACATAAAGATAAAACTGTACCGACAGATCGCGAAGCTCCTCGCGCCACCACAAAAACTCCCGAACCTGATCCAGCTTACGCTTAAATGAACGGCGTTTGAGCAATGGAGCTGCCTGTATCAGTGCCTCTTTAACGGCTTGGTTTTTACTTTGTTGTGCATCGTTACGGGATCTCGGATCCTTGTCGGTACTCTGTAACAGAACTTCTTTTAATTGTTCTATTACATACGTCGGGTTTTCCACATAGCGGGGTACCAGCAGATCCAGTTCCTGCCTGGAGTGATGCCCGAAGGTATCCAGATACCGCCGGACATCATCGAGATGATATTCCTGACGATTGTCATTGAGGTCTTCGACGATTTTGGTAATGCTGCTGTCGAGCCAATAGTTGCGGGTATCTTTCTGCGCCAGAATCTGATCTCTCAGTTTCCATAAATGTTCAATAGGGGTCATATGTGATACCCCGGAAAGACCGCTGAGTAGTAGTGGAAACTGACTCATATCAAAAGAGGTTTTCTCCACTTCATCCTTGAACAGACCATTCAGGTTGGTATTGTCGTAAATAAAATCGAAATAGGTCGATTCACTGACGAAATATTCTTGTTGGATAAATGTCTCATAGCAACTGAATAGGTCTGCGTCAGGCATGGCACTGAAATCCGTTGCCGCCAACTGCTGCAAGCGGGCCCGCTGTTGTTTGGCAAACTGCGGTGACTCGCGTAGTTTGCGCTTCACGCTGGCATTAATAGTCGTTAAGGTTCTGATGCCATTGACCAGGGTTTTCAGGGTCGTTCTGGTTACCATGCCGTCACCTTTGTAGCGGGGTGTGATACCCAGCCCTTCATCAAAGACCCGCTCATTAAAACCGGGAATTTTGGCCAGACATTTTTTCACTTCACCGAGGTTCCAGTAGGGTCGGCCAAAAAAGCTTCTCTGCCAGACATTGACAGTTTTTTCGGCCAGATGCAGACGTTGCAGATAAGCACCCATGGTGGAATCGATGACGTATTTGTACAAAGAGGCCATATAAGGCGTACAAATGCTGGAAGAGACTCCTCCATCACGATAGTCGGCCGTCGTCCATTCGCCGGGAATGGCGGCATAGCCAAACTGGGTGATAGGCCGGCTTTGCAGAATAAAGAATTCATTGTTTACAAGGGCCCATTCAATATCTACCGGAAAACCGGTCTGAGTTTGAATGCTTAATCCGAGTCTGGCCAGTTCACTGACTTCCTGAGTGGACAGTACCGGTTGTGTTGCCTGTTGCGCATCGATGGGCTCAAGCTGGATAAATGGTGCACTGTCGATTCTGACACACTGATATTCTTTTTCCGCAATGACCCGCTCGCATTCGCTTTCCCGGTACCAGTCGTATCGATAAAGATCGGGTGTCACAGCACCGGACACCAATGCCTCTCCAAGGCCAAAGGTTGCTTCGATCAGGATTTCTGTATCGGCACCGCGAACCGGATCGACCGTAAACAGAACACCGCTTTTTTCGGCCGGCACCAGTCTTTGCAGTACCAGTGCTAATCCCAGGGGTACCGAGGTCCGCTGCTTGGACATGTAAGTCTGCACCCGCTCGTTGAATAGTGAACACCAGCAGTTTTTGACGGCATCCAGCACATCAGGCAGGTGACGTACATTAAGTATGGACTGGAACAGACCCGCAAATGAGGCCTCCGTGCCATCCTCAACGGTTCCGCTGCTGCGTACCGCAAAATAGTTATCTGGGTATTGCTGGAGGAATGTTGTTATCTCGGAAATGATGGTACCGGGAATGTCGCAATTAAGAATGCGGGACCGGATATTCTGTTCACTCATGGGCAGTGGCTGGGTTGGATGATCAAGCCAGTCGATCAGAGCGTGCAGGTTATTATGCTCAAGAGTGGCTGTAAATGCGCTGGCTGTGATACAGCAGAACTGAGGCACCGGCATGCACATCACATTGAGCAGATCCCATAAGGCAGCACCTTTGCCGCCGAGATTTTTTCGTAATAGTAACGGTGATCCTGCGGAGTCGGGCAGTGGTTGGTTCCAGTGAATGACCAGGGGGAAATGAGTAGTATCGGACATCTTAAAACTCCTTGTTAATTACGCATATTCTTTAGATAACACCGGACCTGTGATGTCATCCTCGTATAAATGGGTGTTAAATCCATGTTTGAGCGCCATTTGAAAAACGTCTCTGGCTTCTTCAATCGAGGATACACCTCCGAGGCTGTAGCTATGTTTGACCTGTGACATAGTCAGGATGACTGTTTCGGCAAGACAGGCGAGAGTGACGCCCAAATCCAGCTCAGCGATATTTGGGCCACCGAAGCGAAGAGCTGCCGGCAGTTGAACCAAACCACCATCGTACGCGGTAATATCAGCACGTTTTTGTCTGACTTCCTGTTGCAGATCAGATGGTCTTGCGACATCGCAAACAATTGCTCCTTCAGCAAGTAATTCCGGCTGGATAAATGCCTCACCGTTACTGGTTGCTGTGATGACGACATCGCAGATCGGCAGAGTGTTTTCGATGTCATTGGTTAACAGCAGTGGAAAGTTTTTAAGGTCACCGTGATGATCCCGGAATTTCTGCTGTACGGTCAGATATATCTGGCGGAATTTTTCGCCCGGGTAATCGTTATTCTGATCAATATCGAATGAATTGATCAGGTTGAGGTTGATATCCGCTTCAACCAGAGTCTGGAACATGGGCTTGAGTTGACTGGAGATGTTGCTGGTAAAGAGCTTCAGTATGAATTCACCCGCTACGACTTCGAGTTTCTCCACATTATTCAGATTCCGGGCATTTCCAATCAAACAGACTTTTTGAAACTCAGCGCCGATATCCAGAAAGCACAAGCGTCCGACAGAACCGGAAACGCCAACGATGCCAAGTGTCATATAACCTGTGTCGATGTCCCTGGCCTGACAGATCTGACGCACGCTGTCAGTACTGGTTAGCGCGGTAAATGCATTGCCGGTGGTGACCGGTGTCCCACAATCAGCCACTGTGGTTCCGCTGCGGGTAATCACCGAGGTAAAAGCACCGAGGCCGATGACATTGGCCCCTTTTTCCTGGGCGATATCGATGTAACTGTCCATCAGGCGGTTTTTCTCATCCTTGGGCAGTCGCATCATATCTTTCGGTGTCAACAGACTACTGATCAACCAACCATCCACATATCCACCGTTGGCCGAGGGAATACACGGCATGTAATAGGCTGGTGCAGCATCACCGTAAAGGGATTTGGCGTTGTCCAACCAGTTCAGTACTTTCTCTGTTTCAATGGCGTCATACGCATCTCGGCCTCCTGGCATACAATCGATGGTATGCATTTCCGTGACCGGATGGACGAAAAAACAAAAGGTTCCCAGCTTCTCACCTGCCGGAACGATGGTTTGATTTCTATAAGGGCGTGTGGTGATTTGAGGGGATTGTGGCTTTAGACCGATGGCGGCACGGAGCAGTTCGGAGAATTTGCCTTCGGTGATCAGGGTGCCCACTTTGTCAAGCGCATGGATTAATGTATCGATTTCTTCGTGCGTAATCAGATAATTTGGCTGCAGGCGCAGTACATTGTTATCGTTCAGTGTCGGCATGGTGAAAATATGATGACGGTTCAGCAGATATGCGGACACAAGTGGCACTATGAAGCCCTGGCCGGAAATGGTCGGGCACAAATAAGATTCTTCATCGACCCAATCCTTTAGTACCAGTCCCTGCATCAGACCACGGCCACTGGCAGCCGCAAATGCGGCCGGGAATTTGCTGATTAATGCGGTCAGTTGTTGATGCAGATAATCACCGGATTGGCAGACATGATCGAGGATGTCCGGCTCCTCTGTCAGCTTTTCCATCACCTTGCAGCCAATCATTGCCGCCAGATGATTGTTGGCAAATGTCGCACTATGGCGTTGACCAAAGTCTTTGCTCCAGGCACGTTTATTGGCGAGACAGGCGCTGATAGGAATAAGACCGCCGCTGAGAGCTTTGGCAATGAGTAGAATATCCGGCTCCACATTTTCATGATCGCACGCAAACAGTTTACCCGTGCGCCCCAGACCGGTTTGGACTTCATCGACAATCAACAGCGTGCCATATTTTCTGCACAGCTGTTCACATACCTTCAAATAACCAGCTTGCGGGACCACCATCCCGCCCTCGCCTTGAATCGGTTCAACGATAAAAGCCGCATATTGTTTGCTGGCCAGGGCGTTTTCCAGAGCTTCGACATCGCTGTAGGGAACATGAGCGAAGGCCTCGCTGGCGGGATAGAAACATTCGCTGTAGTAGCTGTTTCCAGTTGCCAGTACTGCAGCCATAGTTTTGCCATGGAAACTGTTTTCGGTAGATAGAACAGCATTGCGCCGGGTTTTGGCTTTGGCCATCTTGATGGCGATTTCCACCACCTCAGCACCGGTACAACCAAAGGTTACATATTCCAAATCTCCCGGAGCAAACCGGACCAGCATTTCCGATAATTTCCTGGCGCCTTCTGTACTAAATGGCTGAATCATCACCCCGGGTTCCATGGCCTGTTGCGCTATGAGGGTTTGCCACAGAAAATCCGGATTATGTCCAAAAGGCACCGCGCCAAACTGACTGGTGAAATCCAGATAAACATCGCCTGTATCACTATACAAATAGGCTCCACGGGCTTTGGCGATGGTTTTGTTGAAGTTAATCAGTTCGAGTAGTTTTGTACGTTCAATATTCAGATGCTGGTTCATTTTGTGGGTTCTCTTTTCAAAAAAAAGCGCTTCCCGCTATGAATGGCGGAAAACAAAAATCGTGGCTTGCCCTCGGGCAATGACATGTCTGTTAAAAAAATAAAGCCGTTCAGTCGTTCCAATATCGTAATTGGACTCGCGTATTCAGGGGGCCTCTTGATAATGTCTATCAGGAATCCAGGGCAAGGCAAAAAACCTGTAATCAATCCACCAGGGCGAAGTTAGGTTGTGTTGCAGGTCAGCGGTAGCAGAAGCGGTGCGAGTATGCGATTCCAAAGAGGGATTTTATAAACCACAAATGACTGACTTGAGCAGGTTTTTAATGCAGTAGTGACAACGTAGGTAATTATTTAGAGCCCTCCTTTAACCGGCATTGTGTTGTATTTGTCTGTTTATAAGTGGTAAGCGATTATTCTGGATCAGAGTCGGTTTTGGATGTCAGCTATATTCCTGGCAAATGCTCATATGGATGTAAAAATGTTCAGAAAAAACTCGGACATATAGATAGTAATCAGAAAACACAGATTAAATGATGAAACATATTTCCCAATAATGGTGAGTCTTATTTGGCGGAATTTTTGAAGCGTATGCCCTTGTTTATGTAACAGAGGACGCACGAATATAGTAGAAATTTTCTGTACTTTGTTCATCCCTACTTTGGTAGGAGGTTTCCTGAAAATATCCGTTTAAATGGTAACTATGTGTATGGAAAAATACAGTTTTGTACATTTCCAAATGATTTCTGCCAACACCGGGGTGAGAAAAAAAATAAATCCGAATACATAAAATGGTGCAGCAGTTTGCTGGTTTGGTTTTTTGATAAGGTGGTATTCCAGATACAGCACAATAGAAAAATTGATCAGTAATAGATAGAAAAAAGCAGGTTCAACCATTTTTAAAACATAGAGCAAAAACCCTGTGATCGTGCTGGCGGAAAAAAACACCAATGACGAAAAGGCGAGATAATTCTGATTAATTCGATTCAATGGTTTTATTTTATCGATCGTTATCTGGCGTATGTCGACCAGAGAGTGTGAAAGGTCATGGGCAACACTACCAAACCAAAAATACATGGCCATATACATGGCAAAGCTATTTATGTAGCCTTTTATCAATAAGCTTGAGTGTAGGGGGAAAAATGCCAGCGAACCATTCAGTAAAAGGGTATGAACAAGCGTCGGCATTGTGGGTTTGTATAGAAAAAACAACCAACACATCAGTAATACCGACAGTAAGAAAGCCGCTGTCAATAGGGTGTCTTCGGCTGCCGGCAGGGTTATGAAGAAAATCACTGGTATGGTAAGCAACCGAAACTGTTTCAGTTTTCTAAGGCTGGTTTGATCGCGGCACAGTAAACGCTCTGGATGAGCAACCCGGTCAATTGGCAGATCGCAGATGTCATCACTCAAGCGAATCAAAAATAAAAATAGCGTTGCGGAAATTAACAACGCTGAAATGGATAGAACAGAATCAGGACCGTCCAGTACTGAGATAGATAAAATAACAGAGATAACCAATAAAATAGCGGATGGACAACGTTCCTTCGAATAGAGATACAGAGCTTTCAGCAAATTCAGTTCCACGGGATATGAGTGTTGATGAACATATTACACCGAAAAGCAGGTGTCATAAATGTCTCTCATATTCTATTAACCTGGCAAGCATTTATGTCGGGCTAATAGTGTGATGCAGGGATGCACAGTGGTGTCAGACCACGCAATTGGCCATAGCCAATGCGGGCCTCGGGAAATCAAGCAGTCCGACGATTCGGTGTTTCGGGTAACACTGCCAGATTTTTCGGGGCGACAATTAAACAGATCAGAACGATCTATTTAATTGCCAGGTTACTATGGGGCCTCTGAAAAATAGGAATAGTTTTGATGCAGGCGAGGAAGCACCACTCACAACACCGCAGTTTACTGGCGTAAATGAGGATGTGAGACTGGGGCTGACAACGTCCTGCGCGAAAATAGTCCATTTTTCAGATGGTTCCCTATATGAGTGAGCAAGCGAAACCAGCCCTTGTGGTTTGTTTGTTCAGGGTGTGAGGCTACTACAACTAAGGCAGTTTATACTTCTGCAGTATTTGATCATAAGTGCCATCCGCACGAATTTCCGCCAAGCCTTTGTTGAAGTCTGTCAATATTTTCTGGCCGTCGGGGTGGGCCATGAAAAAGGCGTTGTAAAAGTAGTCCACCCGCAAAGGGGGTGAGAGGTATTCCACTTTATCTACCCAGTCTGGATACTGGTTTTCGACGATGTTTTGGAGTTGTTGTTGTTTATCGACGATCAGAGCCACTCTGTTATTGATCAGCTTCTGAATATTTTGCTCGATTGTGCTGACCGGTATCTTGTTCAGGTAGTCCGCCTGATCAAAATCTGCATTGACCACCGCGCCACGCACCATGCCAATCTCAAGAGCCTTTAAGTCTGTCAGGGTATTGTAGCGGATATTGGATTCCTTCAGTGCCATGAAACTAATGACCACCTCGCCAACCGGTTCTGAGTAATATAGTTTCTCCGCCCGTTCATCGGTGTAGTAAGCTCCCAGTAAACCATCCACTTTACCGGTCATGGATTCTTCCAGCGCCCGTTTCCACGGGAGGTAGCGAACCTCCAGATCATATCCTGAACGTTTGAATGCTTCACTGGTGACCTGGACCAGATAACCGTCCTTCTTCTCCGCATCTGTTGACATAGTAACTTGTCTGTTCTCAGAGAGTGCATCGGAGCTTATAAAGCTCAGACAGGCCATAATAAAAAGGGTGATGAATGTCTGTGGGTGGATTATGGATGCCATCATGAATTCCTGCTTTTTTTGTTTTAATAGCTGAATCGTGGTTCGAAAAACTGTCTTTATTAAAGGTAGACCAGGAAGTTTTCTTCTGCACGGCGGAATATTGTTTAGATATGTATAAAGATCCTGTTGGCGGGTCTATTCGGGGGCTGATCCGCCCGGGTTGCGACTGAGAAATAAATAGTAAATGCATCTGACATCAGACCGTTGGCGGCATGGAGGCAGCCTGGCCTCGCATCGTTACCCGACCTGGATGTTTGCCAAATGAATACTTATGAACAATACAGCAGCCGTATCATATGAAATGTATTGCGACATGGTACTCTGCCGCCGCAATACACTGGATTGAGGGTTACGAGAATATCAGAGACTGGTGTACGCCAACACCTGCGGTTGCTCCACCGGAGGCAGCATAGATAGCATTATGTGCTGCATGTGCCATGTCTCCAGCGGCATAAACGCCTTTTATGGTTGTCTCATTCCATTCGTTGACGCGCAGATACTTTCCAAACGGGCCTTCATCAAACTCGCATCCCAGCTGTTCTGCCAGTGAACTGGCCATCAGGGTTGTGGGTGTTACAAAAAGGGCTTTGAGCGGAATCACGCGACCGTCCTGCAGTTTAACGGCTTCGAGGTCAGGGGCATTACCCAGCAGCTCCACAATCGGCGAAGACTCCAGTTTGACCTTCTTGGCGGCAAACATCGCTTCCTGTTGTCTGTCTGGTTTAAATAATCCTTGAGTGAAATAAGTGGTTGGCCCCCAATCTGGAATTATCATCGCCTGATGCGAAGAGACGAAATGACTGTGCATTACCCCTAATGGCTGATCGGATACTTCAAATCCGTGGCAATAAGGGCAATGCAGTGCCGATATTCCCCAGCGTGCTTCAAGGCCTGGCAGGTCTGGTAGTTTATCTTTGACACCCGTAGCCAGCACCAGGCGTGCTGCATGTATCTGTCGATCATCTGTCAGGTTGACTACAAAACCACCATTTCCTTTTCGGGCACTGACAACTTCGGCAGAAATAAACTCAATCGTCGGATAAACCTGCAGTTGTTCAAGGCATTGTGCTTTTATTTCCTCGGGTGATTTGCCATCCATGCCCAGATAACCATGTGACGCCCGGGTAAAACGGTTGCGAGGCTTGCCGGCATCGATCAGCGCGACTTTCTTGCGTGCCCTGCCCAACATTAACGTTGCTGATAAGCCCGCAAAACTACCACCAATGACTATTGCATCGTAGATCATAATATTTGATTTCTCATATTTGTTAATGGATACCTTGTCGATGAAAACAACTGATAATTTGTCGGACTTCCTGTATTGGACAGCTATCAATACGATGCATCCCTGCTCCATATTTCTGACAACTGTCCTTTTTAATGATCACTGCATGACTTTACTGACTGTGAATCTATCGATAACTACATCATAAACAGTGACATGAACTTCTCAGTATTTTCATGTCTTCTTCATTTCCTCAGGATAGGACTAACTGTTCCACAGTTTCCTCCACGGCTGGTTGCGGTAAGCTCTGAAACAGTACGCTGGAAATCAGTTCTTTCTCATCCAGCAAATCGTAGTGATGTCTCTGTTCCAGCCTGTAGATGGAAACCTCGGTTTTAACCGATGTTGAAAGGAAGTTATCTCTGGCATTCAGCATATCTGTCTCCATGCTAACCAGGCCTTCCTCGTTAATCCGGTATTCATCCGGTGAGACATGACAGGCTTTGAACAGAGTAACTTTTGTATAGAGCAGATCTCTGGAGAGTTTTGCTGCCGAGATTCCCTGTTCGATCATGATGTTATCCAGCGCTGATTCAATTTGGTCTTCTTCGTAACCGTTGTTACGCAGTACCTGGGCCATACCGGATTTAACATCGTAGTTACGAAGCTCGAAATGACCTGCTGGTAAAAATGAATCCAACAAAAATACCTGGATATTGTTAAAGCCTCTGTCTTCAAGCATGGCCGCTATTTCCAATGCTACCTGGCCACCTAAAGACCAGCCCAGCAGATACACATTTTGGGAAAGAGTGTGTGTGTCTTCGATGGCCTGCAGATAAAGCTGCGCCATACCACTTAAGGTTTCGACTTTGTCCTCAAACAGCAGATTGTGATTATCCAGCCCATAGCAGTTAAAGTGAGACGAAAGGGAGACAGCCAGGGAATAGTAAACTTCGCATCCAGCCAGTGCCGGATGGATCATAAACAGTGAAGGTGCTTCAGGCTGTGAAAGAGCTAACGTCTTAACCAGTGACAACTCTCGTTGTGGTACTGATAGCAGACCACTGAGCTGGGCGATAGTCGGATGGGTATATGCGTCTGCAAGTGACAACTGGCAATTAAGCTGTTCATTGATCAGAGATACCAGCCGCGTGGTTGCCATCGAATTCCCACCCAGATGATAAAAGTTATCCTGAATACCTACTTTTTCCAGACCCAGTACCTGCTGCCATATTTCACACAGCTGCTGTTGCAGTTCGGTTTCGGGTGCCTGATAACTGTCCTGATCAACCCAGACCGGTTCAGGTAATGCCTGTCGGTCCAGTTTGCCGTTGGCGGTTAAGGGAATGGACTCGATGCGGGTAAAGCTTGAGGGTTGCATGTAGTCCGGCAGTGCGTCTGTGGTGGCCTGACGCAGCTGTTCGTCGCTGATTTCTGCACCGGGTTCCAGGACGATATACGCCGCCAGGTATTGCAGTCCTTCTCGTTCCCGGTCAATGACCAGCGCTTTCTGTACCGGAGCGAGTTGACTCAGGACATGTTGGATTTCTCCGAGTTCCACGCGATAGCCACGGATCTTGACCTGGAAGTCCTTGCGGCCTTTGAACTGAATATAGCCATCGGCATGCCAGGCTCCCAGATCACCGGTTTTGTATAAACGTCCCAGTTGAGGATGATCAATGAATTGTGCCCGGGTACGGGCTTCATCCTGGAAGTATCCGAGAGCCACCCCGGCACCGCCGATATGAATTTCCCCCTGACACCCGATCGGACAATGCCGCCCCTGATCATCCAGAACCCACATCTGTTGATTGGGCATTGCCCGGCCATAAGGAATACTTTGCCAGTCTGCCGGTACGGTACCGATGGGATACCAGATGGACCAGATACTGCCTTCGGTGGCACCACCAAGACTGATGACCTTCACGCCAGGCACCAGCTGTTTCAGCTGTGTCGGCAGCGTGACCGGAATCCAGTCGCCACTCATTAATACCACCCGCAGGGTTTTCAGCATCATGGCATTGCGCTGGCCGGCTTCGACCAGTAATTGCATCAGTTGTGGCACAGAGTTCCAGAGGGTGACGCCATAGTGGCCGACCAGTTGGAGCCAGTGGTGGGGATTCTGGGCCTGCTGTTGTTCCGGGAAGATGATGGTTGCGCCAGCGGCCAGGGTACCGAACAGATCGTACACCGAGAGGTCGAAGCTCAGATCGGACAAAGCCAATACCCGGTCACGGGCACAGACGTTAAATTCCCGGTTAATGGCGGTAATCGTATTCATGGCCCCCTGATGGCTGGTCATGACGCCTTTGGGTTTACCGGTACTGCCGGATGTAAAAATGACATAAGCGATGTCTTCAGGCTGAATACCGGGTAGTTCGGTGGTGCGTTCCGCCGTATCCGGGCTGGCATGGTGGCAGACATCTTCGACAAGGGTGAGTTGATAGTTGTTCAGCCATGCCTGTTGATGGTGATTTTGATATTGCTGGCGGGAGATCAGCAGATGTTCGACGCCGCCGGCTATGAGTACTTCCTGCAAACGGTGAGCCGGCCAACTGACATTCAGAGGCAGATAAGCGGCACCGGTGGAGAGGGTGGCGAGGGCAGCGGTGACTTGTGCCTCGCCTTTATCGGTTAATATGCCAACGAGGTGAGATCGGGTGATGCCTTTATCTAACAGGTGATACGTCAGAGCCAGACGCTGACGATTGAGTTCAGCATAACTGATCGAGCCGGCAGTAGTGATTACGGCGGTGGCATGAGGCGCATGTTCGACCTGTGCACAGAAGCCATCCAGTAAGGTGGTGACCGGGTAGTCCTGATGAGTGTTGTTCCAGCTTTGTAATTGGGCGTGGTCAACATCCGGCAGAACCGGAATATCTTCCAGGCGCTCGCAGGCGGGGGTTACAAAACCACGTAACAGTCGCTGGTAAATATCAGCGAAGCGTTCAATGGTTGATGGATTGAACAGGCTGATGGCGTAGTTGAAAACGCATTGCAACGATGCTTTTGAATCGTCGACAAACAGACTCAGGTCAAACTTGGCCGGTGAATGCAGAGACAAACCTCCCAGTTCATTGACCGCACTAAACGGAAGACTGTTTTCCAGAGTGTCGGATTGTCCAAAGTTTTGCAGACCAAAAACCACCTGGAAAATCGGGTTGCGTGATGGGTCACGTTCTATCGTTAGCGCATCAACCAGATATTCGAATGGCAGGTCTTCATGCATTCTGGCTTGAGTCAGAACCTGCTGCACATGCTCAAACAGAGATGACAGAGTTAATGACGGTGTGATGTGAGCTCGTAATACCAATGAGTTGACAAACAGCCCAATAAGGTTGTGGGTTTGAACGTGTCGTCGGTTGGCTGATGGTGTTCCGATCAGAATATCCTGCTGTCCGGTCACGGTAGACAGTGTTGCATAAAAAGCACTGAGTAATATGTTGAACAGTGTGGTGTCGTGACTGGCGGCTAACGTTCTGAGTTGCTGCGATAATTCAGCATCAATGCTAAATGGATAATCTTTTCCATGATAATCAATGTGATTGGGGCGAGGTCGGTCAGTTGGCAGAACCAGGGTTTCATAACCTCCCAATGTTTGCTGCCAGAAAGTCAGCTGTTGCTCCAGCTGTTCTCCTTGCAGAAACTCCCGCTGCCAGATGGCGTAGTCTCCATAACTGATATCCAGTTCAGGTAATACCGGTTCCCGTTGCTGGCAGAAAGCCTGATAGATGATAGACAGTTCACGTTCAAAGACATCGATGGACCAGCCATCAAATGCAATATGATGCCAGATGATCAACAGATATTGCTGGCCATCTGTCTGCTGATATACCTTTGCCCGCATCGGTGCTTCAGTGGTTAAGTTAAACGGTTGCTGTAAGTCGTTATCGCAAACTGACTGCAAGGAAGTCGAATGATCCAGGGTTTCAATTGAGATGCTGATGTTTTCATTCAGAGTTTTTTGCGAGTACTGACCCTCTGCATTGGTTGTATAAGCAGAGTTAAGTATCTGATGACGGTCAACAATCTTTTGCAAAGCCCGTTCAAGTTGTTTCACCTCTGCATCTGCTGCCAGTTCAACCAAATATGGAATATGGTAGGCATCGCTGCCTTGTTCATATTGCTCAATAAACAATAGTCTTTCCTGAGCAAACGAGAGGCTGTACTGATCTGTATGGATATGTGCAATGTCCGGCAGTGACGGAGTATTCGATGATGCGTTCGACAGAAAAGCCGTCAGAGCTGCGATAGTTTTTTGTTCCAGAATCGCTTCCAGTGGTACCTCTATCTCCAGTTGCCGGTGAATAACCGCGGCCATTTTAATGGCATTGATTGAATTCCCACCCAGATGATAAAAGTTATCCTGAATACCTACTTTTTCCAGACCCAGTACCTGCTGCCATATGTCACACAGCTGCTGTTGCAGTTCGGTTTCGGGTGCCTGATAACTGTCCTGATCAACCCAAACCGGCTCCGGTAATGCCTGTCGGTCCAGTTTGCCGTTGGCGGTTAAGGGAATGGATTCGATCCGGGTAAAGCTGGAGGGCTGCATGTAGTCTGGCAAGGTATCTGTAGTTGCCTGACGGAGTTGTTCATCACTGATCTCTGCACCAGGTTCCAGCACGATATACGCCGCCAGGTATTGCAGTCCTTCTCGTTCCCGATCAATCACCAGGGCTTTCTGTACCGGAGCGAGTTGACTCAAGACATGTTGGATTTCGCCGAGCTCCACACGATAGCCACGGATCTTGACCTGGAAGTCCTTGCGACCTTTGAACTGAATATAGCCATCGGCATGCCAGGCGCCCAGATCACCGGTTTTATATAAGCGTCCCAGTTGAGGATGATCAATGAATTGTGCCCGGGTACGGGCATCGTCCTGGAAGTATCCGAGAGCTACCCCGACACCACCGATATGGATTTCACCCTGACACCCGATCGGACAATGTCGTCCCTGATCATCCAGAACCCACATCTGTTGATTGGGCATTGCCCGGCCATAAGGAATACTTTGCCAGTCTGCCGGTACGGTACCGATGGGATACCAGATGGACCAGATACTGCCTTCGGTGGCACCACCGAGACTGATGACCTTCACGCCAGGTACCAGCTGTTTCAGTTGTGTTGGCAGTGTGACCGGAATCCAGTCGCCACTCATTAATACCACCCGCAGGGTTTTCAGCATCATGGCATTGCTCTCACCGGCTTCGACCAGTAATTGCATCAGTTGTGGCACAGAGTTCCAGAGGGTGACGCCATAATGGCCGACCAGTTGGAGCCAGTGCTGAGGATTCTGTGCCTGCTGTTGTTCCGGGAAGATGATGGTTGCCCCGGCAGCCAGAGTACCGAACAGGTCGTACACCGAGAGATCGAAGCTCAGATCGGACAAGGCCAATACCCGGTCACGGGCACAGACGTTAAATTCCCGGTTAATAGCGGTAATGGTATTCATAGCCCCTTGATGGCTGGTCATGACGCCTTTGGGTTTACCGGTACTGCCTGATGTGAAAATGACATAAGCGATGTCTTCAGGCTGAATACCGGGGAGCTCGGTAGTGCGATCAACCGCATCCGGGTTGGCACGGTGGCAGACATCTTCAACCACGGTGAGTTGATAGTTGTTCAGCCATGCCTGTTGCTGGTGGTTGTGGTATTGCTGGCGGGAGATCAGCAGATGTTCGACGCCGCCGGCTATGAGTACTTCCTGCAAACGGTGAGCCGGCCAACTGACATTCAGCGGCAGATAGGCAGCACCGGTTGAGAGGATGGCGAGGGTGGCGGTCACCTGGGCTTCGCCTTTATCGGTTAATACGCCAACGAGGTGAGACCGGGTAACGCCTTTGTCTAGCAGATGATACGTCAGAGCCAGACGCTGACGGTTGAGTTCAGCATAACTGATCGAACCCGTGGAGGTAATGACTGCAGTGGTATGAGGAGCATGTTCGACCTGTGTACAGAAGCCATCCAGTAAGGTGGTGACCGGGTAGTCCTGAGTGGTATTGTTCCAACGTTGTAATTGGACCTGATCGAATTCAGAAAGATTAATATTTCTGATCGGTTGTTTTGATTGTGATACCACCTGCATCACAATTTGTTTCAGCTGGTCACACAATCGTTGTGCTTGAAGGGGCTGCAACCAATCCTGACTATAATTCAAGGTCATCATCAGGCGGTCTTCATATTCATAGGCTTTTACCACCAGAGGGTAATCCGCTTTTTCATAAAACTCGCGTATTACCATATGTGTACCAATCTCGGTTGTCTGTGACAGATTGGACATTGGGTAGTTTTCAAAGACAAACAGACTATGAAACAGACGATGACCATCGTGCTGCAACTCGGCTAATGAAATATGACTGTGGCTGCTGAGTGCCGCAATATGTTGGTGAGTGTCTTGCAGCATCTGTTCAACCGTAATGTCAGGACGCCAGTTGATTGCCAACGGTAAGGTATTGATATAAAGCCCAACGCTGTTTTCAATATCTGTGATGGGCAGATCACGACCGGAAACAATTGTGCCGACGATGGTCTGTTCATCTCCAGTATACGTTTGCAACAGTTTGTGCCATGAGAACTGTAAAATGGTATTGACGGTGACTCCTAATTGCCGGCTCAGTTCTTTAAGGGCGTTGAAATCCTTTCCGGTAATGATGATTTCCATATCCGTCGGATTCGTAACATCACGCATTTTTTCCAGATCAACACGCTGTCCGAACATGGCACTGATATCGTTGGTTTTGATGAACTGTGGCTTGATGGCAGCCCAATAACGCTGTGTATTATCCTGTTGTTGTCTTTGATATTGCTGTGCCTGAATATAGGCAGTTTCCGCGATAACTTCCTGGTGTTGTCCCTGACACAATTCATCGTAATAACGGTGCACCGTATCGATCAGCACCGGGCCGCTCCAGCCATCGGTAATACTGTGGTGTTCAGTTTTGATCAAGGTGTAGAGTTGATCACTGCGCTTGATCAGGCTCAGACGAATTAAGCCTGGCTTGCTCAGGTCAAATGGTTTTCGGTGCTGCTGTTGCAGTTCTTCAATGATGCGTTGTTGTTCCTGATCGGACAATGCGCTCAAATCATGAGTGTTGAAATTATCCTCGTTGATGCTCTGGTCACGGGTGATGATTTGAATGACGTGAACATCCCAGTCGAATGCTGTGCGCAGTGAAGGGAAGCGTTGTGCTGCCATGATCCACGCTTGTTGGTACCAATCGATATTCAGCGGTTGTTGATAATCCACTACCAGTTGCATCCGGTAGGCATCGTCATCGGGCCGGGTCAGGTAGTGATGAATGAAACCCTGTTGCAGACTGCTGGCTGGAAATATGGCTTCAATATCGTGTGTTTGCTGTAATGTCTCCAGTCGTTGTTGAAACAACGGCTCCATCCCGAAATCGCTGGCAGTGTATGTTCCCCCGGTACTGCCCATTTTTGTACATTGGCTCAGTATCTGTTCGAGTGTTTGTGAAAATAATTGAATAAAGTCATCAGTCTGTTGTTCTGAAAGCTGTGAATCGATGACTAATTGCAGGCCCTGTTCCAAAGCGGCGCAGTCGATACTGAGCAAAAACTGACTTCGGTTATCGGTCGCAACGGTTGCACCCACAGCATCTATATCGAGTTGCCATGGCTGGGCGACATCCTTTGGTGTTCCTTTATTGAGTTGACCAAGATAATTGAAACTGATCGGTGGCAGTTTTGCCTGAGGTAACGCGCCAGACTGAACCAACGCGCCATAACCGATACCTTTATTAGGGATCGCACGAAGCATTTCCTTGGTCTGGATAATTGTTTCATGGATGTTCCTGTTACCGGTCAATCGGACAGGATACAAGGTAGTAAACCAGCCAACGGTATGAGAAACATCCAGAGTATCATCAATACTCTCGCGACCATGACCCTCCATGGTGATCAGCTGGCTGTCAGATTGAAAGGTTTCACATAATGCGATACCCAGGGCTGCCAATAGCAGGTCTTTCGTCTCGGTGTGATAACCGGTATTGGCCTGGCCCAGTAATTGTTGGGTCTTATCTGTGGAAAGTGACCAATATTTTCTGTGACGTCCGGCAGCACCTGGAAGAGTTGTGGAATCGTTGGTTAGCTCCCTCCACCATTGAATTTCCTGCTGATTTCGTTTCGCATAACTCTTAATAGCTTCAACCCATTGTCGATAACTACTGGTTTTTTGGTTCAGCGACTGATGAGTCAGCAGGGTACGTAGATCATCAGCGATAATGCCCCAGGAAACAAAATCAATCACCAGATGGTGAGCCGAAAACCATAGTCGATTCATACCATCCTGATAACCCGTCAGCAGAGCCGCACAACATAACGGGCCGTCTTCGATATCAAAGTGGCTTTGCCAGTCCGTCAGTTGTTGCTCAAGCTGTTTCGCGTTCAGAGTCGTAATGTTCAGGCTGTGTAATACAGGAAGACAGGCATCCTTATCTGTTTGATAAACCTGCTGACCATTCTCAAAGCGAACACGTAGCATGTCATGCTGCATTATCAGTCTGGACAGCGCCTGATGGATATCGGGTTGATCAATATCGCCCGGCAGTTTGATCATAAACGCCTGATTCCAATGGTTTGGGTGAGGCCAATCGAAATCAAAAAACCACTGTTGGACCGGTAGTAAATCAAAGCGACCTGTCAAGGTTCCGCGCTCTGCTTTCACTTGTTCCAACGAGGTCTGTTCGTTCAGAAAGGTGACCTGTCGGGCAACGGTTGGTAATGCAAAAATATCTTTAACATGCAGTGTCCAGCCGGATTGGCGTAGTTTGGAAACCAGTTGGATAGCCGTAATTGAATCGCCTCCAACCCGGAAAAAATCATCATAGATTCCCACCTGATCCAGTCCCAGCACCTCCCTCCATATAGAGCAGACTTTTTGTTCCATGGCATTTCGCGGTGGGGTGGAGGTTTCCTGACCATCCGACTGCGGTTCGGGCAGTGCGCGCCGGTCTACTTTTCCGTTAATGGTAATCGGTATGGCCTCCAACTCGACAAAGGTTGCAGGCACCATATAATCTGGCAGCAGACCGGTCAGCCTGTGTCTTATTATGTCATCGGATAAATAGGATTCGTTGTTTCTGGTAGTGACATAATAAGCTGCCAGATATTTACTGTTATTGCGATCGCGATCAATCACAACTGCCTGGCGAATGCCAGGTATCCGGGTCATGGCGTGTTCGATTTCTCCAAGTTCAATGCGATAACCACGGATTTTTACCTGAAAGTCGTTACGACCCAGGTACTCTAAATTACCATCGGGCAACCAGCGTACCAGGTCACCTGTTTTATACAATAAGTCGAAGCCATTGCATTTATCATTGTCAGTCGCAAATGGATTTGTGATAAAGCGCTCAGACGTTAATTCCGGACGATTAAGATAACCACCGGCCAAACCAGCACCACCAACATACAATTCACCGGGTATACCAATGGGTACCGGATTCATGGAAGCATCAAGGACATAGGCCCTGGCATTAATTAATGGCTTGCCGATATTGGCAGCAGAGGTGTATTGGCTGCTGTTAATTTTGTAGGAGGAGGCGCAGACGGTTGTTTCGGTCGGACCATAGGCATTATGTACGCTCCGGTTTTTACTGAATCTTCTGAGGGTATCAGGTGTTGGAGTTTCACCCGCCGTTATGAGAGTTTTCAGTGACTCCAGGCCAGAGTCGGTCATCTGATTCAAAATCGCCGGCGGCAACGTGGCTATTTCGACATTGTGCTGTCTGATCAGCTCAGCAAGCATCTCAGGATCGCGATGTTGCTCATCGGTACACAGCACAACTTTATGGCCGGAAACCAAACTGACAAATAATTCAAAGGCACTGGCATCAAAAACATATGCCGCAAACTGTAAAGCACAGTTATGTTGTGCGGTATTAAAACGCTCATTCTGGGCCGCGATCAAATGACAAATATTCCGGTGTCTGATCATCGCCCCTTTTGGCTGACCGGTTGTGCCGGAGGTGTACAAAACATATGCCAGATTGTCTGCATTACAGCTACTTTTTGGCGTGTCAGTAAATTGATCATTTTGCGGATCATATTCGTCACAGAACATCACCTCCGGAGATAAAGATATATTGTTGCAAATATGGCTGATCGTTTGAGCATGCGATGTCTGGCTGATCAGAATGGGAGCCTGCGTATCTTCAAGGATAAACTGGATCCTTGATTCAGGAAATTCCGGGGAAATCGGTACATAAGCCGCTCCAGCTTTCAAAACCGCAAGGATGCTTACAATCATGTCGAAGCCGCGGTCCAGATAAAGAGCTACGAGAGTGTTGGGTGTCAGTTCTGTTTGATGTGTGTTCTGGTACTTTTGTCTGATAGCATGTGCCAGCTGATTGGCGCGACGATTCAGCTCAGCATAGGTCAGTTTTTCGTTGTCAAAAATTAGAGCGATATTATCTGGTGATTCAACAACACGCGACTCGAATAACTGGTGTACAGTTTTGTCCTTCAGATATTCTGCATCGGTCTCATTCCAGTCTTTTAACAGAATGTCACGTTCTTCATCGGGTAGGATCGAAATGTTTGCGACCGGGGTTTCAATGTCCAGAATACAATGATTCAACATATTCAGGAGTCTTTTGCCCATAAGTTTAACTTCATGGTCATCGAAAAATCGATGGTTATATGTGATCTTTATTTCCAGATCATCGTTGAAGTCATAATCAATCAGGCGTATCTGCAATGGCTGTTTTTCATGTTTATTGCCAAGATGACAGGTCTCAATCTTTTTATTGACTTCCATTTGGTTGTAGGAAAAAGTCTCACAATTGATGATGATATCTGCCGAAGACTGATCAGTTTTTTTTGAAAGACGTGTAAAGTGACTGTAGGGAAAACGACTGTGCCGCAGTGTGCTGGATATTTCTTTGCCCAGTTGTTCGGTTAGCTGTTTGAGAGTTAAGCCTTCCGGTATATCACATTTTATTAATACTGTATTAGAGAACATGCCAACAGTTTTCTTGCTTTTTGCATCTCCCCGGCCATGCACGATAGTACCAAACGCAATGTCGGGGCGGTTTAAAAGGTTTGAAAAATAAACGCTGATAACAGAAGAAAGGAGAATAAGGTAGCTGATTTTATGTTGCTCACAAAAAAGCTTCATTGAATCGCTAAGTGTCTTTGGAAGCTTGTACGTGACCTCGTTACTGCCTTTCGAATCATGGAAGTTTTCCAGTTTTGTAACCACCATTCCCTTCAGCTTTTCCTGCCAATAGTTTTTGTCATTTTCATATCGGCTGGAGCCAAGATAGTTTTTGGAGTTAGCTGCGATGGTTTTATAGTCGGGGATGGATCTCAACCAGAAAGTATCATCGTTGTTGGTGGTGTCTTCGTACAGTTTATGAAAGTATTCCAAAAAAATATGGACACCCATTCCATCTGTAGCGATATGGTGGAAGCGGAAAAACAGGAAGTGCTTGTCGTCAGATACTTTTAATAAACTTAACTCTGAAACGTAGCCGGACATAAAATCCATCGGTATGGAAAGTCGGGATTCCATCCATCTGAGGGCCTCGGCCTCGGGGTTCTCTCGTAACGAAAAGTCATTCTCCAGGAATATGGCGTTTCTGTCTTCAACCGGATTTTGATACAGATAACCTTCTTCATCTTCATGAAATGCCATTTGTAAGGCATCCAGGTGCTCGTGAAGTGTCTCCCAGCAATGTTTCAATTTCTCTCTGTGTGTATTGGCGGAATCAAGTACTTGGTAACAGGCGATGTTGTAAATCGGGTCTTCCGGATATAGTAATTGTTCGAAATACACATTTTCTTGAGAAGTATGAAGAGGGATTAAACGATCAAAACTTTCTGTGGTAGAGATCTCCATAACGGAACCTTTGCTGTAGTGGAAATTTTTCAGATCTTTATGAAATTATCTGAATACTAAAGAGGGTAGATAAATGATTGGCCTCGTTAGTAAAAACTCAGTAAGGCATTTTGGGGTGATACTAGCATAGGTTTTTTTTGGGGTGGAAATGTTAATAAGACATATACGGAAAATTTATTTCTATTGAATAGATATAGGCAAGTTTTAAGATAATGGAAGTATATTGATCTGATATTTATTTGCGTGTCATGTCTTTTATTTTGAAAAATACTTTTATAAAGATGTTAAATGAATTTGATTATTAAGATAAATATTGTGGGGTCTGGAATGCCGATTTCAGGAAGTATGCTGAAAAACTAAATGTGTTACTGTGAAAATGTTTTGAATTTAAAAAAAAACAGGGGGTTTTCTGGTTTTTTAATTATGGCTTTTCTTTGGCTGAGAGGATCGTATGTGAAAAATTTTATGGAGTCTGCCTATTAGCCTGGCACAAATATTTTTTCATGTAATAACTATTCTCTCATTGCTCTTTATATATAAGGTATATTGGTATGCATGTGTCCAGCAATCATACTTTTGAAGGTGTTCTGAATATCTTGATAAAGCCAGCACTATTTTTTCGGAGAATCCCAGTTGAATTTCATCTCGGGTGGATAACAATGGTGTATATATGGCACTTTCCCATATGTCAAAAAAGGTGATGATGATTTTATAGATTTGGCCAGATTTGGTTAAAAATTGTGATGCACCTGGTGGGAAATATTGGTGAGGTAAGTTTCATTCGTGACATTTTTATGATCATGTCTGTACATGCAGAAAAATAGGATGTTTCTGAACAATCACCGATTTGTCGTTCCGTCTATTAACCTGGCAATTAAATTGATTGTCCTGATCTCTTTAATTGTCGCCCTAAGAAATCTGGCGGTGTTACGCGAAACACCGACTCCTCGGTGCATCCCTGCATCACACTATTAACCTGACATAAATACTTGCCGGGTTAATGGAGCCTGCTGTTCATGGTTTAAAACATCTCTCAGTTTTGTGTCTTTTTTGCCTGATTCTGAAAATCCTGCAGCATTATTCAGAAGTTTCTTAGCGAGCTTCAGGTGTTGTCACTGTCATATTGAACGCAAGTAACTTCAAATCAGCCCCCAATAACCACTTATCAGAGCTATTACAAACAAGAGTGCATTAGTCAGACTGTGTGCCACGATGGGAGCGGAGATGGAGTCGGAGCGCATTCTGACAACCGCATAAATGACACCCGCTAAAGTACCTGCCAGCCAGGCACCATGTAATGCACCGAAGGCCAGTGATGAAACAGCCACGGCCACCCAGGTTATATTAATCTGGCCACGAAGTGTGACTTCTGAACGGGACAGTCGACACAGCAGATAGGCTCTGAAAGCCAGTTCTTCGGCGATGGGGACGGTCACTGCTGCGCCCAGAAAACGAATCAATAACCAACCCCAGGCGATACCATTGGAACTGTTGTCCAGGGCGGTTTGGAAGGTGTTGTTGTATTCCGGGTTCTGTGGTACCAGCAGTACCCAGAGTATGGCCACCAGTATTCCTGCTGCCAGCGGTTCCCAACCGGGACGATAAGGAAGCAGACTCAGTCTGGACCAGTACTTGACAAGCACAATGACCACGGCAATGACCCGCAGCGGGTAAAGCCAGTCGAAATCGGAAATAAATGCACTGGTCAGAATTGAGACCGCCAGCAGTACGATCATGGGCATCAGTGTCGCAACCGGGACGTTGTCGGTGCTGACGGTCTTAACCGCTCTGGCTGTCGGATAACGAAAATAACGGATGGAGCCGGCCACCCACAGCAGCAACAAGGAGGTCAGAATAAACATGATCCAGCCGGCCTGAGAATGAAATCCACCTACGGCGATGTCTTTTGACCAGTAGTATCCCACCCAGACCAACAGTGCGATACGGACACTGTTTAGCAGCCATATAACGGTAATACCCAGCGGGAACAGCAGCAGGCTGTGTGGGTAACGGAATTCACCTTTATGCAGATAAAGATAGATGCCGGTGAAGGCGGTGATCAGGCCGATACCCTCATAACCGGAGCAGGCGGCGGCAATATTGACGACAAAGTCTCCGAGACCGAGGATTTTGGCATTCGGATAGACGACCACAAGGTCGGGATTGAACAAGGCCAGCCAGATGGCCGAAAGGGTAAAAGTACCTTCGCTGAGTGGGTCCCACAACGCAGATGTTCCGGTGGTGAACAGCCATACCATTAGGCTGATGGTGATGGCAATCAGCAGTGGGTATTTTTCCTGTTTGAGAAATTGCATCACAAAGCCGAACCGGCAGATACTCATGAGCCAGAACCCAAAGGTAAACGCTGCTGTGAACAACCAGCCGAAGTAGTCGATGTTACCGATGGATTGATCCAGTCCGGTAAACAGTCGGCTGCAGAAGTACAGCAGCGCGGCATAACTGAGTCCGTGCAGGGGGAGAGAATAGAGCAGTGTTCTGCCGGAAAACTGTTCATTGAGCTGCTGCCAGTATTCCGGCAGACGTGCTTTTAATTGGATGATGACCAGTACGATAGTTAAGGTCAGAACTTTGGCAAACCGGCCCAGCTGACCGAAGATTTCCTGCCAGAGACTGAGGTTCTGTCGTTTGAATAACAGGTAGGCATCAAAGGTCTGGCTGATAAATAAGATTTCACCGGCCAATAGTAATAACAGCGTGGCAATAATGATGGTGGAATGATGCTGCGAGGGGTGTTGGGGCGGAACGGTATTGTTTGTATGCAAAGCAGACTCCATTGGATATCAATATCTCTCTGTCTGGTCAGCATATTAACTGACAACCTGCTGCGGTTATAGCACTCGGCTGCAAAAACGCTCACGTCCGGGCGGACGTGAGTCAGGGGGCCTCTGAAAAATAGGAATAGTTTTAATGCAGGCCAGGAAGCACCAGTCGCAACACCGCAGTTTACTGGCGTAAATGAGGATGTGAGACTGGCGCTGACAACGTCCTGCGCGAAAACAGGCCATTTTTCAGAGGTTGCTTAGGACCTCAGGAATAACGGTATGGCGGACCGGCTTTGTCCATGGCGGCGTTATATTCCTTGAGAATTTTAACCACCCTGGCGCAGCGGTCACTGGTCTTGGCTACTTCATCCCAGAATTTGTGCGCTTCGGCTTCCACCTTGGCCCATTCGGCATCGGCGATGGTGGTAAGTTTCATTTTGGTGCCTTCGGTTCGGAGTTTTGCTTCACCACCCCAGTACCAGTGTTGACGGTGATAATGCGAGCTGTTCATACACAGTTTGAACAGGGTTTGCAGGTCTTCCGGCAGAGCATCCCAGCTTTTGCTATTGGCAAAATACGAACCGATCCACGCGCCGGAGATATTGTTGGTCAGGAAGTAGTTGGTCGCGTTAGCCCAGCCGGAGGTATAGTCTTCAGTGATACCGGACCACGCCAGGCCATCCAGTTCACCAGTCTGTAAGGCCACTTCGGCATCTTCCCAGGGCAGGGTGACCGGTACCACGCCAAAGCGTGACAGGAATCGGCCGGCGGTTGGGAATGTGAAGATGCGTTTGCCTTTGAGGTCTTCGAGGCTGTTGATGGGATCTTTGGTGGCAAAGTTACAGGGGTCCCAGGCACCGGCACCCAGCCAGGTAACGCCTTTTACTTCACTGTAGGCTTCTTCCCAGATCTGCTTTAGTCCGTATTGTTCAAACAGTACCGGAACATCCAGGCTGTAGCGGGTGGCAAACGGAAAGTAGCCGCCAAAGACAGAAATATCCACCGGTGCAGCGATGGAGTCATCGTCTGACTGCACGGCATCGATGGTGCCTTTCTGCATGGCCCGGAACAGTTCCCCGGTCGGTACCAGCTGGTCGGCATAAAACAGTTCTATTTCCATTTCACCATTGGCGACTTTATTGAAGGCGTCGATGGAAGGTTTGATCACGAATTCTGCCAGTGCCGGTCCGGCATAGGTCTGAAAGCGCCATTTGATTTTGCTGGGTGAGGCTTTAATGGCCGGTGCACCGATGGCGGTGGCGGCTCCCACAACGCCTGCTTTTTTAAGAAAGTTGCGTCTGTTCGTCATTTTCGATTCCCCTTAATTAATAGATGCCGATGATCTCTCATCAGCGACTGCCTGAACTCATCACGGTTATCCGCCGTAATATTGGGTTGGTAGCCACAGCGCCAGTTGCGGGAACACCATGATCAGCATTAAAGCGAGAATCATGATGGCCACAAATGGGGTGACTGACTGGTAAATGTCCTTGAGTTCTACCTGCGCCGGAGCCATGGCTTTCATCAGAAACAGGTTGTAGCCAAATGGCGGTGTCATATAGGCGATCTGGCAGGTGATGGTGTAGAGCACGCCATACCAGATCAGATTGAAATTCATGGCGGCCACCAGCGGTATGTACAACGGTGCGACGATGACCAGCATGGCGGTATCGTCCAAAAAAGTTCCCATGATAATAAAAGAGAGCTGCATCAGGATCAGCACTTCCCAGGGGCTCAGTCCGAGCTGTTCCAGAAACAGGCTCTTGATGGCTCGTACTGCACCAAGACCATCGAACACTGAACCAAAACACATGGCCGCCAGAATGATCCACATGAACATGCAGCTGATACCCAGGGTTTTGCGCAAGGTATCCTCCATGACCTGACGTGTCAGGCGACGTTTAATGAGTGCGGCGACGGTGGCTGCCACCGCTCCGACTGCAGAGCTTTCCACCAGACTGGTGATGCCCATCAGAAACAAACCGGTCATCAGAAAAAATATCAGTAACGGTAAAATGCCAGCTTTTAATAACGAAAGTTTTTTGGACAGAGGAATATCACGTTCTTCTGAATCCAGTACCGGCCCCAGTTCCGGCTGAATACGACAGCGTATCACAACATAAATCACGAACATGGAAGCCATGATCAGGCCAGGGAATACTCCGGCCATCCACAGCTGACTGACGGGTTGACGGGCGATCATGCCATAGAGCACCAGTACCACGCTGGGAGGTACCAGAATGCCAAGCGAGCTGCCGGCCTGAATGACACCGGTCACCATGATTTTATCGTAACCGCGGCGTAACAGTTCCGGCATGGCAATGGTGGCACCAATCGCCATGCCGGCCACACTGAGCCCGTTCATTGCCGAGACCACGACCATCAATATAATGGTGCCGATAGCCAGGCCACCCCGTAATGAACCAAACCACACGTGAAACATGTCATAGAGGTCATTAGCGATACCTGATTCCGATAACATAAAACCCATGTAGATGAACAAGGGCAGAGTCAGCAGGGGATACCATTTCATTAATTTCATGGCAGCGGAAAACCCCATTTCTGAGCCGCCGGTACCCCACATGGATAGTGCCGCCACCACTGCAACGAAACCAATGGCGGCAAACACTCTTTGTCCGGTCATCATCATGAGCATCATGGATGCAAACATGAGCAATGCGATCATTTCATAACTCATTAAATCTGTTCTCCCCTGATTCGGGCGATATCTTTAAAAAACTCGGCGATGGCCTGCAGCAGCATGAGAAAAATTCCAATACAGGCAATGATTTTTATGGGTGCCATATATGGCCGCCATGAGGAGTAACTGCGCTCTCCATATTCCAGTGCATACGAGGTGCTGGACCAGCCTCCGACTAACAACATGACCAGATAGAAAACGAGAAATAGTATGGTGAAGGTATCGACCCAGGCTTTGGTTCGGTCCGACCAGCGGCCATATATCAGGTCCATGCGCACATGATCACCCAGTTGCATGGAGTAGGCTCCTCCAAGCAGGTAGTAGGCAACCATGGTGAACTGAGCCATTTCCAGGGTCCACATCGGTGGCACAAAAAACGCCTGAGTAATGGATGAGTACAGCAAAATGCCGATCATGACGAAGATGATATACATGGCCATGCGGCCTACCACGCGGTTAACGGCTTCAACCGTTTTGACATATTTTTTGAGTATTATGGGCATTGAACGGATGTCCTTATGACAGCACTTCAGTCATGGAAAATGTGATCGTTTATCGCGTTTGCGTGAGAGCTGATGAAGCCATTGGCAGGCATGCGAATACCGTCGAAGAGACTGTGGGGTGTTTTGAATGTCCCCCAAAAACTCATCGCACTTCTCCATCTATTAAGAGTCGATCATCTGATCGATTGTCTCAGTCTTGGAAAGCAAAAATGAGTCCATTTGAGACGTGAACAAATCTATATGCGAAAAGAATGGAACCGAGGTGATGGTTGATGCATGCCGATGGGGATCTTGCTTTTCACCGCGGTCCATTTTTGTGCAGATATGGAGCGAACCGGGAGGCGAAGAATGAAAGGGGTTTTGTGTAAGACGGTACGATTTGGATTATCCAGCAAAAAAGGAATCGTACGATGGTGGTGCGAAATATCATTAAAAAATGGATCGAAGCAGTCGATATACAATGTACGGGTTATTTCTTTATCCATTTTTCCACATAACCGGTTTACCACACCGGTGTTGCTGAGCTAGGAATAAATATGACAATGAATATGCGCGATTCCGGCGGGCTGTCCCTCAGGTCGAAGTTGCTGCTGGTCACCGGATTGGTAATTTTGCTGGTCAGTTTTGTACAGACATTGAGCAGCTATTTTTCGTTGACGGGTGATGCGCGTCGGGCCCTCACCTCCGAAATTATGTCCAGCGGTGAGTTGTTGGAGCAATCAATCACTCACTGGATCAACGATAAAAAAGCATTGGTTCGTGCGGCTGCCACATCGGACCAGTTGTTGGAGAACACCATTTCGGTGCTCACACAGGCTCGTGAGGGTGGACAGTTAATGGCGAGTTATCTGGGGAGCAGTGACGGCAAAATGACCATTGTGCCGGATGATCCAATGCCGGCCGGATATGATCCCAGAGTCCGGCCGTGGTATCAGCAGGCGATTAATCAACAGCAGGTGATCGTGACTGATCCATATGTGGATGCCGTGACCGGCAAGCTGATCATTTCATTTGCTGCGGCCATTCCCGGTCGCAAAGGTGTGTTCGGGGTGGATATTTCCCTTGAAGCCATCGTTGACACTATTTTGAGCGCCGACTTTGGTGATCGCGGTTATGCCATGTTGATCAATGATCAAGGACAGATTCTGGTCCATCCCGATCAATCTCTGGATATGAAAAGCCTGCCTGCACTGGCGGACTCGCTGGATACCCAGGTAATGAAACAATTGGCCGGATCCGGTGAGCTGGCATCATTCCAGGATGCAAACAAAACCTATCTCGCTGGTTTCAGAGCCGTGTCCGGGTCGAAGTGGTTTATCGGACTGGTACTGGACGAGCGGGCAGTAATGGGACCGATCCAACGGTCTGTTATTAATGCCGTCATCTATGCAACGGTTATCGCTCTCGTGACGCTGGCAGTTGTGGCGCTGTTGATTGGCCGGGCACTTCGACCCTTACATGACCTGGTTCAGGCCATGAGCGAAATTGCCCAGGGTGAAGGGAATCTGAGCCATAAACTGCAAATTGCCAGTCATGATGAACTGGGTCATTTAAGCAAGGGCTTTAATGAGTTCTCGGAAAAAATCCGTTTATTGGTGATAGATGTTCATCAGAACGCAGGACAACTCAAGCAGCAGGCTGAGAAACTGGCGACGGATGCCAGTCGCAATGCCAGCCGGGTACAGTTACAACAAGGGGAAATCGAACAGGTGGCGGCCGCCATTCATGAAATGAGTGCCGCGGCCAATGAAGTGGCAGGTAATGCAGATGCAACCGCCAAAGAAGCGGGTAGCGCCGCAGAGGCCTCTTCATCAATGCACCAATTGGCGACCAGCAATCGCGATAATATGTCCCATCTGACCCGTGAAATCGAAAAATCCACCGATGTGATTCAGGAGCTGAATAATGATGCTCAGAGCATCGATTCCATTCTCTCCACTATTCAGAATATTGCAGAACAGACCAATCTGCTCGCGCTCAATGCCGCCATTGAGGCGGCCAGAGCAGGTGAACAGGGTCGAGGGTTTGCAGTGGTTGCCGATGAGGTCAGGGTCTTGTCTCAGCGCACCCATAACTCCACAGAAGAAATTCAACAGATGATAGAAAAGCTGCAAAAGCAGGCCGAAACAGCGGTTAACCTGATGGCCAGAAGTCGTGAGCTGGCGGGCGATACGCTCGGCAATACCGAAACGGTGACTGAGAAACTGGTCGGTATTAACGAATCAATCCAACGGATCTCTGATATGGCCGTGCGGATCGCGGCATCTTCCAGCGAACAGCATCTGGCCACCGAGGAGATCAGCCGTATTACCACGGCCATCAGTGACGCCGCGGCGGAGATGTCTATGGGATCGAAAGAGACTGAAACCACGGCCAATCAGTTGGACCGACTGTCAGAAAATCTGAATGAGAACCTGCGTCGGTTCAAGGTGTAAACCGACGCCGTGAAGGGATGTTCACAGGGAAGTGACGGTCTCTTTATAAATACTGAAACCGCGCGCCAGATAATTATTTAATGCATGTGGATGATCAAGAGTGCAGGTATGTACCCAGACGCGTCTGGTATCGCTCCAGTTCCAGGCATGTTCGATGGCCCGGGATAACATATCGCCACCAAAACCATGATCCAGAAAGTCCGGTGCCAGTCCGAAGTACATGATTTGCGTATCTTGTGATTGTTTCTGCAGTTCAAAATAACCGGCAACAGCGCCCTGGTAATAAGCTACCCAGGTTCTCAGATGATTGTCTGTCACATAAGCCCGCCATTGTTCGTCTGACCAGGCGAGATTGTCGGTCCACTGCCAGGGTTCGCCAACCAGCTGATACAGGAAACGATTGAACTGGAACTGGGGCTTAACGATCTCTTGCAGTTGCAGGCCATCTGCGGCTGGCTTGCGACGCAGCTCAGATGGAGAATGCATTTCAAGATAATAAGTCGTGTAAGATTTGCTCATAATATGATTTTTTACATTCTTCGTTAGTGATCAACCTGACGTGCTTGTCCCTTAACAGCCGCCACTCTGACAGTGACAGTGAGATTAAGGCATGACAGAAATATTCATTATGATCCAATTTCCACGATGCCAGGCTGGTTAATTTGTCATCAGACAATACACCATGGTAAATGCGAAAGTCATCAGTTTTGCCATTCGTTAGAGAGTCTGTGCCATGCCTTGATTTCGAGGTCGAGGCGAAAAGGAGTCCGGCTTATTTGTTCGTTACGGGTACCATTGATATTACGAGTACCAACATGATCGGACAACCTCGCCGTGAACTGATGCATTGATCATTATTTGCCATCGGCGCACAAATGCTTTGTTTACATGGTAATTGAAAGTGCTCCTGGTGGAGCAGATCGAACTGGCGGAGGTTTGATCGTTTGCCTAACCTGCTAATATCAGTAATTGACTCCAAAACCCCAAAGCCCGGGTATGGTATTGGGTTAACCACTTGGATAGTTGTTGTTGTGATGACTAATCAGTAGGTGGATTGTTAGGCTGGTTATCAGCAACGTTATGTGTAACCGGAGTGTGGATGTTTATGGGGAGTATGTGTGTTTAGTGAATTTCTGGCTGATCAGGGGCTGAATCTACAGCATGTGTTTGAGCTGTCGACATTGCCACAGACAATGACCGCAGCACTCGCGGCAGATATTGCTCCATACCGGCAGTTGCTGCTGTTGGGGCACGGTGGCCGGCGTTTGTGGCAGGTCATCAGCACTGTTGCGGTGGAGACTGATGATCCCATTGATGATTTCACCGTGCAGCTGGTACACCGCTATTTCCAGTCTGATCATCCCCGGGCCAGTTATAAAATACTCTATCCCGGCGATACGCAGGTGTCGTTGCAACGCCTCGGTGAATTGGCCGGCTGGCACTCCGCTTCGCCATTTATGCTGGGCATTAACCACGATTGGGGCAGCTGGTTTGCTTACCGGGCTTTGGTGCTGGCAGATACATCCTTAACACCTGACCAGGCGATAACCCTGTCATCGCCCTGTAGTGCGTGTGAGCATCGGGATTGCATTCGCAGTTGCCCAGCCAGTGCGCTTGATCATGGCCAATTTGATTTGGAAGCCTGTTCGCGCTTCCGTCTCGAACCGGATTCGGATTGTGCATATCAATGTCTGGCCCGTAACCAGTGTCCGGTGAAACCGGAGCATCGCTACAGTGATGAACAGATTCGGTACCACTACGGCCGGTCGCTGGCAATGATTCGACAATACCGGCGCCGTTGAGTTTGCTCGCACATATATGGGCCACTCACTGAAGAGTCGTGTGCAGGCACTTGCCAGGGCTCTGGAAAAAAGACACTATACTGTTTTTTTATACAGTATTTGGTGATCAGGTGACAAAATCCCCGGTAACGACAATCAAAGGACGAGGTACCGCTTCGACGATTCCAGGTCGTTTTGCCCGACAGATCTCGGAAATGGATGAGTCTGAAGAGCTGCTGAGACATCCCAATACCCAGCTGACATACGAAACCGCCAAAAGCCTGATTACCCGCAACAATTCCCCCGATGTACCGTTCAGCCTGTCGGTCAACCCTTATCGGGGTTGTGAGCACGGTTGCATCTACTGCTTTGCCAGGCCGACGCATGCTTATCTGGATATGTCTCCCGGTCTTGATTTTGAAACCCGTCTGATCGTCAAGGAGAATGCTGTTGAACTGTTTGCGAAAGAGCTTCGCAAGCCAGGTTATGATTGCCAACCGATAGCCCTTGGCATCAATACCGATGCCTATCAGCCGGTGGAAAAACAACTGTGTCTGGCCAGAGGTATTCTGCAAACGGCGTTGGCATACCGGCAGCCCATATCCATTGTGACCAAGGGCGGGTTGATTTTGCGTGACCTCGATATTCTGTCCGCCATGGCTGAACAGCAGCTGGTGTCTGTGGCCGTCAGTGTGACAACGCTCGACAACGGGCTGAAACGCGCGATGGAGCCTCGTACTGCTTCGGCTGAAATGCGCCTTAAGATGATTCGTGAACTGACAGCGGCGGGTGTTCCGGTCACGGTGTTGATTGCACCGGTCATTCCGTTTATCAATGATCATGAACTGGAAGCCATTATCGCGGCCGTTAAAACTGCAGGCGCCCGGCAGGCGGCTTATATTATGTTACGTCTGCCCTACGAGGTGGCTCCGCTGTTCAGTGAATGGTTACAACAGCATTTTCCTGACCGCGCAGAACATGTACTCAAGCGTATTGCGGATATGCGTGGAGGCAAACTTTATGACAGCCGATTCGGTAAGCGTATGACTGGAGAGGGCATTTTTGCCGATCTGATCAATCAGCGCTTTCATCTTGCCATGAAAAAACATGGCCTGGGTTCCGAACGAGTTCCCGGGCTGGATTGCAGCCGCTTCAAAGTGCCACCACAGGAAGGAGATCAGCTATCACTGTGGGATATGACCGAGTGAGTTGATTGACACCGCGATTCTGCTTGCCAATCACGAAAACAGCACATTCTGCCGGTGCTGTCGACGGTTTATTTCGGACTATGTTCAGTGATTTTCAAAGTGAGAAACTGCTGTAATGCAAGGACAATTTTGCTACTTGATAGCTCGACATCTGTATCTTTCCAGGAGTATGGATAACACTGGAAACCGTATCTGTTTCTGAAATCCGACGATAGTATCTTAGTGCCATAAAGCACCGCCGTCAGAACCTTGTATGAGTTAATTAAGATAGCCTGGCATAGATGTGAAAAGTATCGAGAATGTTGGAATGTATGGCAATTTTAAAAAAATATGCAGGATAACTTTATGAGAATTTTGTTATCCGGATATCAACCAAAAGACGGATATTTCCAGTAATTAACAGCTTATAGAATGGTAGCTATACCGGCTGTCTGATGAAGAAAAAACACTTCATACATGCGGCCAGATTGATAATGACCTATTAATAAAAATAAAAATAAAAATACAACGGGCATTAAGAGTCACACATACCCCATTATTTTATCTGCATCTGCAATCAGGATGGTTTTTATCAGTAGCTATAAATGACCAATGATCGTGCCTTTATAGAATCCTGCTTGGAGGGTTATTAGAAAAACCAGACAAGGTTGTGAGTACTCGATGAAAGACAAACAACGCGAGCTGGAGGAACGGATGTGTGGCAAATAGCTGATTTTAATCTTTCTCATCGCGACCATCGTAATGTTGATGCTGATTCAGAGATTTGCCTGGGAACCCGGACGGATGGTTTTCAGGCAGGGGCTGTAGAGAAACATCTCTGCAATTCTTACCTGTAACAAGAGGAAAACCGTAATGTCTTTACCTGCAAAAGTTACCAGCGCGCTACTCTTATCAGTAGCCGCAATTTATCCTTCGATCGCATCGGCGGCACCGGTTACGTTTAATAATGCCACTCAGCTCACCACAACGAGCGGCGAACTCGTGCATGCCCATGGTGGAGGAGTGATCAAATCCGGCGGCTACTATTATCTGGCAGGAGAACAACGTGGTCCTGATGGTTGGCTGTTTGGGGCAGTATCGTTGTACCGCTCGGCTGATCTGGTTCACTGGACTCATGTGAATGATATTCTGACGCCGAGTTCCAGTCCTGAGCTGGCACCTTCGAATATTGAGCGTCCAAAAGTCATCTATAACGCGGCTTATAACCACTATGTGTTGTGGGCGCATAAGGAAAATGGCGAGGACTATGGCGATGCTGAAATCGCAGTCGCGGTTTCGCCGACCATTGACGGTGATTATGCTTATCAGGGATCTTTTCGGCCACTGGGGTATGATTCCCGTGACCAGACTGTATTTGTGGACAAAGACGGCACCGGGTATCTGATTTCGGCATCGAACGTGAATCTTGATCTCCACATCTACCGGCTGACGGATGATTACCTGGGGGTTGCCGAACTGGTTTACGTCTTTGAAGGTGATCATCGGGAAGCTCCAGCGGTATTTGAGCGCAACGGTGTTTACTTCCTGGTCACTTCCGGTGCATCCGGCTGGAATGCCAACCAACAAAAATATGCTACAACGACTCAATTTCCGGCCGGCAGTTGGAGTGCGTGGAAAAATGTCGGGAACTCAAATGGTTTCGGTTCGCAGACAACCTATGTCACGACGATCAGTGGTACGCAGGGAAGTTCCTACCTTTATATGGGTGATCGTTGGGGACCGCAGTGGGATGGTAATCCGAATGATTCTTTGTATGTCTGGTTACCGCTCGAATTTCCTAGCTCTAACACATTAGCCATGGAATGGTATCCACAACTGACCATCGACACTGAAACCGGACAGGCAGAAGGTGTGGCTCATGACACCACGACACTGGTATCCAGAAATAGTGGCAAGTGCGCAGATGTTGTCAGTCAGTCATGGCAGGATGGTGCCAATATCATCCAATGGACCTGTAATGGCGGGATCAATCAGGATTGGCTGATACAACCGACTGGAGATGGATACCACCGGCTGATTGCCTGGCATAGCGGCAAATGCCTTACGGTTGAAGGTAACGAGAGTGGCACCCTGGCTCTGCAACAGACATGTACCGACAACGGTACCGGACAAAAATGGCAGTTGCGCGATACCGGGGATGGTTACGTTGAAATTGTGTCCCGTGACAGCGGCAAGTGCCTGGACGTCAACGGCCAATCCACTGAGAATAGCGCCAGATTGCAACAATGGGGGTGCTGGGGTGGCAGTAATCAGCAGTGGCGTTTGAGCTCTCAATAATCATTCTGTTTTCCGGGCGAACTCACTGAGTGTGAGTTCGTTCGACGAATCATGACCTTTTGTTCCTGTCTTCTTTTTATCTATTCTGTTTAATAACAATTGCTTGATATGAGTACATTATGTTTCAAGCTATTCGTGAAAACATCCCCGTAGGCATTGACTCAAATGGATTGGAAGCCGACTTTCGCAATCGGCATCTATGCGCCATTGTTTAAATGAAATCATTCAATAAAAAGAGTGATTGAATTAAAGAATCTTGATAATCAAATCAATTTTCCAGATCTCTTTTTTTTGGGATCACATCGGCTATGGCCATTAGTGATTCGCCCGTGCTAACCCGACAAACAAGCCTCCGGGGTTAATAAGGTCATTGATAGCTGATCTTGGTGTGGTAAGTATCTTTGGGATAATGCTCGGTTGGCAGGTATTGATGTTTAAATTTTCATGGTAATGAAACTGATCATTATGTTTGGTTATCCTGGTTATTTTTATGGTGTTGATTTCTTTTTGTTAGTGTGACGAAGTTATCATTTTCGAAGACGGAATGATTGCGTTGTTATTTATGTAATGTGTTAATTTTTGGTTGCATAATTTATGTATCTTGATAATAGGACGTTTTCGACCCCTTTCGTTTTTCATCTACATACTCAAGGTGAATTATTTGTCGAGTGGTTGGTCTGTTTGGTTTGAAAATTTTTATAATTTGATTTATTTTGTCGCTCCTTGGATGTATCAAAAATGCCGATTTTCTTCTGATAGGTTTTTGGTTTTTCAAAATCGAAAATTTTTTGTCATGTAAAATACATGTATGACCGTTCGTCGATTTTTGGTTTTTAACAACTGCCGTATGGACAGAAACTCAATAGCCTGCCCGAGGCGAATGTAGACGCTGGATATCGTTCGATATGATGTTATGAGGTTTCGTTACAGTTGTAAGCGCCGCATGCAATAACCTTAAAAACGATCAGAATTATCTTTTTGAACGTCAGTTGATCATTCCGAAACAATGGTATGTATCAGCAACCTCTTGGAAGTTTTTCTCTACAACATCGTGATGGACGTGGAAATCCTTGGAACGTCTGACAGGGTGTGTCTGAATAGTTTGAGGCTGATAATGAATGAAGTTAAAGCAGTGATATCAGATATTGGTAATGCAGGTTATGAGGATCGTTTGTCTGGCAAGAAGAATTGGATTAAGGGCTTTACCCTGATAGAGGTGCTGGTGGTTATTGCCATAGTCGCGATATTGGCCACCATCGCGATTCCCAGTTATAGCCGGTACATTCAAAAGAGTCGCGCTAAAGCTGCCGCGGCGGACCTGGTAGCGATCAGTCTGGTTATGGAAAACATGTATCAGCGGCAATTGAAGTATCTTAAACCTGCTGATGTCAGTGCCACTCCGGCATTGTCCAATCCCACCTCTGGAACCCTGGAAACATTGGCATACCTCGGCAACGGTGACAGCAGTAAATCAGCCTGGAAACCGGCAGAGGGCGATTATTTCTCTTATACAGTTAAGGTGACCGATACCGCAGGTGGTGGTTATCTTTTAACCGCCAAAGGTGTAACCGGTACCAGCAGTGCCGGCTGTGAACTGACTATTAAAAATGACAATACCCGCAGCGCTAACGGTAATAGCGGTTGTGGAGGGTTTTCCTCATGGTAACAACGGAGCACGGTTTTTCCCTGGTTGAGTTGATGATTGCCATTGCCATCATGTCCATTCTGATGGTCATGGGAGCACCATTGACGCGTGCCTGGGTGGCCAATGCTCACATTGCCCATGCGCAAAACGTATTGGCCGAAGGGTATGCCACCTTAAGGGCACTGTCGCTGAAAAATCCGCTTGGGGTCAAAGGCGATCAGGAAGTTGCCAGCCTCACCATTAACGGAAAGCTACTGTCTGCCGGTTATCGTGATGCCTATGGTACGGTGAACATGGTGTGGCAGGGCAATATTGATACCGATGTTACGCTGGCGCTGACCGAGGCTGGCTGTGCTAATACCCTGAGATTGAACAATCTTGGGATGGCACTAGATAGCCGTTGCCTGGCCTATAAAATTTCCTCAGCAGGAGGACGTGATGAGTCTAGCACGCTGCAATAGTAACCCGCTTTCCAGAACTTGTGATCAACGTGGTATGACACTGCTCGAAGCGATGATCACGATGGTTATTATGATGATCATAGGGTTGGGAATTGCATACATATCCGGTCGTTCGGCTGTTGCTCAGAAAGATATGAATGTGCTCGGACTGGCGATAGGACAAATGCGCAACAGTATCCAGACGGGCGCATGCTCTGCGGGGGCTGAGGCTCCTTTGTCATTGACGATCGGCGATCATCAGGTAACGGGTTCGTGCAGTACGCCACAGGTTTCGATCAAAGTTGAGAATTCTGCCTCTGGTGCGAAAAAGATTGTCAAAACAGTGACCGTAGGTGTTCCCTCTGCATCGGTCAATGATACAGAAAACAATGCATTGTTTGGTGGTGTTGTGACGGTGGATCCCTCATGAAATCATCGGCCTTTCGCGCGCAAAGTGGGTTTAGTCTGATTGAGCTGATGGTGACCCTGGTGGTGTCGCTGATCTCTATCCTGGCCATGCTGACGCTCTATCAAAGCTCCGGTCGCAACAGTGCGGAGACCAAGATGGGGGCATTTATCGATGGCCAGGTTCAGATCGGCTTGCTGGCAGCAGACAAGTTATTGCAGGGTGCCGGTTATCAGCCTTTCGATCCCAGTGTCAGCGTCGCAACCTATGGTGCTGATCTGTTACTAATTAAAGATGCCAGTATCCAGGAAGACGGAACGGTCAGTGGTACTGCTCTCAGTAAGGTGGCAATGGACTCGGCCGGCTCAGCGGGTCTTGTGGGGCAGGCGCTGATATGGCATGCCAATAACGATGGTACGCATGTTTACAAAGGCATTTACGCTCCATCCACGGGTGGTCTGTGGCAGCTGACGGGTCAGTCAATGAGCTGGGATTCCACCAGCTGGCGCAAGGGAACCTCTCTGATCGCCGTACCGGCTGTCACCGATGGTCCTTTTCAAAACAGTGGTCAGGTGACTATCCGTTTAACGGCCGCAAACTGCCGACCATTCGGGGTCAATCTTGGCGGCCTGGGTGGTATTTATTCAGTCAGCCTGCAAGCTGTTGGTTATGCGGCCAGCAACGCATCTCAACGTTCACAGACCTGTTTGATTAATTTCCGTATTCCAGATTAGTGATGCATCGCTGCAATGAGGCATAGTATGAATGTTCGAACACACATCCTGCGCAGAAACAATACTGGCGGCATTTTTCATCAACGGGGTGTCGCGGCACTGCTGCTGGTGTTATTGGTCGGCATATCCGCAACCGTAGTGACCTTGGGAACCATGTCTTATGTACGTGGATCCCAGAAAAGTCAGCTGACGGTACATGGTCAGACTCAGGCTGAAATCAACGCCTGGAGCGGTGCTGAAGCTCTGGGGCAATATCTGAATGGTATTGAAGTAGAAACCGTAACAACGGCCATGGATGATATTGTGTTTTCCCGTGACAACCAAACCATTGCGTCGGCTCAATATAAACCCGATTGTTCTCAAACCAGCAGGGATTTGTATTGTTTTGATGTGAACGGCATCAGTGCCGGCCATAACAGCAACCTGGAGGTGGTCTATCAGATTCCGATTATCAGGGATGTTTCCTATACCGAGATCAGTAATCCTATTGTGATCAAAGGTGATACCGAAGTTACCGGTGGTGGTATGGCGTATTTGTCCAGTGACAGCATAGACGGCTTTGCCGTGGATGGTAATTTGACCATTACCAATGCTACCAAATCTATCGCCTCAGGTTGTGCGACCGGTAATATCCATGTCAATGGTGGTGGTGTCGAGGATAACGGTCATCTGTACTCCAGCAATGGTGATATTACCCTCGAAGGATTGAATTTGGTGGGTGCAGATATTTGGGGAGGAAATATTAATGTACTCGCCGGCAGTGGTTTCCACTTTAAGTCCATCAAAGCGGTTAAAAACCTGAAGGTTACAAACGCCGGGAATTTTAAAAGCGATTTCATCCATGCCAACGCCGTCAGCTTCGCGCTGGAGGGGCAGCTTGGGGAGACCCTGGTGCATTCCGATATTGCATTTGGGAATGGCAAATCACATCTCGATTATCTTGAAGCCGGTGGTAATCTGATATTCCATCAGGATGATCAGAGTCACGTTCCCGAGTTTACCCGTAACAGTAAAATTGCCGGAAAAATCCTGCTCAGGACAGGGGAAGATGGCAACACGCTTTCCACTCACTACAACAGTACGTTCAAGAATATAGAACAAGGACGAACCGCCACGGATCCCGGAGTACCCGAATGGCCCGAATGCAATGTTGATGCAACGCCTTTTGACGTAAATACACTGATTTCTCAGGCGAACTATATTTTCTATATTGATGAGTCCGACAAGCCGATGCTTAAAATTCAGAATGTCAAAAGGGCTTCTGATGATAAAAGCATCGACGCGACAATCAACCTGAGTTCAGAGGGTGGCATGAACACGGCGTACCTTCACAACAAACCTTTTTTCCAATGTGAATGGGATTCCAAGTCATGTATCACCAGTAAGTCCAATTCGACCGATGGCTGGGTGTTTGAAGGGGTCACTCACTTTCCGCCCGGGGTGATTTTGTTTGCCGGAAAGGGGAATCCGAACCAGCGCAATTTAGCGCCGATGAACTTCACGCTTGCATCAAAGAGCGAAAAGGTTGGGCCTTTGCTGAATACGATATTGGTAACCGGTGATATAACGCTGGGAAGAGGTGGTGGTCGCAAAGAAATCCATGCGCCGTATTTCAGTTCACCCGATGCCGTATGCGATGGCGATTTTTATCCAGCCAATCTATGTGATAAAAGTTCGGGCAGCTGGCAGTTTGAAGGTAAATGGGATGGCGATCGGGTGGAAAGAAACTATCCGGTTGCCAACACCTCAATCATGGTAAACCATACTATGACGTCCGAAGGCTGGTCGTTGGAAGGCAGTGTGATTGTTGGAGATACTTTTAAGACAGATAGTAACTTGACCAACGTTCATGGTGTTGTGGTGATTGGTTTGAATAGTGACGAAGGAGGAATGAAAATCACCCAAGGAGGCATCGTGGTTGATTTTATGGACCTGGACAGTAATTTTCTGAACATTCCCACCGGAAATACCCAGGTAACCGACGAATCCACTCTGGGAATTCCGACCGCCATGTGGGCGCGTTATTATTGATTGGATAAGTGCTGTTGAAGTGATCTTGTTAACGAATAGATGGGCCAGAGCGCTATATTCGAGGATAAAAAAAGCCGGTCATTGAACCGGCTTTTTTTATGGGGAAATGGCAATTATTTATGAATAAAACGATTGACCAGATTTTCCAGATATTCCTGTTTGCCGGATTGCGGTTTGGGATCGATGTCATTATCCACCGCCCATTGGCTCAGATCTTTCAGGTTGATGCCACCTGACAGGATTTTCTCACCGAGTTCTGAGTTCCAGCCGGAATAGCGGTTTTCGATAACCTTTTGCAGTTCTCCGCTTTCGTACAGATCAGCGGCTTTGGTGTATGCCAGAGCCAGTGTATCCATGGCGCCGATATGGCCGTGGAACATATCATCAGGATCTATCGATTCACGACGCAGTTTGGTATCGAAATTGAAACCACCCGTGGTGAATCCGCCGGCTTTGATAATTTCATAGCAGGGCAGAATCATTTCATCGACGCTGTTCGGGAATTGGTCAGTATCCCAACCGTTTTGATAGTCACCGCGGTTAGCATCGACAGAACCCAGAATACCGAGTGAGGCTGCGGTGGCAATTTCATGGTGGAAACTGTGTCCGGCCAGAGTGGCGTGATTGACTTCGATGTTGACCTTGATTTCTTTTTCCAGGCCAAAGCGCTGCAGGAAACCAAACACGGTTGCAGAGTCATAGTCATACTGATGTTTGGTGGGTTCCTGTGGTTTGGGTTCCAGCAGTATCGTGCCCTTGAAACCGATGGCATGTTTGTATTCAACCACCATTTGCAGGAAGCGACCAAGCTGCTCGCTTTCGCGTTTCAGATCGGTATTCATCAGATTTTGATAGCCTTCGCGTCCGCCCCACAACACGTAGTTTGCGCCACCAAGACGATGAGTGGCTGCCATGGCGTTCTGAACCTGAGACGCGGCATATGCAAACACTTCAGGGTTGGGGTTGGTGGCAGCGCCGCACATGTAACGAGGGTTGGAGAATGCGTTGGCGGTACCCCACAGCAGTTTGACCCCGGTCTCAGCCATTTTCTGTTCGGCCACATCGAGCATGGCGGCGAAATTATTGCGTGACTCCTTGATGGTAGCGCCTTCAGGGGCGATATCGTAATCGTGCCAGCACCAGTACGGCGCACCCAGTTTGGCCATGAAGTCGAATGCTGCGTCCATCTTCATGCGGGCCATTTCCATTTCGTCGCCAGGCTGATGCCAGGGGCGGTTCATGGTACCGGTACCGAGGCCGAAAATATCCTTGCCTTCCCAACAGAAGTTATGCCAGTAACAAACGGCAAAACGCAAATGTTCTTCAAGGCGTTTGCCCATGACAAGCTTGTCTTTGTCGTAGTGACGGAAGGCCAATGGGTTTTCTGACTTGGGCCCCTCGTATTCGATTTTGGAAATAGCGTCAAAATAAGTTTTCATGGTTCACTCTCGATTTAAATGTTGGGTGATTTGATAGAGCTGGCGATATTTCGACAGTCGGTTTTGGTAATACTGCTGTTTTTCAGGGTCGGGTTGATGGTGAGCAAGCACCTCCGGTGCCCGGCAAATGCTTTCCAGTTTTTCAGGTTCCATGGCCAGGTGTGCCAGTCGGGCAGCTCCGAGGCCAGGACCGACTTCTCCACCGTCACGAAAGACCAGCGGCTGGTTCAGTACGTCGGCAATGATCTGACGCCAGCGCTTGGAACGTGCTCCGCCGCCGATCAGGGAAATCTGTTTAAAAAGAGTGCCGGCGGACAGTAATGCATCCCGTCCGTCGGCAAAGGAGAATGCCACACCTTCAAGAATGGCCAGAGTCAATTCAGCGCGGGTGGTGGCATTGGTGGCGCCAAAAAAGCAGGCGCTGGCCATGGGGTCATTATGGGGGGTTCTTTCGCCCGACAGGTAGGGCAGAAAGATCACTCGGGTCTGTTCGATACCGCTGTCTTCAAGCTCCTGTAGCAGAGTGGGAACATCTTTGTCCACCAGTCCGGAAAACCATGACAGACAATTTGCAGCGCTCAGGGAAACCGCCATCTGATGCCAACGGTCTGGCAGGCAGTGACAGAATGCATGAACGGTGTTTTCGGGATTGGCGTGGTGAGCTGAACTGGCCACAAACAATACCCCGGAAGTCCCCAGTGACAGAAATGCATCGCCGGCATCGACGATACCCACACCGACGGCACCGGCGGCATTATCTCCGGCACCGGCGACTACCGGTACTTCCGGCAGTCCGAGTTCTTTGGCAATGTTCGTGCTGAGGTGACCGACAATCTGGTTGCCCTCAAATAGTTCAGGCATGTATGTCCGGTTCAATCCGGTTGCCGCCAACAGCTGATCATCCCAATCGCGTTTGGCAGGATTCAGCCACAAGGTGCCGGCAGCGTCCGACATATCACTGGCGTAGACACCGGTCAGACGCCACACCAGGTAGTCTTTTGGTAGGAGCACTTTTGCCAGTTGACTGAATACTTCTGGTTCATGACGGGCAACCCAGACCAGTTTTGGAGCGGTAAATCCAGGCATGGCCAGATTACCGCTGCGTTCACAGAAATCCGTATGCTCCCGCATCAGGTCTTCACACTCCTGGAAACTGCGACCGTCGTTCCATAGTATGCAAGGTCTGAGTACCTGACCATGGCTGTCGAGTAATGTCGCTCCGTGCATCTGCCCGGCAATCCCCATGGCTTTGAGGTTACTGAGGTCATGAGCACGACCCAGCTGATGTGTAACGGCTTGAATAGCCTGCCACCAGTCTTCCGGGTTTTGTTCGCTCCACAAAGGTTTTGGCTGACTGACCGGGTAAGCATGGCTTTGCTGGTCAATGACTTCCCCGGAGTGATTTATCAGTACGGCTTTAAGGGCTGAAGTGCCCAGGTCGAACCCTAGATACATAGTATGTCCTGATCTTATTTTTATTAATTTTTGACTAAAATTAATTCTGGTCTGATTGTCAGGAGATGTCAAAGAAATTCGCAGCTAAAAAGTTATATCTGTTTGGAATGAAAAGTGCTGAGTGACCTCTACACCGGAATAATCGAATACTAAACACGCAAATAGACAAAAAGGGGGGACTGCGGTGACGCATGCTGAAAATGTTGGAATGCTGGATAAAATATGGGGAGCCCTGGTCGGAATTGGTGTAATCGGCAAGGCAGTATTCACTCGCCCCACACCCAAGACCATGGCGCAGCGGCTGGCCATGTTGCCGACGGACAATCTTCCAGTGACGGCACCGGTGAATATTTATTGGAATAAATATCAGGTGCCGTTTGTGGAAGCTGAATCCAAAAAGGACCTTGCAGTGGCGCTGGGACTGCTACATGGCCATCTGCGTCTGGCTCAGATAGAAATCATGCGCCGCCTGGCTTATGGTCGGATGGCGGAAATGATCGGGCCGATGGGTTTCGAAATTGACCGCTCACTGCGGTTGTTGGATATCGGCAAGGCGGTGCCAGAAATTATTGCAAATATGGATTCCGCGACCCGGGAATGGGCAGAAAGTTTTGTCAAAGGTCTGAATCATCTGATCAAGCACACACCGGAACTGCCTCATGAGTTTGCCATCCTTGGGATTCAGCCGGAACTATGGACTCTGACCGATCTGATTACCCTGGCGCGGGTGAACTCATCTGATATCAGCTGGCTGGTATGGCTGAAACTGTTAAAAGCCAGGCGTAAATTACCACGTCAGACCTGGGAAACTCTGTGGCCTCGTCTGGTGAACGCTGATGGACCAACAGGCTACGCCGCAGAAGGACTGTTTGGTGGCGAACACGTGTTGGCCGGGCGTACCCGCAGTGGTAGTAATTCATCGGCCATTGCTGGTAGCCGCATGTCATCGGGGTACGCCGCGATTGTCAGTGATCCCCATTTGCCCATGGGCGTACCGTCACCGTGTTTTGTGGTTGGTGCCAAAGCACCGGGTTATCACCTGGTTGGGGCGATGATGCCGGGGATGCCGTTTTTCGTGCTGGGTCGCAATGAGCACATCGCCTGGGGTGGAACCAGTCTTCATGCCCAGGGCAGTGATTTGTTCGATGTTTCTGAATTCCCGGAAAGCCGTATTTCAGAAGAATACCAGCTGGTCCGGGCACGTTGGAGTCGCTCCCGGCGGTTGCGGATCCGACGCACGGATATTGGCCCGATTGTCTCCGATGGGCCTTTAATGAAGGTTGACCGACCTACTGCCATGCGCTGGCAGGGACATCGACCGAGCGATGAAATTGCCGCCATGCAGGCAGTGGCAACGGCTACCTGCTGGGAGGAGTTTCATCAGGCTTTGAAGCCGTTCGCTGTATCCGGCCTCAACATGGTGTTTGCCGGAGGCAAAGGGCAACGGGTCGGCCACTGTCTGGCTGCGCATTTACCGCGTCGTCCCAACGATACCCCCGAAGATGTGATCCTGCCTGCCAGTGCGGCAGACAGTTGGGATTCCATTGCTGATACCACCGCCATGCCGGTCAGAGTGGACCCGGAACAGGGATTTGTCGCGTCAGCCAATGAACGGCCAGAGGGCAGCGATTTTCCCATTGGTTACTTTTTTTCTCCGAAAGACCGCTCACAGCGTCTGGCCGAAATCTTCAGCAGTAAGGAAAAACTGTCGCTGGATGATTTGCGTGCCAGTCAGACCGATGTGGCCATGCCGGGTGTCCTGCCGCTGCGGGATTTATTATTACAACGGGCTGCGCTGAGTACGACGCAGGGTGATGCGCAACAGCACGTACTCACATTATTGACGGGTTGGGATGGCGGATATCAGGCCGGCAGAGTCGAACCTATGGCATTTGAGATGCTGCTGGCAGAAGTGGTCCGACGGCTGGGGCTGCATCGCCCTGGCAGTCACTATCATACCGTCTGGATGACTCACTCGTTATTAAAAGAAGATCTGCAGGCTGCGGATCCGACACATCTGGCGGGTGTTATTCATCGCGCTCTCAAGGTCGTGGCGAAGAAGATAGCGCGCTATCGCAAGTGGGGTAATGTGCATCGTTTACGAATCGAGCACATGTTCCATCATCTGCCATTTGTGGGGCAGCGCTATCGTTTTGCTGATCTTCCGGCCGGTGGTGGCGCTAACACGGTCCACAAAACCGGACATCCTCTGGTTTATGGACCTCACACCATCACCTTCGGTTCCTGCGCCCGACATATCAGTGATTTAAGTGACCCGGATGCCAACTACTTCGTGCTCCAGGGTGGACAGGATGGCTGGATCGACAGCGAAAACTTTGTGGATCAGCTGTCGCTGTGGCAATCCGGTGATTACATGAGAATTCCCCTGCGAATCGATACCATAAAGGAGACTTTTCTATATAGGAGTGTTTTGAAGCCGTCTGAATAGAAGCTTGATGAATATCAGCGATGATAATGGTTAAGCTGCTACACTATAGTTGTACGCAGACTTTGACGGAATAATCCCGTCGGGGCAGTAGTAGATCAACTGCATGGCATCCCGGAGTGACGTTGTATCCGGGTGGGTCTGTCGATTTGTTTTTTCAGTAGTTGGGTTTTATGACCATACAGGCGCTTTCTTTTTTAACGTTGCCCTCGGCACAATCATTGGCACACAGCATCGAGCGATTGTGTGCCGAACTTTCCTCCCGTCCTTTCACGGCCAATCGTCTGCAACGAGTCAGTTGTGACATTCCTGCAATCGATCTGCTGGAGCTGCTGTCCAGTGTCGCCATCGCTGAACGGGGGTACTTTGCCCATCGTAACCAGACAGCCGCAGTTGCTGGATTTGGTCAGGCGCTGGAGTTGAAAATCGATGCTTTGCATCATGGGCCTTCATTATTGTCGCGAGCGGAAATGATCGTCGCCGGCACGGATGCGGTATGGATTGGCGGCTGTTCCTATAATGGCGAGAGCGGTACCGGGCAGTGGCAGGATTTTCCCGCCATGCGGTTTTTGCTGCCCCTGCTCGAAATTCGGGAAGATCACGATAGTTTTCAACTGGCATTGAACCTGTTTGCCCGCGATGCTGAGCACTGGGAAGAGCAGTTACAGGCCATTACCCTGCTGAGTCGCAGTATTGCCAAAGCCAAAATCAAGGTCACCCGGGCCGCCACCATTACCCGTCGCCACCAAAGTGTGGATCGCCAGCAATGGTATCAGCAGGTAGGTGAAGCATTACAGAAGATCGGTGCCGGAGAGTTTCATAAAGTGGTGCTGGCACGGGAGGTGGCATTGCAGTTCAGCTCGCCGCCGAATATTTTTCAGACCCTGAAACGCTGGCGCCAGCAGTTACCCAGCAGTTTTGCATTTGCCATCGAAAACCGTGGCAAAGTGTTCTGGGGATGCTCTCCCGAGCGCTTGTTCAAACGTCATGGCCAGCGGCTGTGCACCGAAGCCATGGCTGGTACTGTGCGGCGGGGCATCAATCACGCTGAGGATTTTTCCCTCGAACAGCAGTTGAAAACCGATGACAAACTGACCCGTGAACATGCCGTGGTGGCCGATGTGATCTGCGAAAGCCTGCTGCCTTTGGCCGAGTCCATTGATCACAGTCAGAAGCCCGGTGTTTATAAACTGGACCGGATCCAGCATCGTTATCAATCCCTCAATGCGGTGTTGAAAACCGATATTTCTACCGACCAACTGTACCGCCAGCTCCACCCGACGCCGGCGGTATGTGGTCATCCCCGGGCTCAGGCTCAGGCGTTTATCTCCTCCTGCGAACTGACGCAACGGGGCTGGTACAGCGGCTGCGTGGGGCTGATCGGAGCAACCCAGACGGAGTTTGCGGTGGCGATCCGTTCGGCGCTCAGTGACAGAAATCATTTATGGCTTTATTCTGGCGTCGGTATCGTTGACGGGTCAGACGCTGATGCCGAATGGCTGGAGCTGGAAGCCAAGATCGAGTCTCTGCTCGCCGCCCTCAATTGACCCCGTCCCGGTTTCAGGCAGGCTACCGACAGACATAGAGACTGTTGAACGCTGCGTCTGTGGCCGGACCGATAATCGTTAAGTAACGAGTGACATGCCGTACCAACACACACTACACAACTCCCAATGGGCGGAATCCCTGATTCATCTGATGTATCACCTCGGAGTGCGACATTTTTGCGTCGCACCGGGTAGCCGCAATGCCGCCTTTTCATTGGCACTGTTCCGGCTGAGCAGGGAACTTGATGGCCTGAACCTGCATACTCACTTTGATGAGCGGGGGTTGGGATTTCTGGCATTGGGCCTGGCCCGGGTACAACAACAGCCGGTCTGTATCGTAACCACCTCGGGCACCGCCGTTGCCAATCTGCACCCGGCGGTGGTTGAGGCATTCGAAACCCTGGTGCCGCTGTTTATTCTCTCCGCTGATCGTCCTGACCGGCTGCTTGAATGCGGTGCCAACCAGGCCATTCGGCAAAAACATATGTTTGGTGCCAATGCCCGGTTGAGTGTCAATCTCAGCTGTCCGGCTGACAGTCAGGCGCTGCATCAACAGATCAGCGGTTTTTTGCAGCAATATGCACAGTTATCCCTGCCCGGACCGATCCAGCTGAACTGTCAGTTTGACGAACCGCTCTATGAACAGGTTCCACCGCTGCCGTTGGATTGGCTCCGGTTGAACCCGGTCACCTGTGCAACTCCGGCACAGAGCATCGATGAGACATTATTGGACATCATTCGTTCAAGCCGTTCGACGCTGATTCTGCTGGGGCAGCTCACGCCCCTGCAACATCGGCAGCTGTTGCCCTGGATCAGCCGATTGCGATGTCCGGTTATTGCGGATATCGCCAGCCAGTTTCGTGGTTGCGATGAAGTACACCTGCTGCATTACGGAGATCTGTTGTTGGCCCATCCGGCATTTGTGGCGCAATTACAGCCCGATCTGGTGATTCAGTTTGGTGGTCGTATCGTCAGCAAGCGTGTTGGTCAGTTTCTGGAACAGTATCTGCGCGCCCCTGAGGCACAGTATCTGCTGTTGTCAGAATATGATCAGCCGCTGGACCCGACCCGACGTGCCCGGCAGCAGACAATTTCGTTTGAGCGAGTGGCTGAATGGCTTCCGTCGCCATCGGTTCATCCCAATTTGCAGCTGTTGATCCGGCAGCACCAACAACTGGCCGAAGCCTTGCCGGATCTGGTCGACGGTAGCTGGCATGAAGCGGCAGTGGCCAGATTGCTGATGTGCCACATGCCGGCCGGCAGTGCGATTATGGCCGGCAACAGTCTGAGTATTCGCATGCTCGACAGTTATGGGCGTTTTGCCGAGCGGGATATTCATGTGTACAGCAGTCGAGGTGCCAGCGGTATTGATGGTCTGGTGGCCACGGCGGCGGCTCTGACCAGTGCCTACCAGCACAGTTATCTGCTGGTGGGGGATACGGCGTTGTTGCATGATCTCAACAGTCTGGCGCTGCTGGCTAAAATGCCTGCGGCGATCACCATCGTGGTGCTGAACAATAACGGCGGCGGTATTTTTGACCTGCTGCCGGCCAGTCAGCAGACGGCGTATGAACAGATGTTTCTGATGCCGCATGGGCTTGCGTTTCAGCACGCAGCCGCGCAATTTGAGCTGGATTATGAGTTAGTTGCGGATTTGCCTGGGCTGCAAAAACTACTGACAGTCTCCGGCAACCCAAAACGTTCCCGCCTGATCGAATGCCGGATTCATGAAGGCACGACCCGGCTCAAGGGATTTATCGAACAGATCCGGCAGTTGCCGGCCATCAGTGCCTGCCTGTGAAACCCGTGCAGTTGGTGATGATTCCGGGTTTTCTGGGCCGGGCCAATGACTTTTCCGAGCTGTGCTCAATGCTGCCGGCAACGATTCAGTGCCATTGCCTGGAATTGCCCCGGATTGCCGCTGACCCGCTGACGGACAGCTTTCATGAAATCGTGTTGCATTGGTTCCACCAGCACGTTGACCGCTTACCGGAGCGGTTTGTGCTGCTGGGCTATTCGCTGGGCGCCCGGTTGGCCATGAGTGTGTGTCAGTATTTGATGCAGTTCTCTCCGCAGCGGCTACAGGGGCTGATCCTGGAAAGCGGTAACTTTGGTACCCAAAGCCTCGCAGAACGTCATCAGCGCTGGCTTCTTGATCAGGCCTGGGCGCGACGCTTTGCCGCTGAGCCTATGCCACAGGTGCTGTCTGACTGGTATGCCCAGAATGTGTTTGCCAGCTTGCGGACCGATCAGATCGAGCGACTGATCAGCTCTAAACAGTCACTCGATGGCACCATGGTAGCCCGGCAGTTACTGGCCCTGAGCGTGGCCCGGCAGCCGGATTTCAGCGTTGCGATGCAGCAGCTGAGATTGCCCTTTTTCTTTCTCTCCGGTAAAAACGATTCCAAATACACCCGCCTGGGGCAGACCCTCGGGGCGGCACGACACCGGGTTGCCGATCATTGTGGTCACAATATTCATTTTGAAGATCCGCACTGGTTTGCCGCGACCTTAACTCACCTGATTGACTCCATGAATACTCATTAGGAATGGCCATGAATAACCCAGCTCACAGTTCCATCAAACCTGCTCTCGAATGGCAGAACGTCGGCACTCAATATGACGATATTCTGTATCACAAGGCCGAAGGCATCGCCAAAATCACCATTAACCGGCCTGAAGTCCGTAATGCTTTTCGGCCCAAGACCATTATGGAAATCCGCCAGGCCTTGTCAGATGCCCGTTTTGACGATCAGATTGGCGTGGTGATTTTAACCGGGCAGGGCGATATGGCCTTCTGTTCGGGAGGGGATCAGCGGGTGCGTGGCAACTCCGGTTATCAGGATGACGGCGGTACCCATCACCTGAACGTGCTGGATCTGCAAAAAGAAATCCGTTCACTGCCAAAACCGGTGATTGCCATGGTGGCGGGTTATTCCATCGGTGGCGGCCATGTGCTGCATCTGGTCTGCGATATCACCATTGCCGCGGAAAACGCCCGTTTTGGCCAGACTGGCCCGAAAGTCGGCTCCTTTGATGGTGGTTTCGGCGCCAGCTACATGGCCAGCCTGATCGGCCCCAAAAAAGCCAAGGAAATCTGGTTTATGTGCCGCCAGTATGATGCCCGGCAGGCGCTGGATATGGGTCTGGTAAATACCGTGGTACCGCTCGAACAGCTGGAAATTGAAACGGTAAGCTGGGCCAAAGAGATGCTACAGCATTCACCGATTTCCCTGCGGGTTTTGAAATCAGCCTTTAATGCCGGTCTCGATGGTCAGGCTGGTATACAGGAGCTGGCCGGTAATGCCACCATGCTGTTCTACATGACCGAAGAAGGACAGGAAGGCAAAAATGCCTATCTGGAAAAACGTAAACCGGATTTCAGTAAATTCAAGCGCCAGCCCTGAACCATGAATGACCGGATACTGAGCCTGGAACTGTTTCGTTTCCGCCTGCCACTGCAGCCGCCACTGGTGCTGTCAGAACAGGCACTCAGTGATCGTCAGGGGTTGTTGTTGAAGTGGCAGTTGGCGGACCGGGCAATCTGGACTGAGGTGTCGCCTTTGCCGGGCTACAGCCGGGAGACGCTGGCTCAGTGTCTCACTCAGTTGCGCGACTGGTATGCTGCCGGGCCTGAACTCAGCATAACCACACTACAGCAGTGGTCTGATCCGGGTTGGTATCCGGCGGTGAACTTCGGGTTGCGTTCGGCGCTGTTGGCCTGGCAGTTTCCTGAGCCGGAGCAACCGCAGATATGTCAGCTGCTGAGCTATCAGGATGGGGTGTCACAGAACACTGCTGATTGCATCAAAATCAAAGTCGGGCAACGACCACTGGTGGAGGATATTCGTCGCGTTCAACAGCTGCTCGACAGCGGTTTCAGTGGTCGTATCCGGTTGGATGCCAATGGCAGCTGGACGCTTGAGCAACTTGACATGTTCAATCGCCTGCCGGAATACACTGCGATTGAATGGTTTGAAGAACCCTTGTGCCATCGTGAAGATTATCGCTACTGGTCGCAATACAGTGATATTCCATACGCCCTTGATGAGAGTCTTTATCAGGTATCGAAAATGCCGGATTATTATTCTGGTCTGGCGGCATTTATTCTGAAACCCACGCTGCTGGGGTATGATCGTACCGATAAGCTGATACAGTATGGCCGGCAATTGGGGGTGCAATGCGTGCTGAGCAGCAGCTTTGAAAGTCCGGTAGGTATGGAGCTGATTTATCGTATGGCACAGTCATATAAATTGTCGGGTGCGCAGGGCCTGGATACTCTGAAGTATTTTCCGGCCATGACCTCATCGGGTTTTATCTCTCAGTCTCTGGAATCAGTATCATGGTAGCCAGTACCGTGGTAAATGTTTGCCCGATAGCGCTGGCAGCCCGACAACAGCCGCAACTGTCATGGTTGCTCATGCCATCTGAAACGGTTTCCTTTTTGCGGTTTGAGCAGTCGGTGCAGAAGTACTGTCAGTACTTCAGTGAAGCAGGATTGAGCAATGATGAACGGGTGATAATCCCGGCAGTCAAAGATTGGCATACCCTGGCGGCATTGTTTGCGCTGTTTCGTCTGGGCTGTGTGGCCGTACCGGTGGATCCGGACAGTCCGTCATCGCGTTTTCGGTCGCTGGCGAAGCAGATTGACGCAAGCGTGTGTGAGTCGCTGCCAGAGCTGTCAGCATCAGAGGTGGTTGCGGCGCAGGGACCGGATCATGTGGATTTTTCCCGCCCCTGTCTGGGGATATTTACCTCGGGTTCCACCGGTCAGCCAAAACTGGTTTTGCATACCCTGAACAGCCTGTTGACCAATGCCGCCGCCGCCAACACCATGATTCCAATGACAGGTACTGACCGGACCCTGTTGAGTCTGCCGTTGCATCATATCGGCGGCATTGTACAAGCATTGCGGGCAATGCTCTCACGTACTGCTCTGGTCATGGATGGTGCCGTGGATCAGCCGGATCATCTGAGATTCTGGAGTATTACCCATGTATCCATGGTCAGTACCCAGTTGCAGCGTTATCTGGCCCACGAGGTGGATTGTCCTTCGCTGAAGGTGGTCTGGCTTGGGGGTGGTCCCTGTCCGGCACCGTTGCTGGAGCAGGCCCGGAAACGGCAGCTGCCGGTCTGGCAGACCTATGGCATGACCGAGACCGCTTCGCATTTGCTGACCCTGAGCCCGGATGGGCGGATGATAGTCACTGCCGGAATGGAGATTCAGGTGTCGGCGGAACAGGAGCTGCTGATGCGCGGCAGCAGTTTGTTTGCGGGGTACTGGTCAGCGCCGGGCATTCAGCCGGCGCGCGACCACGAAGGCTGGTTTCATAGCGGTGATCTGGTGACTCTGTCTGATCACCATATGGCGGTGACCGGCCGCAGGGATAATCGTTTTATCAGCGGCGGGAAAAATATCCAGCCGGAAGAAATTGAGCGGCATCTGCAACAGCTGGCAGAGGTGCAGCGGGCACTGGTCGTTCCGGTGCCGCACCCGGAATTCGGTCAGGTGCCATTTGCCTTTGTGGAGTTGCGGGACTCCCAGGTGTGTTCTGCGCAATGGCAGCAACAGACGATTCTGGCTCTGAAACAGCGGTTGCCGGGTTATCTGGTACCCCGGCACTATGCCTGTCTGCCGGCGGAGGCCGGACTGAAGCCCCGACGACCACAGTTGCAGCAGCAGGCTGCCGAGCTGATGGCCGGGAGATCGGTTGACTGAATTGACCGGACCGGTTTGTATCCGGTCTGCATATTTGTATTAACACCAGCCCAGGAGGAAAACATTGATGAGTATCTGGAAACGCCATGCAACCGTGGACGATTTGAACGCGTTCAGCCAAAACACCCTTTCAGTGGCATTGGGGATCAAAATTACCGAAATCGGTGAACGGACGCTGACGGCCACCATGCCGGTCATGGAAGCCACCAAACAGCCCATGGGCTTTCTTCATGGCGGAGCATCTGCTGCGCTGGCAGAAACATTGGGCAGCATCGCCGCATCGTTGTGTACCGAAGACAGTAATATTTGCTTTGGTCTGGAGCTGAATGCCAGCCATTTGAAGTCCAAGCGCAGTGGCGAAGTCACCGGCGTCGCCACACCGATACGCATCGGTTCATCGGTTCAGGTCTGGGAAATCCGGATAACCGATGAAACAAATGAATTGGTATGTTTGTCGCGGTTGACCGTTGCGGTCAGAAAAATGAGCTGATAAAGAGGCATCTGCAATGGTTGTCCGAAAGATGTGTGGGCGACCTTCATTTCCTGACCCGCGTACATTCTGTCGCCGGGTCGTCATCCTTTCGAATTCAAGAGCAATAATCAGGTTGTCTGGCAACCTCCCAGAGCTATAGTAGGTCCAATCGCATAACTTGAACGAGTGCAACATTGTGACTGAAGCAACCCCGCTGCTTGATACTCTCTCTGCGGACCGGCTCTGGCAGGCTGTGGTGGACCGTGATCCCGACTTTGACAACGTGTTTGTCTACGGTGTCATTACTACCGGTGTCTATTGCCGTCCCTCCTGTCCCTCCCGGCGGGCCAATCGTGAAAACGTTCAGTATTACCCGACCCCTTCCATGGCCGAAAAAGCCGGGTTTCGGGCTTGTCGCCGCTGCCATCCTGAAGACACTTCCGGCCTCAGTGAGCAGGCCCGGACCGTAGAATTGCTGTGTCGTTACATTGATCGTGCCGAGACTATGCCGACCTCACTGGAACTGGCAGAAGTCGCCGGTTGGAGCCAGTACCACATGCAACGGGTATTCAAGCGCTATGTGGGCCTGACACCAAGACGTTATGCCGCCGGACGGCGGGCCGAGCGGGTCCGGGATGAGCTGAGCAAACAAACCACGGTGACATCGGCGGTGTATTCGGCCGGCTACAACACCGGCGGGCGTTTTTACGATGAAGCCGACAGAATTCTCGGTATGTCACCCAAAGCCTACAAAAAAGGTGGTACCGATACCCGCATACGGTTTGCTATCGGTGAGTGTTCCCTGGGGGCGATTCTGGTGGCTCAGAGCGAAAAAGGGATTTGCAGCATTCAGATGGGGGAATCTCCGCAGAGTCTGATCGAGGAATTGCAGGATGCCTTTCCGGCGGCCGAACTGGTTGGCGGAGACGCCGATTTCGAGGCGGTTGTCGCCCAGGTGGTCGGACTGATCGAACATCCGTTCCAGACTCTGGACCTGCCTCTGGACATTCGCGGTACCGCATTTCAGCGCAAGGTCTGGGCGGCATTGCAGTCTATTCCGCCCGGGCAGACGGCCAGTTATCTGGATGTTGCTGAGATGATCGGCTCCCCCAAAAGCGTGCGGGCAGTGGCTCAGGCCTGTGGTGCCAACAAACTCGCCGTGGCCATTCCCTGTCATCGGGTGATTCGCAATGATGGTGGATTATCCGGATATCGTTGGGGGGTGGAGCGCAAACAGACACTGCTGGAACGGGAGCGGGAAGCATGACGGGCAAATTACCTGCATCCTCGACCGCCGGCGATGGTGGAAATCAGCAGGTCATCGGTGCCTGGGCGTTAACTTTTTTTCCTGTCGAAGGGCTGTCGACTCTTCCGGAACCACCCATTATTCAGAACTTCCTTAATACCAGCAACCGACCTTAACCGTGCAACCGGGAGGTTCTTGTTTCGTGTTAACGGAGATATGGCGGGACACAGAATTTAAGGGCCTATACAGCATTTGGGCGTATTCGAAGTGACAAATAGTCGTGAAATTATTGTCACCGCTGTTCGTTGCTGCCTTTTTCGAGGCTGTGTGACACTGGAATCGTTCGTCTGGCAGACGACATCTGGTACAGCTTACACAAGGATACAATCATGACAGTAAAGGATCGGTTTAACGAAAACCTTGCCCTGTTGGGAACCTTCCCGCAGTTCAGGGATAACGAAGATTGGGTAGAGGAAACGTCCGTCTGGTTCCGGATGGTCAGGCCTCAAACCTTTAAACATACTCATTTTGAGCCCACCCGAGCGGATAATATTTTTAACTATCCGGCATTCACGATGAATCGTATTTTGACGGCATTGAACGAACAGGATTTTCTGTTTCTGCCGGAACAGCATGACGGCAACATCGTCGAACAGCTGAAAGCAGTGTACAGCGATGAGCTGCGGCAGCTGTCTGCAGAACTGGTGCCTGAACTCGAACGCCGGTGTCTTGGATTTCTGATGGATGAACTGGCGACTTTTGGCACCGGTTGGAACAGCGCAACACTGTTCGATTATTTCGATTCAGCCATTCAGGATAATGATGAATTACCTGCCTCGTTGGCGTTGGTGCGGGAATGGCCGGATCGCAAAGAACTGGCCGAAACCCTGGTCATTCAGCATGCGCTGGATTTTCTGCCGGAATCATCTCACATGATTCGTCATGGCAAAGGGGATTACGGTGCGCTGCAGTCTGCGCTGTTTCGCATCATCATTGATGAGTTTGGTTATGGTAATCATGCAACCAAACACAGCTCCCTGTTTAAAGCCACTCTGGCATCCATCGGATTGAAAACCCACTCTCATGCCTACTGGTCGTTTTATCTGAATTCCACCCTGCTGATGAATAACTACTTCCACTACATCAGCCGTCGTCCGGAATGTTTCTTCCAGTATCTGGGGGCCATCAGCTACGCCGAAAACACCTTCGGACCATACTGCCGGCAGATGGCCGGGCTGTTGCGCGAGGTCTACGGCGAGCAGGCTGATGTCCGTTATTACCAGGAGCATGTACACATTGATAAACACCATGGCCGCATGGGAATCGATGAATTATTGAAACCGGCCATTGCGCAGTTTGGCAACGATGTCGTCGCTGAGATGGCGAAAGGTGTTGAAATGACCCGCCGGTTGCAGCAGATCGCCGAGCAGGATCTGTCCAGTCAGCTCACCTGGATGGCACAGCAGCAGGATCATCGTGATCTGGCACATAAGATCAAGCCTTCTGTGTTTGGCGACATCGAAAACCTGCCGGTCATGTTGCTGGATGAACCGTATCACGAATTATCTGTCCCCCATGTTCACGATGGTGATGAGTTCTGCGTGGTGGATCAGGGGTTATTGCGGTTCTGTCACGGCTTTAACTGTTATTCGGATCTTGGTCCCGGAGAGTGCGTGGTCATTCGCAAAAACCGGCTTCATGGCGCCCTGGTGCTGTCTGAAAGCTGCAACTATCGGATTCTGTCGATCGGAGACTATGCGCGCTATGCAGACCATCACATTTAAAGTCACTGACCTGCCGCTGGTGATCCGGACACTCGACCGCTTTGTGCTGGCCCGATTGTCCCGTCAGTCAGAACCGGTATTTATTGATATGACCTGTCCGCATCGCGGTGGCCCGCTGACCCATGGCAAACACCAAGGTGAAAGTGTTCTTTGCCCCTGGCATGGCAATGCCACCAGCTTCTGTCGGCTGCAAAGACTGAATCTGCCGGTTGCCAGTCACGGTGATCGGATATCAGTGGAAATCGAGGGATTTGTTGGTTTTACCCGGACTCAGACGGAAGAGGTCTGTAATCACGAGAGCAATAATAAGGAGAACAATTGTGACAACGAATAAGTTAATCGAAATGGAAAGCGCGAAGTCCATTCCCAGATGGCATTTTCCCATGCTGAATGACGGACAGCGTAATCAGGCGTTTCAACGTGCCATCGAATCCGTTGATATGACTGGCAGGACGGTCCTGGATATCGGTACCGGCACCGGTTTGCTATCAATGCTCGCCGCCCGTAACGGTGCGAGCCATGTCTATGCCTGTGAAGTGAATCCGGATGTGGCCCAGATGGCGGCCGAAATTGTTGCCAATAATGGCTATTCCGACCGGGTGACCGTCATCAACAAGCTGTCCACAGACCTGATACCGGGGATCGATGTGCCAGCGGATATCGATATTCTGATTTCCGAGACGGTTGATTGCGGCTTTTTTGGAGAAGGGTTTGTGCCGTCACTGGTGCATGCCAAAAGCCGGTTGTTGAAACCCGATGCGCTGCTGTTACCACAGTCTGTGCGTTTGAAAGCAAGTCTGTTGAGCAGTCGCGATGTACATCGGCTCAATCGGGTCGACCGGGTGCTCGATTTCGACGTCAACCTGTTCAACAAGTTTGCCACTCCGCATTATTTTCCGTGTCGTCTGGACACCTGGCTTTATCAGCTGGCGTCACCAGCGCTCACCGTAGCCACTGCCTCTTTTTATCAGGACATCCTGTTTCCAGCCATGTCCAAGGTGGTGTTTGAACCGAACGTTTCGGCTCTTGTACATGGTGTGGTGTTCTGGTTTGAACTGGATCTTACCGACGATGAGATGTTGTCAAACCATCCCGGTAATGTTGCTTCCCACTGGATGCAGGCCGTACAGATTTTTTCCAGTCCCATTGAAGTCCATCAGGGACAACCGCTGCCGATGTTGCTGTCTATCGGTGAAACCGAAATCTACTTTTCATTCACATAAATCGTTCAGGACCAGTCATGCGGCTGGTAAAGGAGTCAAATTATGCAGCAGTCCAGCGTTCAACCCGCTCAGGATGTATCTACCGCGAGGCGGGATTTCAGGTTGTTGTTATCGGGACAATCCATCAGTCTGGTCGGAGATCAGTTTATGGTGATTGCCCTGCCATTGCTGGCGGTGTCGGTCGTCAGTGCGACTGAAGCACAGGCGGTATTACTTCCATTTGCCCTTTATCTGCCGTTTCTTCTGGTCGGGTTGCAGGCAGGTGCGATGATCGATTATCTCAAGCGTCGATCAGTCATGCTGCTGTGTGAAGCTGTACAGGTGGTGACATTTCTGACCATTGCCTTGCTGGGGTATTTTGATCGGCTGTCTTTTCCGGTTCTGATGCTGCTGGTCGGGGTATCCGGCATTTCGCTGGTATTTTTTCAGATTGCCTACACCTCGTTTCTGCCAGAGCTTTATACGGACAAAGAGAAACTGCATAAAGCCAACTCATGGCTGACGTTCTTTGAGTCATCCAGTAAATCTCTCGGGCCGATGCTGGCCGGCCCGGTCATCGCATTGTTTGGTACGGTCATCGCAGTGTTTATTAATGCGGTTTCGTCCATCGTGTCGTTTATCACCATCGGACTGATTCAACATAAAAAAGAACGTATTGAACTGACCCGGCGGCAAAAACAACCTGGCTGGATGCGGCGGGATATCGCTGAAGGACTGGTGTTTGTATTCCGACATCCGATTCTGGAACCGGTGATCACGTGTGGCGTGGTGTATGTGATGTTCACGATGATGGTGCGAACCACCATTGTGCTTTATTGCGTCAAGGTCATGGGACTGTCGGAATCGCTGGTGGGCATCATTATCGGCGCCTCTGCGCTGGGTTTTCCAATCGGTAATCTCTTGTCTGTTCATCTGGTGCGCCGCGTGGGCGTCGGCAGGGGACTGGTGTTATCGGCGACAGCGGCGGTGGTTGGACTGGCCTTTATCCCGGTTGCCGGCATGGCGGGTTCGGTACTGGGATTGATCACCGCGAATGTGATTCATGGCATGGGTGAAGGTTCCTTTGGACCCACCGCCGTCACGTTGCGGCAAACCGCTGCACCGGCGGAACTGTTGGGTCGGGTCAATTCGGTACAGCGGGTGTTGACCTGGGGTGCGTTTTCCATCGGCAGCCTGCTGGCTTCCGGCGCTACGTTGATGTTCGGCCTCAGTCACGCCCTGTGGATTGGTGGGCTGTGCAGCATGTTGTGTATTCCGGTGCTGGCCAGACGTGGAGTGTTGCTCGAATGCCTGCGACGTGAAACCACCTCGCAGCCCCGTGAATCCTGAACTTATTTTTAAGGAGAAAAACAATGGCTTTTGCTGATGGTATTCAAGAATTCATTGATCGTAGCAACAAGGTGTTATATCCGGATTTCTACAAATTACCGGTGCAACAGCAGCGCGATCTGTATCTGCGGCTGAATGATGAGTTTGCGTTTCCCGAGACTGAAAACGTCAAGGTTTCCAGTCAGGTTGTACAGGGCCCTGAGGTCCAGGTACCGGTGCGGATATATACTCCAATCGGATCCCGGCGTCAGGGGGTGGTGTTTTATCTGCGAGGTGGTGGATTTGTCCTTGGCTCCGCGGACTCGCACCACTCTGCCATTGCCGACCTGTGCAGACAGACTGGGTTGACCGTGGTTGCCCCGGATTTTCGTCTGGCTCCTGAGCATCCGTTTCCGGCGCCGTTGGAAGACTGCTATGCGGCCCTGCTGGCGTTGCGTAATGGTGAACTCGATATAGATACCGCCACCGATGCGGTCATTATTGCCGGCGACAGCTCGGGTGCCAATATGGCGGTGGTGGTGGCGATGATGGTGCGTGACCGGCAGCAGCCTCCACTGGCCGGTCAGGCGTTGATTTCCCCCGTACTGGATTTCAGCAGATGGCGCCATGGTGGAGATGACGCGCCGTTGTTGTCCGGTGGCGAAATGGAGTTTTTTACCGCCTGTTATGCACCGACCACCGGGCAGGTCCGGCATGCCTATGTCTCTCCCCTGATCAGCGGTTCGTTTCATGATCTGCCTCCGGCTTACATCATGGGTGCGTCCGAGGACTCTCTGGTTCAGGATGCCGTGCGCTACAGCGAACATTTGCAACAACAGGGGATAGCGGTTGAGTTAACCATTGAACCCGGACTGGTACATGCGCCACTGCGGGCCCGGCGACTGTCTCGCAGCATGGCTCAGGCCTGGGCACGCTATTGTGATGCGGTAACCCGACTGGCCCGGGTTCCAGAGGAGGCATATTGATGAACACAACGAATCAGCCAGCCGTCATCGTAGATCCATATTCCACTGGCGCACTCTACGCTGAGACGTTCAGGCAGCGCGGAGTTCCGGTTTATGCCGTGATATCAACCCCGGTTCCGCCGGATGTTTATGCCGCTTCCTATCGACCGGACGATTTTGATCAGGTGTTCGTATTCACAGGAGATAATCTTGAACAACTGCTATCCAGTTTGTCGGCGTTGCAGCCGCGCTGCATATTGCCGGGTACAGAGTCAGGCGTTGAGCTGTGTGATCTTCTGTGTCAGTCACTGTTACCGGAATATGCCAACGACGCGAACTTAAGCAGCGCCCGGCGACATAAGTATCTGATGGCGCAAGCCGTGGCTGCCGCCGGACTGGCAGTTATTCCGCAAATCTGTACTGACTCTGTCGCGGTTGTGGAACGTTGGCTGGAGGAATTTGCGCTGAGGGGGCGCGATCTGGTGATCAAGCCTCCGAAAAGTGCCGGTACCGATGGCGTTCGTTGCATCAGAGCCGGTGAAGACTGGAGACCTTATTTTAAAGCCCTGGTGCATACCAAGAACCGGCTTGGGCTGATGAATGATGAAGTACTGGTGCAGCAATACGTCACTGGCCATGAGTTTGTGGTCGATACCGTCAGTATTGCCGGCCACCATACCGTTACCGATATCTGCCGGTACCACAAGATTGATAACGGCGGCAATATGGCGGTTTACAATGCCATGGAATGGATTTCCCCGTCAGCACCGGATAACACCGCATTGATTGCATACGCGTTTGGGGTGCTCGACGCATTGGGCATTCGACATGGTGCGGGTCATGTGGAGCTGATGCTGACACCTGAGGGCATCCGGCTGATTGAAATTGCCGCCCGTCCTCACGGTGGCGGTCAGGCCAGATACAACCGGGTGGCGACCGGTGACAGTCAGTTAGACCGGCTTGCCCGGTATCACTGTGACGGCGAATTACCGACGCAGGATTTCCAGTTGCTGCGACATCTGACCGTTACCTTTCTGGTGGCGCGGGAAGCCGGTATTGTCAGTAATACAGCGGTGCTTGACCGGGCTCAGGCGTTGTCTACCCATTACACCAGCGTGATCAATATTCGGGATGGTGATCGGGTTGAAAAGACCAAGGATCTGTTCTCGAACCTGGATCTGGGTTACATCGTTTTGTGCGGACCCGATGCAGCAGCCGTTGAACGCGATTTTCAGACCATTAAACAGCTGGAGCAGCAACTATTGATTACGGAGTTTCATGATTTGACCGCATGATCAAAAGATTCGAATTCAAGAGCAATTTTCGGGAATCCTGGCAGTATGAAGCCGAGTAGTTTAATCCTCTGAACTCCCATACATACGAGGTCTGTTTCCGGCTTCATAAAAACTGCCGAAACGAGGTGTGTCTTTTGACTTGAGAAATACCAGAGGACCGGCGGATGACCGAACACACCCAAAAAACAATTGCTGAAAACGTGTTTCTGGATCGATATATCCGACAGCGTTTTAACCCCCGCTATATCGATCCGGAACACCATAGTCACCATTTTCGGGCTGGCTTTGGTGTTCTGTTGCGACGTAGCCGAACCACACTGAACATTAGCCAGGCGGCGGCGGCCGAATTGGCTGGCGTGTCGATGACCCAGTATCGGAAATATGAAGCCGGTCGCGATAACATGCGACTGTCGACGTTATTTTGCTATTTGTCCAACACTGGCATTCCGATCGAATTTCTGCTGTTACCCCACCTCGGTGCACAATCACATTGCCGTATGATCAACGCCAGATATTTGCGATTGCAGTCCTATATCGTCCGCTGTTCTGCCAGAGAGTTTGACAACTTTGTTGGTCTCGTTGCGATGCTGCTGATAGGCAAAAAATCCATAATACGGGGCACGCAGCATGAGTTGGGTAAACAACCTGCTGAACAATTCTCACTGGATTCTTTGCCATCCATACTGGCGACTCTTCGACGTATGCGGGAATTGTGCAAACTGTCTCGCCGGGAGTTTGCAGAACTGCTGGGTATTGCTCCGTCAACATTAACGGCTTTTGAGCGTGGGAACGATATCGGTAATTTACCGCTGTGTCTGGTGCATCGGTTCTGGATGGCTTCTGGCCTGTCGCCATTGATACTGGTACACGGTTCGTCAGTATTTGATCACTACCGTGCCCGGCATAAACGCCTTACCCAGTTGCATGATCTGATCGCAGATGAATCTGAGGAATTACTCGGGCATCTTGAGGTGATTTTTAAAAATATTCATTCCATTCATTCCTCCCCACAAATATCCAGAGTGTTGTCTTTGTCCGGGACAGGGAAGAAACCTGCCGGAACTCTGTATCCGGTTAATCAGGCATCCCATTATATTCCCACCATGAGCGATGCTGAGCGCATGACCATGTAGCTTTAGTGAATTTTGCCGCAGGCTCGGTCATAGCCTCACGATGCTTCAGAATTGACAGGTAAATCAGAACCTGGCCACAATCGCGGCTCGATTGATAACGATCAGCCCCACATGGACAGACAATCTTCCTGGACGGTATATATGCTGCGCTGTTGTGATGGCAGCCTGTATACCGGTATTACCACAAACCTGGACCGGCGCCTGAAAGAGCACAATGGCGATTTATCCGGTGGCGCCAGATTTACCCGTGCGCGAAGACCGGTCGAAGTGGTGTATCAGGAAAGACAGCCTGACCGCAGCCAGGCCAGTCGACGTGAGCGGGTGATCAAAAAAATGGAACGCCGGCAAAAGCTGGCTCTGATTTATTCCTTTCCACAGCAAAGCACTTTGGAGTCAGACTATGAATGACAAATGGATTCAGCGTTTTTTTCAGATGGCTGAACTGGTGGGATCCTGGAGCAAAGATCCCAGTACTCAGGTGGGAGCCGTGATCACTCAGGGAAACCGGGTGGTTTCCGTTGGGTTTAACGGTTATCCGCGTGGAGTGGGGGATTCAGCCAATCAGGACGATCGTGAGACCAAGCTGCTGAAAACCATTCATGCAGAAGAAAACGCCATCCTGTTTGCCAAGCGCGACCTCACCGGTTGCGAAATTTATGTTACGCATTTCCCTTGCCCGAACTGTGCTGCCAAAATTATCCAGACGGGCATAGCCACTGTTCATTGCCAGACCCAAAATGAAGAATATCTGAGTCGGTGGGGAGAAAAATCCCGTGTTAGCGAAGCGATGTTTGCAGAAGCGGGTGTGAACGTTCACTGGTGTTGAGAGAAGGGAGCTCACTATCTTTGACGTATTATTTTTGTCGCTGATAGCGCTGTTAAAAGGCGGCCATTTGCTTAATAGAATGCTAAAGTCCTGTCAGTACTTATGCTTTCGAATGGAGAACCAGATCACAGTTTAAATGATAATTAAATCTCGTTATTTGGTCGTCAGAAAAACCACTGTATATTCCGCGCGTTGGTTGATTTTCAGTCCAATAAGAGTTGAATTGATCGAGTGCAGAGGTATCCATTCCCGTTTTTTTGTTCGCTTGATTGATGGCTGAAAGTACGCAATATCACACCAAATGACCTCCCGAAAGATGACGGGTGGTTATATTTTCCAGAGTCGTTGTAATGTAAAAGTTCCGTCGGATCATGCCTCGTCCTCCATATCCACAACTATGGTAGGAGTCACAATAGGAGCATGGTGTGACAGTATCAGCGACCCTGGTCTATATGCCGATACATTTTGTAAGGACATTGCTTCCGTCGTCCTTGCTGAGTGTTATTCGGTCCTCTTCATAAACCATTTTCCGGTCAACGATACACGGAAGTATCGTCTTTTTACGCACTGCTGTGACCTCTCCTGCATGATTTAAATTTTACGAGTTTATCTCTGGTTGAATTTAGTCCGATGACGTACCTTGTGACTTTCGAAGGATTGTTCACGTCAAAACCCGGTAACATATTCAGAGTCAAAAAAACCGACGCTGGACCCATCAAGGAAGCATTACTGAAGGAGTAAAGGAAATGGCAATACCTTATCTGCATGCCAACAGTTATCTGGAAAACCTGTTGCGGGAGCGCGATCAGCAGGAACTTTCTGAAGCGCTTCGACCCAAACCTGAACAGCCCGCCAAACCCCGTCTTCCCAGGGATCATCGTATTAATTCCAAAATGCTGGCCCGGCGCTGGGAGTTGTTTGCTGATCAGAACGGGATTCGGGAGCAAATACTCGATCCGGCTACCGAAGCGACGATGGATGTTTACCAGCATAACATTGAAAATTTCATCGGCACGGTCAAGCTTCCGGTAGGTGTTGCTGGCCCGTTACGGGTGAACGGTCTGTTCGCCCAGGGAGATTATTACATCCCGCTGGCCACCACCGAAGCTGCCCTGGTGGCCTCTTATAATCGTGGGGCCCAGCTTATTTCAAGAGCGGGAGGTTGTACCACTCTGCTGCTTCAGGAAGCGGTGATGCGGGCGCCTGGATTCGCATTTGAAAACCTCACTCAGGCCGGCACTTTCGTTGCCTGGGCCATTACCCAGATCGAACAGTTCAAAATTGAAGCAAGTAAAACCACTCGTCACGGACAACTGCATGACATGCAGGTGACCGTTGAAGGCAATCATGTGTATCTGCGTTTTGATTTCACCACCGGTGATGCATCCGGGCAAAACATGGTGACCATTGCCACTCAATCCATTTGTGAATACATACGATTAAACTCTCCTGTCGAACCCAGTTATTTTTTCCTTGAAGCCAACATGTCCGGTGATAAGAAAGCCAGCGCCCAGTCCTTTGTTTCCGTTCGCGGCAAACAGGTAACGGCGGAGGTTACGGTACCGTCTGATCTGATTCATGGGCTTTTGCATACTTCGCCTGAACGGATGGAGGATTACTGGCGCATGTCGGCACTTGGCGGGGTACTGAGCGGCACCATCGGCGTACAGGGACATTACGCCAATGGGCTGGCGGCGCTTTACATCGCCTGTGGTCAGGATGCTGCCTGTGTGGCGGAATCCGCCGTCGGGGTGACCCGGTTTGAACTGACCGATCAGGGCGACCTGTATGCGGCTGTTACGTTGCCGAATCTGATTGTCGGAACCGTTGGTGGAGGTACCGGACTGCCCAGTCAGAATGCCTGTCTGCAGTTGTTGGGGCTGGCAGGAGCAGGACATGCGCGAGCATTTGCCGAGGTGACTGCGGCGACTGTTCTGGCGGGCGAACTATCCATTATCGGCGCGTTGTGTGCCGGGCATTTTGCCCGCGCTCATCAATCGCTGGCTCGGGGTTAAGAATATATGTTGAGGCATTTACAACGCTGGTGGATCTATCAGCGTGAACGTTTTCCATTGCTGGCGCATGGGCCTCTGGTCGCCGCCTTCAGCTTTTCGGCCGTTGCCTATTCTTCATTATTACGGGGAATTACCGAGCTGCCGTCACTGAGTACATGGCTGGTGGCTTTTTTCACCGCACTGGCGTTTTTCATGCAGCTGCGCATCGCCGATGAATTCAAGGATTACGAAGAAGACTGCAGTTACCGGCCTTACCGGCCAGTACCTCGTGGACTGGTGACGCTCAGGGAGCTGGGTATTGTTGGGATATTGCTGGCAATACTGCAGCTGACATTGGCTCTCTGGCTATTTCCCCCGTTACTGATCTTTTTAGGATTGACCTGGAGCTATCTGGCGTTGATGAGTCGGGAGTTTTTTGTGTCGGAATGGCTGAAGGCGCGCCCCGTGACTTATATGTGGTCACATATGTTGATCATGCCTCTCATAGACCTGTATGCATCTGCGTGTGACTGGCTGGTAGCCGGTGACGGCCATGCGGTCAGGGGGTTGGTGTGGTTTCTGGCGGTCAGCTTCTTTAATGGCATGGTGATCGAGATCGGTCGGAAGATTCGTGCGCCGGAAGACGAAGAGCCCGGGGTGGAAACCTATTCCGTTCTGTGGGGGTGTCGCAAGGCTGTCAGAATCTGGTTGGCGGTATTACTGGTAACGGCCATCTGTGCCGCCATTGCCGCCTGGCAGATTGATTTTCTCATCCCAGTGGCCGTGGTTCTGGTGGTGCTGTTCGGCGTGGCGCTGGTGGTTGCGAAGCAGTTTCTGGCGCATCCTCTGACGGGTGCCGGAAAGCGTTTTGAAGTGGTTGCCGGGGTCTGGACCCTGGGGATGTATCTTTCTCTGGGCGCAGGCCCGTTGTTATGGAGTATGTAATGATCGGGCAATATGTACATGATCAGTACAGTGATATTGATTTAAATGTGTTTGGCGGCAAGGCCGCGGCACTGGCTCATCTGGCTGAAGTCGGACTACCGATACCTGAATGGATCGTGATTGATCCCAGGGCCTGTCTGGACAGTCTTGATATTGATCCGGCAACGATTACGGATGCAGAGATGTTGCGCCGGAATCTTCGTCTGACGAATGAGTTTTCCCGTCAGTTGCAACAGGCTCTCGAACGACTTGCCGCAGCGGGTGATCGCCTGGCGGTGCGTTCCTCTGCCGTAGATGAAGACGGTGCCGGGCATTCGTTCGCCGGTCAGCTGGAAAGCTATCTGTATGTGCCCGTTGCGCAGGTTGCTGAGCGTATTGTTGATGTCTGGTGTTCGGGCTTCAGTGAGCGTGTGGTCACCTATCGGCGGGAAAACAATCTGAGCCTGCCACCACCGGTACCAGCTGTGTTGATTCAGCGTATGGTCAACAGCGACAGTGCCGGCGTTGCCTTTGCGGCTGACCCGGTCAGCGGCCGGCGCGATATAGTGGTCGTTTCTGCTGTATATGGCCTTGGTTCGGCGTTGGTGTCTGGAGAAGTGGATGCGGATACCTGGCGAATCGATACTTCCAATCACATCGTCGAGCGGGATATCTGTGCCAAACACAGTGGCGAATACCTCGATGAAGAGGCGGTCGATCATGTTTCCTTGCAGACCGTCGACCCGGACCGTGTCAATGCCCCGGTGCTGACCGATCGGCAGCTGATCGCCGTGGTTGATCTGGCGCGTCGTTGTAGTCGCCATTTTGATAAACCTCAGGATATTGAGTGGGCGATGGCCGGAGAGCAGCTGTTCCTGTTGCAGTCCCGACCGATCACCGCCCTGCACCAGCGCCCGGATCCTGCCGGTGAGCACAACCTTTGGGATAACAGTAATATCGCCGAAAGTTATGGTGGTATTACCACTCCGCTGACCTTCAGTTTTGCCCGTCAGGCCTATGAGTCTGTCTATCGTGAATTCTGCCGGATTCTGCGGGTACCGGAATCAGTCATTGCTGCCAACGACGTTGTCTTTCAGCGTATGCTCGGGCTGATCCGTGGCCGGGTCTATTACAATCTGTTGTCATGGTATCGGGTTCTGGCGCTATTGCCGGGATTTACCCTGAATCGCCGTTTCATGGAACAGATGATGGGAGTGAAAGAAGGGTTGCCTGAAGAAGTCGCCGCCACGTTGAAGGGGACTGTGTCCGAACGGCTGCGCGATGCCTTCCGACTGGGTGGCAGTCTGCTGGGATTGGTGTGGAGTCACATCCGTTTACCCGCCAGCATCCGCCGGTTTTACCAGCGTCTCGATGATGCCCTGAACACTGGCGAAGACCTCACCTTACTCAACAGCAGCCAGTTGGCTGCCAGCTACCACCGGCTGGAGCAAAAGCTCCTGACCCGTTGGGATGCGCCGCTGATCAATGATTTTTTCGCCATGATCTTTTATGGCGTACTGCGCGGACTTTGCACTAAATGGTGTGAAGATCGCGACGAAACCCTGCAAAACAATTTGCTGGCCGGTGAGGGCGGTATGATCAGCGCCGAGCCGGCCAGACGGGTTCGGCACATGGCCGAGCTGGCCGCACCTGACGAGGCATTTTGTCAGCAACTGGTGCAGGCAGATGTGGCCACCCTGACGAAGGCCATGGCTGAGCATCCCCAATTCCAGCGTACTTACCATGAATATATTGAGAAGTTTGGAGATCGATGTCTCGACGAACTCAAGCTGGAAAGCGCCACCTTACATGATGATCCCCTGGTGTTGCTGCGTTCTGTCGGTCATTTTGCTGAACGCTTGCGGAATCAGCCGGAAACGGCCGAAGCCGGGGCTGTTGAAGCACAGATTCGTGCCAGCGCCGAACAGCGGGTTGAGGCTGCCCAGGCGACTCATCCCATCCGGCGACGAATATTTCAATGGGTACTCAGAAATGCCCGGCACCGGGTCCGTGACCGGGAAAACCTGCGTTTTGAACGTACCCGGCTGTTTGGTCGGGTGCGGCGTATTTTTGTCGAACTCGGACGACGGTTGTATGCCAAAGATCTGCTGGAACACAGTCGTGATGTGTTTTATCTCGAAGTCGCCGAAATTCTGGGTTTTATCGAAGGGACTGCCGTAACCACAGACCTCAAGGCTTTGGTCCGTCTGCGCAAGGCAGAGTTTGCCGGCTATGCCGACATGCCGGTTCCGGCCGACCGGTTTGAGACATTTGGTATTGTCCATCAGGGCAATGACTTTACCGCTCCGGCGATTGCCAATGAGGTCATTGACGGAGATCTCAAAGGTATTGGCTGTTGTCCCGGTGTCGTTCGTGGTCGGGTCCGGGTCATTGTCGATCCCCGTAATGCCGTGCTGCAGGCCGGTGAAATTCTGGTGGCTGAACGGACGGATCCCGGCTGGATCATGCTGTTTCCAGCGGCAGCCGGCATCTTGGTGGAACGTGGCAGTCTGCTGTCTCATTCGGCCATTGTATCCCGGGAAATGGGGATTCCGGCGGTGGTGTCAGTGACCGCGATTACCCGTACTCTGAAAGACGGTGACTGGGTGGAATTTGATGGCAGTACCGGGGTAATACGACGCTTGCCGCAACCGGAGCAGACACAGGAGGCGTCGAATGAGCAGTGAAGTAGCCGGAAGAGCGGATTTTACCCAGATTCGTTATGCCCAATGCTGGGAGGATGCGGATATTCTGGTCGCGGCCTTATCGACGGCTAAAGCGGGACAGTGTCTGTCCATATGCTCCGCCGGTGACAATGCCCTGGCCCTGTTGGCAGCAGGCGCTGAGCGGGTGGTCGCACTCGATCTTAACCCGGCCCAGCTATATTGTCTGGCACTGAGAGTCGCGGCATATCGGGAACTGAACCATGGTGAACTACTGGAGCTGATGGGGTCACGTCCCAGTCATCGCCGCGCTGAACTCTATCAACGCTGCCGCACACTGCTGGATCAGGACAGTCGCCGGTTCTGGGATGCCCATGGCAACGAAATTGATGCAGGCATTGGCGGGGCAGGTAAGTTTGAGCGTTATTTTGCCCTGTTCCGGCAACGATTGTTGCCGTTGGTTCATTCCCGCAATCGCATTCAGCAACTATTGGCTGGGGGAGACCGTAGCAGACGCCTGAAGTTTTATCAGCATCAATGGGATACCTGGCGCTGGCGGTTGTTGTTCAAAGTATTTTTTTCCCGTTTTGTCATGGGGCGTATGGGCCGTGATCCCAGCTTCTTTCGCTATGTTGAAGGCAGCGTGGCCAATCATATTCTGAGTCATACCCGCTTTGCCCTGACCGATCTGAACCCGGCGGAAAACCCGTATCTGCACTGGATCCTGACCGGTACGCACGGTGAAGTGCTGCCCTACGCACTGAGGGAACCGCAGTTTGAAGCCATTCGCGAACGACTTGATGGGATTGAGTGGCACCAGCTGTCCATTGAAGAGTATCTGCAACGTCATCCAGGACAGCGCTTCGATGCGTTTAACCTCAGCGATATTTTTGAATATATGTCTGAAGAAAACTATCAGGCACTGTTGGAACAACTCCTGGCAGTGGCCAATCCTTCTGCCCGGATGGCCTACTGGAACATGCTGGTGCCGCGAAAATGCCCAGCGGCACTGAGCGGGCGTCTGCGTGGACTGGATGATCTGGCGGTCCAGTTATATGCCAGAGACAAGGCGTTTTTCTATCGCGATTTTGTGGTTGAGGAAGTCCGATGAATCCGTGGCTCGGAATTCTGATCGTGCTGACAGCGCTGGCCGGTGCATTTATTTCAACCCGGCTGATTGAACGCTTTCTGGCACCGGATCCGGAAGTGCTGCGTAAACTTATACATGTGGAAATGGGGTTGGTGACGGTTACGTTTCCGTGGCTGTTCGACCGCAGCTGGCCGGTACTCTTGCTGGCGCTGGTCAGTGTCTCGGCACTGACCCTGCTACGCCGGGGCATGTCGCTGACCCGATCCCTGCGGGGGTTACTGCATGGTGTTGAGCGCACTTCCTGGGGGGAGATGCTGTTCCCCGTATCGGTGGCGTTAGTGTTTGTGCTGGCCGATGGCGACCCATTGTTATATTGCGTGCCTATTCTGGTATTGGCGCTGGCCGATGCCGTGGCGGCTCTGATCGGTGTTTACTACGGTCAAAACCAGTTCAGTACGCTGGAAGGCAACAAATCGGTGGAAGGCTCGGTGGCCTTTTTCGTTGTTACGTTTTTATGCGTACATGTCTCTTTACTGTTGTTTACCGTCACTGGACGGGTCGAGTGCCTGCTCATCGGCCTGTTGATGGGCGTGATCGTTATGATGTTTGAGGCCCTGGCGTGGCATGGCCTCGATAACCTCTTTATACCTCTGGCTACGTATGCATTGTTGAACAGTTATCTGGAGATGGATACTACGGCACTGACCCTGCGTCTGGCGGTCATCATTCTGCTTGGAGCGCTGCTGTGGCTGTGGCGTCGGTACAGCACCATGGATGCCAGTGCACAGATGGGGGCCGGGTTATTTGCCTATGCTGCCTGGAGTGTTGGTGGCGTGTACTGGCTGGGCATTCCGATGTTGTTCTTCGTGCTGACCATGTGGTTTGCCCGTCAGGTCCGGCGTCAGGGGCGCGGTAATATCCATAATGTCTATGCCTTGCTGGGAGTCACCGGGCCGGCATTGTTCTGGCTGTTGCTGGATGATCATCAGGGCGGCAATGATCCTCTGTTTGCCTATATGATTGTTTTTGCCTGCCATATCACCATGCTGACTATTTCTCATGCTCACTACCAGCTGGCGCGCCTGCCGGCAGGTATTATGGGGGCGGCCGTTATAGCCGGAATGATGCCGGTGTTGCTGTTTTGTCTGGGGTTGCGGGTATTTGATCTGCAATTGTTGCAGGTACTGGTGGTCAGTGCTGTGGCGTTGGTATTGAGTGGTCTGTTATTTCTGCGACTGCAACCACAGCTGGATAACTGTCCGGTCACTCCGGAACGCTGGTTGCGTCAGGCCGGTATTGCCGGTGGTGTTTCGTTACTTAGTTGGTTGGCCCTGTTGATAACGCCTGGAGAATTGTTGTGATCATGGTAGAAGAATGGTGCGGAGGCGATTATCCGCAGTCGGTACAGTTACCGGATTTTGATCCATCGGTACTGACTCATCATGAAGCCGATGTACATCTGCTGGCGCTGCGTCAGCAACAGGTGGTTGGCAGGTTGTCGTTATGGTGGAATCGGGTTCCGGAACTGAAATCTGAACGTTTGGGGGTGGTGGGGCACTTTGATGCCGCGGATGCCGCAGCTGCCAGCGAACTGCTGCTGCAGGCCCGTCAGCAGCTTAAGGCGCAGGGATGTACGCTGATGATTGGCCCCATGGATGGCAATACCTGGCGTCGTTATCGCTGGGTCAGCGATGTCGGTAGTGAGCCGCCTTTTTTTCTGGAACCCGAGAATCCTTCAGCTTATCCCGACTATTTCCGACAGGCCGGATTTCATCCCCTGGCCCATTATTCCTCAGCGCGGGTGACCGACCTGAACCTTCAGGATTCTCGTATTCCAGCTGTGCGCGAACGGTTGCAAAAGAGGGAAATCAGCTGGCGGGCCCTGGATATGAATCGGTTTGAGGATGAATTAAAAGCCATTTACCAGCTTTCCATCCAAAGCTTCAGCGGCAATTTTCTGTACACCCCGATTACAGAGGCTGAGTTTTTACAGCAGTATCAGGCGGTTCAGACAGTGGTGCAGCCGCAACTGGTGTTGCTCGCAGAACAACACGGAGAGTTGCTCGGCTATCTGTTTGCCATTCCTGATTTTAATCAGGCCCGCCGTGGAGAGGACATCGATACCTGTGTGTTGAAAACCGTTGCGGTTCTGCCCGGGCGTCGTGCTGCCGGTCTGGGCGCGGTGCTGGTGGCGGAATGTCATCGGATTGCCCGGGACATGGGCTACTGCCGGGCCATTCATGCGCTGATGCACGCCTCCAACAAATCCAAAAACCTTTCCAGCCATTATGGTCAGAGCATGCGTGAGTATACGTTGTATCAACACTACCTGGATGATCGACAATGAATATCACCCGTATCCTGCTGGATCGCGCATTACAGCATCCCGATACTGCGGCGATTATTGATCAACACCGCGGAAATACCAGACTCTGCAATTATCAGCAACTGGCCGATGCTGCGGGTCGGACCGCTGCCATGTTCCGGCATTATGGTCTTGGTAAAGGCGACCGGGTGCTGGTCTTTCAGACGATGTCCTATGAACTGTATGTGGTTCTGCTGGCGCTGTTTCAGCTGGGTGCGGTGGCGATGTTTCTGGATCCGTCAGCCGGTCGACAACACATTGATCAATGCTGCGAACTGGGCCAGCCACGGGCGTTGATTGCCAGTGCCAAGGCCCATTTGCTGCGCTTGTTTTCATCGCAGCTGCGGCGGATTCCGGTTAAGTTCAGTATTGGTTTTCCCATTCCCGGAGCGGTTTCCCTGGCTCAGTCTGACAGCTATATTGCGCTGACTGAGATCAGCGACTGTACCGATGACGATCCGGCGCTGTTGACGTTTACCAGCGGCAGCACCGGACGCCCGAAAGCGGCTCAGCGTTCTCATGGTTTTCTGCTGGCCCAGCATGCCGCCTTACAGGCCACTCTGAATCCCCAGCCCGGTGATGCGGATCTGACCACATTGCCAGTGTTCCTGCTGGCCAATCTGGCATCCGGTATCACCAGTGTCATTCCCGATGCCGATATGCGGGCACCCGGACAAATCGACCCTGTGCCGGTCGTTGCCCAGATCGTTCGTCATCGGGTCAATCGTACAGCCGGATCGCCGGCGTTCTATCAGTGTTTGCTGGAGTACTGTGCAGAACAGAATATGACGTTGCCAGGGTTGAAACATATCGGTACCGGCGGTGCGCCGGTGTTTCCGGAACTGCTGCGACAACTACAGCAAATGGCACCCAACGCCAGCGTGGCAGCGGTTTATGGTTCCACCGAAGCAGAGCCCATGGCTGAAATCGACTGGCAGCAGATCAGTGATGATGATCTGAACGCCATGCGCAAAGGCCAGGGCTTGTTGACCGGTCAACCGGTCGGAGCCATTGCGTTACGGGTGATCACAGATCGCTTCGGTGAGGCAATCGGGCCATTCACCGCATCAGAATTGGAACAACAGCAACTGGCAGCCGGAGTGATTGGGGAGATCGTGGTATCCGGTGATCATGTGTTGCCAGGTTATCTGCACGGTGAAGGCGATAACGACACCAAGTTTGAAGTGGACGGTCAGCGCTGGCACCGAACCGGTGACGCCGGCTTTTTCGATACCCTTGGTCGGTTGTGGCTGGTAGGACGCAGTCATGCCCGTATCGAAGACAGCAAAGGCGTTCTGTATCCGTTTACGGTCGAATGCGCCGCACATTTTTTTCCGCAGATTCGCCGCAGCGCCATGATGGCGTGGCAAGGGAAACGTATTCTGCTGATTGAAGCGGATGCCGCTCTCGATCTCGCTGCTTTGAATCAGGCGCTGGACTGGGCACAGCTCGATGACATTCGGCGGGTTCGAAGCATTCCCGTTGATCGTCGTCATAACGCCAAAATCGACTATACCCGGCTACAGAAACTGCTTGAATAAGCCGCCAACTGCCGATGGAAAAAGCGGTTGTTCCGGGGTGGAAGTCATGATTACTGTCTGGCAGATTAGCGCCGGCTAATTGTGAATCCGCTCTAAAAACCTATGTCTGCATTTGACCTGTGATGAGTTTATTGAGATAAGCCTTTTGATATTTTTATATTCACCGAGTGAGCAAGTACTCCACTTAAGGATCACTACCAAACAAGGACCGTTACGCCATGACGCAGGACATCACCGCCCTACCGCAATCCATTAAAGATTTTATTCAACGCCACGGCCATTCCCTGAACCCCTTGTGTTGGGTCGCGACGTACCAGTACCCCAAAGAAGCGAAAGCGTTTACCCCGGAACAGACCTCACTGCACATGTTTGTATTGGACAGCGATGGACAACTGTCGTTGCTGCGGCGTCATGAACCTTCCAGGCGAGGTATCGTTTATGAACTCGGACCGCGAGACGTGCATGGCGCGCCCAAACCGGCCAAACCCAGAATCAATCTGGAAAAATCCGCCCCGGTTCTGACCGCTGACATTCCCGATACCCTGCCGCCCGGTACGCCTGGCGTCGATGATTTCGACAACCCCGATTATTTTGCCCAGTTGCAATACTATTACCCGGACGACAGTACGGGTGTGATCACGGATTATCTCATCAGTACGTCTTCGCAAACGTTTCAGGCGCAACTGTATGGCAGCACCGGAAAACTGTCTCTGTATGGCCCGGAGCAGATCCATTACCAGGCGGGTACACCGGTCACCGCAGATCAATGGCAGCAGTGTCGTGAGGCTCTGCAACAGGCCTGTGATCTGCTGAGCGAACAACGCCGGCAGGTAGATCCGATGACAACCTGGCCTCGCACTGTGCAACCACTGCATTTGATCAATACCGAAATATTGCATCCGGGTAATTCCAGAGAAATGGATCGCGCATTATTCACTGATGATGGCCATCCTCTGGCATCGCAGTTCAGCATCGCTGAGGAGGTCTGGCAGCGAAAGTTCCAACGGTCAGATGTTTTTACCAAGCGCTTCAAACAGCAGCAGGATATCGAGCCCGATATACTGTCCAGCCGGTTAGGTCAGAGCTTCGGTCTGGCTAAGGTGAATATCTATCACCTTGCCAACGGTCTAATTGATCTGATCTACCTGTTGGCAGACAACACCGGATGGCAACCTCTGCAGGCATTACAGGATATTGCCACGCAACTGAGTTATACCGATCCTCATGCTTGGGTGAAAGAAGCCGCGCTGGCAGCATTGCTCAGTCGTGACTGTGATGTCCGTTCCCAGGACAAACCCGGTAACCGTTCTCCTTATTATGAGTGCCTGAGTCAGATCGGTGAGCAGTTGCATCAGTTTGCACAGTTGCAGCGACAGCAGGAAAAAGTCTTATCTGTCACCGGGCAGCACAACTGCCCATTACGCAAAACCCTTGTGCTGCCAGAGATTGGTTCAAACTGGGGTTATCAACCGTCGAAGAACCTGTCACAGCCAAAACGCATTTTGAGAATCGGATTATTCTTCGATGGTACCGGCCAGGATCGCTACAACGATGAACGCCTGCCAGACCGGGATATCTCCAATGTGGCAAAGCTGCATGATTTGTATCTGGAACAAACCACTGAGCAGGGTAATGAAATCATTACCACCAGAGCCATATATATTCCTGGCGTGGGAACCATCACCGGCAGGGAAACGGATGACGGTTTTAAAGCCAAAGACAGCAAAATCGGCCTGGGGTTGGGTATGGGGAAAACCGGTGGCTATGCGCGGATTGAACTGGCATTAGGGCAAATCAATGAACATCTGAATGAACAAGAGTACGACGAGGTAATCTTTGATGTATTCGGCTTCAGCCGTGGAGCAGCGTTGTCCCGCCACTTTGTGAATCTGATCAATGAATGGCCGGAGCAACTGACCATCTGGGAGCTGAAGTACCGTAACCCATTATTGGTCAGTATCCTGCCGGTCGAGCCAGTAAAAAGACAGGTGTCAGCGTTTCCACAGCATCTGCGGCACCGGGTGCATTTTGTCGCCCTATGGGACACCGTGGGTAGCTTTGGCTGGCCTGCCGATGAACGAAATCTTGATTTTAACCTGAACCTCAATGCTCATAGCGCCGAGCGGGTCATGCACATCGTTTCTGCCCATGAGATCCGCCATAATTTTCCATCCACCCGCTTGGCTGATGCCAGTGGCCGTCTGCCGGCCAATTTCACCGAAATCATGGCTCCCGGTGTTCATTGTGACGTGGGGGCCGGCTATGAAAACCCTACCGGCAAAGGCTTTGAAAACTGGGAAGTGATCCCGGTGCAGATTTTGGCGGGCTGTAACGATGGTGGCCTGCTGCTACGGGCCAAGCAGCGTGAAATTGAAGCCCGTGGGCATTATGCCAACGCGCAGGGTTTCGATATTATCGAAGAAATCCGCAAAGCCACCTTCAAGGAGCTGGCCTGTTACCCTCTGCACACCGTAATTGATGCCGCCAAAAACCAGGGCGTACCACTACGGCCGCTGACTCCCGATGATAGTGCTTATGTGATCCCTGATCGTTTGCAGCGGGTGTACGATATGTGGCAACAAGCCGGTGGACAGATGAAGATGGCACGACAGTTTCTGATTGAATATATCCATACCTCTGAGCGCGATGGCGATATAGTGGATCGCCCCAACCTTATTAACGGCCAAAAGGCTCGGCAGGTGTTTTATAACCACTCTGAGCAAGCTGTGACAGTGGAGTCTAATGATGCGAAGCGTTAAATACCTGTACTGGTTATTAGCATTGTCACTACTGTTAAGTGCTTGCAGTGAAAAAACCTATGAATATGGTTTTCGAGCAGGGGGTATTGGAGGCGATGGTTGGCCTGTCTGGGTGGAATATTTGATCATTAACGAATCCTGGCAACTACCTGTTGGTGCGTTATCGGGCGGAAACGCCGATACAAGCCAACGACCTCCAAGTGGCAAATCATCCAGTGCCGGCTGGGTACCATTGCCTCATACGGTCCGGGCCCGCTGGTTCTCGTACCGTACCCAAACCTTTTATGAAGCCACAGTAGAAATTCCTCAAGATAAACAAAAGCAAATCAGGCAGTGGCTTAAACGTTATCCGGTAGAACGCTATTTACCCTCACTTGTCACAGGGTTTGCCGGGCAGGGGGAAATCCAATTATGGTGGAATGTGAGTTGTGTCAAAATCGGTTGTCCAAAAGGCCCGAAGAACTTTGAATTCCACTATTTTGAACTCACCCCCCGCATCCAGGCCACCGTGGCAGAAGGGGATGCCCGTCGTCATCGTGAAGGGACTAAACAGGAAGTGGAGATGGGGTTTCTGCCACCGGAAGTGCTGGATTTGATTCCTCCAGGTCAGGACAAATCTGAATCGGTTACTGGATCTGAGTGAATGGGTTTTGTCGCGCGAGAGGTTAAGTACCTGTACTGGCTAATAGCATTGCCATTGTTACTCAATGGTTGTGACGAAAAAACCTATGATTACGGTTTTGATACCGGAGGGTTTGGCGGTTCCGGTTGGCCGATCTGGGTGGAATCGTTGGTCATTAATGAAGCGTGGAGGTTACCGGTCGGTGCGCTTTCAGGAGGCGAAGCTGAAATTAGTAAACGTCCACCTGGAGGTAAATCTGCCAGTGCTGGCTGGGTACCATTGCCCCATACTGTGCGAGTTCGCTGGTTCTCGTACCGTACCCAAACCTTTTATGAAGCCACAGCGGAAATTCCTGAAGACAAACAAAAGCAGATTAAACAGTGGTTTAAGAAATATCCGAGAAAAAAATACTTTCATGATCTTGTTACAGGGATAAGAGGCCAGGGAGAGATACAGCTCTGGTGGTACGTTGGCTGTGTCGGTATTGATTGTCCAAAAGGCCCGAAGAACTATGAATACCACTACTTTGAGCTCACCCCCCGCATCCAGGCCACCGTGGCAGAAGGGGATGCCCGTCGTCACCGTGAAGGGACCAGGCAGGAAGTGGAGATGGGGTTTCTGCCACCGGAGGTGCTGGATTTGATTCCTCCAGGTCAGGACAAATCTGAATCGGTTACCGGGTCTGAGTGAATGGTTTTCGTCGCGCGAAATTTTAAGTACCTGTACTGGCTATTAGCATTACCATTGCTACTCAGTGGTTGTGACGAAAAAACCTATGATTATGGTTTTGATACCGGAGGGTTTGGCGGTTCCGGTTGGCCGATCTGGGTGGAATCGTTGGTCATTAATGAAGCCTGGAGGTTACCGGTCGGTGCGCTTTCAGGGGGGGATGCTGATATTAGTAAATATCCACCTGGAGGTAAGGCTGCCAGTGCTGGCTGGGTACCATTGCCCCATACTGTGCGAGTTCGCTGGTTCTCGTACCGTACCCAAACCTTTTATGAAGCCACAGCGGAAGTTCCCAAAGATAAACAAAAGCAGATTAAACAATGGTTTAAAAAATACCCCAGACCAAAGTATGTACATAACCTGGTCACCGGCATTAGAGGCCAGGGAGAGATACAACTCTGGTGGTACGCTGGCTGTGTTGGAATGGGGTGCCCAGAAATACGGCCCGAAACCTACGAATACCACTACTTCGAACTCACCCCTCGTATCCAGGCCACTGTGGCAGAAGGGGATGCCCGTCGTCATCGTGAAGGGACTAAACAGGAAGTGGAGATGGGGTTTTTGCCACCGGAAGTGCTGGATTTGATACTTCCAGGGCAGGACAAATCCGGGGCTGATTGAGTGGGTTGCGCTATGCTGGTGTTCGGGCATTCCCTATTACAACGATAAAACCCTGGCACAGAAACCCTCAGATAATTATGGTTGTTCGCTGCAACTGAATCCCAGACAATAAAACCAGCATCTGGATATTGAAACACTCTCCTCCGCCATTCCTGGCGATGCATAACAGTGATTCCCTTTACAGGTGAGTCACTGTTTTATCTGATCACAGCAACAGGAATTCTGATGACCACCAGACAAGCCCCTCAAACCAGCCTTCGTGCTCTGTTCAATCTGCTCCGTTATGCCAGAGGTTATCGGCGCAATATTGTCCTGGCAGCACTGTGTTCGGTATTGAACAAATTATTTGATATTGCACCGGAAATTCTGATTGGTATTGCCATTGATGTGGTGGTGAATCAGGAGAAAAGTTTTGTCGCTTCACTTGGGTTTGTTTCGGCCAAGTCCCAGATCGTGGTGCTGGCGGTGCTGACGTTTCTGATCTGGTTTGGTGAGTCGTTGTTTCAGTATTTGTATCTGATTTTATGGCGCAATCTGGCCCAGCGGTTGCAATCGGATATGCGTCAGGATGCTTATGATCATGTTCAGAAACTGGATATGTCTTTTTTTGAATCCAAAAGCACCGGCACGCTGGTGTCGATCATGAATGATGATGTGAACCAGCTTGAGCGTTTTCTCGATGGTGGAGCCAATGAAATCATCCAGACCATGGTGGCGGTAGTTGCGGTGGGCAGTGTGTTTTTTGTGTTGTCGCCTTCGGTGGCGGTACTGGCGTTTACACCGGTGCCGGTGATTCTCTGGGGAGCCTTTTATTTTCTGCGTAAGGCGACGCCACTGTATGCCGATGTACGCGATAAAGTCGGTGCCCTGGCGGGCCGGCTGTCGAACAATATCGGTGGTATTGCGACCATCAAATCCTTTACCGCTGAAACCCGGGAAAGCGAGCAGTTGCGTGCAGCCAGTGAGCGTTATGTGCAAGCCAATCGCAAAGCCATTGCCGTCAGTTCTGCGTTCGTGCCGGTTATCCGCATGGCGGTTCTGGCCGGTTTTCTGTTTACCTTTATCGTCGGTGGCTTTAAAGCCCTCAATGGCGATTTGAATGTGGGTGCCTATGGCGTACTGGTGTTTCTGACCCAAAGGCTGTTATGGCCGTTGACCCGGCTGGCAGAAACCGTTGATCTGTTTGAGCGGGCCATGGCCTCCACCCGCCGGATTCTGGATCTGATTCATACGCCGGTGCAGGTCAGAGATGAAGGGACGGAACGTTTTCCCGGCCCGGTTCGGGGCGATATTTCCATTGATCAGGTCAGTTTTACCTATCCCGGCAGCAATGCCGGTGTGCACGGGCTTAATCTGGATATCCGGGCCGGTTCCACGGTGGCGTTTGTCGGCGCGACCGGTTCCGGTAAATCCACGCTTATCAAATTGCTGTTGCGGTTTTATCAGCCGGGGCAGGGAACCATCCGGATAGACGGGCTGGATATCACCACTGTTACGTTGAAAACCCTGCGTGAAAACATCGGTCTGGTCAGCCAGGATGTATTTTTGTTCGAAGGCAGTATTCGGGAAAACATTGCTTATGGCCGGCCTGGTGCCAGCGATGCCGATGTGATTGCCGCCGCCAAAACCTCAGAAAGCTGGGAATTTATCGAGCGCCTGCCTGATGGCCTCGATACGCTGGTCGGGGAGCGTGGCGTCAAACTGTCGGGTGGTCAGCGGCAACGTTTGTCGCTGGCGCGGGCGCTGCTCAAAGACCCGGCGATTCTGGTTCTCGATGAAGCCACCAGTGCTGTCGATAATGAAACCGAAGCGGCTATTCAGCGTTCTCTGGCGCATATTTCCCATGGTCGTACGGTGATTGTCATTGCCCACCGGCTTTCCACGATCGTGGCGGCAGATTGTATTTATGTGATCGAGCAGGGTCAGGTTGTGGAGCAGGGCAATCACCAGCATCTGATTGATCGTCAGGGCAATTACTGGAGTCAATGGCAGGTACAGACCGGCCATGCGTGACAGGATGACGGTGGTATGCAGCTGCACGAGTAAGCGGCAATTTCAAACCCCGGACAATTCCAGTAGAATTCCGCGCCCAATAGAGATCCGGTAAATGGTTTTTGGCGATGAATATTAGAGCGTTATTGAGTGAAAAAGTGGCGGCGGCGATGGCGGCGGCAGGTATTCCTGCTGAATTTGGCCCGAATCTGGCGCTGAGCAAGAATCCGCAATTCGGTGATTATCAGGCCAATGGAGCCATGGCCGCGGCCAAGGCCATGAAAAGCAATCCTCGCCAGATCGCAGACAGTATCATTCAACACCTGGATCTGACTGGTCTGGCCGATAAAGTTGAAATCGCCGGACCGGGTTTCATCAATATTTATCTGTCCTCTGCCTGGCTGGCTGGCATCAGCGAGGAGATCAGCACCGATGCCCACTTGACCGTTCAGGCAGCGGAGCCGGCGCAGACCATTGTCATCGATTATTCCGCACCCAATCTGGCCAAGGAGATGCACGTAGGGCATCTGCGTTCCACCATTATTGGTGATGCCATGGCCCGTCTCAGTGAGTTTCTGGGTCATCGGGTGGTTCGCCAGAACCATATCGGAGACTGGGGTACTCAGTTCGGCATGTTGATTGCCGAACTGGAAGAGACTCTGTCTGAGACCTCACAATCATTCCAGCTCAAGGATCTGGAAAGCTTTTATCAGCAGGCCAAAAAACACTTTGATGAGGATCCGGCATTTGCCGACAAGGCCCGTGAATATGTGGTCAGACTGCAACGCGGTGATGAGGGTGTGTATGCCTTATGGCAGCAGTTCATTCAGTTGTCGCTGGCACACAGTGAGGAGTTGTATGAACGCCTCAATGTTTCCTTGAGCCGCGAGGATGTGCGTGGCGAAAGTTATTATAACGATCAGCTGGCCAGCACCGTGGCCGATCTCGAAGCCAAAGGGCTGGTGGTTGAGGATCAGGGGGCCAAGGTGGCGTTTCTGGAAGAGTTTGCTGATAAAGACGGCAAACCCGGTGCCTACATCGTGCAGAAACAGGGGGGTGGTTTTCTCTATGCCACGACCGATCTGGCCGCCATGCAGTTTCGGATTCAAACCCTCAAGGCTGATCGCATTCTGATTTTTACGGATGCCCGGCAGGGACTGCACTTTAAACAGTTATTCACGCTCTCGCGCAAAGCTGGCTATGCGCCCGATGCGGTGGAACTGGTGCATTGCGCTTTCGGAATGATGATGGGAGCCGATGGCAAACCGTTCAAAACCCGCAGTGGTGGCACGGTGAAACTGGCCGAGCTGGTGGATGAGGCCATTGAGCGTTCCGAAAAACTGGTGGCGGAAAAGAATCCGGAGCTGGACGCTGAACAGCAGCAGGAAGTGGCCCGTAAAGTGGCCATAGGCGCGGTGAAATACGCCGATCTGTCAAAAACCCGGACCAACGATTATGTCTTCAACTGGGATGCCATGCTCAGTTTTGAGGGTAATACCGCACCTTACCTGCAATATGCCTATACCCGGATACAGTCGATTTTCCGTAAGGCTGGTGAGTCTGATGCCTACCTGCGCGCTGCGATTGTTCTGGAACACGAGCAGGAACGCGCGCTGGCATTAAAACTGGCGCAGTTTGAGGAAGTACTGTTGCAGGTTTACCGCGAAGCCATGCCGCATTCTCTGTGTGCTTACCTCTATGATCTGGCCGGTCTGACCATGAGCTTCTATGAAAACTGCGCCATTCTCAAAGAGGGTGTTGATCCAGCGGTACGTGACAGCCGTCTGCGGTTGTCTCACGGCGTTGCCAGTACCCTGCGTTGTGGGCTTGATCTGCTGGGTATTGAAGTCATGGAACGGATGTAAGCGAACATTGCCAGGACACCCGCCTGAAGGCATACGCATTGCCTGGACACCCATCTGAAATGATGGGTGTTTATAAAACCCAGGCCAGCGCCAGCGGAATAATCACCACGCTGAACGCATTACCGTAAATCACCATCGATGCCACCAGATCAGGCTGCTGCTTGTAGCGTTCGGCCACCAGATAATTCAATACTGCCGGTGGCAGTGCACCAAACAGAATCAGGATGCCCGTCTGTGCTTTGCCAAGATCCCATATCTGGGTGATTGGCCAGGCCACCATGATGCCCAGCAGCGGGCACGCAATGGCGCTGATCAGGCCGATTTTCCAGCCGGCACGTTCCATATTCACCAGTCGTACTCCCAAGGCAAACAACATCAACGGTACCGCCGTATTGCCCACCAGCTGCATGCCGCTGACCAGTGGGGCTGGAATGGTAACCCCGAGAAAGGCTATGCCCAGGCCGGTGATGGTTGCCAGTATCATGGGGTTTTTAATCAGATCCCACATTCTGGCGTTGGGGTTGATCAGCCAGGCTCCCACGGTAAAGTGCAGGGTGTTGGAGACCACGAACATGACCACCGCGGCCGGCAGGTATTGTTCGCCATAGGCAAACAGCACCAGTGGCAGCCCCATGTTGCCGCTGTTCTTGAACATGATGGGTGGTACAAAGGTCTTCCAGTTGAAACCAAATCCGCGCGCCAGCGCAAACGCAAAGACCCCGGGAATCAGGGTGACGGCAATCACCGCATAGACCAGCGGCATGAAGGCCATCATGTTTGAGCCTTTGTCGGCGAAGACACTGATAATCAGCAACGGGACGAAGACATCGACATTGATGCGATTGGCGGCCTCCATATCCGGGCGATGGCGTTTCCCGTAAGCAAAACCGATCAGCACAATGAAAATAATGGGAATGATGATTCCCAGAATCTGGTGGGTCATGGTAATCCTTATTGTTATTTGATGACGGACTTGAGACGACGTTCAAGACACCACTGAACAGGATATCTCAACAGCATTCCCCGCAACATCCTGGCACAAACATCGAAAATTCATAACACAAAATGTAGAATGGGTGCCCACTTCATATCCCAGTCTGTTCTCATGGTCAATATCGGTCAATTTAATCGTCTTACGGTCACCAAACTTGTGAATTTCGGCGTCTATCTGGATGCCGGAGAGCACGACAATATTCTGCTGCCACGACGGGATGTACCGCCGGACTGCAAAGTCGGCGATAAGCTGCATGTGTTTATTTATCATGATTCCGAAGACCGGCTGATCGCCACGACCCGCAAACCTTTGGCGATGGTCGGTGATACCCGGTTGTTAAAGGTGAAGGATACCGGGCCGTTTGGTGCGTTTCTGGACTGGGGGCTCGATAAAGATTTGCTGGTTCCGTTTGGACAGCAACGGCGACCGATGGAAGTCGGGCATTCCTATGTCGTGCATTTGTATATCGATGAGTATACCGAACGGGTAGTGGCGTCGAGCAAACTCAATCACTTTCTCAGTGAAACAGCTGATCAGTTTCAGGCCAATCAGGAAGTCGATCTGTTGGTTTGCCAGCGTACCGATATTGGTTACAAGGCTGTCATCAATCAAACGCATTTAGGGGTTATCTTTACTGCGGATCTGTTGCAGCCACTGAAAATCGGCGAAAAGCTGAAAGGTTATATCAAGCAGATTCGTGCCGATGGAAAAATCGATCTGTCGCTGCAGTTGCAGGGGCAGGAGGTGAGAGATCAACTGGCTGACCTGATTCTGGAGCATCTGCGGACTCATGGTGGTGTCTCGGATTTGACGGATAAAAGCACCCCGGAGGACATTTACCGTCAGTATCAGGTCAGTAAGGGAAATTACAAGAAAGCCATTGGCGGGCTGTATAAAAAACGCCTGATTCACATTGAAAAAGACTGTATCCGCCTGAGTAATTGATCTGATCAAGGTAATGATCAGACGGGATCGTTTACTGTCCCGTAGTTCTGTCACAGAGCCGTGGGCTTTGGAGGTCAGGTAAAATACATATGCCATTTTTTGCCGGTTTTAGTGTTTGCCGGCTGTTCAAACAAGCTGTAGGTAATCATGAAAATTCTTTGCGATACACATTCCCACACCGTAGCCAGTACTCATGCATACAGTACTGTGAATGACTATTTCAATATTGCACCTCAGAAGGGGCTGCAACTGATCAGCATTACTGATCATGGTCCGAAAATGCCGGATGCACCGCATCCATGGCACTTTGGTAATATGAAAGTTATCCCCAGAGTTATGAATAATGTTGCCATGCTGCGTGGAATTGAAGCGAATATCTACGATGAAGATGGCCAGTTGGATATTGCGGATCGTATGGATGCTTATCTGGATTTTGCCATTGCCAGTTTCCATGAACCGGTGTTTACGCCGGGTAGCGCCAAACAGAATACCCGAGCCATGATCGGGGCTATCCGTTCCGGCAAGTGTCAGATTATCGGTCATCCTGGTAACCCTAATTATCCGATTATTTACGATGATGTGGTTAAGGCTGCGAAAGATCACAATGTACTGTTGGAAATCAATAACAGTTCTTTCAATCAGTCCCGTGTCGGTAGTGGACCGTACTGTCTGAAAATTCTGGAGACGGTTGTCAAGTATGACTGGAAAGTCAGTTTTGGCAGTGATGCGCACGTTTCCTATGACGTGGGAAATTTTGCCCAGTGTATCGAATATGCCAACAAAGCCGGATTATCGGAAGATGCCGTTGTGACGGCCCGTCCCGAACGTTTTCTGGATTTTCTGGAGCAACACGGTAAGTCCTTAAAAGCGGAGTTTAAGGATTGGTTGAGCGAACTCTGAGCGGCCGGCCTGAATCATTAATCAAACCGGGCATCAGGCCCGGTTTTTGGTTTCGGGGTGATCAGAAACATTTGTCGAATCAACCTTAACAAGACCCACAACGCGGCTTTTGTCTGTATAGGGGACTGATTCCGCTTAACCCTGATCTTTTTCTTCTATCAGCATTTCAACCAGTTCCCGGAGCTCCTGAACCTCTTCACGCAATCGTGCCACTTCTGCACCAAGATCTTCAGTGGTCGAGATTGATGCGTTGGTGACGGCGGCATTTGCGGCAGGCATGTCATCGCCCGAAAACAGATGCATCCAACGGTTTTCCCGTTTTCCCGGTTCTCTGGGGAGCTGTCTGACGAGTGCGCCTTCTTCCCGGGCAGCCATGTTCTGTAATACTTTTTCAACGTCATTGACATCGCTGAAGTGACAGAGACGCTGGGTACGGGTACGCAGTTCTCCAGGCGTTTGCGGTCCACGCACAAACATCACGCACAAGATACCCAGTTCCTGATCGGATAACTTGAGTTTGCCGTATTCGGTATTGCAGAAACGGTGTTTGTATTTCACCACTCTGGCACCGTTGTCTTCGACGACGTGGTACAGCTGAATCAGTTCGTCCACGATAGTCTGAACCTCCTGCTCAGAGAGGTTTAATACCGGTTCACGATTGCTTTTCTGGTTGCACGCAGTGGTCAGGCCGTTCAGGGACAGTGGATATTGTTCTGGGGTGGTAATTTCTTTTTCAATCAGGCATCCCAATATCCGTATCTGTAATTCTGTCAGTTCTTTACTCATTACGACACGCCTCTGTGTTATGTATGCGATAACTGTAAGTGCGCTGCTGATGGAATACAAAACAATTGTGAGCTTTCGAACCCATAAGTTGATCTGGTTCAAAAATGTCCGCTTCGATGAATGGTTGTGACGGCAACCACTTGGTATCAGTCGTGACTGTAACGCATGATTTCCGCGGGGACCGCATCGAGGGAAACAACCCTGGATGCCGCATTCAGGGCGATGGCTTCTTTCGGCATGCCAAACACCACACAGCTCTTTTCATCCTGAGCGAAGGTTTCGGCACCGGCGTTTTTCATCTCCAGCAATCCGCGGGCACCATCGTCCCCCATACCGGTGAGGATAAAACCGACAGCATTTTTTCCGGCATAACGGGCCACAGAACGAAACAGCACATCCACTGACGGACGGTGACGATTGACCAGCGGGCCGTTCATGACCTCAACATAATATTGCGCGCCATTACGTTTCAGCAGCATGTGTTTACCGCCGGGAGCAATCAGCGCCCGGCCTGGCATGACCCGATCATTGTTTTCAGCTTCTTTGACGCTGATGTCACTGAGACTGTCGATTCGCTCCGCAAACGATCGGGTAAATTTTTCCGGCATGTGCTGAACGATAACGATACCAGGAATGGTGGGGGGCAGTGCCGTGAGTACCGCTTCCAGTGCCTGAGTTCCACCGGTTGAGGTGCCGATGGCTATGACCTTGTCGGTGGTTTTGGTCATGGCTCGGGCATTGCCCGGAATGATGGCGTCAGCCGACAGTTTTTTTTCAACTTTCAGCGCTGAGGTACGCATGTTGGCCATGTTGGCCCGGGCGGCACCTTTAACGGCATTGATGATATTGTCGGCGGCATCGCTCAAAAAGCTTTTCAGTCCGACCTTGGGCTTGGTGATAATGCTGACGGCTCCGGCCGACATGGCCTGCATGGTGGTTTCGGCACCTTTTTCCGTCAGGGTGGAGCAAATCACCACGGGCGTTGGTCGTTCTGACATCAGTTTCTTCAGGAACGTGATGCCATCCATACGGGGCATTTCCACATCCAGCACGATCACATCCGGCCACTGTTTATTCATGCGATTCATGGCAAAAATCGGGTCTGCTGCTGCGCCGATGACTTCAATCGCCGGATCCTTGTTGAGCATTTCCTGCAGTACCTGTCTTACAACTGCGGAGTCATCCACCACCATGACTTTAATTGTGTTCATAGTTTATCCTGGTTGTGTCAGTCTGTTGGTCTGTACCCATACATCACCGCTCCATAACTCCAGAAATAATTTGCGGTGACCGTTGCCGCCCACGTCGCAGGCTTTGATTTTGAAACCGTACTGCTGCAACAGGGTTTTTCCGATGTTGATATTTGCCCATGGGATGCCGCTTTCACTGCTTCCCCGCTGATTATCCGGAATCATACTACCGCCACCGAATAATTTGACTTCATAGTCGTTGCTGTCAGTTTTCCATTTTTCGATAGCCTGCAAAAACAGCTGGATGGCTTCATCGGCAAAATGCCCGGCCGACAAATGCCGGTTGCGTCCACGTGTTGGCAGCATGTAATGACACATGCCGCCAATCAGCAGTTGCGGGTGCCAGAGGGTGATGGCGACACAGGAGCCAAGCAGAGTATGGATACAGGTTCTACCGTCTCCAAAATAAAATTCCCCGGGTTTCAGAAAAATGTTGAGAACATTTGGGTCCATTTATCTGGCCTTGACGTAGATCGAAGGAGAAACCAGTTGGACGGCATTGGTAATTCCGTTGAGGCTTTCAGAATGACCAATCATCAGGAATCCTCCCGGGTTCAGTTGTTGGAGCAATAAAGCCAGCACCTGACGCTTGGTGTCGTTGTTGAAATAGATCATGACGTTGCGCAAAAATATGACATCAAAGCGTCCCAGTCTGGTCAGATTCTGTTTGAGATTGGCATGCAGGAACGATACTTTCCGGCTCAATGCCGGCTGTATTAGAAATGTACCCTCCTGAGTGCCGATCCCTTTCAGACAATACTTCTTCAAATAGTTTAGTGGAATATCCTGACTTCGGGACATGGGATATTGTGCTTTACGGGCAGTTTTGAGAACCCGGGTGCTGATATCCGTTCCGACGACTTCCCATGTATCGGTTGGAGCATATTCAGACAGGGTCATGGCCAGTGAGTAGGCTTCCTCGCCAGAGGAACTGGCAGCACTCCAGATACGTTTGTCACCGCTGCGCCAGTGGGGCAGGACCTGATGCTGGAGGAACTCAAAGTGTTTTTTTTCCCGAAAGAAGAACGTTTCATTAGTGGTCAGCATATCCACAGCGTTCTGAAGTTCATCATTGCCGGGTGTTTTGAGCAGAACGAAATAATCCCGATAGCTGGCCATACCAAAATACTTGACCCGTTTCAGCAGCCGGGCAGCTACCAGAGCTTTTTTGGCGGTTGAAAGGCTGATGCCGGCAACGTCATAGATCAACTGCCGAAACAGTTCAAACTCGTCGTCGGTCAACGCTGGCGGTTTGTAATTCGTGGCGAGGTCCATAGCTAGTCTTCCGTTTCCTGTACCAGGCTAACCGCGAGAATGAGTCCGATCGCAGATCTGTGCCAGTTCCTCGATTGATAATACATTGTGTACATTTAACAGAATCACGAACCGGCCATTCACTTTGCCGATTCCGTCCAGAAAATCTGCACGCAGTTTTACCCCAAAACCCGGTGGCGGTTCGATGTCTGTTTCAGCAATGTCGGTGACTTCTGATACCGCATCGACCATGACGCCAATGCACTGATGTTCATCCGGACCACCGACTTCCAAAATGACGACGCAGGTGCGTTTGCCGATAGCGCTTGGCCGGCCGTTGAGGCGGGCACCCAAGTCGATGATGGGCACAACGGCACCGCGCAGATTGATCACTCCGCAAACAAACTCCGGCATCATCGGTACCGGGGTAATTCGGCCCCACTCCAGAATCTCTTTGATCTGCAAAATGCCGATGGCAAACATTTCCTCATTGACCTGAAAGGTCAAAAACTGGGACGGATCAGCGCTGATCTGTCGGTCGCCCCGGCTTTTGCTATCAGACTGATGAACAGACTGACTCATGGCTGGCTCCTAAAACTTCACAAACTCGCGCAAGGCATGGTCCGGATCCGGGTCTGGGCGATGATCAGCAGCGGCGGATCGGTTAGGTTTGGTTTTGTTGGTCGGTTGCCGTTTGGGTGGAGGATTGCCGCGGCCATTTTGGGCAAGATTGAAGTATTCCATTAGCTCCTGTAGTTGTTCAGCCTGACTACTCAATTCTTCTGCGGTTGCCGCCAGCTCTTCTGAAGCAGAGGCGCTTTGCTGAGTGACTTTGTTCAATTGTTCCATGGCATTGGCGATTTGTGATACCCCGGATGCCTGCTCTTCTGATCCGGCACTGATTTCCTGTACCAGGTCAGAGGTTTTCCGGATGGACGGCACAATTTCGTCGAGCAGGGTACCGGCTTTTTCGGCCAGATCAACGCTGGAGCCAGCGACCTCACTGATTTCCTGGGCCGCGACCTGTGAACGTTCGGCCAGTTTACGGACCTCCGCAGCCACCACGGCAAAACCCTTACCATGATCACCTGCACGGGCAGCCTCGATAGCAGCATTCAATGCCAGCAGGTTGGTCTGATAGGCAATGTCATCGATGATACTGATCTTCTCAGCAATGGCTTTCATGGCCAGCACGGTCTGACGCACGGCTTCGCCGCCTTCGTCCGCCTCGCGGCTGGCTTTGGAGGCAATACCGTCAGTGACTCTGGCATTCTCGGTATTCTGGTTAATTGATGCTGACATTTGTTCGACCGATGCAGATGTTTCCTCCACACTGGCGGCCTGTTCACTGTTGCCCTGGCTCATACTCTGGGCTGTGGCAGAGACTTCCTCGGAGGCACTGGAGAGGTTGCTGGCGGCACTGCGCACCTCGCTGATGATGTCGGACAGTTTGTCCACCATGGCTTTCATGGCAGCCAGAAGACTGGTGTTATCCCCCCGGCGTAATTGGATCTGAGTCGATAGATCGCCTTCAGCAATCTTGCTGACCATTTCAGCGGCATAACCAGGTTCTCCACCAATCTGGCGCATAACACTGATCCCAATCCACAGGCCGGCCCCTGCTGCCATCAGCAGAGCAACGACACTGAAAATTTCAACGGTCAATACGGCTCTGTCATTCGAAGACTGCACCTTTGGACCCAACTCTTCCTGTTCTTCCCGAATGCTCTGTTTCAGCTGTTCGGCAATTTCGACAATTTCAATGCCGATGGTATCCAGTTTTTCTGCTTTCAGGGTGTTGCGGCTGTGAATGGCATTGACGATTTCCTCAAATCCGGCGGCGTATTTTTCTGCCACCAGTTGAATGTCACGCAGAGGCGACCGCAGCGTTGGATTAACCAGATCTTTATCCAGCTTATCCAGTTCTTGTAGAAACTGGGCAAACTCTTTTCTGGCCCGTTCTGCAGAATCGTCATTGTTGCTCTCCAGAAATTTGACGATATAGAGCCGGGCCAACAACAAGTTGTGCATGGCGGCGGAGGCGTCAAAGGAGGTGGTAATGTCATTATTGTCCTGGGCACTGTCCAGAATCCGGCTGAGATTTTCTTCCATGGATGCGCCCTGTTTATTCAACTGGGTAGTGAGCAGATCGTCCCGTTGTTTCATCAGCTTGACGATTTCCAGAAAGGTTGATTGATACTCCTTGCTGAGTTCAATCATCTGTGTGAAAGCCTTGCGTTCCTCCTCGTTACTGGTGGCTTCCAGAGACTCGGTCAGAATATCGCCACCTTGACGATAAAGGTCTTCCTGTTCACGTAGAAGGACGGGATCCGCACTCACATAATAACGCAGTACGGCCAGACGCATTGCCAGCATCTGGGCTTCGACCCGGCTGGCGTTGTTGCTGTTTTTGGCCAGATCGCGGTAGTCGGTAAAACCGTTGGAGGCTGTCGTTAATGCGTTATAGGACACAATCGCCACGATGCACAGCAATACCACAATGACACCGATCCCGAGGGTCAACCGCACACTCAATTTCATATTGTTTAACATAGCTGATCTCCGCTATTTACCTTTAATGCATGGTTTGTTTCGGCAGCGCATACGCTGTGTTTTCCAATGCAGTGATTTGTTGTATCAGTCCTGGCACATCGATGATCAGTGCCACATCACCGTTGCCCAGAATGCTGGAACCGCTGATCCCTTTCAGATGGCTGAAGATTTTGCCAAGGGGTTTGATGACGGTCTGAAACTCGCCCATCAGACGGTCAACCACCAGCCCGGCCTTGACTCCGGCGTAGTTGACCACGACAACACTTTCGCGTTCCGGTGGCTTACCGCTGATGGCAAACATGTCACGTAGCCGGACATAGGGCAGTACTTCGCCACGAAGATCGAGATAGTCCCGGTCAGAATCCGCGGCGCTGATATGGTTTGTCAGCTCAATACATTCAATGACGATGTCCAGAGGAACGACGAACGAAGACTGCCCGACACCAACCATGAATCCATCGATAATGGCCAGAGTCAGGGGCAAACGGATCTGAAACACGGTGCCTTTACCAGCCTCACTGTCGACTTCCACGCTGCCGCGCAGGGCGGTGATATTTCGTTTCACCACGTCCATGCCGACACCGCGTCCAGAAAGGTTGCTGACGGCTTCGGCAGTGGAAAATCCTGGTTCAAAAATCAGTTTGAACAACTCTGCGTCGTCCGGTGGCTGTTCGGCGCTGACCAGACCTGAACGAATCGCTTTCGCCAGAATCCGTTCACGATTCAGACCCCCGCCGTCATCGGAGATTTCGATCACAATGCTGCCGGAGTCGTGATAGGCATTCAGTTGTACTGTGCCGGTGGCCGGTTTTCCGGCAGCGACTCTTGTTTCGGGAGGTTCGATACCGTGATCGATGGAGTTTCGGACCAGATGCATCAATGGATCACCGATTTTTTCCACCACGGTTTTGTCCAGTTCGGTATCCGCACCGGTAATCACCAGCTTGATGTCTTTGTTCAGTTCTTTGGAAACATCGCGTACCACCCGGTGAAAGCGGTTGAAGGTGCCGCCGATCTGCACCATTCGCAGTTGCAGAGCAGAATCGCGCACTTCTTCTACCAGCCGGGTCAGAGTGGACATGGATTCCAGCAGTTCGGTATCACCATTATTTGCGGCATTCAGCGACGCACCAGCCCCGGCAATCACCAGTTCTCCCACCAGGTTAATCAAATGATCGAGCTTGTCTGCATCCACCCGGATTGACTGGGTTTCGCTACTGACCCGACTGGCCGTAGGCGGTGCCGTGTTTTGTGCCTGAGGAATCGTCTCTGGTTTGTTGATGGCAGATGGTGTTTCTGGTGGGGGTGTGGTTACCGTTTCGTCAGTGACAGCCGGCGGTGCTTTCAAGGTATCGGCTTCTGCACTGCTCAGGGATCCACATTGCACCAGCAGATTGACCAGGTCTTCATCGTTTTCAGGTAATTCGCCGATCAGTCGGGCAAAATCGTCCAGATCAGCATGGGGAGGAAGCACGCAGACATGGCTGTCCTGGCGGATAAATTCGAACACCTCTTCAATGGCGTTCTGATCGGCATCGCTTTGATAACTGAGTTCAAAACCCAGGTAACAACTCTCCGGATCCATTTTGTCGAAATCGGGTATGTGGTGATCGATGAGTTGTATCCGGTTGATTTCGCCAAGGGTTCCGAGATAGCGCAGAAAAGAGAGTGGATCCATGCCATCACGCAATGAATCAAGGCCAAAACGTAAAGAAATATGCCATAGCTCAGAATGGGTTGGGCGATCAGGTGACACGGGTTTGGAAGATGACTTTTCTGGTTGTGCCGGCGTTGGTGTTTTTGCCGGTGCCGGTGAATAAATCTGTTGCAGCTGCGCTATTAACTGGTTGCCCTGTTGTTGCAGTTCGGGGCTTAAGGCTTCGATTCCGGTTTCGAGATCATCAATCAGGCGGCCAATGTGGTCACTGCATTGCAACAGCAGGGCAACAAGTTTTTCAGTGATGGGTGTGTCGCCGCTACGACATTGATCCAGAAGTGTTTCAACATGGTGGGTGAAGCCAACGATACCATCGAGGCCAAACAAACCAGCCGAGCCTTTGATAGTGTGAGCCGCCCGAAAAATGCTGTTGAGGGATTCTGTCTGATCTGTCATGCCTTCGATCCGCAACAGAATGTCTTCCATTTCCTGGAGCATCTCCCGGCTTTCGACAATATAAGTTTTCAGAGCGGCATCTAGGTTCATGGGATACCTCTGCTTGGGCTCAGCTCAGGACTCTGACTGAGACAAATATGACTGCAGTCCGAATGTGGCAAAGGCATCTGTCACGCAGTCGTGTGGATGAGTCAGCATCAGAGAATGTTGATGTTTGAGACGGTTTTTATGCAGAGCGAGAAGTAGCTGGATGCCGGCGCTGTCTATTTCATTGACGGCGCTCAGGTCAATTGTCATGTTGTGGGCATCCGCCAGTACGGCTGCAATCTTCTCTTTCAGTTCCAGGATTGTATAAATAGTCATTTCGCCACTGATGGCGGCCTGGCACTGATCTTCTTTAAATGCATACTCAAACATGATCGTCGCCTTTGAATACGGTTACACCTGAACCAGCTTTGCAACTGCTGCAAGCATAGTCTGTGGCTGGAATGGTTTTACCACCCAGGCTTTGGCTCCAGCTGCCTGTCCCTCGGCTTTTTTCGCTGCCTGTGATTCGGTGGTTAACATGATGACGGGAGTAAATTTGTAGCGGGGCATCTTTTTGACTTCCTTCAAAAATGTAATGCCATCCATATTGGGCATGTTGACGTCGCTGATAATCAGATGGACTCGTTCTCCATTCAATTTTGATAATGCGTCTTTGCCGTCACAGGCTTCGATAACATCATAACCACCGCCTTTCAGGGCAATGCTGACAACCTGACGCAGAGATGCGGAATCGTCGACTATCATGATGGTTTTGGACATGGATTCTCCCTAAATTAAAAAAAAGTAATATCTTGAGCTGTATCGTGACCAGAATGCCGGCCCTGATGATTAATACGCTGTTCGAGCATGGCGTAGCTGCTTTCCATGGCATCCAGCCAGCGGTCGACATCGATTTCCGTCGCAGTGGGCTCGTCCCGTTGCTCCAGTGCCTGCTCCAGGTTTTCCAGGTTGTCGCAGACCTGATTCAAAATCTGACTGGTGCGGTCCTGAAACTGCAGGGCGATCAGCATATCTTCAATTTCTTCGCGAATGCCCTGACTTTCCTGCTGCATGGTTTCGGTGGAATGTTTCAGGGTTTCAACAATGTTGGTAAACGTAGTAATTACCTCGCCGACAGTGGCTTCTGATCGCGTCAGTACTTCACCATCTTCAACTGTCGCCTGTTCTGCGACTTGAAACGCTTTACTGATTGCATCGTTGATGGTGTTGACCTTAACAGTCATTTCCCGACCGGTTTCACTGGACAATGTCGATAACTTTCGTACTTCGTCCGCCACCACCGCAAAACCGCGCCCAGCTTCGCCGGCCCGTGCAGCTTCAATAGCGGCGTTAAGTGCCAGCAGATTAGTCTGTTCGGCAATAGCTCCAACCTGAGCGGCCATTTGCTTTAGCTCTTCGGTGTAACTGGTCAGTATCCGCATTTCATTCAACATATGGCTGCGGCCTTCCTGAGTGCTGCGAAGAGAGGTAATGACTTCCTGAAGCTGTTTTTCAGCGGTTTGAAAAGTATTGGCTATTTGGTTATCAGCACCTTGAACGCCGCTGATTTGATGAGAGTTTTCCAGGGTTGCATTGAGACGTTGTACCAAAATACCGAAACGGCTGGTCAGGTCCGTAATAGATTCTTCGGTCTGGTTCCGGGCTGATTCAATATGTCGGCTCCAGATGGGTAAGGTTTTTTCACATAAATGCCAGAGAGACAGATATACCGGTGTTTTGTCTATGGCGGTTTCCTGTTGTGTTTGTTCCTCCAGAGTGGAAACCAGTCTGGCACAAGTATTAAAACTCCAAAGACCGATCATCACGCCTGCAATCAGTAATATCAGCGCCAGCAGTGCCGTCATAATGGTCAGGTTGGAAACAAACATAACCGCACCGGCTGAGGCAAAAGCCAGCAGGACCGGCAGTATCCAAAAAAAACTGGAAGTTTGAAGGCGCGATTGCATGAACAACTATCCTCGACTGATCTCTATGTTCATTGACTAACTATTGTTATTCAACAACTTACGCCGGCTGTGGAACACCGTAGCCGGATCTCACTACTCTTGAGCGTTGAATTTTTTTCAGAAACAAAACAATGAATCTAGTTTTAACTCTAGTTCAGTTCCGGTCTAAGTCAATTTGAGTTCTGGTAAAAAATGATGTTTTGATGAACTTTGTAATTGACTGGCCAGCGCGTGGTTATGCGGCTGCGCGAGTCAGCGGTTTTTTTTGGATATGACGCTTTTTTGCCGTACCGGTTTTTTTTGCATCGTAGTCGGGTCGTTGGTAAATTTGCCGCCCTTTTTAATAATTGATCCGTTTCAGTGCGGATTCGCTTCCGGTTTGCGACCGGATTTGCAGAACAGGTAAAGATCATGAACCAGATTGTTGTATGTGCGCTCTATAAGTTTGTCACCCTCGAAGATTACGAAACCCTGAAACAGCCTCTGCTTGATCGGATGCAGACACTGGGCGTCAGAGGTACGTTGATTCTCGCCCGAGAGGGAGTTAACGGCACTGTGGCTGGAACCCGTCAAGGCATCGACGGGTTGCTGGCATTTCTGCGTCAGGACACCCGCTTTAGTGACCTTGACTGGAAAGAATCATATGATCAGACCATGCCGTTTTATCGCACCAGAGTGAAGCTTAAAAAAGAAATTGTCACGATGGGGGTTGAAGGTATCGACCCTAAAAAAGTGGTGGGTACATATGTGAAGCCGGAAGACTGGAACGCGCTGATCAGTGATCCCGAGACATTGGTCATTGATACCCGTAATCAATATGAATATGACATCGGCAGTTTTAAAAATGCTGTGAACCCGGCAACGGAAACGTTTCGCGAGTTCCCTCAATATGTGCAGCAGAACCTGGATAAGAGCAAGCACAAAAAAGTGGCGATGTTCTGTACCGGAGGCATTCGCTGCGAGAAATCCACCGCTTACTTAAAAGAGCAGGGGTTCGATGAGGTCTATCATTTACAAGGCGGGATTCTTAAATATCTGGAAACGGTTCCTGAAGAACAGTCGTTGTGGCAGGGAGATTGTTTTGTATTTGATAACCGGGTGTCGGTGACTCACGGGTTGAAAATCGGTGAATATGATCTGTGCCATGCCTGTCGACTGCCTATCACCGCAGCAGATCAGCAGCATCCGCATTTTGAGGTCGGGGTCAGCTGTCGGCACTGCCACGGGAAAACCTCTGAGCAACAGAAACAGCGGTTTCGTGACCGTGAGAAACAGCAACAACTGGCACAAAAGCGTGGTGAAACTCATATCGGTTCGGATGCTAATGAATTTAGCCGGAAACACCGGCAGCAGAAAAAAGAGAAGAAACTCAATCAGCAAAAATAAATAAAGGATGATAACTATGGTAGGTGTGTTTTTTCGGTTGTTTGCCGGAACGATTCTGGATTTTTCCAAACGGGACAATGTATTTTTCTGGATCAGTCAGATGGCTGTAGTGGTGTCGACCATTATCGGTGTTTACCTGGCCACGTCAGAAGGTCTTAAAAGTGCGGTGGAATTTCACAGCATCACCAGTATGGAGAAAAAGTACTACACGCTCAATGCACTGCATCAGGAACTGACCAGTAACAATGATCTGATGCGCCAGTATGTTGAACGCTTTTTAAATAAGGATGATAAGGGTCAGGCAGTGTCCCATAACGGCGTCGGGGTTTTGCCGGAACTGAACCTGTTTGTTTGGGATACCATGTCCAATTCATCAGACACACTGGATCTGCCGGTTGATATCCTGCGGGATGCCAACCGGTATTATCTGCAACTGGCGGATATCACTGACTCTCTGAAGCACAGTAGTGGTTATGAAACGCTACGTAATGGCAGTGCGCTGGAACAGCTGACGGTAGAAGCCCGGGAAAAACTGTTGAGCAGAATAGAACAGCAGCTGGCTGAGTATCAGCAACGGCTGAAAGTATTCACGAATTTGGGAAAATATTAATGAATAATATGATGTGCCCGGCCTGTGGAACGGCCACCCTTGTAACGGAAACTATTTTCGATCAGGAAATCGAGCGCTGCTCAAGCTGTGCCGGCAGCTGGTTTGATGAACATGAGTTGAACCAGCTGATTTCGGATCAGAACCCTGACGTGGACCAACATGATCTGCGCGAGCATCTCGGTAGTCCGGTTGGCACCAGTCAGCGTCATTGCCATCGCTGTGAAATACCGTTGCATACTTTTCAGTTGCTGAAAAACTTTCCGGTGGAAATTGATTGTTGCCCCAGTTGTGATGGTGTCTGGATTGATCATCACGAAGCCGAGCAGGTTAGACATTCGATTGAATTACATTCTGCTTTACAACGGATCCATCAGAAAGTGACCTGGAAGTCGTGGCTGTTTCAATTGCTGTTGCAGGTGCCGGTTGAATACAACGTCAAAGCGAAATCATTTCCGTGGATGACCGTGTCGCTGCTGGTGTTGAACATCGTCCTGTTTTTGCCGTCTCTGCTGGCACCGGAACTGGCTAACTGGTTATATGAAAACTTTGCCGTATTTGTGCCGGTGGAAAACAGCAATCAACTGTTATGGTCGGTCGTGACCTGCCAGTTCTTACATGGCGGTCTGATGCACCTGTTAGGAAATATGTATTTTCTCTGGATTATCGGTGACAACATCGAAGATGTACTCGGTCCATGGCGTTATCTGGGGCTTTATTTGCTCACCGGGCTGGCCGGAATCGGGTTGGAAGTGATCATCGCACTGGCAAGCGGTACGCAGATGTCTCTGGTGGGCGCGAGTGCCGCGATTGCCGGATTGTTCGGCATGTACATGATCTGGTTTCGTCATGCCAAACTCAGTTATCTGTTTGTGCTGTATCAGGCCCGGCTCAATGTGTTCTGGTTCTTCGCGATCTGGCTGGGTCTGAATATCTTCGGGCTACTGACGAGTGACGGCAATGTTGCCTATTGGGCACATATTGGTGGTTTTGTTGCCGGGCTGTTGGTGGGATTGGGTTTGCGGCGCTGGGTACTCGACCGGCAACCGTTGCTGCGTATGCTGCAAACCCCGGCCGTTCCATTAAAGCAATGAAAACTGGGTGTCGTTAAAGCTGGATTCCTGAAAACAACCAGAAAGGGACGACACTTAAAGCCATAATGATAATCACCGCCAGCAGGTACATAACGAATACCACCGGCTGGCGGCGAAATCCCAGCCACAGATTACCCAGAAAACCACGTTTGCGAACGGCCTGACGTTCTTCGTGCAGTCGTTCGTAACGCTCCTGCTGCCACTGATTGATAAGTTCACGGGCGTGATCAAACTGATCATTTTTGTTTAGCCAGATAGCTGCCAGCGATATGTTCCAGCGACCGGCACTGGTTTCATAAAACTCAATGTCATGCTGTCGCAACAGTTCGCGCACTTCTTCGGCCTCATCATCCGGCACATTATTGAGACGAAATACCAGCCTGGCCATCAGTGCGACTTTCCGAACCAACGGCCAATCAATTGTTCTACGACCAGATATACCAGCCCGCCGGCGACTACTCCCAGAGCACAGTTAATCAGACTCGGCAGCAACCCGCCGATAATCATGCCGATCGCCGGTAACGAGTGGGTGGATGCGGAAACAGAGTGTAACAATTCGGCCAGGCCCGGCAGGCCATGGGAGAGAATACCGCCCCCGACCAGAAACATGGCAATGGTGCCGGCAATGGACAGGGTTTTCATCAGATACGGCGCCAGTCTCAGCAGAAAACGGCCAAACCAGGCACGAAACCCGGTCGCACCACCACTGATCAGAAACAAGCCGGCATCATCGATTTTCACGATTGCCGCGACCAGGGCATAAACACCGAGTGTCATGACAAAGGCAATGCCGGCGACCACGCCGACCTGAGTTATAAAAGGTGCACTCTGAACGGTGCCGAGGGCAATAACGACAATTTCGGCGGAAAGGATGAAGTCCGTCCGAATGGCTCCTTTGACTTTGTTTTTCTCAAAGGCAACCAGATCTATGTCTGGTTGTTGCAGTGCCTGTTGCCGTTGCTGTTTATGCTCTGCGTCGGGTTTGTGAAATAAATGCCAGACCTTTTCAAATCCTTCAAAACACAGATAGGCACCACCCAGCATCAATAACGGCGTGATCAGCCAGGGAGCCACTGCAGAAATCAGCAGTGCCGCCGGCACCAGAATCACTTTATTTAGCAATGATCCTTTAGTGACTGCCCACACCACCGGTAATTCCCGGTCAGCTTTGACACCGGTCACCTGTTCGGCATTCAAGGCCAGGTCATCGCCCAATACTGCTGCGGTTTTTTTGGCAGCGACTTTGGACATGACCGCAATATCATCAAGTAACGTGGCAATATCATCAATGAGTGCCAATAAACTGCTTCCCGCCAACGCCATGTTCCTCTTACTGTTTTTTTGAAAGGGGCGGATCATAACACTGCCGCCAGTTTGCTCCTATGGTTGGATGTCGGTATTGTGCCGTGGTTATTTCCTAAACCATTGTGTGCCTCATGATATTCACTGCCTCTTCAGACATTATCGTCAACAACCGGTTAGCGTCCGTTCGTGGACAAACGGTTGAGTTGCTTTATTTTCGTAATGAACAGGTTCTGCTGTTAACCACTCAGGCCTTAAGTTTGTACCGGCATGAACGGTTTATCGAAGATGAACTGGGTAATGGTTTGCTGGCTTACCTGAAGTTGCCCGATGAACATCTTCTGGCTCAGCGGCAGGGACATTATGTCGCTGAATTTCAGGCGGGTTATGTAGGGCTGGTGGATGGTAAAACCCTGCTGATCACGCCCGTGGCGATACAGCTTTTCCCGAATAAAACCGATGCATTGTATAACCGTGCTGAAATCTGCCGGTTAAAGCTTTCGACAGAATGATGTGGTTGCGAAATATGATCTGCGACTAATTCACGACCTTAATTCCCGCCTGTTTGTTTACGCTATAATTGACTGATGGTTTAAGCTCTTCGTCGGTTTCCAGTTCCGGGAATTCAAGAGCTAAGGGGGCTCTGAAAAATAGGAATAGTTTTGATGCAGGTAAGGATGCACCACTCGCAACACCGCAGTTTACTGACGTAAATGAGGATGTGAGACTGGGGCTGACAACGTCCTGCGCGAAAATAGGCCATATTTCAGAGATTCCCTAATATGGACAGACAGAAGGACACATACAATGAATGATGTATATTCGACGCCGCAAGCAGATCTGACGCCGGATCGTGGCAATCGCCCAAAATGGGGTTCACTGGAAGACGGTATCAATGGTAATTACGAGTTTACGATAGGGGGATTGATTAGCGAAGCCTGGCAAAGAACCAAGGGTGCCAAGCTTACGATCAATTTAGCCACTATTATTTATATGTTCGTCCTAGTCGGGTTTAACATCCTGATGCAGTCGGTTTTGAAATCAACCGGATCCATCGGAGTGTTCGTGTTATTGCAGTTGATCTTCGCCTTCGTCAACGTGATTCTCGGAATGGGCGTGTTTATGATCGGCCTGCACTACGCTATTGGTGGCGAGGCATCTTTAGGGCAGATGTTCAGCTGTTTTGGCAGAAGCTGGCAGATCTTTCTGTGTTTGATTCTCATATATCTGATGGTATTCCTGGGGTTCATTCTGTTGATTATTCCGGGCATCTATCTGGGTCTTGCCTATTACCTGGCGATGCCGCTTGTGGTTGAAAAGAAAATGTCTGTGTGGAAGGCGATGGAAGCCTCGCGTAAGGCCATCACCAAGCGCTGGTTCAGTGTCTTTGGGTTGTTCATTGTGCTGGGATTTATCAATCTGATCGCGGCACTGCCGCTGGGCATTGGTCTGATCTGGACCTTACCCATGAGCGTTATCTGTTTCTCAATGTTGTATCGTAATGTTTTCGGTTACGAGCAGAGCACACTGGAAGCAGCGTGATCTGCCATCAGACAGGCCAGATCGTCAGATTTACCAAGGTCGCATGAGCGGCCTTTTTTATGTGGGACTGACACACATGCTGTCGACAGCCCCTATAGATACCCTGCCTGTTTGATCGCCAGATAACGGTTAATGACCTGAGCGGTTAATTGACTGGGCGTACAGTCAGCAAAAAATACTCCCTGTGCCTGCAGACGTTTCTGCAATTGACGACGTTCATGCAGGTAATCATTGATGCCGGCATAGATAACCGCCTCATCAAAACTGTGAACCGGTTGCGCCAGTGTCTGATCAAGACTCTCCTCACGCAGATTGGCAACCAGCACCAGGTGGCATTTTTTCAACAATTTCACTGCATTCAGAATGTCGTCACTGTCTTCATCGCGCAGGTTGGTGGTGAGTACTACCAGCGAGCGTTTGCGGTGGCGCTGCATCAGTTCACGGGCAGCTTCCAGATAGTCAGGGGCGGATTTGTCCGGATAAAAATCATAGAACTGGTTGATCAGCCGGTTGATATTACTGGCACCTTTGATGGCCGACATATATCGATTGGCTGCGCCAAAACTCATCATGCTGACTGAATCACCCTGGCGTAAGGCAATATACGACAGCATCAACAGGCAGTTCAGACAATGGTCAAAGTGAGAGCTTTTACCTTCTCTGGTCAGCATACGGCGACCCCCATCCAGCAGCAGAATGACCTGTTGATCGCGTTCTTCCTGGTATTCGCGGGAGATCAGCTTCTGGCGGTGGGATGTGGCTTTCCAGTCGATCTGGCGCAGAGAATCGCCGCGCCGGTATTCCCGTAACTGATGAAAGTCCATGCCTTCACCACGGCGCTGTTTGTGATGGATACCAAGCTGACTGTTCTGGTGGTCCACTGCCAGCAGCTGATAATCGACCACAGAAGCGAAATCGGGGAACACCTTGACAGATGTTGCAACCGGATGAGTTTGCTGTAACTGCCAGAAGCCCCACAGCGAAGTCACTTTCACATCAACGCGATCGAGGGTCAGAGAACCGCGACGGCGGGGCTGTAACTGATAACTGACGAGGCTGCGATGACCGGGTTGGACGGTTACGGTTGCCGGCAGTCCTTCAAAATCGCAACTGTCCGGCACATGATCGAACAGCTGTAATTCCACCGGGCGTGGAAAGTCATGGGCCACGGTTAAGGTGACAGTGATCCATTTATCAATCGACAGGTTATGGTTGAGTTGGCGTTCAAGCTGAGCCTGTGGCAGCCGCCATGACATCATCAGATCCATTGCCGGAATCACAATGACCAGAGTGAGCAGTGCCAACAGGCCATAAAACAAGGTGTCGTTAATGGGTTGTCCAGCCGCCAGTATCCAGCTGCCCGGCAGTTTCCACAGCGTATAACCCTGTATCAACAGCAGTCCGGTGATGATCAGCAGACCGGCATGGAGCATGCGTTTGCCGGGATGCAGCGTGCGTCGTGTCATTGACGTGGAGCCCCGGTCTCTTCTAGTAGTCTGTCCAGCACCGTATCAACGTCCACACCCTCGATTTCCATTTCCGCTGACAGCAGCAGGCGGTGACGCAGCACAGCGGGGGCCAGCTTTTTAACATCATCAGGAATAATGAAGGAACGTCCGGCCATCATGGCCCGGACCTTGGCGGCGCGAATCAGATTGATACTGCCTCGCGGACCTGCTCCCCGGGCGATGCCAGGCCATTCACGGGTGGACCGGACAATTCTGACGGCATAGGCGATGACTTCATCGTCGGCCAGAATCTGCCAGGCAATCTGTTGCCAGTGTTGCACTTGTTCAGGCGTGGTCATGGTGTTGATTCGAGTCAGATAATCGACTTTGGCACCCTGAGGGTCGGTGACCTGACGGACGATGTCCTGCTCATGCTCAAGTTCCGGGAAGTCGATTTTCAACTTCATCAGAAAGCGGTCAAGTTCAGCTTCGGGCAGCGGATAAGTACCTTCCTGTTCGATCGGGTTCTGAGTGGCCAGCACCATAAACGGGGTTGGTACCTCGAACGATGCTCCATCGATAGTGACCTGATACTCCTGCATGACTTCCAGCAGCGCCGCCTGGGTTTTGGCCGGTGCCCGGTTGATTTCGTCCGCCAGCAACAGGTTGGTGAAGACCGGACCTTTGCGGACCTTGAAGGTCTGGGTTTCCATTTGGTACATGGAATGACCGGTCACGTCACTGGGCATCAGATCAGGTGTGAACTGAACCCGTCCGAATTTACCCTGAAAAGCTTTGGCCAGCGCTCGTACCAGCAAGGTTTTACCCAGACCTGGCACGCCTTCAATCAGGACATGGCCACCGGCAATCAGGGCAATCAGAGTGTGTTCGATGACATCGGACTGGCCGACAATCGCTTTTTCCAGTTCCGCTTTCAGGCCCGACAGTTGTTCGCTGATAGCCTGGACTTCTTGATCAATAGCGTGATTAATAGGGGCGTCGCTCATAATTTATCCTTGATATGTTGTAGCGCTCTGATGGTATGGGTAAAGCCGGCATGGTCTTTTGGAGCCGGCTGGAATAACGCCACTGCGACGGCGTCTTCGGTGATCCGCAGTTGTTGGGACAGCTGGCGGATCTGTTCGGCTTCACTGAGCCGGTCGATATGCTGAATACGTTGTCTGAGCAACCCCCGGACCTCAGCCCGGGTCTGCTCTATGAGGGATTCACCTTTATCCATCCGCCAGAGAAATCCGGCGCTGGCGCGAATATGTTCGAGGATTTGCCGCTGGGCATACTGCTCCCCTCTGCGAACCGGACCAAAACGGCTCATTCTTGACCATAACCAGAGTATCAGCAGAATAGTTGCGGTGATCACCACCGCATAAAAATGGCGCCATAAAATCACAAACAGGTTTGGATAATCGTGGTTGTAATACACGTGCAGAGTGTTGCCTGCGGTCGGTGCCAGTTGGGCCAGAATATAGGCATGGTCAAGACAGCCGATGTTTTTGTTTTGCCAGAACTTAAAACTGACCAGATAGCTGATCATGCCATCACCATACTGATACTGCAGCATATGGTATTGCCCCGGTTCGCCAATCACGCCGAATACATCACCATCACCGTCCAGGCTGTCATCGGTGATGAAATGAGCTTCGACCTGATGGTCATCGTTTTTGAATGAGAAGGTATCCTGAGCGTACAGGACATCGCAGCGATCAATCAGGTTCATGCCGGTCAGGTCGTCCAGCGTTTCGAGGGTATCGAGCTGGTCGGAATTGAAGTCATCGTAACCACGAATCCGTTCGACCGAAAACAGATCAAACACCGGGTCTCTGACGTGATCTACATCCTTAAGGTAGGGGTTATCCGTACTCACCATCAGGTGGCCGCCGGCAGCGACCCATGTCAGCAGTGTCTCAGCGCGTCTGTCCGATATTGACCCGTAGGCATCCATCAACATGATGGTGTCATCCACCGGAATTGTGCTGGCTAGGTCCGGTTCATCAAAGGTGCGAAAATGGTTTATGGAGTCAAAGCCAATATCCTGGGGCTGCAAAAACTGTTCTGCCGCCAGAAACGGCTGTTGTCGGGCTTTGCTGCTGAAGCCGAGATCGTGTTCCGTTTCGACCCACTCCAGGTTCTGATAAGCCACGATCCCGAGCACGGCTGCGATGATCGCCAGTATGACGCCAAGTGGAAAGCGGTTATGGCTCATGAGTTTCTCCCTGACGATGGCCAAAATGAGCATCCCATTGCTTGCATAGCTGGTTGAACAGCACGCTCTCCGGTTGCTGGTGCGCATAGGCCTGGGTCTGCCAAGCCTGGGTCAGCTGAGCGAAGTAAGTACTCAGTTCACGGCTTTCGCGGGTTGTTACCAGAGCCACACAATCCTCTTCAGTGGCACCGCGGCTCAGTCGCAGATCATGCTGGTTGACCAGGCGTGACAGGCCACCGCGATACAACAGGGCCAGGGCCTCACGATAGGCCTGGCGCTGCCATAGAGAAACCGCTTCGGTGACCAGTTCATCGGGGAGTGATTGTTCCCGAATGTCGAGTTCAAACAAATGCGTGGGTGCCGCGCTGATGGATTTGTTCTTGCGGGCCGGCAGTGAGATGGTCAACAGTGCATCGCGATAACGGTAGAGTACAGACAAAATACAACTGATCAGCAGACCCCAAAGCAGGAGTTTGAAGATCAGTGCAAGGCTCTCCAGACCGGAGAAGCCGTCAAAGTCAAAGTCCGGAGGGGTGGGCTCATCCAGCTCTTTTTGTTCCTTCTGTCGATCATCCAGGAATTTTGGAATGCGGCTGGTTTTCAGGGTATGGAAATCCGGGCCCTGCATAATGGTCTGAATGTCTTCACGGGCGCTTTCAGGAGTCAGCTCTGCTGCCTGAGCCGGCTTTGGTGCAGCGCTGAATATGAGAGTGAGTGCTAACACTGCCACCAGTCCGGCAAGTCCTGCGGTGTTATGTCGTTGTGGTTCTGGCTGCATGCGCTGCGTCATCTGCTGGAACATGAGTTCCAGATCCCAGCCTTCGAGGATGATGCGGCGGTTCAGATACAGGGCGAAACCACCGGCAACATAAAACGGGCCGATCAGCGCTATGGCAATGACCGTGGCGATAAATTGCAGAAACGTCGCATCCAGCAGGTATTTCCAGTCCAACTCCATGTTTTGTGGCAGCACCATCATCATCAGAGCAATCAGGGCAAAACTGGAAAAGCTTTCGATGTGAATGCCCACTATCGTCAGCCATGAAGCCGCTGTGCCGGCCTGTCCCTGATGCAGTACCCCTAAACGTTTCTTGCGGGCTGCACCTTTCTGGCCTTCCAATTGAATGATCGGCAGATCGAAACTGCGGGTGGTGCTCAGGCGTCGCCATGTAAGAGAGGCAAACCATTGGATCCGCAGCATTTTGGGCGTCTGTCTCAGTGTCTCGCGGATGCCGGGTACTTCTCCGAATACTGCGCGACTGAGAAAATACAGCTGGCTGCGTTCAAACATGGGTTTGAGCCACCAGATCAGCAGGCCGGCATAATATGGCTCCGGCAGCAGCCAAAAGCTGATGAAGGCCACTGGAACCATCCAGATCAGCCATAGCAGATACAGTTGCCGCCACCAGCGGCGGACAAGATGAAAGCCCAGGTCGATGGCTTCGTAACGATCACGTGCGCGCAGGGTGAACACTATATCAGCGGGGCTCATGCGCACTTCTCCCGGCCAACGTGAAGTAAGCGATTACCATCAACCACATGGCCGCGCCAACGGAGTATTTGACCGTCGCCGGAAGGGTGTGATCGGATGACCAGAACGCCTCAATAAACGCGGCGATCAACAGCATGATGGTCATGCCATAAAGTATCGGTATGCATTCCCGGGCCGCCTGTTTCAGCGCCTCTGCACGGGTTCTGGCGCCTGGCGACAGAAGCGTGAAGCCTAGCTTCATGCCGGCCGCTCCGGCGAAAGTTATTGCGGTGACTTCGAAGGCACTGTGGGCAATGACAAACGTCCAGAATGTTTCGGTGTAGCCGATTTCGGTCAAATGACCGCCGATCACACCGAAAAACACGCCGTTGAACACTAGAAAGAAAATGCTGCCGAGCGCAAAGACAATGCCGGTGGCAAAGGTCCGAAAGGCGATACCAATATTGTTTTGTATGTAATAGCCGAACATTTGCAGATCCGTTGAGGATTCCCGTTTCTTACCAAGGGATTCAGAACTGGGGTCATACATGGATTCATATTCGCTCAGTTGATGAGCATCGACGACCAGGTAAACCAGATCCGGTTCCACCTGAATGGCACCGATCAATAGCACCGCCGGCAGGTACATCAGCAGAGTGGCGACCATTACATAGCGCCATTGGGTACGGATCGAGTGTGGAAACTGAACCGCCAGAAAATGAGTCAGGCTCAGCCAGAAATGGCTGGGACGTTTGTGCAGCATCTGATGACCGCGCAGCATCAGGTCATTGAGGTAGATAATCAGGTGTTGGGAATAACCACGATGACGGGCAATGGCCAGATGCTGGCAAAGACGCCGGTAATGACTGGCAAATTGTCTGAAAGAATCTTTGCGGCCCTGTTCAAGTTCTTCCAGCTGGGTGCTGAAACTTTGCCAAAAGGCCTGGTTGTGTTGCTCAAATACTTCCTGCTTCACGATGACTCCGTAGCGTCCCTGGAGGTGGATGGATCGTTTGGTTCACTGGGTTTGCGGCCCAACAGATAATTGGCCATTTGATCGATTGTTTCGACTGCCTGCTGGTTCTGTTCGTTCAAAACCGGGCTGAGAATATTGGCCAGTTCCTGACGACGGGCGGAAGACAGTACCTGCGCTCGTTGAGCAAACTGCACCACCGCCTGCTGTTCTGTAGCAGTCAGGGCAAATGAGGGTGCTTTGACGCCAGAAGTGGTTTCGACCGGGGTGTTTTTGATGGCAGTCATTCGAACCACCAGCGTTCCGGCGGCCAGATCCCCCAGGCGTTTGAACTGGCCATTGCAGACCATGCTGATCAGGCCGAGCAGATAAAACATCGGCAGAATATCGGCAGCCCGCAGCAGGTTGCGCAACAACGATGAAGAGAAGGTGATCGGGCTGCCGTCATCATGTATGACGTACAACTTGAACCATTTTTTTCCGGGAGTGGCACCTTTGGTCAATTCAAAGAAGACCGGATAAAACCATTCCAGCAGGAAATAAATCACCAGGGCGATGCCGGTTCCTGCCTCGCCCAGAAAAGCGAGTATTAGCATGGCCAGGGCAATGACCAGCACGCGGATAAAGAAGTCGGTGGTGTAGGCGAGTGATCTCGACACTACGCCTGCGGGTGTCACGGTAAAATCCACTCCCTCCGGAGTTTCAACTGCAATCGTGGTATCGAGTAGCATCCTGGCCTTGCATATGTGTGAAAAGAGCGTTGCATTCTATCGCGTCAGGCAGATTTTCATAGGTGAGCGGGCAGTTTTTTTGAACCCCGTGGCCGAATTTCTGCCCGGCTCCACTGATTTTGGTTGTTGCCATGGTCATTGTCGGAGTTGTTTGAAAGCTTTATATAAACACAGCCGGCGGGTATTGTTTCAGTTGAACACAGAACCCATATATCGCGGCGGCCTGAACGTTAAAGATCGGGACCTTATTTGAGTTCTTAAATTTTCCAAGGATACATTTATGCCAATGCTTCACGATCCTCTGCAGTTGGGGGATTTTCAACTGAAAAATCGCATCATCATGGCACCTTTGACCCGCAGCCGGGCAGACAACCCTGGACGTGTGCCGAATGAGCTGATGGTACAGTATTATCGTCAACGGGCTTCTGCCGGCCTGATTCTGTCGGAAGCCACTTCTGTGACTCCTTTAGGGGTTGGATATGCTGATACACCAGGGATCTGGTCTGAAGAGCAGGTTGAAGGATGGAAGAAGGTAACCAATGCAGTGCACGATGCGGATGGTCGTATCTTCATGCAGCTCTGGCATGTGGGCCGGATATCCGATCCTCTCTTTCTGTTTGGTGAGCTGCCAGTGGCTCCATCGGCCATTAAACCCGCCGGTCATGTCAGTCTGGTGCGACCAATCAAAGAATATGTCACGCCCCGGGCGCTGGCGACAGAAGAGGTGAAAAACCTATCACTGATCTATCGTAAAGCTGCTGAGAATGCCAAAGCCGCCGGATTTGACGGTGTGGAAATTCACGCGGCCAATGGTTATCTGATTGACCAGTTTTTACAGGACAGCACCAATCACCGCTCTGATGAATACGGTGGCAGCATCGAGAACCGCAGCCGTCTGTTATTGGAAATTGTGGATGCAGTGATTGATGTCTGGGGAGCCGGTAAAGTGGGTGTGCATCTGGCACCTCAGAGCGATTCCCATGACATGGGTGATTCCGACCCGGAAGCTTTATTTTCTTACGTGGCCCGGCAGCTGAACCAACGTTCTATCGCTTTTATTTTTGCACGAGAAGCCCAGCAGGTGGAAAAACCGATTTCGCCAGTTATCCGGGAGAATTTTTCCGGTGTGTTCGTAGCCAACCAGCAGTTGGATCGTGAGTCCGCAGAGCAATTGTTAAAGGATAATAAAGCGGATGCCGTTTCGTTTGGTGTGTTATTTATTGCCAATCCGGATCTGGTAAAACGTTTGCAACAAGACACTGAGCTTAATCAACCTCAGCCGGAAACATTTTATAGCGCGGGTGAAAAGGGATACATTGATTATCCGTTTTTATCTGTCTGATATTTGTTTGGCTAACTGATATTGTCGCCAGACAGGTCTTGTGATCTGTCTGGCTGCTGGAAGTTACCAGGTTTACGAATTTGTACCTCACCTGATCATTTTTAAATTTTTCCTTCAAAAAAAAACAGCCCTTGCTAATTTCTGCCTATAGTTAACGTTGTATGATGGCTGTCGCCAGATACAGCCATGCCTAAAAAATACAAAACAAGAGGGCGGAGCATGAATCAAATTCCCGTTGCGATGGAGCATAGTCATCCAGAAATCACTCTGGGGCATTTGGTCACGGTGGAACAGGCGGCTGAAATGATCCTGGCTGGTGAAGTGCTTAGTATTGCTGGTGATGAGGAGGTGCTGCGTCAATTACCACGAGGCTCCTGGATTGGTGGAACAACCGCGTATTTCATGGCCGAAAATGGTGGCGAATATGAGCCGAAAAAGGTGTTCGTCAATCATCTTCCTGGAGACTGCCGTGAACCCAGGCTATGCATTTACGACAGCAGAAATATTGACCAGATATGCAATGAAGCTCCCGAAAATGGCTTCACTCTACTGATTATTCCTGCCCATTCTCTGGTGCACAAACGGTTCGCTGAAGATGCTCCGGGGTTTGAGAATATCTACCTGCAACCACTGATCGGCTGGATAGCAGGTGTTGATGTACATGATCTGCTGACCCGGACTGCAAAAGTGGTGTATGGACCCAGCGGTGAGCTGTATGACAATAAAGCTGTTGCCCTGCATGTGGAAGTGGATGAAGAGCGCATAGTAACGATTGAAACGGTTAATTTATTTCAACCCGGTGATGGTGATGTGTTGTGTTTTCCTGAATCAGGTTTTACCGCCCGCCAGGTCGAGGTTAACGGTCAGTTAACGGATCTGGTCAGTTACCTGCGCAATAACAAGATAGACACACAACTGCCACTGGTCACGGAGTATCGGGATGGAGCGGTTCTCAATGTCAGTTTCCAATTAATTGCTGACGACTATGTGAAATTTTATGCGCCTGTGTTCCATGGCCAGGAATATCGATTGGCACGGAATATAGGTTCGTATTCGCAGGCTTTCGCTGAGCATATTCCTAATACTTCAGGACAGATCGCCTTCTGTTGTAACTGCATACTGAACTACTATTATGGTGAGCTCGAAGGGGTTAGCACCGGCCAGATGCGCGGGCCGATGGTATTTGGTGAAATTGCCTATCAGTTGATTAACCAGAGTATGGTGTATCTGCGGATAATCTGATCTTCCCAGTCCCCAGGTCCGGGAAGATCAATATTGCTGCGGGCAGTTTGTTAACCTGGCAATCAAGTAAATCATCCTGATTTCTTTGATGGCTGCTTCGAGTCATCTGGCAATGTTGTACTAGGCACCGAATCGTCGGACCGCTTGATTTCCAGGGGATCGCATTGGCTATGGCCAATGGTGTGGTCTGACACTTCGGTGCGTCCCTGCATTACACTATATCAACCCGCCATAACGTTCCCGCTGTGTTAACAGCTTATCTTTTAAGCGTAAAGGTATAGCTGCCGCTGCCATTGTATGACAGTACGACAAACTGATAGTAACCGGCGGCTGCCTCGTAGCTGATGGCTTCACTGGAGCTGTAGCTTTCTGATATTGCCACGTTGACCCAACTTCTGCCGTTCCACTGTTGCAGATATAAATCAAAGTCAGCGTTGTCCGGGCCACTCAGCGTCGCTGAAAGTGTGCCACCCTGATATTGGAACCAGTTACCGTTTGGCTGGATGTTAGTGGCTCTTGAACCGGATAGCTGACCGGAATATTGCTCACCCTGATTTTGATCAGGATCTCCAGAATTATCGTTGTCATTGTCTCCGGAATTGTCATTACCGTTACCGGGATCTCCATAAATGGCTGCGACTGCGGCAAGGTCACCGGCAGACATTTCTGATACCATCCCCATGGTGTAAAGGTCTACGTCGTCCTGTTTGGGCAGAATGGTTGGCTGATCATTCTTCGAAAAAGCCCAGGCATGATAATGCATGATTGAATAGTAATCATAATTACCAACATCGTGGCGATTACTGGTATTTATCTTTTCAAAGTTATATTCCATGCCAGATTGAATATTGTCCCAGTAAATACTGACATAATTGTCCCGATCACTGCGGGTCTGCTCATGCTCAAATCCGACAGCATGTCCGAGTTCATGAATCGCAGCTGCCATGCCACAGTTATATGCCAGGGTGACTGCCTGGGCACCACCGATTTTACCAACATAGGAACTACAGCCATTTCCGTTGGTGATCAGCAGATAATCGGCTTCATTGGTACGTTCTATAAATTTGACATTGGTGTTGGTGTTCCAGTAACTGATCGCACTCAATGCATCCGCTCTGGCCGCACTGGACAGATTGCTGTTCAGAGCAAATGGCACGATTCCGTCCGGCCATTTGAAACCGGAAGATGGATAAATGGTGGCTGCCCGGGAGATTGATTTTTCCTGTGCGGTAGGTTGATCCTGGTTTTCGGCTACTGTCAGACCATGTTGTAACAGATCTTCTGTGCGGCCCAGCATCATGTCACCAACATGAGCGATACCGTCGATGTCGACCGCTTTGATCGTCTGACCATTGGATGTTTGGATTTCCACCAGATTACGACCAGTACTGCTATAGCCCCAGATAGAATCCTGGCCGTTACCGGAAGCGGTTTCGGATCCTGAATCATTACACGCTGTTACGAAAAGTATCGCGGCGGTGAGTGGGATTATTTTTTTCATTTTTTGTACCTGTGGTATTTGGGTATTGAGTCGATGTCTTTTTTTGTGAACGTTACCAGTAAATTGCATGAAATCTTCATAAATTTGAAAAACAATTTGGTTTTTATGAACTGGTATGCATTGGTGAAAATATGAATGTGACATAGAACAAAATATTAATGGAACTGGGTTTTCAGTGATTGTGAAAAAGCCCTCAAAACGGAAAATGCACGGATAGAATTAAATTTGAAATATTTTCATGTATTTCGCCGTAAGGATTCGGTGTTCACTGTCCTGCTTTCATGGTGGACGGCTACTTTTGCAGATGGATGGCTTTATAATTATGGTGTCGTTTTAGTCCGCTTAAATATTGTTTTAGGGACTGAAAAATGCCCGGACCAGCATGGAAATGAAAATAGCCGTTGTTACTATTAGCCCGGCAATTAAACAGATCTCCTGATCTCTTTAGTAGCCATCCCGGGAAATCTCGCGGTGTTACACGAAACACCGAATCGTTGAACCGCTTGTTTTCTCGGGGCTTGCATTGACCGTGGCTAATGGTGTGGTCCGGCACCTCGATGCAGTGGAAGAAATTTGCTGGTTCGGGAGGGACAGATGCCAGGACTGGTCTGTTTCATAGAACTGTCATGGATGGCTGTTTCTGTCATCTTTTCACTAGCGAATCTTGCTAACTGAACTATTCTCAAAGGTTAAGAGTTGACATATTTCGGAACGAAAATCTTAAAACGGATCAGTGAAACCATGGTTTGTGCCGATGGAATAACAAGAGATGTGGGTTATGAAACTGAAGTCTATTCAGAGCAAGATTGCGATAATTGGCGGAGCCTGCCTGCTGGTGACCGCCGGAGTATTAGTCTTATTCAGCATATATTCTTCCCTGGCTACTCAGAAACTGGTATCGGATCAGGCCAGCGCCCAGGTAGAAAATGAAGCTCTTGCAGGGTTGCTGAATCTGGCTCATCGATACGTCAATCAGACCTCTGAAAAGTTGAATCGGGGAATTGATGCCGCCCGGACACTGGCGAATGTTTTTTCGGTATCGAAAAGTAATCTGAATGTTGGTGATGCTCTTATTCTCGGACGTGATCAGGTCAACGGTATCCTGTTGGAAATGCTGAACGCCTCACCCGATCTCAATGCGACCTTCACCTATTGGGAGCCAGATGCATTGGATGGTCAGGATGCCTGGTTTATGAATGGTGATCGTGGTAATAACCTTGATACCGGACGCTTTGCTCCCTACTGGACTCGCGACGATGGCTCCATCCAGGTGGTGCCATTACCTGAACTTGAGAGTTCGTCCAAGTATCCCAACGGCGTGCCCAGGAACGATTGGTACATGATTCCCAAAGAGCAGAGTAAAGAAAGTATCGCCGGACCGATTCCGTTGACCGTCAAAGATAAAACCCGGTGGCTGGTGAAGCTGACGGTGCCCATTGTCGCCAATGATCAGTTTTATGGCGTGACCGGCGTCGATTATGACCTGTCTTTTTTGCAGAAACTGAGTGAGCAGATTGACAGTGACCTCTATGACGGCCAGGGAGAAGTCGCCATTGTCAGTGAGCTTGGGTTACTGGTGGCTCACAGTGGTCAACCGGATAAGGTCGGCCAGCCGTTCAATACTATTCTTGAAGAAGGCTGGGATGTGGTGGAAGCATTGCTGCATCAGGGAACGGATGATGCCTATCTGGAGCCGGAAAATCATACGGTACGTGCGGTGGCTCCAATACGGGTGGGCGAGGCTGAAACAAATTGGGCGATCTTTATTCAGATACCGCAGAAAGTGGTATTAAGCGGGGTCAATGCTCTGGCCCGGGAAATAGAAAACAGCAGTGAACGTAATATTCTTGTGCAGGTGGCGGTAGGAATTGTAATTGCGGTTCTGGCGTTAGCCATATTGGCATTGTCGGCCCGTTCTATTGCCAGACCGTTAAAACGGGCAGCACAATTGGCGCGGATGATTGAAACCGGTGATTTTTCACAGCGAATGGAACATTTGAGCGAAGACGAAGTCGGTCAGCTGGCCGGTGCACTGGATAACATGGCAGATAGCCTGCAATCTCAGGTACTGGTTGCGGAGAAAATTTCTCAGGGGGATCTCACCCTGACGGTCAAAAAAGCGTCTGAGCACGACCAACTGGGTACGGCACTGGAGCGTATGGTCGCCAATCTCAATCAATTGGTCAGTCAGATCAAGGATGGTGCATTGGCTATCAGTGAACGAGCAGGCAGCGTGGCGGAAATGAGCCATGAGTTATCCAGTGGGGCCACCCAGTCCGCCTCAGCTGTGACTGAAATCAGTGCTACTGTTAACCAGATTACTACGCAGATCAGAAACAGTGCAGATAACGCAGAAAAAGCCAGTGCTTTGTCTGGTCAGTCCCACCAGTCAGCCACCCAGGGAAACCGCCGAATGAGTGACCTGAAGCGGGCCATGCAGGAAATTGAACAATCGGGGCAGGACATTACCAACATTATCAGTGCTATCGAAACTATTGCTGAACAAACCAATCTGCTGGCCCTCAATGCTGCCATCGAAGCCGCCCGCGCAGGTGACCATGGTCGTGGTTTTGCCGTTGTGGCAGATGAAGTCCGGCAACTGGCTGGACGCAGTGCGGAAGCTGCGCAGCAGACCGCTGTCTTGATCAGCCAGTCCGCGGAACGTAGCCGTAATGGTGTGGTGATTACCGATGATACCGCGGCCGCTCTGGAGATCATTGTCAACAGCGCGGCAGAGGTGTCGGGTCTGGTATCGGATATCGCTGCAGCATCCAGTGAGCAGGCCAGTGGTATGGGTCAGATTGGCCAGGGTATTCAACAGATCGATGAAGTTACTCACTACAACAGTGATATTTCTGAAAAATGTGCCAGTGCTGCCAATGAGCTTACGGAACAGGCTGCTCAGCTGACTGCCCTGGTGGATCAATTCAGAACCCGTTAATGCCTACCGACTGCCCGTTCCTGGGCAGTCGCGAGGACCAGTGAGGGGGCCATATCCTGGCAGGTTGGAGCATGCTATGAGCGGACCGTATATGCCGGTATATCATCAGCTTTTCATTTCAATACCGAACTGAATTTCAATGACATTATCTTCAGAATCCGGGCCAAACCATTCATGATAGATTTCCCGGCTTTCGCCAGTGAATATATGACCGGCTGATCGAATCTGCTCAATCAGAGGCTGGTACCCATCTGCAAATATCCCCGCAAGCCTGCCCTGGAATGTCGTGCTGGCGCAATGAAAGCCGGCCAGTTTTTCGAACTGCACGTCGTGCTCCAGAGAACCGGGATGAACATCTGTAACCGGCTGGCAGTAGGCAACATCAAAAATGGTTTTGGTATCCTCTGGCAGGTTATGAAAAACAAAGTGTCATGGGCCGGCCGCACTCAGATCGGCATTTACCAGGACTTCGTGGATTTTTCCACAGCAGTCTATGCTGCAACTGCCGACCTCCGGGAGAGTCAGACGCCGATGCAGGCAGAGGATTGAGAGTGAGTTGATGTGCTTAATATTCATAATATCCTCGTCTGGACAATAACTGCGCGGGTCATGAACTGTGGGCAGATACCCTGGGCTGGAGAGTTTGTTTACTTTCGGGTACGAGGGGGGCTACCCGGCAGTTGTCTTATTGCCAGCTTTACCAGCTCAACCACTTTATCAACATCCTCAAGGTTTTCGTATCTCAGCTCTATCCATTGAGAGTTCGCCGACCGTTTGGGGTGAAATATTGAGTCAGTCGGGTGCGTGAGCTGTTGTTGCGAAATAATTTTCCTTGTTAACTTTAAATCAAGTTCAAAGTCATTATGAAAGTGGGCGAACTCAATGCCATTAAAGAACAGCGACGAGCCGCCTGCAACCGGTGAAGGTAGATTCTGAACGCCAAACATCGTTTCAAGTTTGTCAGTCAGGACATTTTTCAGGTGGTTCATGATTGATCCAGCTTATATTAACTTTATGAATGTGTCAGGCATAAACGAAGATATCCTCGTTGCCTGTGCAACAATATCGATGACAGCCTGCTTCCCCGTTAAGTTAGTACAAGAGTTTGAATACACCGGTGCGACGTTGAAAATCTTCTCAAGCCCATTATTTCTGTCTCATAAACTCCCGCCTCTGGCTCAGCTCACACTTCGTCACAGTCGGTAAACACCGGAGCCAGCCAACTTTGATACTGGCGGATTGGTTACAGGTTTTTGCCTTTTCCTGGCTTGCCAGCCGAAATTCTACAGAGGTTCCTGCTGAGTATGACTGCTCTGAATCTGATCAACCCGGCAGTCAAAAAGATTATTGCAATCACTCTGATGCTCATTTGGCAGTATCCATCTAAAAGCGAACAACAAATATTGGCCGCTTTAATAATAGTCATTATTATTTCAGCAATAACTAACATTAGAGTTGACTGCGTTTCAACGACAATGCCGGTCTATAATCAGATCGTCTATTAATCCAACATGAATATAGATGGTGTTAGTATCATAATTACTATTTGGCATGGCCTGTTTTTTGAGTCGGAAAAGTCCTGCGAAAAAAAAGATCTGAGTTGTCGTACGGGTCAGTTTTGATACGATTGCCAAAGCCGCTGATGAGGTTTCGTAGGTAATACCGGGGAATACACTAAAAATATATAGATAGTCTCATTGACGGTAGTCATATCCGTTCTCTTTTAAATCGTTATGATGATAATTCTATAGATGAAGGGTCTTTGTCCGTTGGCTGGGGGGCTGATATTTGGTTAAAGTTCATGTCGGTATGTCGGTATGTCGGTATGTCGGTATGTCGGTATGTCGGTATGTCGGTATGTCGGTATGTCGGTATGTCGGTTGAGCCTGACTGATTGTATGGATTTCTCTGCCACAAAGTGTTTGACTGCTGTCTTGCTTTTGAGGCTGTCGACATTCTGTATCCTGATCATTGACCAGTAGAGTGACGCAAATCTGCTTGCGACGGATTGATTCATTGCTTCAGTAACAAAATCAGAAGCTTGTTAAGGCATCATTTGCCGACGCAAAAAACATATTTTATTTGACCAATAACCATAAGTAAGAAATTTTCCCTATCTGTCTGTTTCGTCATAAAGGATACATATTTTATAGATCTAAAATGGTGCGTTTGATGATTTGAAGTATGATGGAACGGGTTTGTGGATTTTTATGGATTTAACATGATTTCAGTATCTTTGATGAGCTATGGAGCTGAAAATTTCATGTATTCCTTAAGATAAAATTATCAAGATTTAAAACACTACTTTAAATAAGTATGGAATATTAAGCTCATACTTTAGGATGAAAATAAAAATCCACTCTTCAAAGTTCTATTGTTGTGCCGGTAAAAATGGCACTATTGAAAATGTCTGAAATGATTCTGTAATTTCAGAGTAATTTAATATTTATAGTGTTAAGTATTAAAGTTTTCTGAAACCTAAAAAATCCCAAAACATGAGCCATGCTCATGTTTTGGGAATGCTGCCTGGAAATTTGCAGTCAATATGTTTTCTCGAAAATGTCAGAACAGGGAAGAATAGACATTTTTTACGATGAAAATACAGGCAGAATTGACACCCCGTTGTATGCGAGTCAGCTGTTTTTAAACTCCTTGGTGTTTTGATATTAACTTAGTAATTAAATAGATCGTCCTGATCTGTTTAATTGTCGCCCCGAGAAATCTGGCGGTGTTGTGCAAAAAACCGAATCGTCGGACCGCTTGATTTGTCGAGGCTCGCATGGGCTATGGCCAATGGTGTGGTCGACACTTTGGTGCATCCCTGCATCACACTATTAACCCGACATAAATACTTGGCAGGTTAATAATTTGATAAATGTAGCGTGGTCCGATGTTCCTGAAATTTTGAACTGTCGAGTGCGTGACAGAGGTTGATGAACAGAGTTCGGAGTGTTTTTACTACTGCTTACTTCTGCATGCTGCATTGGATTTTTATAATTAAAATAGTGTACGAACTATTGATCTAGCTGTCAGGTATCCGTTTCATTTTGGTTATGAAACACAGATGTCCTGCCGTGGTGTGAATGAAAAGTGATGACCCTGATATGGAATTCAGAATGATTTCGCTTGCATCGGTAATTTTTGTATATGCTCTGAAAAGTTGCCTGGAATGTTTTCATATGAAACTTGGATAATGGTTTTGAAATTATCCTTCACAATGAATAATTTCGGATTCCTGCCAGGGTGTAAATACCGATGATCCGCTATTTGGTTTTCAGGTGGCGGACATTCATGAGCCAGGTTAGTTGTATAGACACAAGATGATTATTGGGAGGTCAGCTCGCGTGTCTTTGTTTTTAAGTGATAACTTGTTAGATAAATTCGAATCTTGTGATTCGCCTCAGGATCTGGAGCGTCTTTGTTTTGAGTTTTCTCAAGCAAGCAGTTTTGAATACTTTCTGTTTGTCGTTTGTACTTTGACATCTCTGACTGCTCCGAAACTGGAAACTATCACCAACTTTCCAAAGGAATGGATGGCCCGTTATTTCAAAGAGGATATGGCCAGAAATGATCCAGTCGTAAAGTACTGCTTTGAAAACACTGCACCGGTCCGCTGGGATAAACTGGTTCAGCTTGAGCAATACATCGATGCCAAAGGATCCGAAATATTGGAGATGGCCAGAGAGGCCGGGCTGGTGAATGGTTGTTCCATTCCAATTCGGTCGCCAAACGGAAAAATTGTGATTTTCAGCCTCGCCACCCGTGATTTAGATAATGTCGATGAACGTTTGAATAAAGGTTTGACGGAAGTACAGGTGTTTTCGAACTGGTTGTTCGACGCCTATAACCGTATTAAGTCGACCATGGATCAGGATCCCAAAGCCTTTAAGCTCTCTGCCAGAGAGCTTGAGTGTCTGTTCTGGGCGTGTGAAGGTAAGACCACCTGGGAAATATCCCAGATTCTAGGTATTACTGAACGAACAGTTGTTTTTCATCTTTCCTGTTCGGCCAGAAAAATGGGAGCTTCCAATCGCCAGCACGCGGTTGCAAAAGCAATCACTTATGGATTAATTAAGCCGAGTCTCTGAAGTGTTATCGGATACGGAAAGTGAATGCGAGCGGAATAGTCTGATCTGATTGCAATTGCCGATGATTGAACTGGACTGCAATTGCCAATCGTTCAGTTTTGAAAACGCCTGTTTTCGGGAATGTATACAAGGAAGAGCAGTATCCGCGTCTGATATGATCGGATCAGCGGCTTTGGTATGGAATGTGATTTCATCTACCAGCACTTCGTTTAACAGGTAGGCCAACATCTGCATGTCGCAAAATATCAGCGTGCTGAAAACGGCCTGCTTAATATCATTTTTTAAAACAGGTAGTATGGCTTCTTCATGATCTACCAGAACAATATTCAGCGGTTTTTTATCGAAACCGGTGGCCGGTAGCAAAGGCAGTATTTTTTTCTGCGATTGACTGCAAATGATCGTCTGACTTTGCCGGCTGACTTCATTCAAATAGCTTAAAAATCCGAACTCATCCTCTAACTCGTTCAGCTCAATACTTGCATTATAGAAGTTTGCCGCTGTCACAGCATTTAGCCACGGAAGTCCTGAAGACTCTCCTTTTTCTATGCCCAGTGCCAGTTTGTCGGTCAGTCCTGTATGCGGCAAACAATGAATACTGCCAGACCATTTTTCAGACCATGCTATCCATAATCTGGATGTATTTTCAGTATCGGTATCATGACCAATATATATTTCCTCTATGACAGATCTATCGATAATTTTTACCAGTGATCTGACGTCCATAATACTTTGACTTGGTCGCAGGGACAGATACAGCGCAGTGCAGCTGCTGCTGTGATTTTTAATATCCTGAATCAATGTTTGGGTCAACAAATGGCTGGGGGTCGTGGCATGACTGCAGAGCAGCTTTCTGTTGCGGTCAAGTAATACCCAAGCGATGCCCGAACGTGGAGACAGGTTTTTGGCTTTGTTCAGAGCATTGGTGATATGTTCGCTAATAAACATTAAGTGGGATAGTCCTTATGAACAGGAATTTCTGAATAGCAGTCTGTGTCGCCAATCCGGCATTAACAATCTGCTCAAACTGGTTATTTATGTTTTATAAACCACCGATTTTTTAACAGATCGTTTGCTTTTTCCTGGCTTCCTCACCGACGTTATTTAGAGGTTCCAATATTTATTTGAGTCTTTTTTTTCGCAGTAAATAAGGCTCTGCGGGTCATATTTTCAAAGTCAGAACAAGGTTCTGTTCTGAGCTTTTACTTCAAACATCCTAAAACTGCTCGTTCTGTAATAGTTTTTGACGCTATGAATGGCTGAGCCCTGTGGATGTTCCGGATTCAATCTGTTATCCGGATTCAGGGATTCACGGTTATTACACATCCCCTTGCACGCTTTATCATTTCATCACTCAATAAGTATTAGCAGATCCAATAAAGACAGGTGAGCCAATGATAGGTTCTGGTAACGAAATTTATAGTGGAAAATGTTACAGGTGTATTTTGATGACCAGATAATAACCGGCAGACAGTTTCGGCGGCTGTTCGTCATATTGCCCCTCTGTTGCCATTTTACATTGTGTTGTCATTGTTTTTTGTGGTTTCTCTACGGTTGAAACGCCGAGTAAAAAGGCCTGCCTCAGATCACTGTCATTTCTGACAGATGATAAAACATATGCTTTCTATATAGTCACTCCGCATAACCAACCGGGATCTTTGATTCTGTGTGGTTGTGAAACCGCAGTATTTTCACATTAGTCAAAATCACATCATCATTTTTATCTGATGGTAATCTGCCGTGTATGGGAAGGTATTGTTAATGGCCAAAATAGTCGTCGCTCAGGAACAAAAAGACTCATTTGAATCATCATTGTTTGCCGATGTTTTTCAGTTGAGATATGAAGCATTTGTTAATCGCCTTAATTGGGAAGTCGTCGCTGATAATGGCAGAGAACGTGACTGCTTTGATGATCTGCAGCCATATCATATTGCTATAAAAGATGACGAAGGTCGGGTGCAGGGCTGTTGGAGGGCATTACCGACACTTGGAAGTTATATGCTGAAAGATGTTTTTCCGGTGATGTTACAGGGTGAGTCGGTTCCCAGACATCGCCAGGTCTGGGAGATCAGTCGCCTGGTGGTGCGTAAGGGCGCCGCAAAACCCACTCATGGCTGCATCGGTGATATCTCTGTTGACCTGGTACTTTCATTTCGCGATTTCGCTTTAAAGCATGGCATTCGCAGCTATGTGACGGTTACTACGCTGGCGGGTGAGCGGCTGCTGAAAATGCTCGGAGTACGCCTGCGTCGCCTGGGTGCTGGTAAGGTCATACAGGTAGGTATCGAAAAGACGGTCGCGCTATGGATAGACGTCAACGACATTCCGGAAATCAAAAAGAATTAAAGAAGTTTTTAACAATGTCGGTGATGAAACCAGGGGCAAATGCCCACCTTGTTATAACGTCAGTCAGTCGCAGAAAAGGTCATGGTACATGGATATCGCAATTGTAGGGGTTGCCTGTAAATTTCCCGGTTCAGAAGATCAGTTTGAGTTCTGGAACAATCTTATCGGGAATTGTTCAATGGTTTCCGAAGTGCCGGAAAACCGTTGGGACTGGAAACAATTCTGGGGCGATCCTGCTACTGAGACTAATAAGACCAACAGTCGCTGGGGTGGGTTTATCCGTGATGTGGATGCCTTTGATCACCAGTTCTTCGGTCTGCTTCCTCACGTAGTGGAAGCGATGGATCCTCAGCAGCGGATCATGCTGGAATTGACCTGGACCTGTCTTGAGGATGCCGGCATTGCCCCTTCAACCTTGCAGGGCAAAAAAGTCGGCATGGTGGTCAGCACCTTTAACCACGATTACAAGGAAATGCAGGAACGCGGCCACCAATCCATCGAAGCCCATCATTCCACCGGTAACGCCGGCTCCATCATCGTAAACCGGATCTCTCATTTTTTTGATTTCAAAGGCCCGAGCCTGGCCATCGATACCGCCTGTTCAGGAGCACTGAATGCCATTCATTGCGCCATACAGGCCTTACAGTTTGATGATTGTGAACTGGCATTGGCGGGTGGTATCAATCTGATTCTGACCCCGACCCGGCACATTTCGTTTTCCAAGATGGGTATGATGTCACCGACGGGAACCTGCCGTACTTTCGACGACAGTGCCAATGGCTATGTTCGTAGCGAGGGCGCGGGTGTCATTGTGCTGAAACCACTGGCGCGTGCGCAAAAAGATCAGGACCAGATTTACGGCATCATTCGTGGTACCGCAGTCAACCATTGTGGTGATACCTATACCCTGACATATCCGAGCCCTGATGCTCAGGCAGACGTCATTATCGCTGCGCACCATCGCGCCGGTGTGCCGGTCAATACGGTTAATTATGTCGAGGCTCACGGCACCGGAACCCCAAAAGGTGATCCGATAGAATTTCGCGGTTTGTGCAAAGCGTTCGGACAACTGGCTGATAGTCAGAATATTGAGCTACCCGAACAGAGCTGCTGGCTCGGTTCGGTCAAAGCCAATATCGGTCACCTTGAAGCCGCGGCGGGTATTGCCGGTGTCATTAAAGTCCTCATGGCCATGCGTCACCAGATGCTGCCGGCGCTGGTGCATTTTCAACAATTAAACCAGCGTATCAGTCTGGCGCAGACGCCCTTTGCCATGCTGGCCCAGAATCAACCCTGGTTGCCGATAAACGATGAACACGGTACCCCATTGCCATTACGGGCCGGAGTCAGCTCCTTTGGTTTTGGAGGTACCAATGCTCACGTGGTACTGGAGCAATATCTCGCGCCGCGAGCCTCGGGTCGCCGCCAGGCGGTTCGCATGCTACCGGGTTGGCCTGTCTGTCTTTCTGCCAAAACCGAGACTGCCCTGAGCGCTCTAAAACAAACACTGTACCGATGGATCGAACAACAGCAGGACCAATGTTCGCTGGCGGATGTCAGTTACACCCTGACGGTGGGCCGTGACCATTTTGAATATCGTGATGCGGCAGTTGTCCGTTCCGTCGAAGAATTGTTGGCATTTTTGCAGCAACCGATTGAACAACCGAACGTTGAATCGGCGGATGCATCGGTAACCGATCAATTACCTGGTGTGTTCAGTGCCAGAAAAAAACCATCAGATCCTCAATTGCTACAAGCCCTGAACAAACTGGTGACCCGGTATTTGCAAGGAAGCACACTGGACTGGCAGCCGGTCTTTGCCAAAACCCCGGCACGACGAATCAGTTTGCCAGGTTACCGTTTTGCCAGAACCCGCGTGTGGTTGAAACAGCAGGCTCTGGTTCCGGCAGATGAACAACGAACCCTGCATCCGTTGCTGCATGAGAACATTTCAGATTTTGACTGTCAGGCATTTCAGTCGGTGTTTACCGGCACAGAATTTTTTTTGGATCACCATCAGGTAGCCGGGCGGAAAATTCTGCCGGCGGCCGCGTATATGGAATTGGTCCGTGCCGGGCTGGAACAGTCTCTGGGTGGGAATTTACCGGCAACAAGCCGCATCGAACTCAGAGATATCAACTGGTTGCGTCCGTTTGACAGCGCATCGGTGTCAGTACTGCGCCTGCATCTGTATCCACTGGAAACCCGGACCAATGTGGTTGAACTTGAATTTGAAGTCACCGGCGGTGACGGCAATCTGTACTGCCGTGGTATCGCCTTGCCGGTTGCGCGTACGGAAACAACCATTACCCCGATAGCGCAGATAGCCGACGAACAGGCGACATTCGATGCTCAACAGACTTATCAGTTACTGACCCAGAGTGGACTGAATTATGGTCCCGGTCACCGGGCCATTGAATCGGTCACGCTGTCGCAATCTTCGGCCCTGGCCACGGTGGTATTGCCAGATCATCTGGCGGTGGATCCTTACTATCTGCATCCGGGGATGTTGGATTGCGCGCTACAGGTTGCCGTACTGCTGGCGCAGTTGAACGATTACGGTGTGGAGACCTTGCAGCAGGCATTAGTGCAACCCATTGAGCTGACGGTTGCGTTGCCGTTTCTGCTGAATACCCTGAAGATCCATGAACCTCTGGCCAGACACGCAAGCGTATCGGTAAACCAGGTGGAGCGCTCCGGCGCGTTGAAAACATTTGATATCCGCATGTTCAACCATCAGCCGGATGGCACTGCCGGACTCGCGGTTGAACTGCTTGGCATGACACTCAATGGCGGTATGAAAACCGTTAACGTCCAGCGGGATCACGAGGTGGTACAAGACTCAGATGTTGATGTCCAACTGGAGCGACTGGCCGACATCAGCAGTGATAACCGCGAAGGCTATTACGTACCGCAATGGGTACCCGCTGATACTACGGCCAACCGAGCGGATCTGAACGGTAAACATGCGTTGCTTCTGGTGGACGGCGCAGCTTCCGATCACCCGCATCTGATTGCCACACTGACACAGGCCGGGCTGAACTGTTTGACCGTAACCTTTGCAGATGGCTATGAAGCAATCTCAACCACGGAGTATCGTCTCGGCGCGGCTAGCACGGACGATGCCAAAGCGCTGATTCAGCAGCTGAAAGCCCAAGGTATCAAACCCGAATTTGTCATTCATCTACCTGCCAACCCAAACAACGTCGTTCTCACGCAGACAGTGGACCATGGCATACGAAGCATTTTTGTACTGGTCCAGGCATTAATACCACTCAGTCGAAAGTTGCGGTTGGTATCATGGGTCGCCAGTGAAACGCCATTTATGCAACCGGCACTACAGGGATTGAGTGGCTTTTATAAAACCCTGAGTATTGAAAAACCGGGCTATTCCGGGGTCGTGGTACAGGCAGCATCCATTGATGTCGATGACTTGATGGTAGAACTCGCCAGCCAGGACCGGCAGACCGATATCGTCTATCAACAGGGGCAACGATGGGGGCGCGCATTCAACGACCTGCGCAGTGGTTTAACCGCCAACGCCACCCAACAGTTATCAGGACTACCGATTCCATCTGGATCTGCGCGAACTGATTTCCGGCATAAAGGGGTATACCTGATCACCGGTGGAATGGGTGCGTTGGGGATTATTTTTGGCCGTCATCTGGCGCAACACTATCAGGCCACTGTCTGTCTGACCGGCCGGGCCCCCCTCGATGCTGACAAACAACAACAGCTGAACGATATCAGCGCCAGCGGTGGACAGGCCATATACCTGCAATGTGATGTTAACCGGCTGGATGATGTTGAGCAGGTAATGGCACAGATTCGTACCGATCACGGTGCTATTCACGGAATTTTGCATGCAGCCGGAGTCATCGAAGACAGCTTTATCATTCGCAAGCAACAGGATGCCTTTGACCGGGTGATTGGTCCGAAAGTATACGGTACTGCCAATCTTGATCAGGCCAGTGCTGAAGACGAACTGGACTGCTTTATTCTGTTTTCCTCGGTCACCGGTGTCCTCGGCAATATCGGCCAGTGTGATTATGGCTATGGCAACAGTTTCGAGGATTACTTCAGCCTGTCTCGCAACCTTCAGCACCAGCGTGGAGAACGATCCGGCAGAACACTGTCGGTCAACTGGCCGTACTGGAAAGACGGTGGCATGACCCTGTCGGATGAAGAGGAAGCAATGCTGCGAAAAAGCTTCGGCATTATTCCGTTACTGACGCATGATGGTATTGCTGCCCTTGAAACCGCATTGCGATTGCCGGTGTATCAAGTGGGTGTGCTACCGGGAGACAGCGACAAAGTACGGTCGGTACTCGGCTGTGTGACCGAACAGACAACTCTATCCGCTAAGCTGCCAGCGACTGCTGACCAGCGTGGTATCAGCGCCGACGAGCTGCCTGATTATCTGGCGCAGCTGTTTACCGGAGCGCTGAATGTCGATGCTGATCGTTTTCGTGCTAACGGCACCTTTCAGGATTACGGCTTTGATTCGGTGGTCATGCTCAATCTTGTCAATCTGATGGAAAAAACCTTTGCGGGGCTGCCGAAAACCCTGTTCTTTGAATGTCAGACCATGGCCGAACTGGTTGAGTTTTTGCTGGAAAATTACCGTGACAGCCTCGATCAGCTGAACATTGGAGAATCACCCGACGCGAACAAACCTGTCGCTCATGCGGTCAATCATTCTGTCGCCAGAATCAGTGAGCGCAAACGTCGGGCGAAACTCTCTGGCGTTGTTGGAGCGCCGCCCAAACATATTCCCATTGCCATTATTGGCCTGGCCGGTCGTTATCCGCAGGCGGACACACTTGAGACTTTCTGGCAGAACCTTGTAGCCGGCAAAGACTGCATTGAGGAAATCCCCGCCCAGCGCTGGGATCTCACTCAGGTGTTTCGTCCTGGGGAACCGGTTCAGGGAAAAAGCTACAGCAAGTGGGGTGGTTTTCTGACTCAGGTGGATCAGTTTGATCCGCTGTACTTCAATATTTCCCCCTCAGAAGCGGAAAAAATGGACCCCCAGGAACGCCTGTTCCTGGAAGTTGTGGCGCACGCGGTGGAAGACGCCGGTTATCATCCTGATCAGCTCTGTGCCGGCAGTGACGAGAAAGCCGGGGATGTAAAAGACAATCCGGTTGGCGTCTATGCCGGTTGCATGTGGGGAGACTACCAGTTGCACGGTGTCGAAAGTGACCGTCCGCAAGACTGGGTCACGCCTCATTCTTTTTACTGGTCAGTAGCCAACCGCATTTCCTACTTCTTTAATCTTTCCGGTCCCAGTATCACTCTTGATACCGCCTGTTCGTCATCTCTGACTGCCGTGCATCTGGCCTGCTCGGCATTGGCGGCGGGAGATATCCGCGTGGCCATCGCCGGCGGTGTCAATCTGTCGCTGCACGCCAATAAATACAACCTGCTGTCAGACATGCACTTCCTGTCATCCGATGGCCGTTGTCGCAGTTTTGGCGAGGGCGGTGATGGGTATGTTCCGGCCGAAGGCGTCGGTGCTGTCATCCTGAAACCATTGGCAGACGCCGAGCGCGATGGTGACCATATCTACGGTGTGATTCGCAGTACCGCAGTGAACCACGGTGGCCGGACATCCGGTTTTACCGTGCCAAATCCAAAACGTCAGGCTGCCCTGATGCAGGAAGCGTTTGAACGTGGCGGTATCGATCCACGCCATATCAGTTATCTGGAAGCCCATGGTACCGGCACCAGTCTGGGCGATCCTATTGAAATCAACGGTCTGGTCAGAGCGTTCGGCAGTACTGAGAAACAGTTCTGTGCCATCGGTTCAGTTAAATCCAATATCGGTCATGCCGAAGCCGCCGCCGGGGTAGCCGGTATCACCAAAGTCCTGTTGCAGATGCAGCATCAGATGCTGGTGCCGTCGTTGCACAGTCAGCAGCCCAACCCCCACATCGATATGGCGGCCACGCCATTTGTCGTCCAGCAGCAGTTGCAGCCCTGGGAACGTCCGGTGATTGACGGTCAGCAACAGTTGCGACTGGCGGGTATCAGTTCTTTTGGGGCCGGTGGTGCCAATGGTCACGTGATTATCGAGGAATACGCCTCAGCAGTTCCGGCAACACCCGTCAGCGCCCCGGCATTGATCGTCCAGTCTGCCCGCAAACAGGAAGCTCTGCTGGAGATGGCGGCGCAGTTGAAAAACTTCCTGCAACGTAACCCCGATATCAATCTGCACGATCTTGCCTATACCTTACAAACCGGCCGACTGGAACATGACTGGCGGTTAGCGGTGGAAGCTGAATCCGTTACCATGCTGATGAACCGGCTGGAGCGATTTGTTGAGCAACCGCAAAGTGTGACTGATGGTATCTGGTTTGGCCGCATTGATAAAAACCATCGCGATGCATTTCAACCTGATCCCCAGCTGCGGTTGCCCGGTCAGCAAAACCGGTCACTGGCAGAATTCTGGCTTAAAGGCGGTCATATTCCGTGGAAAACGCTGTATGACCTGCCAAGACGAAAAGTATCGGCACCGGGATACGCCTATCAGCGCCAGCGTTACTGGATCGAAAAACCTGTCACAGACTCACGTCCAACCGGGTTGCATGCCGTGCTGGACAACAACTGTTCCAGTTTCGCGGAAGTCCGGTTTCAAAAAACCTTGCATGGTCATGAATTTTATCTACAGGATCATGTCATCGCGGAAAACCCGGTGCTGCCCGGTGTGGTACTGCTGGAAATGGCCAACCAGGCAGGTCAGCGGGCGTTGCCGGATCAACCCCTGCACGCGCTGTATGATATCCAGTGGCTGCGGCCGGTGGTGGTTGCCGCCGAGCCGGTCGATGTGCGGATCGTTGTGACGGCCGACGAGTACGGACTGGGATTTGAAATCTTCAGCCAGCAGGGCGAGCAGTCATTGCTCTGCTGTCGGGGGGGTTATGGTTTTATGCCGGTCGCATCAGAAGCGCGGGAGCGATTGCAGGCGCAGCTGGATCTGGCTGTTCTGAGCGCAGAATCCGTGCCGGTAGCGAGTCTCCGTAATGAGATGCAGAGCCTGTCGTTAACCCGGGTCAACGATTATTTCGCTGCCCTTGGTTTTCAGTTGGGTGAACGTTTCAAACCATTCCGGCAATTACATTTCAATGCCACCGGGGCACTGGCGGAACTGACGCTTCCGGCCGCCGTGGCAGACACTCGGGAAGATTACCAACTGCATCCGGCCATTATGGATGCAGTACTGCGGACCTCGCTGTTGATCGGTGGTGATGCGTACCAGCCGGCCGGCATTCCGGTCCCCGTCAGTATGGGCCGGCTGCAACTGTTAGCACCGCTACCGGCACAGCTGCTGGTGTGGGTGACTGCGCGCAGTGAAGACCGAAAAGATATTCAACAGTCTTATGACATTCATATCTGTGATGTTGATGGCAATCGGGTCGCGTTTATTGAAGAGTTTGTCACTCAGGCGGTGGCAGGACTGTTTGCCGCCGCCAAAGCGACGACGGCAAAACCGTTACCATCCAAGCCGGTCATTCAAACTGCACCGGCACCGACGGAAGCAGGCCCTGCGACCAGCCCTGCAACCACCGTGCTGCCGGCAACAGAAAACTTTCTCAGTGAACTCATCGCCGCCCAGACCCGCATCCCGCGTGCGGATCTGCAACCCGATGATGCCCTGGAATCGTTCGGCATCAATTCGGTAATGGTGCTTGCGATTCATGCACAGATTGCCGAAGTCTTTGGCGACGAGGTGCCAAAAACCCTGTTTTATGAGCATCAGACCATCAGGGAAGTGACGGAATATCTGCTGGAGAATTTTCCCCAGGCAGCGGCACAACTGGCCGGTTCAACTCTGACCGCTTCATCCTCGGCGACACCGCTGGAAACTATGGAACCAGAAGTCTCTGGCGGGCCGGCATCTTCAGATCGTCTCAATACGGCGGCGAGATCTTACCTGCGTGATCAGGTTGCCGGAGTCACCAAAGTGACCCGGGCGGATATCGATTTCGACGCCTCGCTGGAACAGTATGGTGTCAACTCGGTCATGGTACTGGCGCTGAATGAAAAACTGGTAACTGTGTTCGGCGAAGACGTTTCCAAAACCCTGTTCTATGAATATCCGAGCATTGCCGCCCTGGCGGAATATCTGGTTGAGTATCATGCTGACGATGTCCAGGTCCGACTGCTGACGCAAGGCCCTCTTATCGAAAGCACGACGGCGGTTGGCACGAATGAGTCAGCGGCAACAATCGAAGAGCCGGACATTTCTGATGCTGTATCGTCGCATACTGACCTCAACCCGGCAGACGAGCTGTTCCAGTATCTGGCTGCGCTCATCGCTGAAGTGAGCGGTCATGAGGTGCAGCGCGAAACTTTACTGTCGGCGCTGGCGCTGGATGAGATTCAACTGCAGCGCATGACCAGCCGGATTCAGGACGATCACGGACTGACGGCACGCCTGTGGTTTTATGAATGTCACACCCTGGCCGATCTGGTTCAGGCTTTGCTGGATCTCAAGGCCGGACAACCACAAACGGTCATTAATGCACCTGTCCCGGCGACATCCAAAACCATGTCGGAAATGGCCGTGCATCCTCACCGCAAATTGGCCGCCGCACTGGTTGAACCGGTCAGGAGAGCTGCCCGGAATCAATATGCAGACGATGATATTGCCATCATCGGTCTGAGCGGCCGTTATCCTCTGGCTGATAATCTGGAGCAGTTCTGGAGCAACCTTTATCAGGGCCGGGACTGTATTCGTGAAGTGCCGACAGAACGTTGGAATCATGCGCTTTATTATCATGCTGACCGTCATCATAAGGGATCGGTGTACAGCAAATGGGGCGGCTTCATGGATCAGGTGGATCAGTTTGATGCGCAGTTTTTCGGTATGACCCGGCGGGAGTCTGAAATCATTGATCCCCAGGAACGGCTGTTTCTGGAAACCGCCTGGCAATGTCTGGAGGATTCCGCCTATACCCGCGACACACTACTGCACCACACCGTCGGCGTTTTCGTTGGCGTGATGTGGGGCCATTATGAATTATTGCAGGTCAGTGAAGCCCAGCAGCAGCTCGGCAAACCCACGGCGTCGTTTTCCTCGATTGCCAATCGGGTGTCCTATTGCTTTGATTTTCATGGGCCCAGTATGGCCCTCGACAGCATGTGTTCGTCGTCGCTGTCAGCGATTCATCTCGCCTGCCAGAGTATTCGCAGTGGCGATTGTGACTATGCATTGGCCGGTGGTGTGAATGTCGCGCCACATCCAACCAAATATCAGCAGTTGTGTCAGCAGCAGTTTTTGTCAGACGACGGCCGTTGTCGGGCCTTTGGTGAAGGCGGTAACGGTTATGTCCCCGGCGAAGGGGTTGGGGCGGTATTGTTGAAATCCGCTGCTCAGGCCATTGCCGAGGGTGATCATATCTATGCCATCATCAAAGCCTCGGCCTTGAATCATGGTGGTAAAACCAGTGGCTTTACCGTGCCGAATCAACGCCAGCAGGCCAATGTGATCGCTCAGGCTCTGGCTCGCAGTGGCTGGCAGCCTGGCAGTATCAGTTATGTCGAAGCCCATGGCACCGGTACCGCACTGGGTGACCCGATTGAACTCTCGGGACTGAACAAAGCCTATGGCCTGAATGACGGAAGCGGTCCCGGCTGTGCTCTGGGGTCGGTAAAAAGTAATATCGGTCATCTGGAATCGGCGGCTGGCATTGCCGGTATCACCAAAATACTGCTGCAAATGCAGCACGGTATGATTGTGCCTTCGCTGCATTCGAGTGCACTGAACCCCAATCTGCCGTTGACCGACAGTCGCTTTTATGTGCCGCAGCAGCCGCAGTCATGGCTACCGGCACCCTCCGCCACGACGCTGCGGGCCGGGATCAGTTCATTCGGTGCCGGTGGTGCCAATGCCCATATACTGCTGGAACACTATTCTGATCCGGAACTAATGGTATCGACAGTGGCCGGTGATCAGCTGTTCGTTTTATCGGCGGATTCCCATGAACGTTTGCAGGGCTATGTCGAAACGCTCAGCCCATGGCTGCACTCGCAGGTTGAAAAAACCAGCGGTGCAGCGGCCAGAACTCATTTCATCAACCTGTGTTATAGCGCCATGGTTGGTCGTGAACAGCGGGATGAGCGCCTGGCCGTCATCGCCCGCGACCATAAAGATCTCGCCGGCAAACTTGATAGCTGGCTAACCCATGGGCAGGCGGAACAGGTTTATCACGGCAGCAGCCGTGGCAAAGAACAGCAGCTCAACCATATTCTCGATGCCACCACCCGGTCGGCGTTGTTGACATCACTGTTGCAGCGGCGGGAAATTCACACCCTTGCCAAAACCTGGGTTGCCAGCCTGAATATCGATTGGCCGGCCTGTTATCCGGCGGTGTTGGGCGTGTCCGGGTCTGCGCTGCTGCGCCGTATCAGTTTCCCATCGCAGCCATTGCAGCGGCAGCGTTACTGGGTACAGCAGGCACAAGCGGATTCGCAGCCGGTGATGATGGGGCTGCATCCATTGCTGGATCGAAACATCTCCACCATCGTCAATCAACGGTTTGAAAAATATCTGACCGGCGATGAGTTTTATCTGCGTGATCATCAGGTTGAAAATCAGGGGCCGCAGCCGATTCTGCCCGGGGTCGCTTATCTGGAAATGGCACGGGCGGCGGCGCAGTTGTCAGTACCGGAAGAATATGTCGTCAGCCGTCTGCGTCATGTCATGTGGTTGCGACCGATTCAGTTCACCGGTAAGCCGGAACATATCCGTATTGACCTGAGTCGCAATGGCGACAACATGGCCTTCAGCGTCTGTAATCATGAACAGGCCCAATGCTCCACCGGAGACGTGCTCTTTTCTCACCAGACGGTGACGGCCGAAGATCAATGGCTGGATATCAAGGCCTTGCAGAACAGCGGTGGACTGCGGGAAGAAAAAGCCGAGATATACAGTATTTTCGAGCAGATGGGCTTTTATTATGGACCGGCCTATCAATGCACCCAGTGGCGTATTCGCCATCAGAACAGTGCACTGGTCAAACTGCAATTGCCGGAAGATCTGGCTGACAGCGCCGGAGCTTATTTCCTGCATCCGTCATTAATGGATGCCGCCTTGCGCAGTTGTCTGGGGCTTGGCGATGCTCATTACACTAGCCCGATGGTGCCGTTTTCGCTGGAGGAAATCGAACTGCGGCATCCGCTGACGACAGAGTGCTATGTCTACGTCATGCTGTCCGGAGAGTCGTCCAGAGATATCAATAAATATAACCTGGTGATCACCGATAAAGACGGCAAAATCCTGGTCAAAATACAACATGTTTCGGCACGGCATTTTCATAACCAGACACCAGCTGCCAATGCCGATCGAGCTATCGCTCAGCTGCCTCGGGCGAGTGTTTATCAATACTGCTGGCAACCGCTGTCGTTGTCACAACAGGCGGACAAAAACGGCACAGTGCTGTTGTTGCGTAGTGCTGCTGATGACACCCCGAAGCCAGTGTTCAGTGATCGTTGGCAGGTTGTGGAAATCAGTCAGGGTGAGACCTTTCGATCCGTATCGCAACACGCCTATGAGCTTGATTTCGGTCAGCCTGATCAGCTCGCACAATTACTGTCAGAGCTGGCCGCCAGTGATCGATTGCCCGACGCGATTATCAATCTGCTCGATGTCAGCCATGACGATATCGATGTCCTGAATGTGCCGCAGCATTTGCAGCTTTCGGTGCATCTGTTGTATCGCTGGTTTATCGCATTGCACCGGCATGATCCTGAACGGGCGGTAAGAATCATGGATGTGAATGCCCGTTCGGAGCAGCTGTCCGGCAGTTATCATGACGCCCTGTCCGGATTTGCCGCTTCCATGACGGCTGTCAATCACCGCATTCAGATTGCCACGCTAACGGCCCAGAGCAGTGACATCAAAAACCTGCCGCTGGAAGCGCTGCTGACAACCACGGACAAAATCAACGCCCGGCAATATCGTCTCAATGAACAGGGCCGGTTTGAATACAGAGCTTTGGTACCGGCGACCCTGCAAGATACTGACAAGCCCTTGTTGCCGCCACGCAGCACCTGTCTGATCACCGGGGGCGTCGGCAAGCTGGGGCTGATCATGGCCCATTATCTGATTGCCAACTGCCAGCCAAATCTGGTGTTGGTCTCGCGTCATTCTCTGACGGCTGAACAACAGCAGCAACTGGCAGAGATGAATCATGAACTGGCCGGATACGGCAGTGATTCCAGTGTCGTGCATATGGTTGCGGATATGGCCGAGCGCGAATCTGTTGAAGCAATGATTGACCAGTGCCGGCAGCAGTTTGGTGCTCTTCATGCGGTCATTCACGCCGCCGGTTCTGCCAGTGACACATCGGTACTGGACCTGAATCAACGTCAGTTTGACGCCAGCCTGAGTGCCAAAATTCATGGTCTGGTGTATCTGGATCACGCCACCCGCAACGATGCCCTGGCCTGGTTTGTGAACTTTTCCTCCATCTCCGCTCACGTTGGGGATCTGGGGTCAGGCAGCTATGGCGCGGGTAACCGCTTTATGGATGCCTACAGTATCCATCGGCCAAACATGTTGTCGATCAACTGGCCATTGTGGGCCGAGGGCGGTCTCGCCATTTCGGACTCTGATGCCGGCATGCTCAATTTTTCCGGCATGACCGCCATGCCCGAACGTGTCGGCCTGGATATCTTCAACCGTGCCCTTAACAGTGGTCTGCATCAACTGTTTGTGGCTTACGGGGACACCCACCGCATCGAACAGGTATTGGGCGTGAGTACCGGGCCCACTGTTCAGCCATCTGCAGCAACCGAAAAGGAAAATGTGTTATGAGTCCGATAAACAGCATCGTCATTCAGGCGATTTCTGCCGTGACGCGTATGGGGCCGGACGATATCAGTAATGATGCCACGTTCGAAAGTTTTGGCATGGATTCGGTGCAGTTGATGGAACTGCAAAGCAAACTGGCGGTGGATTTTGCCGCGTTGCCGAAAACCATTTTGTTCGAGTACAACACCGTCAGCAGTCTGGTGCAGTATCTCACCGCGCAGTATCCGGAACAGGCCGGTGTTGTGGCTGAAACGGCGGTTGATTCGAAACCACCAGCCAAGGAAGCGACCGCGCCACGGTTCACTGATATGGCGCTACCGGCCACGGGTGAAAGCCGGGCGACGGTGTCCATTGCCCATTTGTTTGCATCGGCGCAGCCGTCATCCAATCGCCAGCAGAGCGTGGATGCGGGCAACAACAGTGGTATTGCCGTAATTGGCATGGCCGGCCGTTTTCCCCATGCGGACAATCTCGATACGTTCTGGCAGAACATCTGTAATGGCCGCAACTGTATCGATCCGATTCCGGCACAACGTTGGGATCAGGAGGCGGAAATGGCCGACGATCATCCTTCACGATTGTTCTCCCGCTGGGGTGGTTTCGTCACCGATGTGGAGCAGTTTGATCACACATTTTTCCAGATGAGCCGGGTCGAGGCAGCCCGTTGTGATCCGCAACTGCGACTGTTGTTACAGACCACCTGGCATGCGCTCGAAGATGCCGGTTACACCCCGGCCTCGCTGGAGCAGCAGCGCGTCGGCGTGTTCGTCGGAGCGATGAACAATGATTACAGCCATGTGGTGTCGGATTTTTATCGTCAGCAGGGTCTATACGCCGGTGCCGGTTCGTTCGATAGTGAACTGGCAAACCAGTTATCGTTCTTTCTGAATTTTCACGGTCCGAGTTTTACCATCAAATCCGCCTGTGCCTCATCACTGACAGCGTTGCATCTCGGCTGTCAGGCGATTCGTGCCGGTGATTGCGACAGTGCCATCGTGGCCGGCGTCAATCTCAGTCTGCACCCACACAAATACCGCATGTTGCAGGATATGAAAGTGCTGTCGTTGCAGCCGGTTGAGCGCACCTTTGACGCGATGGCCGATGGTCTGATTCCGAGCGAAGGCATCGGTGTTGTGCTGTTAACGCGTGAAGCAGCCGCCCGCCAGGCCAACGATACGGTGCATGCGGTCATCCGGGCCACGGCCGTCAGCCATGCCGGCAGAAGCACTGGTCAGTACCTGCCGAACCTGAAGGTCATGGAAGCCACCATTCGCAGTGCCATAGAGTCATCCGGCATAGACCTGGATGATCTTAACTATGTCGAAAGCCACGGCACTGCCACGGCCCTGGGCGATCCGATTGAATTGAAAGCACTGGAGAACGTGTTTGCCGGTGCTGCGGCTCACAGCAAAGTGATCGGCAGCAAAGCCAATCTCGGACATATGGAAAGTGCTTCCGGTATCTGCGCGCTGATCAAGGTCATTCTCAGCATGCGCCATCAGACCCTGGCACCGTGTGCCAATCTCACCGATATCAACAGCGCCATCGATCCCCACAGCAGTTGTCTGGCGTTACCAAATTCCGCCCAGCCATGGCCGGCTGGCAGCCGCCAGACCCGGGTTGCCGGCATCAATTCCTTTGGTATGGGAGGCAGTCACGCCTTTGCCGTCGTCGAATCGCCTGTGCCATCGGTGCTAACGCATAGCAGCTCTGAACAGGATGAACTGGTCGTGTTGTCAGCATCGACCGACGAGCAGTTGCGGCAGCATGCCCGGTCACTGCTGGCAGCGGTGTCGGATTTGCCGGAACACGCCACTTTGGCAGATATTGCCTGGACCAGTCAGGTCGGTCGCATCAGTCAGAGCCGGCGATTGGCCATCGTTTGTCGTACGGTTGCTGCGTTACAGCAGACGCTGGCGGCATGGATGGACGGCGAGAGTGCAGTCAGTGGTTGTTATCTGGGTCGCGGTGATCAGCACAGTGATATGGTTGCGTTGTTGTCGCAGCAGCATGGCAGTGACTTTATCCGGGGGCTGGAGACATCGCGCAAGCTGCATGATCTGGCGCGTTTGTGGGTCAACGGTATGGCCATCAACTGGCCGGTGTTATATGCCGATACCAGAGTCGGACGTGTCCGCCTGCATGAGTATGCCTTTCAGACCGTCGACTGTTCTCTGACCAAGGTGTTGGATGAGCTGCGGACTCAGATAGAGAACAAGCACAGCGATTACCGTAAATCCCTTCAGCAGCTGGAACGCAGTGAGCAAACTGCCACCGGCTGGTATCAGGTGGCATCAGAATGGTTGTCGATTTCGGGCAAAAATGACACTCAGATACTGGAGTTCTGGGCCAGTGTGGTGGAACCGAAAGGCGAATCGATAGCCCTGGCTGAGGTGCTTGGCAAACTGTCCGGGGATGCCCCATCCGAGCCATTACCGGAGCAGACTCCCAGAATGCTGACCCAGACATTTTCCGCGCCGCAGGTGCAGGCTCTGATGGCGTTGTCAGAGGGTCATCAGCTTGAATTGCAGACCCTCGTCATTGCCGCCTGGGCCATTGTCCTCAACCGCTATACCCGTACAACCGCGCCTTTGTTTGCTCTGTTACCCCTGACCGATACCGGCGCCGAAGGTGGACGTTTCCCGGTTGCCATGACCTTTACCGGCCGCTGTCCGGTGAGTCAGTGGCTGCAGGATCTACAGGCGATTCTGGATTCCTGTAAAACCCATTCCGACCTGCATTCTGCGGGCCTGGGGCAGCAGGATATCGACCGTATACTGGTTCAGAAAACCTTTGACGATACCGCCGTACTGATTGGAGCCGATCATCAGATGGCCACATCAGAGCTGCCGGAAGGTGTCAATATTGCCGTTCAGGTGGGATTCCATGAGCAGCAGTTGATAGCGAGATTGCTGTGCGCGCCGATGGTCGACGAAGACGCCGCCGGCAACCTGTTGACCAATGTCTGCTCGATCATGCAGGCGATGGCCGTCAATCCGGATCGTCAGGTCAATGCCATTCCCCTGGCCAAAAATCCACGCCGCACACGTCAGGCGATGCGACATCTTGAAGAGGTTTCCGAATGAAACGGGTATTACTGACCGGGGCCAACGGTTTTGTCGGCCTGAATATCGCCCAGGCATTGCTGCAACAGGGTTACGAGGTACGGGCCTGGGTGCGGCCGTCCTCCAACACTCAATATCTGGAGTCGATGGCGGTGGAGATTCGTCGTGGCGAATTCCCTGATCAAGCGGCGTTGCAGGACGCCATGACCGGGTGCGAATACGTGATTCATACCGCCGGCAATACCAGTTGCCGCAACAGCGACCTGCCGGCGCTGACCGCCGTCAATGTCGATGGCACCCGGGCAGTGGTCGACGCCGCTGTGCATGCCGGCGTGCGGCGACTGGTCTATACCAGCACCACCTCCACCATCGGCAGTCGCCGTCACCGCGACCGGGGCGCTGATGAACAGACCCGGTTGCGTGGCTTTCGTGCCCGCAGTCCGTATGCCCTGACCAAACAGCAGGCTGAGAATATTGTCCTGGCAGCACAGTCTCAGGGATTGGAAGTGGTGATATTGAATCTGGCCGAAGTCATCGGTGGCTATGATCACAACCTGCAATGGGGTCGCATGGTGCTGGCGGTGAACTTCAATCAGGTGCCGTTTGTGCCGCCAGGCGGAGGCAGTTTTTGCAGCGCCAGTGATGCTGCCATGGCCCATGTCAATGCGCTGACCAGGGGCCGCAGCGGTTCCCGTTACATCATTTCCGGGGCTGATCACCGTTTTGCTGAATTCATCGAGGAAATCAGGCGACAACTCAAGCGGACAGATCCGCTACCACAAGCGAACTGCGTATTGCTCTGGCTTCAGGCCAGAGGCCACGAGCTGCTACCCGGTATATTTCGCGATCCGCCACTGGTGGAGTCATATCGCATCCGGGTGTTTGGCGGTGAGCATTATTTCGATGCCGGCAAGGCCCGGCGGGAGCTGGCGTATCAACATTCGTCTCTGCAAGTCATGGTCAAAGAATGTATTGACTGGTATCGGCAGAACGGTTTTTTGACAGGTCCGGTTTGAATGGTTTCCGGATGATTATTGTGAACAGATAGCAAGGACTATTTATGGACTCAAGAGCGATGATAGAACTGGCGCGTCTGCCGTTTCCACAACGTATGGAAAAGCAGTATGCGTTTTATCAGGTTGAAGTTGAAAAAGGGTATATGTCCGGACGCCAGGGCTTTGGTCCGGTGGACCGGACCATGAAATACAAAGATACGCTGTCAGACACCTTCAACGAGGTGCTGGTATTTGGTTCGAACAGCTATCTCGGCATGTCCAACGACCCCTATGTCAAAGCCAGGGTGATTGAAGCGGTTGATGAGTATGGCATTGGCACCGGCGGTTCACCGGCATTTTCCGGCTATACCAAACAACATCGCGATCTGGAGCAGCGACTGGCCACTCTGGCCGGACACGAAGACGCCATATTGCTGCCCAGTGGTTATATGGCAAACCTGTGTTGGGTTAACGGACTGATGAATCGTAACGACATCATCGTCTACGACAAGAACAGTCATGCCAGTGTCATCAACGCCATCAAGATGACCAATGTGCCGTTTTATACCTTTGATCCTGAAGATCTGGACAGTCTGGATCGTTTGTTTGCCGATATCAAAACGCGGGCCAAACCCGGCACGCAGATTTTTTCGACTGTGGAGGGAGTGCGTTCCATCGATGGCAGAATCATCGATTTGAAACGTTACATTGAAATTTGCAGACAGCACGATGTCATCACCATTCTCGATGATGCCCATGGCCTGGGCACCGTGGGTAAAACCGGCAAGGGGACTCTGGAACATCTGGATCTGCAGGGGCAGGTCGATCTGCGCATGTCCACCTGTAGTAAATCACTTGGCGCGCAGGGTGCGTTTGTGTCCGGCAGTCAGAAGCTGATTTTCATGCTGCGTAATTTTTCGTTTCCTTATCTGTTTACCTCTGCACTTGCTCAGCCGACGCTGGCGGCAATCAATGCGGCGCTGGATTTGCTGGAACAGCAGCCGGAACGAGTGCAGCGATTGCACGAAAACGTCGCCTACATGCAGGACCGTCTGGAATCACTGGGCTACCGCATAATTCGTGGTGAAACCGGCATTATCCCGGTGTTTTTCAAAGGCGATGGCGTGGTGAATGAACTGAACCGCGAGCTGTACCGTCGTGGCGTGTTTGCCAACATCATGGAGTATCCGATGGTTCCTCCCGGAATGGAGCGTTTACGCCTGTCGGTGATGTCGACACACACCACCCAGGAAATGGATCGTTGTATCGATCTGATTGATGAAATAGCGATTGAAATGGGCATTAAATAAGAGGAAGTAATATGGCTGATCAAACTGTTCTGGCGGAAATTCTCAACGTGATCAATGACATCAAATTTACCGCTTTCAGTCCCGATACCGTTGAGCTGGATGACTATCTCGGCGGTGATCTGGGCATCGACTCGGTGGAAATGCTGGAAATCTGGTACGACATCGAAAAGGCTCTCAACATCAAAGTGGAGGACCACGAAAAACGCGATTTGTATACCCTCGGTCATGTGCTGGAAAAGGTGACCTCGAAACTGGAAGCCCCGGCGGAAGCTATCGGCTGAACCGTGTTGGAGTGGTGATCGTCAGACCCATCGGAACGATCGGTCTGTTGATCAGCGAATGATTGAATCGTGCCGATGAACGGATCGGCGGGTGATGGAGTTGAATATGCCGAAGGTATTTCTGTTTCCCGGACAGGGATCTCAACACAAAGGTATGGGCGCGGAGTTATTTCCGAAGTATCCGCAGCTGGTCAGTCAGGCGGATGACATTCTTGGATATTCCATCGTTGAACTGTGCCTCAACGATCCGGCTCAACAGTTGAACCAGACCCGTTTCACCCAGCCGGCGCTGTTCGTCGTCAACGCCCTCAGCTATTACGAACACTGCCAACATGAAGGTTCGGCCGACTATCTGGCGGGTCACAGTCTGGGTGAGTTCAATGCGTTACTGGCGGCCGGCGCTTATGATTTTGCCACCGGGCTGACCATCGTCAGAGAACGCGGCCGTCTTATGGCGGCGGCAGAAGGTGGCGGTATGGCGGCGTTGATCGGTCTCGATGCTGATCGTGTTGAACAGTTTTTGCAGGATCATGCGTTAACCGGTATCGACATCGCCAACTACAACAGCAGCGATCAGATCATCGTATCCGGTGCCCTGTCAGAGCTGGACACCCTGCAATCCCTGTTGAGTGATAGCAGCGACTGCCGGTATATCCCTCTGAACGTGAGTGCCGCTTTTCACTCGCGTTACATGGATGCCAGTCAGCGGGCGTTTGCGGACATACTGTCGCAGTTCACGTTTGCACCACTCAGCGGCAAAGTCATTTCCAACTGGTCGGCGGATTTTTATCCAACGGAGAACTACCTTGATCACATTGCCGGCCAGCTGAACAGCCCGGTTAAATGGTATCAGTCCATGTCGCGGCTGCTGGCCTGTGGTGAAATGACATTCACCGAACTCGGACCCGGCAATGTGCTGACCCGGCTGGCCGAAAAAATCGTCCGCCATCCCCAGCCGGTGGTCGTGGCGAATCTGTCCGCTGCCTGGCAGGCGGAGTGTCAGGCCGTGCAGCCGGACACAAATGCCAAACCTAAGAAAAATCTTTTCATGTATGCAGATCTGGGATCGCAGTATTACCAGATGGGCAAGGCGCTGCTGCAACAGGATGCCGTTTTTCGCGAAGCAATGCAGGCCTGTGATGTGATCATACGGCAGGCCAGCGGACACTCGCTGCTGGATGAGCTGTATCACCAGCATGCAAAGACCGCAGAATTTACCGATGTTCGATGGACCCAGGCTGCCATTTTCAGTGTGGCCTACAGTCTGACCCGCACCATGGAAGCCAGAGGAATACGGGCCGATGCCGTACTCGGCTGTGGAGTCGGTGAATATGTCGCCGCGGTCATTGCCGGGGTGCTGACACTGTCGCAGGGCCTTGGAGTGATTATGGTTCAGGGAGATATCCTGATTCGCGGCACTCATGACGATCAGGGCATGCTGGCGGTGCTGACGGATGTCGCGCACGTCAGTGAACATCCGCAGTTATATGCGTCAGTGGAGCTGGCGGGAGTCAACTATCAGCATCACTTTGTGCTCAGTGGCGCCCGCCGTGAACTGGACAATCTACGGGCCGGCTTATCTGCCCAGGGTATTGCCTCCATGATGTTGCCGGTTGCAGTGGCGTTTCACTCCAGCCTGATGCAGCCGTTTGAACCTGACTGGCGCGACAGCCTGAAGACACTGACGCCACGAGCGGCGCGCATTCCATGGTATTCCGCAGCATCGGCTGATTTGGTGGACAAACCCGATACCGACTATTTCTGGCAGATCAGTCGTGCACCGGTACGGTTTTATGAGCTTATGAGACTGCTCAGTCAGCAGGATCAATGGCGTTATATCGATCTCAGTCCAACAGCATCTCTGACGGCATATATCCGGCACGGATTCAGCGAGTTGGAACCGCATGGTGCCATGACTCCCTATGGCGACGAATTCGACCCATTGCAGCGGCTGGTTGCCGAGGTAAATGGTTAACCATTGTATGACCGATTGACTGCACGGTTTGTGGTATTGGCGGGTGTAACATTTAACAGTTATCTGAGTGATCAGCGCCGGCTACCATGTACTTTAAGGTGCCGTTTCGACAGTCACCATACTCAGGAGATCACGATCCCTTGGTTCACCCAATATTCAACACAATCCGGTTACCGCGACGGCTTTTACTGGCAGGAATCTTTATGACTTTACTGAATGGCTGCAGCACCATGACTCTGAATAAACAGTGCCGCGAACGTGCCGATGATGCGCTGTGTTACGAGCAGTTACGGGCCACCGACGACGGCATTTCCCGTTATGAGGGCATGCTCAGCCGCAATATCAAATCCAGGGATGGCAAAATTCTGTTGCCATATAAACGATACAGCAGCGGGGCTGACCGGCCACTGGTGTTTTTTCTGGGCGGTGGTCCTGGTATCACCAATCTCAGTTATCAGCCACCGGCCAGTCTGTTACAGCATTACGATGTGGTCATGCTTGAGTATCGCGGTGTCGGCAAATCGTCGGTCAAACTGGAGAGCCCGTATTTTCGTAAGGCAATGACGCGGCTGAAAGGCAGCCTGAGCCTGGAAGCGGTCGAAAAAATGAGACCGTTGTACCGGCGCGGATTTGAAGATCTGAAAGCCAGAGGCTTTGTGTTTGACGACTTTGCCATCGAGGAAATCGTGGCTGATCTTGAGCTGCTGCGAACCCGGCTTGGTTATCAAACCGTGAATCTGGTAGCGCACAGCTTCGGTACCCGCGTGGCACTGAAATATAAATACCTGCATCCGCAGGTGATCGATGCGTCGGTATTGTTTGCTTTGAACACGCCCGGCGGTTTTATCTGGTATCCGCAACAGACCCAGGCGGTTTTACAGCGTTATCAGCAATCCATTGCCTCAGTCGGTTCTGCTGACAGCCAGGCGTTTGAGGCCATGTTGCAGCAACCGAAGCCCTGGCCAAAACGCTGGCTGGGCATACCGACCGATCCGGCCAAAACGCTCTTTACATCATTTATGATGAGCTATAACCGCCACACCGCCGGTTATGCCTATAAAGCTCTGCTCGATGCCCAGGATGGCGGCAGTTTCCATTGGTTTCTATTGGCCAGAACCTACGGAATTTTTATTCGTGTCGGCTTTAACTGGCCCGACCTGTTTCTCAAAGCCTACCTCGAAGACTGCAACCCCGAATGGGTGGAAGAAGCTGATCGCCAGGGCCGCGATGCCGTGTTTCAGAGCCCGTCATCGATTCTGTTTGGTGGGTATCGCGAATTTCTTGACGTTTATGGAGAGTGTCGTCCGCGGCCGATAATATTGGATTTCTCCCGTACGCTGGTAGTGGCCGGTGAGTTCGATATCAGCACGCCACTGGAACGACTGCCGCCTTCGTTGCCATCAGAACAGTTGATCATCGTGAAAAATTTTGGTCATGCCGATCCGCTCTATCGTGAAAAAGAACGGGCCGGGCAGGTGATCTCCCGTTATCTCACCGATCAGACATTCAGTCCTGATGCATTTGGTCATCCATCGGTATTTGTACCCAAGGCATTCGTTCAATAACAAGAGAGAAACCTATGTCCACTGCCAATATTTTCGCCAGGGCGCTGGCACAGCAGAAAGATTTGTCGACGGTGTTTAAAGAGCAACTGGCCGACAATCAAAACCATCTGGTATTTGTAGAGCGTCATGGACTGGTGCCCTGGAGTTATCAGACTCTGTATCAGCGGGTCGAACGAACGGCGGCGGCATTGCAGAGCCGGGGTGTGCAGAAAGGTCAGACAGTATTGCTGTGCTGCGATGACGAAAAACTGTTTATCCAGGGATTCTGGTCGATTCTGCTGGCCGGTGCGGTGGCGGTGCCATTGGCAACACCCTTGAGTTTTGCCAGCACCGATGAAGCGCTGCTGAAAATTCTGGCCATCAGTGAGCAATGCCAGGACAGTGTTTTTCTGACTGATATTGATGCCGGCTCACTGGCGCGGTTAACCGACGGACAACGGACACTGGAACCGGCCAACACGCTGTTTATCGAACAGCTTGATGGTACGGAAACGTTTACCCCGGTTGCCTGTGAGCCCAACGATCTGGCAATGCTGATGTTCAGCTCCGGCAGTACCGGTGATCCGAAAGGCGCCTGTCTGAGCCATAAAAACCTGTTGACCAATTTATGGCAGATTTCCGTGCGAACCGAGTTGACCGGTGACGACCGTTCGCTGAGCTGGTTGCCCCTGACCCATGATATGGGACTGGTGCTGTTTCACATGTGCCATACCCTGGCCGGCTTCGAACAATACAAGATGACGCCTTACTCATTCGTTCGTGAGCCGGTGGCGTTTTTACAATTGATCGGCCGTGAACGGATCAGCATCATCGGTATGCCGAATTTTGGTTTTGATACCTTGTTGCGTGCGTGTCCTGATCCTGTGCAGGAAAATCTCGATCTGACGTCATTGCGGGTGATCTACAACGGCGCGGAGCCGATCAACCCAAGACTGGTGCGCCGCTTCAACCATCACTTCGCAGCGGTCGGACTCAAACCCTGGGTGGTCAGTCCCGGTTACGGCATTGCCGAATGCTGTGTGGTGGCCAGCCTGTTTCAACACAGCGATCTGGAACGCCGGGGCGGATTACCGACTCTGAGGATCAAAAAAACTTCCGGGCAAGCGGTGGGTACCGCTGTGATTCCGGTGCCGGAACATGAACACGATGCGGTGGAAATGGTGGCTCTGGGGCCGATCATGGCCGGCATGCAGGTACGCATCAGTGATGACGACGGCAACCAACTGGGTGAACTGCAAACCGGTCATATCAGCTTTGCCGGTGCTAATGTCAGCCGTGGATACTGGGGTAAAGCGCTGACCGAATGGTGCAGCACTGGAGATATTGGCTTTATCTGCAATGGCGAACTGTTTATCTCCGGTCGCTCCAAAGACGTGCTGTTCATCAACGGCAAAAATCACTATTCCAACGACCTGGAAAACAGCCTGTGTGACAAAACCGGCTGGCCTTCCAATCAGCTGGCCGTGGTCGGCTACCGGCATTCCGCCGATGAAAAAGAACAGGTGGCACTGTTTTATCGCAAATACAGTGATATGCCGGTTCAGAAAATAGAACGGCTGCGCAGCGAACTCGAAAGCCGGCTGTCCTATCCTGTGGCAAGGGTGTTTGAATTGTCCGCTCTGCCAAAAACCACCAGCGGCAAGATCCGACGGTTTCAGTTGCGTCAGGGCATCATTGATGGACTGTATGACGACTGTGAAGTGTCATTTCAGCACCACCGGGATGCCACCACCGGTGAGCGCGAATTATGGGTCTGGCAGCAGATCTGCGACATACAGGCGCTGACCGGAGACGCACCGGCAGTCCTTGAACCCTTGTCACATATGGGCATGGATTCCGTCAGCTGGTTGCAACTGAGTCACCGGATCGAGGCCCGACTGAATGTCCGGATGTCCCTGGCACAACTGGTGGCTGCACAACATCTTCAGGGCATCGCCGCACTGCTGCCTGATCCGCTGATTATCGAAGCGCCGGGTGAATTTGAGCAGGGACTGACAGAAGTGCCGTTGTCAGAAAACCAGTACGCCATCTGGACCAGCTACCTGCTCGATGAACACAAAAACACCTACAACGAAAGCTACAGCCTGAACTTCAACGCCCATATCAACCTGAACCGGTTTCGGGAAGCGGTGGTTCAAGCTGTACGTGCGCATCCGATGCTCAATACCATCGTCGATGATCAGCGCCAGCCGACCCTGATCTGGCAACCTGACAGCCAGATTGATGTGCGGGTGACGCGACATCCCGACAACCTGCCAGAACTGTTACAACAGCGGGCCGAACGTGCCTTCGATCTCTATACCGAATGCCCGATCCGGGTGGAACTGTTCGAACTTGGCAACGACAACTACAGCCTGCTGATCGTCTCCCATCACCTGGTCACCGATGGCTGGAGCTTCAGCATCCTGTTGCAGGATATTTTCAACGCCTACCACGGCCGGCTGGCACAAGCACAGAGTCAAGGCCTGTGGCAGACCCAGGCGGCTGAGCCCGCAGACGGTGAAACCGAATACTGGCGACAACTGCTAAAAGACACCCACAGCATCGACCTGCCCATGCTTGCTCATGGGACACCCACCCAAACCCAGCCGGTTCAGGAAGCGGCCGTTCATGGGACACCCACTCATGTTCAAGGGAGGCATGTTCAAGGGACACCCACGTCTGTTCAAGCAGCTGTTCATGGGACACCCACTCATGTTCATGGGACACCCACTCATGTTCAAGGGACACCCACTTCTGTTCAGGGGACACCCACTCATGTTCAAGGGACACCCGCTTCTGTTCATGGGACACCCACTCATGTTCATGGGACACCCACTTCTGTTCAAGAGACACCCACCCAAACCCAGCCGGTTCAGGAAGCGGCTGTTCATGGGACACCCACTTCTGTTCAAGGGACACCCACCCAAACCCAGCCGGTTCAGGAAGCAGCGATTCATGGGACACCCACTCATGTTCATGGGACACCCACTCAAACCTGTGCCGTCGTTAAGTGGAAGTTTGATGGTCAGTCGGTGCAGCGTTTGCAGGATTACTGCGGCCATGGGGATTTGACGGTCTTTAATTTTCTGGCCACGGCGGTGTCTTTGTTGTTTTCACGATTGTCGGGGCATGACAGGGTGCTGCTCGGTACTCTGGTGGCTAACCGGCATCACGACAGTGATGCCCGGCGGGTGGGGTATTTTGCTCAGACCCAGGCGTATGTGATTGAGGTGGATGAGCAGGCCGCTGTCACGGATCTCGCCGCCAGTGTCGCGGCGCAGACGTATAAACTGATTGCCTCGCCTGCCTTGCCTCTGGCACGGCTGAGTCAGCTGACAGGGGTGAATATCGAGTCGATGATGGAAGTGGTTTATGTCCATCAAAACACTCCAGCGTTTGATCCGGGTGAGCAGCTTCAGGTGATGTCACGACAGGCTCATCGCAGCCGGCCCAGAACCGGTATCTATATCACCTCGGAATTTATGGGTCATGATCTGGAGTGCGTGTGGGAATATGATGCCACGAAGTATCAGCCGACCCAGATTCATTATTACATTGATGTGTTTCGCCTGTTGATCGAACAGATTGCGGTGAACCCGGCGATGCCGGTCAGGTCGTTAAACTGGATCACGCCCGGACATCAGGCCATTCTGTCCAGCTATCACCGGACTGATGCCGCCATTGACCGGCAATACAGCGTCGTTGCACGTTTTAATGATGCCGTCACCCGGTTTGCAGAACAGCTGGCCATCAGCGATGACCTGTATCAGCTGAGCTATGCGGAGTTGCAGGCTTGCGTCGATGCGCTCAGTCATGAGCTGGTCGAGCAGGGAATCAGCAAGGGAGACCGTGTCTGTATTGTCACGGATCGCAGTGTCCATTATGTCGTTGCCATGCTGGCGGTTTTGCAGACCGGGGCGTTGTTTATTCCTCTGGATCCGGCTCTGCCTGAAGACCGCACCCGGTTTATCATTGCGGATTGCCAGGCTGCCTTTCTGCTAACCACCGACAATACCGATATTCGTCGCCAATATGGCGAAGACTACAAGGTCATTGCGTTTGATGTCACCACTCTGAATCGCCAGCGTTCGTTTGAAGCGGTTTCGGTTTTGGCCGGAGATGGTGCTTATCTGATTTACACTTCCGGTACTACTGGGCGTCCGAAAGGGGTGGTGAACGATCATAAAAGTCTCGCCAATCTGGTGGCCTGGGTGGCCGATGATTTTCATTATCAGCCCGGCGAGACCATGTGTCAGTTTGCACCGTTTTCGTTTGATGTTTCCATTGCCGAGATCCTGCCAAGCCTGTGCGCCGGACTGCATTTGTATATTCTGCCACCGGAGAAACGTGCCTCGCCCCAGGCTTATTTGCAGGTGCTGCGGGATAAGCATGTGAACGTTGCCACCGTTACGCCGGCATTCTTTTATCAGTTTCTGGATACGCCGGAACCACTACAGCAGTGTATGGCGGATATGCGACTGTTCATTCTTGGGGGTGAAGCGTTGAAAACCCATGAAGTCCGTCGTTTTAAGGAAATCGTTTCTCATGTCCAGCTGGTGAATGTGTACGGTCCGACGGAAACCACGGTGTTGTCGAGTTTCTATTTTGTCCCGGATGTTCACGATGATTCCCGGCAGTGGCAGCCATTGGGTCGTCCTATTGCCAATACTGAATTTAGCCTGTTAACCACACAGCAGCAGCCGACGCTGTTGACCCAGACCGGTGAAATTTATATTGCCGGGTCAGGGCTCAGTCAGGGCTATTGGAATGATGCAGAAAAAACCGCTGCGGCATTTCAGACTCTGACGATTAATGGCGCTGAGTCAACGCGCTACTACAAGACCGGTGATCTCGCCAGACTCAGTATCGACGGCAGTCTGGAGTTTGTCGGTCGCAGTGACAATCAGGTGAAAATCCGTGGCTTTCGTATCGAGCTGGGCGAAATTGAAAAGGCTTTGCAGCACTGTGACGACATTACCCAGGTGGTAGTGGTGCCGAAAGAGCTGTCTGCCGGTCAGGTCAGTCTGGTGGCCTATTATTGTGGTACCGCGCGTGACAAAGCATTTTTCAATGCCATGCTCAGTCAGACACTGCCGGCATACATGTTGCCGGACTTTTACTGCCATATTGATCACATGCCGTTGACCCACAACGGCAAAATCGACCACAAACAGTTGCCGGATATCAGCCGTGACAATTTCGACAACGTGCCCTATGAACAGCCTGTCGGCCCGATTGAAAACAATCTTTACAGCATCTGGGGCGATATCCTGAAGCTGGATCGTATCAGTCGTCATGCGAACTTTTTTGATATCGGTGGCAACAGTTTGTTGGCGGCCAGGATGTTGTACGGTATCAAGGAAAAATTCCATGTATCTATCTCGCTGGCAGATATTTTCAACGTACCAACACTATGTGACATGGCGGCATTGATCGCTGAGTCCGGCGACTCAGAGCCGTTGTCAGTGATGCCGGTTGTCGATCCCATTCAGGTGTACCAATTGACGGAATATCCGGTTTCGGAAACTCAGGCGAGTATGATTTTCAACGAACTGAGTGCCACGACTGTAAGCCTCAATAATATTCCGCTGACATTACAGCCGGCCACTCCGATCGCTGTGGATCGCATTCGTCAGGCGCTGGAATCGCTGGCAGCCCGGCATCCGATATTGGGTTGTCGTTACCGGATCGAGGAAGGCGGCATCACCCAGCAGTATCAATCCTTGCCACTGGACTTCACGCTGCTGCAATCGGTACCGGCGGAATCCATGCTGGAGCAGGCGCGGTTGTTTCACCGTCAGGTGTTTGATCTGTATCAGGGACCGTTATGGCGTACTCTGGTCATGAGTGACAGAGATGGCCGTCAGTGGCTCAATCTGAGCTTTCATCATTCCATTGCCGATGGTGTGACACTGGAGTTGTTCATGTCCGATCTGGATTCGTTCCTGAGACAACCATCACCGCTGTCGGCCGATACTCAACCCGGTTACGGTGACTACTGTCTATGGCTGCAACAGAAAGTTCAGCAGGGCGGTTTTGCCGCTCATGAGCGCTACTGGCAGGAAAAGTTGGCGGATATCACACCACTGACCTTGCCGATGGCACAGCCAGACCAGCAGAGCCAGGCTGGTGAACAGTATTTCGTGCAATTGAATAAGGCTCAGTCACAGGCGTTCCAGGTTTTTTGCGCCACCCACAAAGTCAGTCCTTTCGTGGCTTTTCTGGCTGTTTACAGCGTGATACTGGGGCAGACGGTGCAACAGAATAATTTCACCATTGGCGTGACCTTGAGTGGCAGAAGCAGCCTGCAACAGGAAAGCATTGCCGGTCTGTTCGTGAATACCCTGCCATTGACCATGCACATCGATGACTCCGCCACCGTGGCTGAATACGCCCAGGCCGTTCAACAGAACAGTATGGGACTGATGCAGTATCAGGATTATCCGCTGGTGAAGGTTCAGCGGCTGGCGGGCAGAGATAAATCATTGTTCAACGTATTGTTCAATCAGGAAGTCATTCAGGAACAGCAGTGTCTGAATGGTATCCCGGTGCAGTTGATCGGGGTCGATACTTATACGGCAAAATTTCCCCTGACCCTGACGCTCATGATGACCGATACCCTGCAATGGCGGGTGGAATACCAGACGGCTCGATTCAGCAGAAAATGGGTGGATGAACTTCAGAGTCAGGTGATTGACCTGATTGAGAGAACGGCTGAAATGTCAGAATTATCTATTGGTTCCTTACGCAGTATCGATGATGAACTGATGGCCCTGTTGGAATCCTGATCAAGGAAATATGTCATGAGTTTGAATGATGCAATTGTGTCCTTATACAAAAACAACAAACTTGAAAAAAGTGAAGCCTACGAATTGTTAAGTCAGGTCAAGGCGTTATCCAGGAACAACGCAGCGCCGGTGCCCGAGCGCCTGGTGGTTGAATGTGCCTTGCCTGGCAGTACCGCCGAACGTTTGGCACTGTGGTGTTACTTTGTCTCGATTCTGGAAAACCAGGGCACGGTATCGGTCAGTTATATCGAAGGCGACAGCCGTAAACCGCTGTTGGTTTCGGTGCAGGAGGATATGACCTTTCAAGAGTTGATTGAGCAGGTCAGCGGGACTCAACAACCCGGTGAGGCCGGCAATGATGATCCCAAATACCTGTTTGTGAATGACTCCCGCGTTGATACCGGTATTGCCAAAGCCGTCTGCACGGTCAAGCAGGAGCTGGTGGAATTTCAGGCGGAGCAGGACCCCAGACGCAAAACCCGTTTTGAAGAATGGCCGGAATTTTTCCAGTTTGTACTGCCGCAGATGCAGGCGCACCCTGAGTTGCCGCTGAATCAACTGGACCTGTTGCCACCGTCACATAAGATCCGGCTGGAAAACTACAATCGCACCTATGGCTACCTGCCGGAACAGCGCACCCTGGGCAGCCTGCTGCTGCCTTCCATTCAGCGCTACCGCACTGAAGTGGCGGTGGAAATGTCCGGTGCCTCACTGAGCTACGATGAGTTGCAGACGCAGGCGTGTGCACTGGCCAATCTGCTGCGCCAAGTCGGAGTCAAGCCCAACACTCTGGTTCCAGTGTTGTGTCAGCGCAGTGTGCAGATGCCGGCGGCATTGTTGGGCATCGTTTATTCCGGCGGTGCGTATGTGCCGCTCGAACCAGATAATCCGGCGGATCGCATTGAAGGCATTCTGCAGCAGACTCAGGCCGAGGTCATCGTCACCGACCGGCAAACCCTCGCAACGGCCGGCTGGCGTTTAGGGGACACCCACGTTAAAACCATTGTGTGTCTGGATGAATATGACGCCGCTGAAGAGCAGGGAATCCAGGTGCTGGATGCCCGGCAGCTGCGACAGCAATCGACTGAGTGTCCGGCCGATGTGAATCAACCGGATGATCTGTGTTATGTCATTTTTACCTCCGGCAGTACCGGCAAACCCAAAGGCGTCATGATCAGTCATCTGAATATCGTGAACACGGCGATTGGGGTGAACAACCAATACCGGGTGAATGCCGCTGACCGGGTAATGTGTTTTTCGTCCTACAGTTTTGATCTTTCCGTGTGGGATATCTTTGGTTCGTTTCTGGCCGGTGCCAGAGTGTTTGTACCGACCAAGGCGCAGATCAAAGATCCGGCCGGGCTGATCGATATCATCGATCAACACCGTATTACCATTTGGGATTCCGTGCCTACCGGCATGAGCCAGATGCTGATCCCCTTACTTGACCGCAACGATCAGCGCACGCATCCAACACTGAGGCTGGCCATGCTCAGCGGTGAATTCATTCCGTTGAGTCTGCCGGCCAATATTCATCGTTATTTTCCCAACTGCAAAATCTCCAGTCTCGGCGGTGCCACAGAAGGGACGGTCTGGTCTATTTTCTATTATCCGGTGGATCGGGTGGCACCGCACTGGAAGAGCATTCCCTATGGATTTCCGTTGGCCAATCAACGTTTTTACGTCCTCAATGAGGCGATGAAACCCTGCGCAATTGGACAAAAAGGTATGTTGTACATTGCCGGTCTTGGCGTGGCTCAGGGGTATTACGGTGATGAAGAGAAAACCCGCAATGCGTTTATCCCGTGTCCGTGGGAATCGGACATGGGTGAGACGATCTACAAGACCGGTGACCTCGGTGTGTTGAATGCCGATGGCGTGGTGGAAATCGTTGGTCGTGCCGACTATCAGGTAAAAGTTCGCGGTTTCAGAGTCGAGTTGGGCGAAGTGGAAACCCAGCTTTCCGGTATTCACGGGATCGATCAGGCGGCGGTGCTTGCGCGACCCGATCCGATGAGCGGTAACCGCCTGGTGGCGTTTTACACCTCGGCCAGCGGTGAGCTTTCTGCTGGCGAATTGCAGCAGGCGCTGAAAGGTAAATTGCCGGAATACATGGTGCCGAGCCAGTTTGTGTTTCTGGCCAATCCGCCCGTTGGCACAACCGGCAAACTGGACCGCAAAGCATTAATGGAGTGGCAGGTTTCGCGCACCGAACTCAGCCAGACATTTGTGCCCCCGTCGACGGATGAAGAACATCGGTTGGCTGATTCCCTGAAGGCCATGCTCAATATTGATCGCATTGGGGTCGAGGATGATTTCTTTCTGATCGGCGGTGATTCGTTATTGGCCTTACAATATATTTCCGCACTGAAAAACATGGGCTATTCGGCGACGCCCGCCATTATTATGGAAGGCCGGACCATTCGGGAGATTTTGCAGCGGGTTAAAGATGGTCAGGGGCAACCATCGCCATCATTGTCACAGCAGCAACCTCATTCCGCGCTGTCACCGATGCAATATAAATTTATTCACCGCATGCCACTGGTAAACCGGGATCACTGGAATCAGTCCATTGAATTGCGGATGCAGGCGGTTCCCGAGATCGAACGCCTGAACACGGCTTTGAACAAGGTGATTGCCGCTCATCCGATGCTGCATGCCGGTATCGATCAGGACAATACCGAGCGCCTCGCAGTCGCGGATATCGTTACCCGGCCAATAATCGTCCATGACCTGAGCACAATTGAACCTGAGGTGGCGGAATCGGAATATCAGCGTCTGATCGCGGAATTGCAGTCGCACCGCAGTTGCCGGGCACAAGGCATTGGCGACATGATGCTGGGTATTTTCTCGGATCAGGATGTTCGTCTGATCTGGTCGGTCAACCATTTTTCCGTGGATGCGCATTGCTGGCGTATTCTGGTGGAGGATCTCGCGGCGGCCTATCAGCAGCCTCAGCAACCGTTACCGGCAACCGCGCCATTTTCCGATTATGTTGATACGGTCAAACAAGGATTCGGTGAAGCCCGGCAGCAATACGCAGCCGACTGGAATCAATTCGCAGAATCGGAACAATTCCGTCTTCCCAAAGACCTGGAAGGCAGTAATCTGGAAGCTGATCTGTGCAGCTACGCTATACAGTTCAGCGAAGATCAGACCCGGGGCATCCTCGATTGTGTCAGTTCAGCCGCCGGAGTGAATCTGCATCTGGTGACGCTGACCTCTGTGATGCAGGCTTTGCATCAGTGGAGTGGTGAGCAACAGGTGGCGCTGGATGTGATTTCCAATGGTCGTGATATTCATCGTGACAAAGACTTTTCCAGAACCATCGGCTGGTTCGCCACCCATAATCCGTTTGCCGCTTCCATCAGCAATGATATTCATGAAACATTGACGCAGGTGAGTCAGAACTGGCAGGCGCACCAGCAGAGCAGTCGGTATTTTGTAGAAGCCTGCAATCAGGCGCATGCCGACCCGAAACATGCCCTGTATGGTTATCAGGATAACGCCGTGCTGTATAACTTCCTCGGCATGTACGACAACCTGGCGTTGCCCTCCGGTTGGCAGGTCAGAGGCTCAGCCGGACAGGATCGCGCCAGTGAAAACCCCAGAACCCACGAGCTGGAGCTGGAGATTCTCGTGGTCGGTGGGCGATTGAATATCCAGATCCATTATTCTGGCAAACAGTATCAGGCAACGACTGTCGAAGGACTCGGAAAAGCAATCCAGTCTGGAATCAGTGCGCTGACGGGCGGCTGAAGAAATTCTGCGAGTGATGTCGCCGGGTCGTCTTTGTTGCAGCGTTTCAATATCAGTCTGTGATATTGAAACGCTGCCGGATCAAATTTTTGTTTTTCCGTTTGCAGGGTTTTCATGACAACGTTTAATCTGGTTTATTTTCCATACGCGGGCGGCAATGCCTATTCCCTGGAAAATCTGCGTAAACAGCTGGACTGCCATTGGCGTTATACGGCACTCGAATATCCCGGTCATGGTACCCGCTGGGCAGATGCGCTGGTTGATAATATTCATGAACTGACGATTGATCTGCACCGACAGCTGCTCGACTCGGCGGACCCGTCATTGCCGTGGATTTTTCTGGGTTACAGTTTCGGCGGTCTGATGGCATTCAAGCTGGCCAGTCTGCTTGAGCAAACCGGTAACACTAATGTACACGGGTTGATTACCGTCAGTGCCCGACCTCCCGTGCATCTGCGCCAGCCCATGGATAGCCGGTTTCTGGAGACCGATCAGTCCCTGACAGCACACCTGTTGTCCCTGGGTGGTATTCCGGAGCGCATCGTTCAAAGTCAGGAAATGATGAGCTGGTTTTTGCCGATCATCAAATCCGATCTGAGTTGTTATGCCCAGTTTGATCTGCAGCAACAAAAAATCAATATGCCTATTTTAAGTTTTCATGGACGTGATGATGCCTTGATGGTCGAACGCGAATGGGGAGACTGGCAGCAGTCCACTCATGTTCAGGCAAACACTGGCAGTGAAATGCTTGATGGCCGTCATTTTTGTCATATCGGCAATGAAATTCATATTGCCACCCGCATCAGTGAATGGCGCGATACGCTGTCGGAGACTTCGGTGTTATCGGAACCATGTCTGGACGGTTGACGAAGTACTCAAACAGCCCGTTCAGATCCTTTTTTGGATGGCGCTTTCATGCTATCCGGCCGTCTTTCTTATGAGTTTGTCCTGATCTCTTTGCGGCTCGCCCCCAGCACTCTGGTGATGTTCCGGGACTGGCATCGTCTGTACCCACGTTCATGCCTCCGGCATTGCACTATTTACCCGGCATTCGATTGTCGTATCAGCATGGATCCCTGATGAACCGGTGATGGCCGTACAAGCCTGACCAGAGCGCTTGTGTAACATTAGACAGTATTTCATGTATTGGCTTTGGCTTAACATTTTGCCCTGAGGTAAGTGATCTGATGTTGCGGCCAACAGAATAAAAACCTATGTCAATGGGCTGCGCCAGAAGGTGGCGCATTTATATGATCTGTTAACCGTAGCCGGCGTATGTTCCGGTTCAAGAGGATTGCCACCGATGAATGAAAATCTTTTTTAATTCAGGAGCAAGGCTATGGAATTCGATAAGAATGCAATTAAAGAAATTTGTTTGCGCGTTATTGAGATGGAAGAGGATGAAATTGGTATGGACGAAGAATTTCGTTCTTTTTCTCACATCGATTCTCTGAAGGCTCTGGATCTGATGACGGAAATTGAGCGTCATTTTCAAATCAAACTGCCGGAAAAAATATTGCGCGAATTCGAGACCATCAACGGCGTTATTGCTGCAGTTGAACGCCATGTATCCGCTGAAACGATGGTGTCTTGATCTCCAGGACACAGTGTACTGAATGGTTTTTCCGGGTGAACAGGTTGACATGAACGTGAAACAGGATAACAAAGTTGCCATGATTACCGGCGGATCCCGCGGCATTGGCAGGAGCATCGTCGAAGAACTTGTCAGACAAGGTTGGCTGGTTGCTTTTACCTATGTCAGTAACGATCAGCAAGCCGAGACGCTGGTGGCGGAATTGGGAGCCGGTCAGGTATTGGCACTCAGAGCTGATAACACCAGTATGGACTCGGTGCAGGCGGCCACCCGCGAAGTTCTTGAACACTTCGGGCGTATCGATGCACTGGTCAATAACGCCGGACTAACCCGCGATAATCTGCTGCTGATGCAGGATAAAGAGGAATGGGATACGGTATTGAACGTCAATTTGAATGGCGTTTTTAATACCACCAAGTCGCTGATCCGGCATTTTCTGCAACAACGCTCCGGTGCCATCGTCAATGTCTCTTCTGTGGCCGGTGTCATCGGCGTGCCAGGACAGACCAATTACTGTGCCAGCAAGTTTGGACAGATTGGATTCAGTAAGGCGCTGGCGCTGGAAACCGCCGGCCGCAACATTCGGGTCAACAGTGTATGTCCGGGTTTTATCGCTACCGATATGACTGAAAAACTGACGCAGGAGCAATACCAGGAAGCCGTTAACAGCATTCCCATGAAACGTTTTGGTCAGCCCGCTGAAGTGGCGGCGCTGGTGGCGTTTTTGTTATCTGACGCAGCTTCGTACATAACCGGTCAGGTGTTTGTCATTGATGGAGGACTCACAACATGACCGACACTACAGTGGCCTTACCGGCGATCACCGCAGTGATTCCCCAACGGGAACCGTTTCTGTTTGTCGATACCGTGATGGACAATCTACCCGCCGAAGAAACCACCGCAACGTATCGGGTCGACGTCGGCAATCCTAATTTAGCCGGACATTTTCCGGGCAATCCGGTGTTTCCCGGTGTACTGATCACAGAACATATGGCCCAGGTGGCCTGTTATTGTCTGGGCAGCCACATCAATAATCCCGATTGTCAGTATTTGCTCGTTCGCATCGAAAACTGCGTCTTCAAAGAAAAAGTTGTGCCCGGTGATACGTTAACCACAACGGTGCGGGTGTCCCGTATGTATGAACGGTTTGCTTCTTTTTCGTGTCAGTCCTTCAAACAAAACCGGCAGATAGCGACAGCCGACCTGCTGGTGTCTTTTCATCAGCCCGCTTCAAGCGACAAGGAATCATAAAATGTACAACCAGAAACGCATCGTCATTACCGGTATGGGGGTTGTCACCAGTATTGGCCAGAATGTTCAAACATTTTTCGACAACGCCATCAAAGGAACGGTATCCATTTCTGATGTTACCGCGTTCGATGTTTCACAAATGCGCAGTTGTCGTGGCGGTGAGATTCACGACTTCGATGTCAGTGAGCAGGATGTGACCGGGCGGGCGAAACAATTTGCTCTGGCGGCGGCCCGGGAATGCCTGGTTGGCAACCAGGCGCTGTTGCAGCATGACCCGTTCCGGGTGGGCATTGCGTTAGGTTTTACCCTTGGTGAGACAACTGCACTGGAGGGTTTTTGTGATCATTTCAAAGCCGGTGAACAAGCGCTGGCACAGGCATCGTTTAGCGACTATGCACCCAAACTGATCGCGCAGACAGTAGCCCGGGAATTAAGTATTTATGGTCCTAACTACACCATCGGACAAGCCTGCTCCGCTGGAAATTTCTGTACCGGACTGGCCCTTGATGCACTGTGTTCCGGCGAAGTCGATGCCATGCTGGTCGGTGGTACCGATGCGTTTTCCCGTTATTGCTATGCCGGATTTTCCCGTTTGGGTGCAATCGCGGGTGATACCCCACGGCCATTCAGTGCCCATCGTCAGGGAATGGTGCCTGCTGAAGGAGCCGGTATTCTGCTGGTGGAAACACTGGCGTCAGCCCAGCGACGCGGTGCCACGATATTTGCTGAAATCGTCGGTTATGGTGAAAGTTCTGATGCACACCATATTACCCAGCCCAGTATCGATGGCATCGAACAGGCCATGCGTATGGCGCTCGACAGCGCCGGTATCGAGGCTGAACTGATCGATTATATCTCCGCTCATGGGACCGGCACTCTGACCAGCGACCGCGCTGAATCAATGGTTTTGCAACGGATCTATCCTGACAAAATACCGCCCTTGTCGTCGGTTAAATCCATGATCGGTCACACCATGGGCGCGGCGGCCTCGATTGAATGTGTCGCCACCATCCAGGCCATGCAGCAGCAAATCATTCCTCCGACCATGAGTTTTCTTGAAGCAGATCCTGAGTGTCCAGTGGACTGTGTGCCAAACCAGGCAAGACCGGCGGAGATTCGATACGCCATGAAGACCGCTTCCGCATTTGGGGGGCAGAACTCAGTCATCATTTTTCGTCAATGGAATCATCAGGAGACCGCTCATGCCGTCTAATAATATTGCGATTGTTGCAGCGTCAGCATTTACCCCCTATGGCATGACGACCGATGATTTCATTGAAGGCATTAATGGCCGGCCGGTTCAGTTTGACAACAACAGTGAGTTGGCCGAGTACATCAGCGAGGCATCTGTTCAGGTCGCGCTGACTCCGGAATACGATGCCCGAAAAGTATTGAATGCCCGTGGCATCAATCATCTCGACCGATTAACCCGGCATGTGTGTGTGGCTGCACAGCAGTTGCACGCAAGTCTGGTGGACGATGGTATGGATCAGTGGCCGGTTCAAATCGCAGCTGACCGACTCAGTATCGTTTTGGGAACCACCGGTCCGGTACAGAGCGTGGTCGATTTTGATATGGCCGCGATAGAAGAACCACAGTACGTTTCTTCCGGTCTGTTCCCCAATATTGTGTTTAATGTACCTGCCTGTTATGCCTCGATCCGTCACGGTGCCAAAGCCAGTGTCATCAGTTTTAACGATGGCGAAACGGCTTCGGCTAATGCATTTAAGACGGCCATCGGGCAACTGCAAAATAACCGGGCGGATATGGTCTGGGTCGGCGGAGCTGAAGCGTTGACGCCGGCGCATGTGTTGCTGATTGGTAGTCAGAGCAACTATCAGGCTGGCCAGCCGCTACCCGCAATGACCGAAGGTGCTTATCTGCTGGCGGCGGTCAAATATGATATGGCCGTACAAAACGCCATGCCAGTGCTGGCGGAGTTGGAATGTGCGGTGTCACTATTTTGTCCGGATCCGGAAAAAGCATTGGTTGCGTTACTGGCGAGAATGTGTGCCGAACGGCCGGTGGAAATGCAGGAAATCTCCTGGCTGGTGGGTGAGACCAGTGGCGTTGATGGGATATTGGGTTATGCCCTGAAAACACTGGATATCCAACAACCGCTTGGCTATCTGGCATCTGCGACCACTGCGGCATCGGTCATGACGGTTCTATGTCATCGTCAGGTTCTTGCTGGTGAAAGAGTTCTGCATATCTGTCGCGATGAGAATGGTGCCTGGGCGGCTGTATTGTTACGGAAAAACCGGGATCTTTGTTGAGAATCAAGTTTGAACATCAAGAGGACATCTCCGTGTCAAAGTTAGTCAATTCATTTTTCAGCGGCATTGTTCGATTTCGATATGCCACTCTTGTCGGTGCGCTGCTGGTGTTTCTGGCCAGTCTGTTGCCATTAAAAAATCTGTATATATTGCAATCCCAGGAAATGTGGCTGCCGGATGCTGATAATGTCCTGGCGGAGTTCAATGACATCCGGGAATGGTTTGGGCCAAACCAATATCTGATCATCGGTATGTCGGCTGCGGATGAAGCTCATCCGGTTTATAACCCGAAAACCCTGACGGCGATTAAAGAGATTACTCAGTTTCTCGATGGCCACGAACTGGTTGTCAAGGTCAACAGTCTCTCCAATCATCAGTACATGGAAAGTGGGTCTGGTTCTTTATGGTTGCGGGATACGGTGACCGATGACGATTATCATCGCGATACTGCGACACTCAGTGAGGAGATTCATGCCCACATTGCAGCCGATCCATTGAGTCGACCGGCGATTATCAACCAGGATGAAAATACTGCCCGGATATCGGCATTGATCACCTATCGCAAAGACGACGTTATGCAGCATGTACAGATCACCAATGATCTGGAAGCCTTTATCAAGGAAAAAGGGTATCAGCAACAGGGTATCCACTTTGAATTCTCGGGCTTTCCGTATATAGCCGCAAAAACGACACTGAATAATATGAAGGATCAGTCAACATTGTTACCAGCATTGCTGGTACTGTTGGTGATTCTTCTTAGAATCTTTCTTGGCCGTTGGGCCTATACCTGGATTCCAGTGGTGCTGGCATTGATGACAACGGTTATCTCGCTGGGCTTCATCGGTCTGATGGGTTATCCGCTGACGATGGTGAATGCTTCGCTGCCGCTGATCATTATTGCCATCAGCGTGGTGGATGCGGTTCACCTGATCAATCATTTCAATGGCAATCTAAAAGCGGGCAACGATGCCCGGCAGTCCGCCATCAACACCGGTATAGCACTTTGGCGTCCATGCTGGTTTACCAGCCTGACCACCATACTGGGCTTTATTTCCCTGAGTGTCAGCAATATGTTGCCAGTGAAGCAATATGGCTATGCATCGGCATTTGCCATTCTCATCGCGTATGTATTGAGTGTCACGCTATTGATTGCCTGGCTAAGCTTTATTCGCAAGCCGGCAAACCCAAATCGTGTGACCAGACAACTTCCCGGACTCATCAATCGAGTGGTTGAGTTTGCCATTAAGAACTATCGTATGGTGTTGGTGGTTACTGTTTTGGTTGTGGCTGTCTTTGCATCGTTTGCCACGCAAGTGAAGGCAGATGCCAATTACCTGCATTTTTTCCGTGCCAATTCTCCAGTGGCAACCGGGAATCACTTTTTTGACCAAAACTTTGAAGGCGCCAATAGCCTCGAATTTGCCCTCGACAGTGGTAAGGAAGACGGCACCCTGGAACCCGATTTTCTGCAACGTGCCTATGAGTTCCAAACCCGCATCAGTGCCCTGGACCATGCAGGTAATGCACAGTCATTGCTGAACCATCTGCTGAACCTGAAGCGGATATTTACCGGCCACGCCGGATTGCCAGAGAGTTTACAGGAGACGGCCCAATACCTGTTTTTCTATGCCTCTAATGATCCCATTGAGGATTTAAGTGATCTGCGCAGTTTTGACGGACGATATTTCCGGGTATCCCTGCCGGTTAAAAATACCGATGCCTCAGACATGAAAAAACTGCTGAACCAGGTTGATGGGTTGAGCCAGGGAGAATTCTCAGACTTGAATATCACTGTCAGTGGTGATCTCTATTTGCAACACAAAACAGAATATTATATTCAGGCCAATCTGGTGCAGTCATTCAGTGTGGCGCTGGGTACGATTATCGTCTGCCTACTGATTGTGTTTCGTTCGGTTAAAACCGGTCTGCTGTCTTTGATTCCTTCCCTGACACCGTTAATTATTGCTTCGGGTTTGATGGCGGTTTTTAATGTTTACCTCGATTTTGGCACCATGATTGTGGCGGCCATTACCATCGGTATTGCTGTCGACGATACAATCCACATTATTAACGATTACACCAGCGCGCGTAAGAGCGGCATGGAAATCCGCGATGCCATAAAAAAAGCCATTGATCACGCCGGTCTTGCTGTAATGTTAACCTCCATCATTCTACTGCTCGCGTTTATCGTCATGAGCTTTTCATCCTTTATGCCGAACGTATACTTTGGTGTGTTTTCTGCGGTTATCATCATTGGAGCACTGGTGTCAAACTTGCTGTTTCTGCCTGCAATTCTGATCGGTACTGAGAAAAGCCAAAACACCAAACAGATGACCAATGAAATACTGGAGAGCTGAACACATGAAATATATTGTCTCAATCATACTGGTCATATTGACTGGTGTGAGCCTTGCCGGTCAGGATCAGCGTGCCTATGACATTATGAAAAAAGTCGATGAACGTTATGATGGCGACAGTATTACCAGCCTTCAAACGTTGATTCTGGTAAATTCAAAAAACCAGAAAAAGACCCGACAACTTAAAAGCTTCTCCAAAGAATACGGTGACGACACCAGATCCATCATTTACATGCTGAAACCCGCTGAAGTCAGAAATACTGCATTTTTGTCCCATAACTGGAGCGATAGCAGCAAGGATGATGAAAGCTGGATGTACCTGCCTGCGCTTGATCGTGTTGACCGACTGCCAGCCAGTGATCAAAAAAATGCATTTATGGGATCGGATTTTAGTTTCGCCGATATGAATGGATTTGAACTTGAGGAGTGGCAGTACCGCTTGATTGATGAAAATGCGGACATCAACGGACAACCTTGCTACCGGATAGAAGCAGTACCGGCTGAGTCATTTCGACAAAAAATCATCGACGAAACAGGCTATGACCGCGTTGAACACTGGATAACCAAAGACAGCTATATGACTGTGCAAAGTCATCTGTACCTTGCAGATTCCAGCAAAAACAAAGTACTGAATGTCGAGGATATTCGTGATATAGAAGGTATTCTGACGCCGTATCGCATGACGATGAAAACTTATAAAGGCACGCGTTTGGAACATGCATCACTGCTACTGCTGAACGAGGTCGTCTATAACACTCTTGAGGATGATAACCTGTTTACCTCAGGTCAGCTTCGTCACCCGCCGATGTAAAAGCGATATCTATGAAACTGTTTTTGACCACGCAGTATTCGTTGCTGCTGATTGCTGTCGCAGTTACTGCTCCAGCTGAATCGTTAGAAGAGCCGGACTGGCTGCAAAGCCTGACGGATATTGATATGAGTGACGTTCAGGAGCCATCGCCCTGGTATGGCACATTGAGTATTGACGCATTTGTTCTCACTGACAAAGACGCAGCAGATGATAGCCTCGCTCGAATCCAGGCGGCATTGACCCTTGGTTGGCAGGGTAAGCTTGCGGAGTCGTTGAGTGGTCGGTTTGAACTCGATGGTATGGCTGATAACCATGAGTTTTTCAGCACAGGCACATCCAGATCTGCAGAGTTACATACCGGCGAGTTTTACCTGGATTGGCGAATAAACACCAACCTGACTGTGAAAGCCGGCCGTGAAAAAATCGGTTTGGGATATGCACAGGGCAGTCGGGTTCTGGAAGCGTTTTCGCCGATGGACAGTCGTATTTCAGGATATGGAAACCTGCAGCAACTGAAGCTTCCGGTTGCTGCGGTGGATATCAGTTATCATGACAATCAATGGACACATAGACTGATTGTTATTCCGGAACAGCGAAATGACCGGATATACCTCAAAGGACCGTATGCCCAAATGGCGAACCCGGCTACCAATGCAGAGTGGTACTGGGATCGTGGTTTATATGCGCTTGGTTACCAGTCCGGGCCAATAGACTGGCGTGTAGCCGGCGGACAAATCTACAACCCTTCTCAAAGATTTGCTGAAAATAATCTGTTGAACCAGACAGAACAATTTTTGGGAGCGGCTGTGGGTTTTACCAGAGGGGCTGTCAGAGTGTTTACAGAAGGACGTGGGTTTCGAGGTATCGACACCTGGCCAAAACATGCGGCCGGACTGGACGGAAATGACATCCTGCTGGGACTCACCTACACTGGCATCAGCAACGCACAAATTCAGATCGAAGCCATGCGTAGCGAAATTGCAGGAGAAATCAGTAAGCAACTTTACCTTTCTGCTCAATACACATTATTAAGAGACTCATTGACACTCTCAACATCAAATACCTACATGATGAGTTACGATGCACTGGTTACAAACACCAGTGCGGAATACGAGTGGTTGGATGGCTGGAAGATTTCTATAGGCCTTTTGAATTACCACACCTTCGACGAAAACAGCCGGTATTCTGAACTGGAAAACAAAGACAGCGGTTATATTGCTATCAGCTTTCACTGGTAGAACAGAGTACTTGAGAAATCTCCCGGATACCTGAGCTATCTCTACAAGTCAGCAGCTGGCACCTGGCCTTCATAGCCACAAATGACCCTTCGGCGTTTTGGTTTGATTAATAGAGTAGAGCATGTGGCAGTTTGTGGGACACCCACTTTACGGTTCCGGTTCCGGGGACACCCACGTTCAGAGTTTAGGGGACACCCAAGCTAAGTTTTCTGAGACACCCACGTTAAAAGTTTTCTGAGACACCCACGTTAAGGCTTGATCAATTTTCCGATAGCAGGCATTATTCGATACTGTATATTTATCAGGATGGAGTTATGGCCCGATCAAGGAAGTCACAAATATCACTCGATGCCACCCCGTACTATCATTGTATCTCCCGGTGTGTCCGACGAGCTTTCCTCTGTGGTTTCGATCCTCTCACTCAAATCAGCTACGAACATCGCCGTCAATGGGTCGAAGACCGCTTGTTATGGTTGGGTGAGATTTTCGCCATTGATATCTGTGCCTATGCCGTCATGACCAACCACGTGCATGTGGTGCTCCATGTGAATCTCAGGCAAAGCGAACAATGGTCGATGGAAGAGGTTATTACCCGCTGGCATCGCCTCTACAAAGGCGTTCCCTTGAGTCATCGTTACCTTAACGGTGACCGTTTCTCTCCGGCTGAGGAGAAAATATTAATGACATTGGTCGAACAATGGCGCGAAACATTAACCTCCATCAGTCGTTTCATGGCGGTGTTAAACGAAGGAATTGCCCGCCGAGCCAATCAGGAAGATCAGTGCACCGGTCGCTTTTGGGAAGGCCGGTTTAAATCCCAGGCATTATTGGACGAAAAAGCACTCATGGCCTGCATGGCCTATGTCGACCTCAATCCCGTCCGGGCCAACATCGCAGCCACTCCTGAAACCTCCGATCACACTTCGATTCAAAAACGTATCCTATCCATCCAGAACAACCGTCAACAACCGAGTGAGCTCATGCCATTTATCGGTCATATCAAACAAGAGATGCCGGAAGGCATACCTTTTCCGTTCAAAGATTATCTGGAACTGGTGGATTGGACCGGACGAGCCATGCGGGAAGACAAACCGGGGTTCATTGATAACCAACAACCACCGATACTTACACGTCTGGATATCTCGGAGGCGCAATGGCATCGTTTGACCCAACGTTTTGAAAAACAGTTCAAATGTTTTGCCGGTCAAAAGTCATCGTTTGAAAGAATCAAAGATTGCTTCAACCTGAATCGAATGCCGCCCAATTTGTTGGCAGGTTGATCATTAAAACCAATCTTAAATAAAGAATACTTGATCCCTCCAAAGAATTGGGTGTGTTTTTAATTCACTCATAGATCTCAATTTCCTCTTTTCAGTCCCTATTTTTAAATTTATCAGCATCTTAGCTGTTCTGTTTGGGCGCTTTTTAGTTGTCCAATAAAAAAAATGGTGAACGTTGATCCAATTGACGGAATTGAGTGTTTTCTAAATACCGTTTTCTAAACCTCTTTTATATGTCCTTGAAAGAGTCTCTAAACTCTTGAGTTGGGTGTCCAACTAATTACATCCAACTAATTACAGTGGGTGTCCACTGAATCAACTGAATCATTGATATGGGCAGAGGCAGGCCTGGCGAGGTCTGCCTGTTGTTTTGTGTGGTGATCAGCCAGCATCGCGGTATGGGTTGCGAGGATCCTGAGTCCAGTTCATGTAGGGCTTATCGCTGTCCTGTTTGACCATGGTGATGCAGTTTTCTACCGGACAGGTGATCTGACATAAATTACAGCCCACACATTCGGCTTCGATGACTTCAAATTTATTGCTGCCATCGGTCTGGGCAATGGCTTTTATGGCCTGGTGAGAGGTGTCCTCGCAGCCAATATAGCAGCGGCCACAACCGATACATTTTTCATCGTCGATGCTGGCCACCACTTTGTAGTTCATGTTCAGGTATTTCCAGTCGGTGGTATTGGCGATGGCCAGGCCTTGAAAATCCGTCAGTGTTTCATAGCCTTTGCTGTCCATCCAACGGCTGAGACCGTCTTTCATTTCGCTGACGATACGAAAGCCATATATCATTGCCGCCGTACACACCTGAACACAACCAGCGCCGAGAGAAATAAATTCAGCGGCATCACGCCAGTTACTGATACCACCGATACCGGAAATCGGTAGTCCCTTGGTTTCCGGATCACGGGCAATTTCGCTAACCATGTTCAGTGCGATGGGTTTGACCGCCGGTCCGCAATAGCCGCCATGCGTACTTTTACCATCGACGATGGGCCGGGCAACCATGTTGTCCAGGTCGATGCCAGTAATGGAATTGATCGTGTTGATCAAAGATACGGCATCAGCATTGCCACGATGTGCCGCCCGAGCGGAAAACCGAATATCGGTAATATTGGGAGTCAGTTTTACGATCACTGGCAAGGTGCTGTATTGCTTACACCAACGGGTGACCATTTCGACGTATTCCGGTACCTGTCCGACAGCCGCGCCCATGCCTCGTTCCGGCATTCCGTGAGGACAACCAAAGTTCAGCTCCAGACCGTCGGCACCAGTTTGTTCAACCTGCTTGACGATTTTTTTCCAGGACTCTTCTTCGCACGGTACCATCAATGAAACCACCAGAGCCCGGTCCGGCCAGCTCTTTTTAACTGCTTCTATTTCACGCAGATTCACTTCCAGTGTGCGATCAGTAATGAGTTCGATGTTGTTGAAGCCGGCAACATTGCCAAAGCCATCATAGGTGGCGGAATAACGTGAAGACACGTTGACGGCTGCCGGGTCTTCGCCCAGGGTTTTCCAGACCACGCCGCCCCAGCCGGCTTCGAATGCCCTCTCGACGTTGTATTGTTTGTCTGTGGGCGGGGCAGAGGCCAGCCAGAAAGGATTAGGGGATTTAATGCCTGCGAATTCTGTCGATAAATCGGCCATGAGAATACTCCTGAATGTTGTTTATGCTGTTTTCTGGCACAGGGATTGATGAATCGCCAGAGCGGCCAATTTACCTTGTTGAACCGCTTCCACGGTCAGGTCCTGCCCGATTCCGGTGCAGTCTCCTCCGGCGAATACTTTGTCCATGCTGGTTTTAAAGTGTTCATCAACATGGATTTTGCCATTCTGTATGACCGGTAATTCGACATCATCTGCTTCAGGCAGAGAGAGTGTTTGCCCAACGGCTTTGAAGATTGCCTCGCAGGCAATCTGTTCACTTAAGTGGGTGTCCACTAAGTGATTCTGTTGCAGTTCGGTGCGACGGAAGGTCATGCCGGTCAAATGACCGTTTTCATCCACGTGGATCGTTTCCGGCCGGCTCCAGGTGCGAATGCGGACTTGATGTTGTTTGGCGATTTGTTGTTCATGGTGTGTAGCACCCATGTCCTGCTCACCCCGGCGATACACCAGAGTCACCTCTTCTGCTCCGAGTCGTTTCAGCTGACAGGCAATGTCGATAGCAGTATTGCCGGCACCAATAACAACTGCACTTTGAGGTACTACCAGCTCGCTGAGATCAGATGCCTGACGCAAGGTTTTGATGTAGTCGACCGCATCCATGACCGCAGAATGGTGTTCTTGGTCGAGTTGCAGTTGCCGTGTTGCCTGTAAGCCAATGGCCAGAAATACCGCATCAAATTCGGTGACCAGCGTATCCAGTTGAATATCCCGTCCCAGTGCTTTGCCGCTATGTACCGTAATACCGCCGATGCCGAGGATAAAATCCACCTCCTGTTGAGCGTAGTTGTCCGTCAGCTTATATCGGGCGATGCCATATTCATTCAGGCCCCCGGCTTTGTCTTCGGCTTCAAATACTTCAACCTCGTGACCCAGCATGGCCAGTCTGTGGGCGCAGCTAAGTCCGGCAGGGCCGGCACCGATGACGGCGATTGTCTTACCGCTGGCTTCAGCGCGTTTAAATGGGTGTCCAGTAAAGCTGGCGTGGTCGGTGGCGTAGCGTTGTAACCTGCCTATTAGCACGGGAGCGCATTCGGCCTCTTTGTTACGCACACAGGATTGCTCGCACAGGATTTCTGTTGGACACACGCGGGCGCAGCTACCGCCCATGATATTGCTTTCCAGAATGGTCCGGGCTGCGCCTTCCACATTGCCGGCGTGGAGGCTGGCGATAAAACTCGGGATATTAATACCCGTCGGGCAGGCTTTGATGCAGGGAGCATCGTAGCAGTAAAGACAACGGGCGCTTTCTATGGCGGCCTGACGGTCGGTTAGCGGTGGTTGAAGATCACTGAACAGGGTGTCCAGTGAAGACGGCGATAAGTGGGTGTCCAATGAAGGCGAGTGGGTGTCCATTGACGGCGTCTCGGCCGTTGGTACTGCGATGTTGGAAGTGGTCATCTCTCGGTTGTCTCCAGATGCTTGATGTCGGGGGATGGCCGGAGTGCCGGCCCTGGGTGGGAATTAGCATTCAATGTGCCATCTTTTGACCATGCGGTCAGGAGTTGTGTGTCAGGTGTTTCGGTTGATGGGATAACTGTCTGAAATAAAAGGGAAAACTATTGCTGAAGAATGGGACAGGTTTTTGCATTTATACGGTATTGGAGGGAAAAATTTTGCTGTGAAACAGAGTTCTTTGCACTCTTTTCAGGCATCATAGAGTGCTCCATGTGCAGATACTGTTACTTTTCAGGCAGGCTATGAATTCAACCACGCAGACAAAACCCAAACGCCCACGCAGAAGTCTCGCAAAAATCCGCAAAGACAATTCCGATCAGATTCTCCAGGTTGCCGAACGTATTTTTGGTGAACGTGGTTTCAGTGGTACCACGATTTCAGCCATTGCTGAGGAAGCGGGTTTGCCTAAAGCCAATGTGTTGTATTACTTCCGCAGCAAAGAAGCCTTGTATAAAGGTGTATTGAACAAGCTGCTGAGTATCTGGCTGGTGAGTATGGGTGATATGAATGCAGAGCAACATCCACGTGAAGCGCTCAGGCACTATATTCTCAAGAAAGTCCGTCAATCCAAGGAACATCCGCATGCTTCGCGCATATTTGCGGCAGAAATCCTGCACGGTGCCCCTTATCTGAAAGTAGAGCTGGAAACGGTGTTAAAAGAACAGTTTCAGCAGACTTGTCAGGTGTTTCGCGAGTGGATTGCCAAACAATGGATGGACCCGATCAGTCCTGAACATCTGCTGTTCATGCTCTGGTCGTCCACCCAGGCCTATGCTGATTTCAGTGTGCAGAGTTGCATTCTGTTGGAGAAAGCAGAGCTCAGTAATGATGATTTTGAAGCAGGTATCGAACTGTTAACCCGGCTGGTCCTGAAAGGGTGCGGGATCAGCCAGGTGTAAATCGGGGCCATGCAGGCACACAGCCCGCAGGCATCAAATGGAAATATTCAGATTGAAGTAACGGTTGGCGTTGTGAAAGCAGATATCGCTGACCATTCTGGATAGCAGGACTTTATCATTCGGTGCTTCGCCGTCTCTGACCCAGTGCCCCAGCATGCGGCACAGTATGCGCCGGAAGTATTCGTGCCGGGTGTAGGATAAGAAGCTGCGCGAATCCGTCAGCATGCCCACAAAACGGCTCAGCAATCCCAGTTGGGCGAGTTGCTGCAGCTGTCGCTCCATACCGTCTTTCTGATCATTGAACCACCAGCCGGAACCAAACTGCACTTTGCCCACCATTTTGTCGCCCTGGAAGTTGCCGCACATGGTTGCCAGCATTTCGTTATCACTGGGATTCAGGCAATAAAGGATGGTTTTTGGCAGTTGGCCGCTGATTGCCTGGGCATCCAGCAGGCGCGACAACGCTTCAGCATAAGGGCGGTCATTGATGGAATCGAAACCGGTATTGGCACCCAGAGACGCAAACATGGCACCGTTGTTGTTGCGCAACGCGCCGATATGGTATTGCTGCGCCCAACCCAGTTGATGGTAGCGTTTGCCCAGATACACCAGTACCGCTGCCTGGAAGGCGGCCTGTGCGTCGGCATTGGGTTTTTGTCCGGCCAGACGGGCCTGCAAAATGCGATCAAGTTCTGCTTCGGATGCTTCGCCGTACACCATGTTGTCGAGACCATGGTCGGCGATACAGCAGCCATGGCTGGCAAAATGTTCAAGGCGCTGATCGAGCGCCTGGCAGAGTGATTGGAAGCTGCCGATATCTGTGTCGCTGACGTTGGCCAGTTTTTCGATGTACGCCGGATAGTCTTCCGCCTGCATCAGGAAGCAGCGGTCCGGGCGCCAGCTTGGCAGTACCTTGATGGTAAAGCCGTCTTTGGCAATTTTCCGGTGAGCGCTCAGATCATCAACAGGATCATCGGTGGTGCCAACCATGCGCACATTCATTTGTTCCATAATGCCCCGGGCACGGAAGTTGTCCTGTGCCAGCAGTTCATTAGCCCGTTGCCAGACGGATTCGGCGGTGTCACCGTTCAGCTCAACATCGGTAATTCCGAATGGACGGCGCATTTCCAGGTGAGTCCAGTGATAGATGGGATTGCCCAGCGTAAAAGGAACGGTTTCGGCAAAGGCCTGAAATTTATCCCGGTCGGATGCATCACCAGTGATCCGGGCTTCATCGATGCCATTAGTGCGCAGTGCCCGCCATTTGTAGTGATCACCGCCCAGCCAGATTTCGGTCAGATTGCGAAAACGGATGTTTTCGGCAATTTCATGCGCTGGCAGGTGGCAGTGGTAATCAATGATTGGCATATCTTTCGCCACATCATGATAAAGGAATTCGGCAATATCGGTGTCGAGCAGGAACGATTCGGTTAGGAAATTACTCATTCGCTGATTGCTCCATGGTTGTAAGGGTCTGTTGCAGTAGCTCTTTCAGGCCAAGCTGGTTGAAGAGTTCCAGTTGTCTTTCCATATTCTGACTCAGCGCCTGTTTGAGTGCCGCCGACAGTGATGCGAATACCGGCAGTGCCAGAAATTCGGTGACCAGTGCGGCGACCGACAGGTTGCGCTGATGCAGCGCCAGCAGTGTCTCTGCCATTGGATCCTGGAGTTCAAATGGCTGGCCCTGCAGATTGCGGCCGCGAGTATACAGTAGCCAGGCGGTTAGCCCCAGACTGACACAATGCGGGAACTGACCCTGATCAAACAACTGCTGGGCACCTTGCAGCCAGCGTTGGGGAATCTTCTGGCTGCCATCCATTGCGATCTGATAGGTGCGGTGTTTCAGGCTGGTATTTTCGAAGCGCGCGATCAGATCACGGGCATAGCCCGGCAGATCCACCTCGGCCTTGATGGCCCCAAGGGTCGGCTGTGCCTCTTCGAGCATGTAATGACGAATCAGACTACGCAACGGTGGATGGGTAATGGCTTCAGAGACCAACTGGAAACCACTCAGATAACCGAGATAGGCCAGTAACGAGTGACTGCCATTCAGCATCCGCAGCTTCATGGCCTCAAACGGCGCCACATCCTGAGTTAACAGGACACCCACTTTATCGAGGTCCGGCCGGTCCTGACAGAATTGATCTTCAATCACCCATTGGCTGAAAGCCTCGCATACCACGCCGGCAGCATCCTGCTGGCCGCAGGCATCAGCCAGTTGTGCGCTGGAGTCCGCCGTCATGGCCGGCACGATGCGGTCGACCATGCAGGAGGGGAAGCTGATCGACTGTCGTATCCACTCTGCCAGTGATGGATCCAGTCGCTCGGCCAGTCCGCAGACCATCTGTTCGGCGCAGCGGCCGTTATGAGGCATGTTGTCGCAGCTCAGAATCGTCAGCCCAGGCAACCCCAGACGCCGTCGCTCACTCAAACCACGAACCAGAATGCCGGCGGCTGATATGGGCCGTTCCGGATTTTGAAGGTCGTGGGCGATGCCGGGATCGGTGTTCTTAAATGCCAGCGTGGCCGGATCAATACCGTAGCCTTTTTCGGTAATGGTCAGGGTGATAAGGTGGGTGTCCACTGAAGCGATGCGGTCCACCAGTTTCCAGCTGTGGTCTTCGCCTGCCGCATAGAGAACGGTTTGAATGGCGTTGATTTCCCGTAAAACGGCCTGTTCGCTGCTGGCGCATTCGAGTACATGGTAGCGGCCGTGCTGTTGCTCAAGCTGTTCAACAATGGTCCGGTTGGAGCGGATGTTGGCAGCGCAGATCTGCCAGCCGCCGTATTCGTTCAGATAACGCTGAATATATACCGCCAGATGGGCGCGCATGAACGCGCCCAGGCCAATGTGAACAATGGTTTTTGCAGGGTTGGTGGGCTGATAAGTACTGGGGATATGCGTCAGTTGCATGAGTTACCAATTCCAGAGTGTGCCATCTTCCAGGCGGTTGACTGGCAGGCAGGCCCGTTGGTAGGGGAGTTTGGCTGCCAGCGTTTCGTCGATATCGACACCGTGGCCAGGCTTGTCTCCCGGAGTGAAAAAGCCTGACTTAAATGAGTAATCCACAGAGAATAATTCCATGGTCTGCTCATTGTGCGCCATATGTTCCTGAATGCCAAAGTTGGGAACCCAGTAGTCAAAATGCAGGGCCGCGCCCATGCCCACCGGTGAAATATCGGTTGCCCCGTGACTGCCGGTACGGACATGGTTCAGCGCCGCGAGATCCGCAATTCTGCGCATGTGAGTGATACCACCGGTATGGGTGACAGAGCAGCGGATATAGTCGATCAATTGTTCCTGTATCAATTGCTGGCAGTCGTAAATGCGGTTGAAAACTTCGCCCACGGCCAGTGGGGTCGTAGTGTGCTGACGGATCAACCGGAACGAACTCTGATTTTCTGCCGGTACCGCATCCTCCAGCCAGAACAGATGATAAGGCTCGCAGTCCTTGCCGAGCCGGGCGGCTTCTATGGGAGTCAAGCGATGGTGGATGTCGTGAAGAACGTGCAGCTCGTCGCCAAAACGGTCACGCACGGCCTGAAACAATCTGGGAACAAAATTCAGGTATTTTTCCGTAGACCAGACGGATTCCGATGGCAGTGCCGCATCGGCCGGTTCATAGGGTTTCCCGTCTTTGGGCACGCCATAAGTACTTGCAATACCGGGAATGCCGCACTGAACCCGCACCGCTTTATAGCCGAGCGCCACGTAACGTGCCACTTCATCGAGGGTGGCGGCAATGTCCTCTCCGGTGGCGTGGGCGTACACCATGATGCCATCACGGCTACGGCCGCCGAGTAACTGATACAACGGCAATCCGGCCACTTTGGCTTTGATATCCCAAAGCGCCATATCCACCGCCGCAATTGCGGTCATGGTCACCGGGCCGCCGCGCCAGTAAGCGCCACGATACAGATACTGCCAGATATCCTCGATCCGCTGCGGATCCTTATCGATCAGACAGGGAATTACATAATCTTCGAGGTAAGAAACGACGGACTTTTCACGACCATTCAAGGTGCCATCGCCAATTCCGTAAACCCCTTCATCGGTGATCAGTTTAAGGGTGACAAAATTGCGGCCAGGGCAACTCACAATCACTTTGGCATCTACGATTTTCATAATTTAATTCCGATTTATCAGGCGACCACAAACGGTCGCTCAGTGTTATTGTTAACCCGGCAAACATTTGTGCCAGGCTAACAGGGCAACCGTTACATCAACAGATTCGGCAAAAACAGCACCACGTGTGGAAACATGGCCAGTATTGCAACCATCACCAGTATCGTCAGAATAAAGGGCAGTGATTCAATCACGTAGCGGTCGGTCGGGCACTTGAGAATGCCGCAGACGGAGTACATTGCGACTCCCACCGGCGGTGTCATGCCGCCGAGGGTAACCACGATCATCATCAAAATGCCGAAGTGCACCGGGTCGATACCGAGTACCTGAATCATGGGTACAAAAATAGGGGTTAACAGCAGCACACTGACGGTGGCTTCCATTACCATGCCAACCAATACCAGGAAACCCAGAATCAGCAGCAACATCAGATCTGGATTGGAGGTCACTCCGTTCATGGTTTCAGCAATACTTTGTGGCAGGCGTTCAAACACAATCGCATACCCTACCAAAGCCGATAGCATGATAATCAGCATGATCATGCCGATGTCATTCATGCTCTCATGCAACGCTGAGATGATTTTTTTCACCGTCAGGGTCCGATACGCAAAAAAGCCCACCAGCACTGAATACACCACGGCGAATGCGCCAGCCTCTGAAGGTGTGAAAATGCCGAAGCGGATGGTGACCACCAGCATCAGTGGAAACAACAGCGCCCATTTGGCGTCTTTCATGTCCCGCCAGACTTCTCCAATAGTTGGACGACGACTGGCTTCCGGCTGATAGCCGCGACGTTTGGCGATAACCCAGGCGGCCAGCATCAGCAGTGCCATCATCAGAAAACCCGGTAATATGCCGGCAATAAACAGTTTGGCGATGGAAACATTACCGATGTAGCCGTACAGAATCAGGCCGATACTCGGTGGGATCGTCGAGGTAATCAGTGATGACACCGCAATGACCCCGGCGGTATAGCCCGGTGATAACCCGGATTTAATCATTGAGGGTCCGAGCACTCTGGCTTCCATGCAGGCATCGGCCACGGCCGATCCGGATACCCCGCCCATGAGCGTACTCAGCACAATAGAGACATGGGCCAGTCCCCCGGAAATCCACGATACCAGGGTCTTGGAAAAACCGATCAGATGATCGGAAATGCCGGTGCGGTTCATCATATGGCCGGCCAGCACAAAGAATGGCACCGCCAGTAATGGAAAACTCTGACTGGCGGAGGCAATTTTCTGTACCGAAATGGTCAGTGGAAGATAATCGGACATCAAAAAATAACTCAGACCGGCAATACCGATACTGAAGGCCAGTGGCATTTCCAGTAACAGCAGCACCACAAACAGAATCACCACAAGAGTCATTGCGTCACCTCCTGTGGAGCATCTGTTGTGTGGCCGGTCAATACCAGAAATTTCCGGACGATGATGCCCAGACACGAAAGTGTCATCAGCGCAGATCCCACCGGAACCGCGACTGTTACCCAGGCATAACTGATGGCACTGTCACCAAAACGACGTTCAACATTCAGCCAGGTCAGTTTGGCGCCGTTGTAAATCAGCACCAGCAGGAAGGCAATGACCAGCAGATATAACACCAGGTCCAACGCCGCCTTTGCCCGCACCGGCAGATGGCGGGTGATCACATCCACACCCACATGACCGCCGTTGCGCAGGGCCTGATTGGCACCCAGTACACACACCCAGACAAACAGAATCTGGGACATATCCACCGACCAGATCACCGGATGACCCAGCCAGCGCATGGTTGCCGCAATGAAAACCAGCAACACAATCAGCGCCAGGAAACTCATCGCGACATATTCTTCAAATTTGATCAAAAACTTCATCAACGCCACCTGTTGAAACATGAACGACCCGCGCGTCGCCGGACGGTATTTGTCCGGCAACCAGTGATATTGAGGTTGGTCTTACTGACCCAATACCTGCATCACCTGCTCGCGTTCTGTTTGCAGATTCAGAGTTTGATAAACACTTTCAGTGGCGTTCACGAATGGGGTGATATCCACCTCTGAAATCGTCACACCTTCTTTAACCATCAGGTTTTCGTAGTCGGTCAGCTTGGCCTGAGTCAGCTCCGTGGCATAGTCGCCGGCTAACAAAGCTTCCTCTTTGACAATGGCCTGATACTCAGCGGGCAGAGTGTCAAACCATTGGCTGCTGCCGACCAGTCCGGAGATCAGCTGGATATGTCCGGTTTTGGTGATATGACTGATCACTTCATAAAGACGGGAACCATAGACCGCCGGCATTTGTGCCTCTGCACCGTCGATCACATGTTGTTGCAGACCGGTGTACACCTCGGTCCAGCCCAGAGGAGTCGGAGTGGCGCCCATGGCCTTAATGGTTTCGAGCCAGACCGGTGCCCCCGGCGTGCGCATGCGGATGCCTTTCAGGTCAGCCGGTTGAGTGATGGGTTTGTTGGTCAGCAGATGACGACTGCCCTGCCACCAGTTGAATGACAGAATTTCCAGTCCGGCTTTCTGGCGCAGATCGCTGGCCCAGCCATTGAACAGATCAGACGTCACCAGCGTATCGAGCTTGGAAATATCGGGCACGATATAAGGGGCTCCGAGCACCGCCAGTGACGGCGTGAACACACCCAGACGACCGGTATCAACCAGTACTGCAACGTTTGCTCCGGCACGCGCCTGTTCCAGCACATCCTCGTCTTTACCGAGCTGGGAGCCGGTAAACAGACGCAGTTCCACCTTGCCGTTGGTGCGCGATTCAACCCGCTGTTTCATTCGCTCCAGGCCTTTGTACATCGGGTCATCCTGGGTCAGGGCGATATTGATATTAAGAGAATACTGGGCTGCCATTGCCGAAACGGCGACTAAAGCCCCGCCGAACAGCACGGATAAATTTGCAATCCACTTCTTTTTGTTAATCATGGCTTGGTCTCCAAGGTCTGAGCATCCAATCGAAGGATCCGGACCGGATGCGGTTACTATGTTGTTTTTGTTTTATTCGCTCAGGCGATAGGGCTGGCTGAAGGCTATTTTCTGATCTCATTGCATCAGCCGGGGCAGGTATGAATATCTGCCTGTTTAACCTGACGGGTATGTTATCGAATTAAATTTTTGATTACCATACTAGTATGGTAGTTAATGAACGCCGCCAAGGCTGCGGGAGGAATATTGCGTAAGTTCTCTGATATAAGTCATTTACCGAAGGCGCAGCAGATCTATGCACGACTGCGCCATGACATCGTCACCCTGAATCTGAAGCCGGGTCAGACGCTGTCGGAAAAAGAAATTGCAGAACGCTTCGAAGTCAGCCGCCAGCCGGTGCGCGAAGCCATGATCAAGTTGTCAGAGGTTGGTTTGCTGAAAGTTGTACCCCAGAAAGGCAGCTTTGTAGTGAAAATATCCCGTACCGAAGTAGAGGCATCCAGCTTTATTCGGCGGGCGCTGGAAGCGGCCATTGTACGGGAAGCCTGTCAAAAAATTTCCAAAGCCTGCCTGATTCACCTGAACATGCTGTTGGAAAAGCAAAAAGATGCCTGTGACCGGGATCATTTTGAAGATTTTCTGCTGCTCGATGAAGAGTTTCATTACTCCATTGCCGAAGACATCGGCCTGATCCGCGCATGGTCGGTGATTGAATCCCAGAAAGCGCAAATGGATCGGGTGCGCTTTCTGAGTCTGCCGCATGCCTCGCCAGTGCCTCAGCTGATCGAACAGCATACGGCGATCGTGCGGGCACTGGAAACAGGTTCAGAGGCGCAGGCCGAGGCGGCCATGCAATCCCATCTGTCCAGTATTCATCAGGTTATTGATGAATTGGAACAGCAGTATCCGGATTATTTCCAACAGTGATCCGGCTGGGAGGAGCCTCGCGCTCCTTACTCATTGTGGTTGCGGATTTATTGGGTACAGACTGTTCAGACCATTGCAACAGAAAGCTCACAACCTCGCGCCTGATATCGTCGGTCATTTCATGACCGACATCCGGATACAGCACAAAACGGGTATTACGGATACCCTCATGGGCAAAAATATCCTCAACCACCCGGAAACGCTGCTGCATCGAACGCCCAAAGGTTTTAAACACCACTTCCTCATCCTCGACATCAAAACTGTCCCGGTAAGTGACGGAGTCGTTATTGTCCCTGGCTCCAAGAAACACCAGCCGGTGAACCTGTGCAAACGCCTGCTGATCAAAAGGTCGGCCGGTCAGTTCAGCATAATCGCTGACACCCAGAGGATAGCGCAGGGCCTGATGATCCCACTGTCGCACCGGTGACATGGGCAGGCCGCCCGGAGAACCGATGACTGCCGCTTTGACCTGTTCAGGGTGCAGAAAACTGAAACGATCAACAAACATACCTGAAGCAGAAAAGCCGGCCATGAGTACTTTTTCCGGCACGACCATCGCCAGCTCATTGTTTAGCTGTTGCCTGGCATCATTGATCATGGCGATCAATTGCAGGTCGAGGCGTTTTATCGATTTCAGCGTGCTGTTTTGAAAATGCTCGCCATCTTTGTTCCACAATAACGGGATATCCATATCACTTTTCATATCACTCAGGCGACGGATCTGAGTCACCCGAAAACCGTCATGCCGGTCATCTTCCGGATTAACGATGGTGCCCGTTGAATCTTTATAGAGATCGCTAAACATAAAGCCGTCATCACGAGGCAACTCCATCAGATTGAACGGCCTGTCAGCATTGAAACCCGATTCAAACACCAGCGTCATATCCAGTTCCGCAACCTGTTTGAAATGGCTTTGCGGTTTGAAGTCCGCCGCTTCACAGCGATAGATCATGTTGTCCTGCACAACAAACAAATGATCGAGAGAATAACTTATGTAGTTATCGTGGTTTTGTGTCAGCCAGTTACCCTGCCAGTGAATGCTGATGGCGGTTTTATCGGTTTTGCTGATCAGCATCGAATCCCGGTCCAGCGCATGGGTATAGTATTTCCAGCCGCCATGAATATTCGAAAAACGTGGGAATACCGGTGTCAGCAGAATGAATGGCAAATTCTGATCCTCTACCGTCTGGGCCACCGGACGCAGTTGATTTTCCGCCGCGGCAAAATGAACCGCGAAATTGTCGGAGCTGGAACCGGTATTGTTCGGCAACACCAGAATATTCGCAGACTGCTGGAAGGAACGGACATGATCCGGAATATACAACAGATAAGGCCAGTAAAAATCCTGCTCCGGCCTGGCGTCTATCACCCGCAGGTTATTCTCAAAACTGCTTGAAATGGTTGAGTGCGTATCGAGCGAACTACAGGTGACCGCTGTAACCGCTACCATGGCAAACATGGCAAATATACGAATATTAAAGCAGGAAGGTCGACATAATCGCTTGAGTACCCTTACTGGTTTGGGCATTTCAGAATCCTTTTGTACTCGCAGATATAACAACTGCACTCAATGGTTATCGGAGTGTAAATGGTTTGCATTTGCCTTAATATCAGGTGATGAATAAACGAATGGTAGAAAGGTTTTTTATATAAAAAATGATCTGGATTAGCTTCACCTTAAATTGCTGACTAAAGAATGATAAAAACCCTCTATGCATTAACAGAACCTGAAAAAAAATTCGCATTTGCATTATGTAGATAGTACAACAGGCTGGTTGAAGTGACTATCTCGCATAAACAATCATCTGCACATGGCTTAACAATATGAGTTGTCTTTCAGGTCATGAGCCTCCCTTCGAAAGGTGTAGATACAACATGATTTGACCTGAAAAATTCTCTCAACTTTCCTGGAGAACATCGTGTTCTGGTGTTTTTAGGGAAGTCAATTGAGCTTACGATTTGCCAAATGCTTTGGATATTCTGCATATCGCATATCCACGCATATTCGGTTTTGGGTACGAAGATAATGAAATGGCTTGCTAATGGTTTGTGTTATTACGATAACCAAAAAATAATAAATATTAATGTCATCTTTAATAACGGAAAAAAAGTATAAAATAAGCAGTTTTCCAAAATTATTTTCAGGGTATCAGGGGGCGGTTGATCACAGATCATAAATACAGCTTTCCATTCTTCTTGTTAACCTCACAACTATTAACCCGCCATAAATACCTGTCAGGTTAATAGATTATTCAGAGGCTTCTTAATCCGCTATAAACGCGCTCCGTGTTTTTTAAGAAAAATGAATACACCCGGGTTGCTGGAAATAAATCGGGGAAAAAGCCGATATTTTGGTGTCATACTAATTAATGAGAATAATCGTATTGCCGATACCAGAGCAATTGATTAATTTTGCATTGACCGACGCTGTAACGGAAGACTTTCACGATGAACATCACCGACGCATTAAAAAACGGTATCAACGCAAGAAGCATCCCATTCGAACTCTTCATCGATCAACATCCCCCTCAAAGACCTCTGTATTTTTTAGATGAGACAGGCTGTTTTTAGCCATGATCTTCATGAAAAGAGCCAGGAGTTGCTCATTTGAAGGAGGTCTTTGTTTGAACATAAAAGGGCAAAAACAATACCTTTTTTATGTGATATTTTGTAATGAACTGACCCGTTTTGTTGTTGCTCATCGTTACTTAAGGTGCCAAAAACACAACCTGTCATTCGCGCCCAACGGCTTATTCGTACCCAACTATCGAACCCGACACCAGATCACAACCACAAATACTTGCGGACATGTGTCAAATGACATGACACACGTGAACAGGCTTTGCCACTATTTTGGGGGATATATGGAATGATGTGTCAATACAGTTGACCTGTGAATATGACCAGTCTTGAGGGACTGGGGAAGATTGCAAACAATCTCCGCATTGCGTTAACAGGCAGAACAGGAAAAACAGGAAAAACAACATGGAACAATTGACAGACCTGAAAGCCATACTGCATTCCAAGCGGGCAAATATCTACTACCTGGAAAAGTGCCGGGTGATGCAGAAAGACGGTCGCGTGCTGTACCTGACCGAAGCCCGGCACGAAAATCAATACTGGAACATTCCAATCGCCAACACCACCTGCCTGTTGCTGGGCACCGGTACCTCCATCACCCAGGCGGCCATGAGAATGCTTGCTCAGGCCGGAGTACTGGTCGGATTCTGTGGCGGTGGTGGCACACCATTGCTGATGGCCAACGAGATCGAATGGCTGACCCCGCAAAGCGAATACCGGCCGACAGAATACCTGCAGGGTTGGATGCAGTTCTGGTTTGATGACCACAAACGCCTGCAGGCGGCCAGGCAATTCCAACACGCCAGAATCCGTTTTCTGCGTCAGGTGTGGCGTAAGGACCGCGACCTTAAAGCCGAAGGGTTTGACAGCACCCACAGCGACATAGAACAGGCGCTCAACCTTTTCGAACAGAAAATTCACAGCGCCCGCAAAGTGGGCGATCTGCTACAGACCGAAGCTCAACTCACCAAACAACTCTACAAATTTGCCGCCCGCCATACCGGCTATGGTGAATTTACCCGCGAACGGGACGCAGTGGATAACGCCAACACCTTTCTGAATCACGGTAACTATCTGGCTTACGGACTGGCCGCCACCGCCCTCTGGGTGCTCGGCATTCCCCATGGTTTTGCGGTGATGCACGGGAAGACCCGAAGAGGCGCGTTGGTGTTTGATATTGCCGATCTGATCAAAGATGCCCTGATCCTGCCCTGGGCATTCATCTGCGCCAAAGAAAACATGAGTGAACAGGAATTCCGGCAACAATGCTTGCAAGCCTTTACTGATCACAAAGCCCTGGAATACATGTTTGACGAAACCAAAAACGTTGCCCTGACAACGGAATGGCAGGAATCAAAATCATGATGGTCACGTTTATCTCCCAGTGCGAAAAAAAGTCCCTCATCCGCACCCGCAGAGTGCTCGATGCGTTTGCCGACCGCATCGGAGACAACACCTGGCAGACCGTGATCACCCACGAAGGATTGCTGGCCGTCAAAAAACTACTGCGCAAAAGCGCGAGTAAAAATACCGCTGTGAGTTGTCATTGGATTCGTTCCCGCTCGCGTAGTGAGCTGGTTTGGGTGGTGGGCAGGCGTGACAAGTTTGATCTTTCAGGGCGTGTACCCGTCAATCGTACTGTGAATACCAGTATTAAAACGGAGATGGACGTGAGCTGGAATACCGCTTATGTGATTACCTTACTGTCAGCTATCGCTGGATTATTTCATGATCTGGGTAAGGCATCGCTGTTGTTTCAGGACAAGCTTCAGGGCAACAATAAGCTCGGGTTTGAACCCTACCGGCACGAATGGGTTTCGTTGCGGATATTTGAAGCATTGGTTAAAAGCAGTGGTATCACTGATCAGGAGTGGCTCAACAAATTACACTCCATCAAACCGTCCGACGAAAAAAATATTCTGGCTCAGTTGCAAAAAGATGATTTTCTGGCAGAACAAAAAGATCCCAAGCTTAGGAAAAAAAGCCCTTTCCCCGGTCTTCCTCCTGTTGCAGAAGCAGTGGCATGGCTGATCGTTTCTCATCATCGCTTGCCTAAACATATACCCTCAAAAATGTCTGGTGATCGTGTCCCTCCGGTCGAGTACGCAGAATATTGGCTGGATAAGTGTTTCCGTTGGGACTGGAACTCCCGTAACGCAGAATCAGACAAAGTTAAGACCCTGCACATAAAACAGAACTGGCAATTTCCTGGTGGTACCCCAATTCGCAGTCATCGCTGGTGTCAAAAAGCACATGAGTTGGCTAAACGTGCTTTGACCCATGATCAGTTATTGGCGGGAGGCACCAAGTGGTTACAGGACCGTTTTACCTGTCATATGGCCCGTCTGGTATTGATGCTGTCTGATCATGTGTATTCCGCCAGTGCGGTAACCGAAAAATGGCAGGATACTGAGTACTTGTGTTATGCCAATACCGACCGGCTGGCTGGTGGCAAGCTCAAGCAGAAACTTGATGAGCACAATATAGGGGTGGCCTGTAACGCTAATTTCTTTGCCAAAGAGTTGTCATCATTGAAACGCTCCCTGCCTTCACTGGCATTGGTAAAAGGTCTGGAGAAAAACACCGCAAAGGACCGTTTTCGTTGGCAGAACAGTGCAGTCGGTCTGGCAAAAACCATTAAAGAAGATGCTGGCGAACACGGATTTTTTGGTGTCAATATGGCATCGACTGGCTGTGGAAAAACCCTGGCCAATATGAAAATCATGTATGCCCTGGCCGATCAGAAAATCGGTTGTCGAGTGTCTATTGCCTTGGGATTGCGTACTTTGACGCAACAAACCGGTGATGCATTAATGTCCCTGTTGGGGCTGGGTGATGACGACATTGCCACCATGATCGGATCTCAGGCGATACGACAACTCCATGAATATTATGAAAACAGCCAGTGGGAGTCATCGGGCAGTGCATCGGCAGAATCCCTGGTGGATAGCAATCAGGTGATTCGTTATGCAGGTGAAATGTACGATAGCCGATTGAAACAATGGCTGGAAAATTCGCCGCGTTTGCAGCAACTACTCAGTGCACCGGTGCTTGTCAGTACGATTGATCACATCATGCCGGCCACCGAAGGCGAACGTGGTGGCAAGCAAATTGCGCCCATGTTGCGCCTGTTAACCTCCGACCTGATTCTCGATGAGCCTGATGATTTTGATAAAGCGGACATTCCCGCGCTGTGTCGTTTGGTTAACTGGGCAGGCATGCTCGGTGCCAGGGTATTGATCTCATCCGCGACCTTGATGCCTGTTGAGGTATCCGGGTTATTTGAAGCCTACAGAGAAGGGCGTTTGTACTATAACCGTGCCTGCGGTGAGCCTCGATCAGATCATGTGTGTTGTGCCTGGTTTGATGAAACCATTGATCCCGTGGCGGCGACCCTTGAAACGCTTTCCGGGTTTGAGGTCGCGCATGAAAAATTTGTAACCGGGCGCTGCCAGGAATTGGCCAAGCAACCGGTTAAACGACGTGCCCAATTATTGCCGGTTGATGTCTCCGGATCCCGGCCCAAAGAAGTCATTAGCGCGGTAGCTGCGACGGTTAATCGTGGAATATATACCTTGCATCAACGTTACCACCTGACTCAGCCGCAAACGGATAAGCGAATTTCTATTGGTCTGGTTCGTATGGCCAATATTAATCCACTGGTTGCGGTGGCCACAGAGTTATTGAGCCAACCGGCATCCGCGAATTATCGCCTGCATTTTTGTATCTACCACAGCCGTCATCCATTAATTGTGCGCTCAAGTATGGAGCGCGCGCTGGATGCCGTGCTGAAACGTAATGATGAGTCCGCTATCTGGCAGCAGCCAGAGATTGCTGAGGCCTTGTCTGCATACCCGGAACAGCATCATATTTTTGTTGTGTTCGCCACGGCCGTGGCCGAAGTGGGTCGGGATCATGATTATGACTGGGCTATCGTAGAACCCAGCTCCATGCGCTCCATTATTCAGCTGGCCGGCCGGGTATGGCGTCATCGGGATAAAATCTGCCAGGAGCCCAACATCCTGATTCTCAACCAGAATTACCGTGCCCTTACAGGACACTCACTGGCCTATACTCAGCCTGGTTTTGAAACGCCGTTTTTTAAATTGACCGATAAAGATCTCCAGCCACTACAACAAACTGGCGTGCTTGACTGCATTACCGCCATTCCCCGGATTCAAACACCAGAAGAGCTAAATGCCAGTTCAAATCTGATTCACCTGGAGCATGCATGTCTACGAGCCGTTATTCATGGCTATGAAGACAAAATAACCTATTCCGCTGCCTGTTGGTGGCAACAGCCCGTCAGTTGGAGCGCCGAGCTTCAGCGTAATACCCGCTTTCGCCAATCGCGAGCGGATGATCGTCTGTTTCTGAAACTGGAGGATGAGCTGGATGAGCCAGACATCTATATCGACTTTGGTAAAGGTCAGGAACCCAAGCCTGTCGCTGTCGTTCCGGATAATACCGATAGCTATCCTCCTGGCGTCTGTCCCTGGCTAAACCTGAGTGTCGTGGATCTTCTGGCTGATATCGTGGAGACATCGAATATGGGTTGGCAGGACGCCAGCAATAAGTTCACCGAGATGAGGGTTGTGGGGGTCGATCAGGCAGGCGAACGATCATTGGTGTATTCCCCGGTTTTTGGCATATATCGTCCGTTGTTTTAGTTGGCATATGCTTGACATATGCCTTTCTGGGCATAGACTCAACACGGTCAATATCAAAAATAGGATCGAGGTAAAAAATGAAAACAGCTTCATTGTTCAAGAATGGTCGAAATCAGGCCGTTCGACTACCCAAAGAGTTCGAATTTACCGGTGTCTCAGAAGTGGAAATCATACGGGAAGGCGATGCCATTATCCTGAGGCCGCTTCGAAAAACCTGGACCAGCTTTGTTGAAGTCGACAAGGCAGATGATGATTTTCTGAGTGAACGTACCGACGTTATTGAAGAGGGCAGGGTCGAGTTGTGAAAAAGACTTATATGCTCGATACCAACATTTGCTCATTCATCATGCGTGAGCGTCCGGAAGTTCTGCTGAAAGTGTTACAGGGCCATGTTGAAAACAAGGATCGTCTGGTGATATCGGCGATTACCTACGCCGAACTGCGTTTTGGCGCTATTGGCAAGAAAGCCTCTCCCAGGCACACCGTCATTGTTGATGAGTTTATCAAGCGCATAGACGGCGTATTGCCCTGGGACAAAGCCGCCGTCGACGCAACCACGCAAATCAAACTACACCTTGCCGAACAAGGGACACCCATCGGAGCCAATGACTCAGCCATTGCCGGAAATGCCATCGCAGCAGGCTGCGTGCTGGTGACCAACAACACCCGGGAATTTAACCGAGTGCCTGATTTGCGGGTCGAGGACTGGACCAATGATTAAAGGCGAACTGATGCCGGCAGGTGGTGATGTGAGAACAGAGTGCCGCCCCAGGAGAGGGGCGGCGGGCTGCCTGTGCGGCAGTGAACTTAGCGATAAGAACCGCAACTACTTATTTCTGAGCTACCAGTCGGTAGCGCTGATAGCAAAGCCAATATTTATTGGCGAATTAAACGTTAACTTCTCTTCTCCAGAGGCTGTAGCGGAAAGGTGAGGTGAATCACTAAAAGGAGGTCTTTATGCAGCATCCCTTAACTGCTGCGATTGAAACCTATATCCGGCAAAGGGCGGATGCCCGCCTTGAAAAGCTGGATAAAGAACAGAAAAAGCAGCAACAGGCGGGAGTGAGCGACAGCGAACTGAGTCTGGCAAGACAGCAGGAGCTCGAACGTTTCTCGCCACCGGTCTGGCTGACGGATGCCGCCAGCCGTGCCGGTCAGATCAAGCTCGTGACTCACGCGCTTAAATATACCCATGGTGATGCCAAAGGCTCCAGCATTTATAGCGATGCCGAAAACGACTCCCGAATGCCATATCTGTGCACCACCAGTTTGCCTGATCGTGCCATTGATATTACCGGTAATGCGGCTGCCCTTGATATTGCCGGGCTGTTGAAATTATCTGCAGGTGGCCAGACTCTGTATCAGTGCCTGGCTAACAAAGATGCGTCGGCACTAACCGCCTTCGCTGAAAGTGATGAACAACTGAATGAGTGGTTGCAGGGCTTCAGTCGGGTTTTTGAAGTGACCGATCCCAGTTCTCACAGGCTGGCCAAGCAGGTGTTTTTCCCGGTAGAAGGGAACACTTATCATTTGTTAGGTGCGTTGTTTTCCTCGTCTCTGGTACAGGCCGTTCATGAACGGATTATTCATCATCGATTTTCAGAAGAAAGCAAGCATCTGCGAGAGCAGCGCAAAAAAGGTTTATATGCAAACCAGCCAACCATCGACTTTCCGGGTATGGCTGTGCAAAGTTTTGGAGGGACCAAGCCGCAGAATGTGTCTCAGCTCAATAGCCTGCGCGGTGGTAAAACCTTTCTGTTTAATGCCCAGCCTCCTGCGTGGCAGAACCAGCTTAAACCACCGATGACCCGTTTTGCTTTCTGGCGGCGTTATACCCGTCAGGCGCTACCCACGGTCAAACGATTGGTGAAATTACTAAGAAGTGCAAAAGACTTTAATAATATGGAGATCCGCAACCGGCGGGCTAACTATGTTGATGCACTCATTGAAATGTTTGTGCTGACCGGTGCCAGCATCAGAGCCTTGCCAAATCCGGGGTGGAGTGTGGAATCACATATCTCCGATACCGAAAAATACTGGCTTGATCCTGACTGTCCTGATGTTGAATTCCAGCAGGCTCGTGAGCAAAGCGAATGGCTCGATGATCTGGCTAATCAATTTGCCCATTGGTTGAATCGTCAACTTCGTTACTATGGTTTCAATGTGGCGGCCCCCGAACATGGCGTCTGGAAAAGAGAAGCCAAAGACGCATTGCGCAAAGAACTGGAGGGATTTGGTCAATGAAATCGTTATTGATCCTGCGTCGAGTCAGTGTTGAAAATGCCAATGCCATTTCTGGCATAACCTATGGTTTTCCGGCGATGACACACTTTTTGGGGTTTACCCATGCATTATCACGAATGATGCAATCTCAATTTGAGCATCTCTGTCTCAAGCGCTGCTGTGTGATTGCCCACAGTCATCAGGTTAAAAGTCAGCAACCCAAAGCCTGGGGCGATCAGGTTTTTGCACTGACCCGTAATCCTCTGACCAAAGAAGGCAAAACCGCACCCTTTAATGAAGAAGGTAAAATGCATCTGGAAGTATCGCTCATCATCGAGATTGAGGGATTTCTGGATCGTGATGACGACGTTGACGTTCCGGAATTTATCGCGGAAAAACTGCCGCTGCTCAGGCTTGCAGGGGGATCTGTCATTTCCTGGCGGGGCATTGACATACAGGACGATTGCCAGGATGAGAAATCTGCTCGTCGGCTATTGTTCTCACTGTTGCCGGGTTACACCCTCATAGACCGCAGCGAATTGTTATGGTCCCATCATCAGGCATTAATGGAAGAAAATCCGCAGGCAAGTATGCTCGATGCATTTCTGGATTTCTGTACCTTGCAATATCGACCCGTCGTCGATTCTGAAACCAACGAGCAACCGACAGAATCCACCAAGGCTAAATGGGAATACAAACCCAAACCCGCAGCAGGCTATCTGGTGCCGATTATGACCGGTTATAAAGGCATTTCACCTTTGTACCCGGCCGGCGAGGTAGCCAATGCCCGGGATCCCAATACCCCATTCCAGTTTGTAGAATCCGTATACGGCATCGGTGAATGGATCAGTTTAAACAAATTTATCACCCTCGACCCGCTATTCTGGCAGTACCAACCTCGGGACGATTGGTACCTTTGTACCCAAAAAATCATCAGCAATGAAGCTTAATTGAGAGGAACAAATCATGGCAGCAGAAAAACTGACCACTGCAACCGTACTGGCTTTTGAACGTAAACTGGCAAACTCCGATGCTTTCATGTATGCGGGTACCTGGTCTGAAAATCTCGAAAATACAACCTGGGTTCCCGTTAAAGTAGATACCAAAGATGTCCGTGGGGTCATTTCCAATCGGCTAAAAAATGCCATTGCCAGCGATGAGACAAAGCTGGATGCCGAAATCCAGAAAGCCAATCTGCAAAGAGTTGATACAGCATCCCTGCCGGAAAATGCCGATACCCTGAAAGTCAATTTTACCCTGCGAGTGCTGGGCGAACTGGCAGTGCCATCAGTATGTAACAGCCCGGCTTATCAGGACAAACTGGAAACCATCATCCATGGATATATCGACAAGTACCAGTTTAAAGAACTGGCCAAACGCTATGCGAGCAATATTGCCAATGGCCGCTTCTTATGGCGAAACCGCATTGGTGCAGAAGTCATTACCATCGTCGTCAGACACATTGTTAAACAACAGGCAGCATACACCTGGACGTTTAATGCCTATGATTACGATCTGAGAAACTTCACCAAAGAAGATCAGGAAATACAAAAACTGGCCGAGGTGATTCAGGCTGGTTTGCTGGGCAACAGCTTCTCTTTACTGGAAGTGGATGCTTACGTGCGTATTGGTAATGCACAGGAAGTTTTTCCGTCTCAGGAACTGGTACTGGATACCGCAGGCGAAAGTAACAAAAGTAAATCCTTGTATTGTGTGAACAATACAGCCGCCATGCACTCTCAAAAAATAGGTAATGCACTGCGTACCATTGATACATGGTACCCACAAGGAAACGATCTCGGGCCTATTGCCGTAGAGCCCTATGGTTCTGTCACCAGTCGAGGCAGAGCGTATCGTCAGCCAAAAGAAAAAATGGATTTTTATAACCTGCTGGACAAATGGGTGCTTAAAGATCAGGAGCCCGAAGAAGACCAACAACACTTTGTGATGGCCATGTTGATTCGTGGTGGTGTGTTCGGAGACAGCGATAAATAGGTGGGGTTATGGACTACTATTTTGATATTCGTGTGTTGCCAGACCCGGAATTTAAAGAAACCATCTTGATGAATGCTGTCTATGCAAAATTGCATCGTATTATCATGAAAGCGGGGCAAGGGCGAACAGGATTAAGTTTTCCAGAATTTGCAAAAAGCCTTGGTGCTGTCATGAGAGTACACGGAAGCGCCGGTGATCTGGATAATTTGCTAACTGAAAACTGGTTGCAGGGATTACGGGACTACACAGAAGTGACAGCTACTTTGCCAGTACCCTCTGGATGCAAACATCGGGTCGTCAGACGCAGGCAGGCCAAAAGTGCTCACAATAAAAGAAAACGTCTGATCACTAAGGGTTGGAAAACCGTTGAAGACGCCTGGCAGAAATATCCGGAAGAATCGTCAACGCTGTTAAAGTTGCCCTATGCTCAATTTCAAAGCATGTCCAGCAAATCAATGATGAGAGTATTTGTTGAACATGGCCCCCTGATAGAGCAGCCAGTCAATGGCGTGTTTTCAAGTTATGGCCTGAGCCAGACCGCCACCATCCCGTGGTTTACAGATAGTTAACATACAACCTGAAACACCCATTAAAAATAGCTGATTGAAACAAGACAGCCTATTAAAAAGCAGACATGGCACCACCTATGTCTGCTTTTTTTTGTTCCAAAAACACCACACAAAAACAGCCATATTAACGATGGCAACCACCCCAAAACTGCAATACCATAAAGCCCGGAATTGGATGAAAATACCAATCTTTTTGGCTCCTTAAAAAACTGCTTGAAAATCAACAACTTACAAAACCGCTAAAAAACATTGGTTAAAACCCCAAATGTTGCCTAAGTGGTTGTTGTAATTGGTTTTTTGAAGTTTATACTTCAGTTCACTGCCGCACAGGCAGCTTAGAAAGTCATCGGACCCATCCCCTGGACCATCACCTGGTTCACTGCCGCACAGGCAGCTTAGAAATGTTGCACCATCATCAGTAACACACTGGCGACGTTCACTGCCGCACAGGCAGCTTAGAAACGTTGGTAGATTTTTAAAGTTATTAACAAGCAGTTCACTGCCGCACAGGCAGCTTAGAAAGGTAATTGAGATTTTTCCTATAGCCTGGCCGTGTTCACTGCCGCACAGGCAGCTTAGAAAGTCATAAAGCTGTTTAAGTGTGTCAATACCCAGTTCACTGCCGCACAGGCAGCTTAGAAATTCTGACTTCGAATATAGCCTTGTGACCCACTGTTCACTGCCGCACAGGCAGCTTAGAAATATTTGCGAGACCGGGTCCATAACGCTTGGAAGTTCACTGCCGCACAGGCAGCTTAGAAAAAATGAGAAATGACAATGGAAAAAGTTTTGGAGTTCACTGCCGCACAGGCAGCTTAGAAAAGAAGGATCATTTGACAAAGCGGGAAGATTTTGTTCACTGCCGCACAGGCAGCTTAGAAATGAGTAGATGTTATCAAATCTCATCACGCAACGTTCACTGCCGCACAGGCAGCTTAGAAATCAAGGATAACGCCGAGGTCGGCTTCGGCTAGGTTCACTGCCGCACAGGCAGCTTAGAAAGGGGCGAAGTGTACCCCGGCGCAGAAGCATACGTTCACTGCCGCACAGGCAGCTTAGAAATGTAACACCTCCCACAAATGATGGACTGCTCAGTTCACTGCCGCACAGGCAGCTTAGAAACCTCTGCGCCACTCGGTTTCGGCGGAGGAGTGGTTCACTGCCGCACAGGCAGCTTAGAAAGGACATAGTCTGGCTCGAACAGTTTGATAAACGTTCACTGCCGCACAGGCAGCTTAGAAAGGATCAACTTCACCGTATCGGGCGGAGCGATGGTTCACTGCCGCACAGGCAGCTTAGAAAGAAGCGTTCGAGCTGGCGCAATACCTGCTCGAGTTCACTGCCGCACAGGCAGCTTAGAAAACCTCGCTCACGCGCGATCTTTCTACGATACGTGTTCACTGCCGCACAGGCAGCTTAGAAATCTAGACAGAGCTCTTCGGATTGGTCGTATACGTTCACTGCCGCACAGGCAGCTTAGAAATGGGTGTTCGGGTCACCCACGAAATCTGTAACGTTCACTGCCGCACAGGCAGCTTAGAAAGTCTTGAGAGAGATTGTTGGCGGACTGAACCCGTTCACTGCCGCACAGGCAGCTTAGAAACCCGGCATCAATGACCTTGGACGATGCGAACCGTTCACTGCCGCACAGGCAGCTTAGAAAGTTCTGTCGAACGTAATCGGGCTCGAACAGTTTGTTCACTGCCGCACAGGCAGCTTAGAAATGAGGGGTCGCACAGGGAGCTGATCTCAACAGGTTCACTGCCGCACAGGCAGCTTAGAAATCGGGTCGAGGTTGTAAGTCCCACCCAGATGCGTTCACTGCCGCACAGGCAGCTTAGAAAAGGCAGTGATCAGCAGCGGCTACGCGCAACAGGTTCACTGCCGCACAGGCAGCTTAGAAAATAACCGGCGCTGGTCGCGCTGTGTTGCTTGAGTTCACTGCCGCACAGGCAGCTTAGAAACGCATCGGGGTGCCCTTTGTTCTCATGTCACGCGTTCACTGCCGCACAGGCAGCTTAGAAAATGCAGTAATCAACATACTCGCTCAGATCACCGTTCACTGCCGCACAGGCAGCTTAGAAATTGATGGAACCAGGGTAATGCTTGAATTAAAGGTTCACTGCCGCACAGGCAGCTTAGAAAATTCCGGCGGCTTTGCAATCAACTCTTTTGGAGTTCACTGCCGCACAGGCAGCTTAGAAATTGTGGTCAGGGTTCGAACACATTCCAACAATGTTCACTGCCGCACAGGCAGCTTAGAAAGCGAAAGCATCCCGTATTTCGGCGTTAGTCGCGTTCACTGCCGCACAGGCAGCTTAGAAATCGAACTCGACAGCAACGGGTATCTGCCATATGTTCACTGCCGCACAGGCAGCTTAGAAACGCTTCAAGTGCAGTAGCTTCAGCTAAGTCAGGTTCACTGCCGCACAGGCAGCTTAGAAAATCAGCTTGATTATCTGTTGAGTCACACGCACGTTCACTGCCGCACAGGCAGCTTAGAAAATGCATGTGACATGAGGACTGTTGCGAGTTTCGTTCACTGCCGCACAGGCAGCTTAGAAATGCCAAGGGTTGAGCGCTTTTCCTGAAAGTAAGTTCACTGCCGCACAGGCAGCATAAAAAAAGTAGAAACTTGCGTTCAGGTTTTGTTAGACGTTCACTTCCCCGCAAACAGTCAGGAAGTTGTCTGGTTCATAATTGGTTTTTGTGTTGCCATGCTAATAATTATGATCCAAAAAAACTCACGGTTGTTCTGTTGGATTGTCAGGTTGTTTCAGCGGTATGTTGATAAACCTCAATGCTTTGTATAAAGCCCGGATTTATTCCGGGCTTTTTTGTTTATGGGGTTAACTTTCCGGCAGTGCGAGCAGTGATCGGCACAGGCTGAGGATGAGGGTTTGGCCGATGAGGGCTTCTTCGTCCATGCCGTTGAAGGAGGGGTGGTCGTAGAGGCCGAACTGGGCTTGCATGAATGTGAGTATGGCGCTGACCTGGCTGCAGGCGTCGCGGCGGGTGTGGGCCAGACCAAAGGCTCTGAAATCCGGCAGGTGATGGATTTGTCCGTGTTCGTCACGTACGCTCAGGCAGCGATGACACAGCAGTTCTTTCGTTTGGGCTTCGGATAATTGTATAGATGACATGAAATTTTCCGTGAACATTGTAGAAAACAATGCCCCTCAGTTCGGTGCTAAGCGAAACTGGGGGCAGGCCGAAACGGGTTAGCACTACCGCTCTTCACGGAAAGCGGCCCAGCCGAAGCTGGCCCGCCCGGCCTGCCAAAACAGACAGGCGTGCGTAAGCACCAGTACAAAAAAAAGACGCGATGCGCCTTGATGTACCGCCGTGAAGAGTTTTCAGGGTGCTAATCCCGGCGCTGGTTTTTTGCCAGCGCGGCGCAACAGTAACCCGAAGTTTGCGGTGAGTAAAGTCCCTTAAGGTGTGGGTGGTGAGGTATCAAAAAAATAGACTTTTACGATATTCACTCACTGATAAATAGCGGGTGGGCCGTGCTGTAGCAATGATCGTTCTGATAAAGACTTATTACGGTTATTTCTGCCGGTCAATCAGGGCTGCATGGTTCACGTTGTTGGTGGTGGAATGGTCATATGGCCAGGCCGAAAAGTGATTGATCTGATCGCTGGCTTTTCAAGTGATCAAGTCTGTATTGGGGTATTCGGTTCCAGAGTGATTCTTCTCAGCGAATCACCAGCCTGTCTGGCATTTGAAATCCCGGATAACAACGTTGATTTGAATGTGTATTCACAAATGATTTATAGGTTATAGTGCTAACCTTTACAATCGCTGTTATCAGTAGCTGCCTTTGCGGCCATGTTTGGCAACCTGTACTGATGGAGCAATACTTGCTGTGATGGCTGTGGTCGTCACGCTATGACACACGGAACGTGCATATATCCCTTCGCACCATTTCCGGAACCCGAATGAGCTGACCAGGTAATTCGCTGAGTTGCTGAGGTCATTGATGTCAAGTTGGAGACTGACTGTGCCTGACAAACCCGATACATCACCTGAACAACAACAATCCGAAACATTATCCGAACATCCGCAGACGCATTTTTATCAGCGTAAATGGGTGTGGATTTCTCTGACCCTGGCATTACTGATCTTTGGGTCCTGGCTGGTATATCAATATCAACATGCCCAGGCGTTGGTGTCGATCAGTGCGACTGATGCGGTTAATCCAAATGGGGGCGAGATTGTGCTCAAGTATCGCTTTCCTGTCGGTCAGCCCCTTTTCGCTGTCGACGCCGCAGAGTTGTTCGAGAGCAGTGGTCCGCTGGTAGCCGGTGCTTTTTCATCGAGTCTGGATAAGAGTGGTATGGTGGAAACCATCCGCTTTCAGCGGCCAACCCCGTATAACCGTCAGTTACGGTTGGTGAGGCTTGGTGCCAAGTCTGACGCTCACCTGTTTTACTGGCCTGGATTGACGCAGCTGCCTGTGTTCATTGACTTTACGACGCCCTATGAACAGGTCAGTTTGAATGATTTGTTACCTACCGCATCGAAACAGCACGCACCGGAGGTGCTGAATAATCAGATTGCCATTGTGTTTAATGGTGAGGTGGCCGGACAGTATCGCAAACGTGTGAAACTGACACCACGGGATGTGCCGTTCATTGAGTTATCGCCGTTACCGGATGGTTATTATCAGTGGTCTGATAATCATACTTTAACCTTCAATTTCACCAACCAGCGGCCGCGTTTCGATACTACTTATCAGTTTACGGTGTTACCGGAAAAACTCATCAATCCAGATTATCAACAGTGGCAGGGCGATACCGGAATTGCCTTGTCGACCTCTGCCAACGATGTGTATGTGAATGATGTGTCGATCGATCATCAGGTGGAATGGAATACCCCGGTAACCTTTGAATTTTCCGGCAATATGGTGGGTGTGCTTGATCTGAATAAAGATAAAGCCAGTAACGTGATGCCGGTTTTGATGACGCCCGAGGTTGAGGGTAGTTGGCGCTGGCTGAATGCCAGAACCGTACGTTTTACTCCGGGCAAAAACGGCTGGCCGATTCGGGAAAAGGTAGCGATTGAGTTTCTGCCAGAGGTGAATCAGGAATCAGATCGCAACTGGACCGACAATCGTTCATTGAATCGCATAGAGTTTTTTGTCAAACCACGAACCCAGTCTATCGCCAATATCAGTCTTCGTGGCGATCATGTAGATCCTGAGGCGGTACTGGAAGTGCAGTTCTCACGTGGTCTGGTGGATGAACAGGTGTTGGGTGTCCGTACATCCATGTCGCAGTCGAAACCGCCGGTTTTGGTGACACCGGCGATTAAAGGACAGTATTACTGGGCCAGTACCAGCAAGCTGGTGATTGAACCCAGTGAACCGTGGTCACAGTTGACAGAATATAAAATGGCCATCCACCCGGACTTCAATCCGGATGATCGTTTTCAATGGACCGGTACGACGGAGTTCAGCTTTACCACGGCTGAAAATGTGATTAATCCTCACTTTTATCAGATACCGCAAACCGAGCCGAGCGGCTCCGCTTTCTTTGGCAATAAAAGCCAGTACCAGCTTAAGGATACACTTGCGGCGGAACAGTCGGTGTGGATTGAGTTTAATCGACCGTTTGGCAAACACCATGATGCCGACAGTACGGCTGAAGGTGTTCAGATTACGCCAGCCATCCATGGTGAGTTCATCTGGTTATCGGATTATTTGCTCAAGTTTACTCCCCGCCAGGGCTGGAAGCCGGAAACCGGGTATCAGATCCAGCTGAGCGATGCCTTGTTGTATTTTCATGAACAACATTATGCCGAGGGATCGTCCAAAGCCGTTTTTCAGGTGGCCAAAGACGAGATTCAGTTCTCCACTCAGGCGAAGTATCTACCGGATCAGCCTTTGTTGTTGAACTTCAATAAAGCTTTGTCACCAGGGGTGAAAATTGGTCGGCGTTATCGTGCCAGTGAGCTGGATGAAGCACGTTTGCCCATTCAGTGGAAGATGACACGGGATTATGAGTTTGAGTGGAAGTCCGCGAAAAGTCTGGAGCTGATTCCAGATCCCTATTGGCCGTCCAGCGCCGAGATTCCCTTTACTCTCGCTCCTTCGCTGTTACCCCGGCCAGACAGCCAGTGGCATCAGAAAAACTACACTATATTCAACACCGGGCAGAACATTGTGGCGGTTGAGTCGATCACGCCGCAGGGGCAGAGTAGCCGTAATACCACGATTGATGTGGTATTCAATAAACAGATCAGACCGGCCAATATTGCCATCGGAGCAGTGGATCACAGTCATCTGGTTCAGATTTCGCCGCCATTGGAAGGTGATTGGTACTGGCTCGCCGATAACAAGCTGGTCTTCAAACCGGATGGCCCGCTGGCACCATCGACCGATTACACGTTGACCATCGCGCCTGAGCATATCAGTGGCGATCAATTTACCTGGCATGATCTCGATGAGGATGCGAAGCCGAGACCACAGCAGAGTTCTTTTCATTCCCCCTACCAGCGAGTCAGGCAATCTGCGGCGTTGTTTGAGTTTGATGAACAGAACCCGCTGAAGCAGCGCTTTTTGATCGATATTGAACTCTCTGAATGGACCCGTTTTGAGGAAGTGGAAAAACGCTTCACGTTATGGACCAACAATATCGTTGACGGAAAGAACGTGGAAACGCCACTGATTTATCATGTGACCACTGAAGAGCCCAAAGACCGGGTGCGGCATTTCCGTGTGGTCAGTGAGTTTATCGACCGCCCGAGTAAAGACCGGCAGGTTTATTATCAGCTTGAGAAAGGCATTCCTGCATTGGATGGCAATGCCACTATGTATGCGGATTTTCGTAGCGATTTTGCCCAGGAGCAACCCAGGTTCGTCACGATCAAACGGTTGAGTTATTCACTGGAGGGACGACATTTCAGCGCTCATCTTGAGTTGAGTGCGCCGGTGGAACCAGAGAAGTTACAGACGTTTCTCACCGTACAGGATACCGATCGTTTAAAGAACCTGACCTATAACATATCGGTGGATTCAAAGCGTGCTTCCAGCCGGGGATTTCAATACCTGATCGAGGCGGATTTTCAACCCGACCGGCAGTATCGCTTTAGTATTCAACGAGGGCTGTTAGCGGCTGATGGTGCGTTGACCAATGAAGAAATCAGCATCAGTCAACGTACTTCCAATCTGCAGCGTAAAGTCGAGTTCGCATTGAAAGGTAATATTCTGTCTAAATACGATACTCATAATATTACTGTTCTGACGGCGAATACGGACTACTTTGATATCAGTATTGACCAGATCTATCCCAGCAATGTACGGCAGTTTTTAAACAGTGGATTGAGTAATGAGGGGTCATTGCTGACGTCGGGCAAACAGGTGTTTCACGGTCAATATGATACGCAAAAGCTTCATAAGCAGGACACCCGTAATGTTGAGTTAACCACGGCTGTGGATCTGTCTGGTTTCTTTCAGAATAATCCTAAAGGTTTGTATCGTATTCACCTGCGAGGTCATAACAGTCATCAAGGTCGCTGGTTCCTGTCATCTGATATCGGTCTGATTGCACGGCGCACTGATGACTATATCTATACCTGGGCCATGTCATTGAGCGATGCTTTGCCAATGGCGGGTGTTACCGTTGAGCTGGTGGATTATTGGAACCAGACAGTCACCAAAGGTGTTACAGATAGTGCCGGGTTTGTCCGCTTGCGAAACAGTGACCCGCGCAACACTCATCTGATCATGGCCACTCGCGGTAGTGATATGTCGTTTCTGGATATGAAGACCCAGGCCGAGAACTTTAATGGTTTCGATGCTTCCGGAGTGTACAGCACTCATGATGCGTCTTTGTTGCAGGCTTACCTCTACGGTGAGCGAGGGGTTTACCGACCCGGTGATGTGATGCATTTGGTGGGGGTTGTACGTGATCAGGAAGGTCGTTTGCCGGGCAGCAATAATCTGACTTTATTATTGCGTGATCCAACGGGTGCTGAGCGCTTCAGAGAACGTTACAGCACTGATATCACCGGTGTTGTTTCTCTGGATTACAACATTCCGGACGATGCCAAAACCGGAAAATGGAAAGCTGAACTTCTATGGCGTGAGAGAAGTATCGGCAGTCTTGATTTCCAGGTGGAGGAATTTATTCCCAACAAGATCAAAGTTGCGCTCAGTACGGCTGTTGTGGCGGCAACGCCTGGTCAGACGTTCATATTTGCAGTGCAGTCGAATAACCTGTTTGGCCCTCCGGCGGCTGGCCGCAAGGTTACGGGTCATGTCAGTTTACGCCCGGCTTATTTCAAACCAAAAGGTTATGATGATTATAAATTTGGTCACGATGACCGTCGTTTCCAACAGCTGGACAGTGATCTGCTTGAAACCCGGCTTGATGAAAATGGCCACTATGAGTATGAATATTCTGTGCCGGAAGGCATTGATTCGCCGATTGGACTGAATCTGCATTACAGCGCGACGGTGATTGATGATAGTGGTCGTGGAGTGGCGCAATATGCTCAGATTCCGGTACATCTGTTTGAGCAGTATGTGGGGGTGAGACGCCTGGCCAATAACACCATCGAGCTGGGTGATACCGTCAAGTTCGAGGCTGTCAATGTAACCGTAGATGGCACCCGGATCGATCCATCCCGGCAGTCGTTCAAGTATGAGGTGTTCCGTAAACGGAAGATCACTCACTTCCGCAAAAACGAGCGAGGCTATTATCGCTATGTGACGGAAAAAGTGGATGTACCGTTGCTCAGTCATAATACCCGCGACAACCGTTTTGATTATCTGACGGAGTATTCCGGTGAGCACTACCTGCAGGTGACTGATTTGAATGGCGGGCAGGTGACTCGTTTCTATTTTAATGTGGTGGGTCCGCGAGATCGGGTCAGCATTGTGGAAGCACCTGAAGCCGTACTGATGAAAGCGCGACAGGACACCGCCATAGTGGGTGAAAACCTGATGGTGGATGTGCAGGCTCCGTTTGCCGGTCAGCTGTTGTTGATTGCTGAGCGTGATGATGTGATCTGGAGTCAGGCCATTGCCATGGACAGTAATACCACGACTGTCAGTCTGCCAATCAGTGCTGCGCAGACTCCGAACTTCTATCTCAGTGCTATTGTGGTACAGCCGGCGTCCAACGGTAGTCGGGAACTGCCGGTGTATGCCACCGGAATTATAAATGTCAATGTCCGTGATCCGGGCCAGACGCCGTCAGTGCAGATAACGGCACCGGCCAAAGTTGCGCCCAATGGTAAGCTGACGGTACAGGTTTCGGTTGACCGGTTGGATCGCGGTGATATGTATTTCACTCTGGCAGCCGTGGACGAAGGCATCCTCGATCTGACCCAATTCAAGACGCCGAACATGAAATCGGCGTTTAATCGTAAGCAGCGATTGGATGTTGCGCATTTCAGTGTCTATCCATGGTTGATGCCCTACAATCCGGACACTTTAGTGACCATCTCTCCTTCTGGCAGTGCGCCAGCACGGGCACTGATCAAGAAAAAACGCGAAAACCCCGATGCTGCTGCGCGGGTGAAAAGCGTGGCACTATGGTCTGGCTTACAGAAATTTGGTGAAGATGGTAAAGCTTCGGTCACGTTTGATGTGCCGGAGTTCGATGGCAGCTTGCGGCTGATGTTGGTGAGTTTTGGTGACCAGCGTTTCAACTCTGCGGAGACGACGGTTACTGTCCGTGATGATCTGGTACTTAAACCTTCGCTGCCAAGGTTTATGGCCAATGGTGATCACTTTGAGCTGCCATTTACGGTGTTTAACAGTACCGCTCAAGCAGGTGAGGTGACTGTTTCTGTACAGGCCAGTGATCATGTTGAGTTGCTGGGTAATGAACGCCAGAACATGACTCTGGCTGCTGGTGGTGAAAGTCGGGGCAGTTTTTCCTTCAATGTCAAAGACCGGCTCGGCATTGCCCATTTTACGCTGACTGCCCAGGGGTTGAATGAGCAAACCATCAAACGCATTGATGTGCCGGTGCGTTCGTCCGGTAATTATGTCAGTCTCAGTGATGCTGGCATAGTCGATGCGGCAACACCGAAGACCATTCAAATCCCCAAAGTATTTAAGCCCGGCACCGAAGTCCAGGCGTTACGGGTCGCACCTGCGGGGCTGCTGGAGTTTGCTGGCAGTTTGAAATATCTGTTGAACTACCCCCATGGTTGTCTGGAACAGACCACCTCGAAGTTATTTCCGCTGCTGTATTTTGAGGAATTTGCCAAGAGTGCCGATTTCTACGATTTCCGCACTTCGACGCCACGTTATTATCTGCGCCAGGGTATAACGTCCATTGAGCGTATGCAGTTGGATAACGGCTATTTCTCTTATTGGGGAGGTTCTGATGAGGTCAATAATTATGCCTTCCTTTATGCCGCTCACTTCCTGGCAGAGGCTCGTCATAAAGGGATGGATATTAATGAAACTGTGTGGTCCAACCTGCAATACCGGTTGCGTGAAGATGTATTGAATCGCTTTAACGGTAATGCCGGTTATCAGGGTGACTACAATCTGAGCCATCAGGTATATGCGTTATATGTCATGGCGCTTTCCGACCAGCCGATGGTGGCGGAAATGAATGCCTTGCTGCAATACCAGCAGCGACAATTGAAACTTCATGACCGTGCCCGACTGGCTGCTGCATTCAAACTGGCCGGCCGGGACCAGCAGGCGCAGTCGTTGCTGGAGAACATCACCAGCATTCATGAGTACGATGACCCCTATCGTGAAACCTCCGGCACGTTTGCATCCAGTACTCGCGATTTGGCGATATTGCTGGACGCTCTGATAGAAGTCGATCCGCAAGCAGAAGTGATACCTCTGATTATCGATAAGCTCTCGTCTTTGCGTCGTCATGGTCGCTGGGGTTCCACTCAGGACAATGCCATGGCGTTGATGGCACTGGGCAAAAGTGTGACCAGGAGTGTTAGAACTCAAAGTGGTGATGTGATTATCACTTTGCCGAATGGGGAGCAGGTGAAGAATCACAGTGTTGATTTGTCCACCATTGACCTTTTATCTGGTGACGTGAGTATTCATACCACTGGTGATGCCGAAGCCAACTACTTTTGGCAGGCCGATGGCGTTTCCAATGCCGAAGCTGTGAGTGATGAAGATCACGGCCTGAAGGTGCGTCGGCAGTATCTCAACACCAAAAAAGAACGGGTGGATTTAACTCAGGTGCGTCAGGGTGATCTGGTCATTGTCCAGTTAACCATGTCAGCCAAGGGTGGACCGGTCAGTAATGTGGCGGTGACGGATCTGCTGCCCATGGGACTTGAGATCGAAAATGCCCGACTCAGTACGTCGGCCGATATTCCTTGGCTGAAATCCACTGCACGGCCTGACTATAGCGATATTCGTGATGATCGTATGAATCTCTATCTGACGTTGAACGATCAGGAAGTCGTCTACTATTACACCACCCGGGCGGTGACCTTGGGAGCCTTTGCTGTGCCTTCGGTCAGGGCTGAAGCCATGTATGATGAAAGTAAGTACTCGTTGTCTGGTGCGGGTACCATGAAAATATTGCCGATGCGTTGATGATGCGGTTTTATCCGAATCGAAAAGTATTGCTGGGCCTTGTGTTGGCTGTGGTCGTCTGTTCATCCCTGTTGGCAGTGGCGCTCGTAACGGTGCCACTACCTCTGGCAAAACTGCACGCGCCACAAGCCTATCGGTTTTATGACCGGCATGGTGAGCTGTTGCAGGTGATCATTGCGGATGACGATTATTTTCGGTTGTCGGTGGAGGTTGATGAATTACCGCAACTGTTTATCGATACTCTGCTGCTACAGGAAGATCAGTACTTTTACCGGCATCCGGGGGTGAATCCACTGGCTGTTGCACGGGCGATGCTGGCCAATGTGACTTCCGGTCAGGTGGTATCAGGGGCCAGTACCATTACCATGCAGTTGGCGCGAATGCTGGAGCGACGGCCAAGAACCATATCAGCCAAACTGATCGAAATGTTCCGGGCCATTCAGTTGGAAATGCGTTACAGCAAACGCGAAATTCTTCAGAGTTATCTGTCCATTGCGCCTTATGGCGGTAATCTCGAAGGCGTGAATGCCGCTACTTACGGTTATTTTGGCAAACCGGCTCGGCAGCTCAGCGCGGCTCAGATTGCTTTGTTGGTGGCGTTGCCGAAATCACCGAATCAATATCGGCCGGATCGTCACCCGCTGCGTGCCATAGAACGGCGCGATGAACTGCTGGCCAGAATGCTGACTGCCGGATTGATTGATGAGGCTGTCTATCAGCGCTCAATTGCTGAACCGGTGCCGAAACAGCGACTGGTGTTTCCTGCGCGTATCCCCCATCTGGCCTGGTATCTGAAAAGCCAACATCCACAGACAACGGATTTTCACACCAGCATTGATCTGAACATGCAGTTGCGCGCTGAGCATATCGTTCAGCAATATGTTGGCAGCCTGCATGATCAAGGTATCCATAATGCTGCAGTGGTAGTGCTGGACACGGCAAGCCATGAAGTGCGAGCCATGGTTGGCTCAGCTGATTATTTCGATATTGCCAATCAAGGTGCCAATAACGGTGCGGTCGCTTTGCGTTCGCCGGGCAGTACCTTAAAACCTTTTTTGTACGGACTGGCTATGGATGCCGGCCTGATTGCTGAGAAAACCATGCTTGAGGATATTCCTTTGAGTGTGGCCGGTTACAGTCCACGTAATTACGACAAGATTTTTCGCGGTCAGGTGACGGTGCGTGATGCGCTGATTGACTCATTAAACGTGGTGGCGGTGCGTTTAAGTCAGCAGTTGGGTATCGATAAGTTGCATGGTCTGTTACGCCAGGGCGGTATCTCCTCACTGGATCAGCCGGCGGACTATTATGGTTTGCCGTTGGTGCTTGGTGGCGTTGAAGTCAGTCTGCTGGAACTAACCAATCTCTATGCATCAATGGCCAACTATGGCGAATATCGTCGTTACCGTCTGGAAACAGATCAACCGTGGGATGCGGATATTCCGGTGCGATTGCTAAGCCCGGAAGCCAGTTGGCTGGTGAGCGATATTCTGACTGATGTAGAACGACCGGACTTTCCATCGACCTGGCAATATTCGTCGTCGAGGCCTACCGTGGCCTGGAAAACCGGCACCTCATACGGTAATCAGGATGCCTGGAGTGTGGGGTTTCATCCGGAGTTGACCATCGGTGTCTGGGTCGGCAATTTTGATGGTTCATCGGCATCCCAACTTTCTGGCAGTACTACGGCTGCGCCTTTGTTTTTTGATTTAATGCAGGCACTGATCCATGAGCCTACACGTTGGTTTGCCAAGCCTTCAGGGATTGGTGAACGTCAAGTGTGTGATCTGTGTGGGTTGCCCGGCAACGTGTACTGCCCAAATCAGACTCATGAGCAATATATTCCGGCAGCAAAGGGACCAGCCACACTGGCGACTTGTCAGGTACGGCAAAAAGTATTTGTGGAAGGGCGTGAGCAGATTGTAGATGTCTGGCCTTCCGAGCTGGCGGCGTTTTTCCATCATCATGGTGTACCGGTTACCCAGGTGCCGGGTTATGACGTACAACATATGGCCGGGGAGCGCTACTTTCCACCAGTCATCCAGTCGCCTGTTGCCGGTGCAATTTATGTTCGCCGGCCAGATTTATTGAATGATGAGGACCAAAGGATCAAATTGCAGGTTGCCACCACCAATCGGGTCAAGCGGGTTCAGTGGTATCTCAATGATAAAATGATTGCCGATTCGGACCAGCCCTATGAACCCTTGTTCATCAGTTTGGCAGCGGGTGGCTATGTTGTAACTGTGGTTGATGATATCGGTGGTCGAGACAGTGTATCGTTGGAGGTCAGAGATTATCGTCAACTGGTCGGAGTGCAATAGGGCCGGCGAGATTGGTCTGGCCCGACACTTCGGTATATCCCTGCATCACTCCATTAACCAGTCAATACTTGCCGGGTTAGTAGTTTCATTTTTGCTGATTAAGCCAAAGATTGGGTTGAAATATCAGTTTGAGATACTGGCGATTTGGTGAGCTGATTTATTGATTCATGCTGACTGTGATCAGCATGTCCGTTTCCACAATTTTTTTAGAGAACCTGAAAAATGGTCTGTTTGCGCTAGGTGTTGTCAGCTCCGTTCGAAGGCGGCACCCTCTCACATCCTCATTTATTCCAGTAAACTGCGGTGTTACGAGCGGTGCCTCTTCGCCTGCATCAAAACTATTCCTATTTTTTTGAGGCCCCTTAGCTTAGCGTTTTTATGTCATGGTTTCGGTATTTTCATGTTTTAAGCCTTACATCACACTTATGCCGATTTTCCTGTGACTAAAGTATGATGACTCCTCTTGTGATACCCACCATATTGTGCGTCATATTCTGTTTTCCAGAATAAGCGATAAATTTCCGTCTATTCAGGACGTTTCTGATGTTGTCGACGCAGTTGAACATTCATGAGTTGTATAGCATTTGTATAAATGTTTTACGGTGTTTGCTGAGGTCAATCGACGGTCTAAGAGAGCAGAATGTTGTGTTGCCAAAACTCTTAAGTCGTTACGGTCAGTTATAAAAACAACAATGACTACAATCACAAGCGAGGTTTTATGAACCACAAATATATGCTCTTGGGCATCACGATATTGCTGTCGTCTTTTTTGATGGCACAGTCCAGTGGCGAGGTCGTTGCAATACCGCCGAGTATTCATCAACAGGAGTGGGATGCTCATCGGGATGATGGATCCTCCCGGCAGTTCTTACCAGAATCATTGGTTCAGACAAAAACAGAAAAGCCGGTTGATCTGATTCCAAAAATCAGAACCAGTGATAAAGAAATATTCGGCTATTTGCCGTATTGGGCTTATGACAGTTATGCAGGATTGAATTATGACCTGTTGACAACCATCGCGTACTTTGGGGTAGAGATTGATGGCAGTGGTGCGTTGGTGGATCTTCGTAACTGGCCGGCTTTTGAGTTGATTGATCGCGCGCATCGTGAAGGTGTCAGGGTGGTGTTGACGGTGATTCTGTTCAATGGTGATGAGATCACCCGTCTGTTGGCGTCGCCGGAAAATCGTCAAACGTTGATCGATAATCTGCTGACGGCCGTGAAGGATGCCAATGCTGATGGGGTCAGCATTGATTTTGAGGGTATTCCTTCGGCTGATCTTCAGAAGGAGAACCTGGTGTCGTTTATGACTGATCTGAGTGAGGCGTTTCATGAACAGATCAAAGATTCTTCGGTGACGATGTTTACGCCTGCGGTCGATTGGCGGCATATATTTGATTATGAGGCGCTGGCTCAGGTGACCGATGGGTTGATTATGCAGGGATATGATTTTCACTGGCGAACCTCTAAAACTGCCGGGCCATCGGCACCGTTAATAGGAGATCGTTGGGGTTCGCTCAATGTGACCAAAACGGTGGAGGATTATCTCAATAAGACTTCTTCGAATACGGAAAAACTTATTTTAAGTGTGCCGTTCTTTGGTTATGAATGGAACACCGAGGATGATCAGTTGGAGTCACCCACACAGGCTGCGGGAACGTCGATTCCGTACCATGTTGCACGCCCCAATAGTGAGGTGTATGGCCGGCTTTGGGACAGTGAATCCCAGACGCCCTGGTATAAGTATTTGGATCAACAGTGGTATCAGGGATGGTTTGATGATCAGCAGAGTCTGGGACTCAAATATGACCTGATTAATAATCTGGGGTTGCGGGGGACCGCGGTATGGGCATTGACTTATGATGGTCAGCGACCAGAGCTGCAGCAGGCTTTGAAGGATGCGTTTGGAACGTCACTACCGCCTTTGTCTCCAGCTGATTTTTATTTGCGGAGCATTTATTCCGGGGTGGAGATAATGGTTGATGCGAATGACGATGCAGAAGGATATAAGGTGTATTTCAGTCTGGATGGCGTGCATTTCGATGAAGGCAGTTATTTTACTCAAGCTTCAAATCGCTATCACTGGGTGGTTCCGGATCAAGTGGGTTACTTTAAAGTAACGGCGGTGAATGGTTATGGAGAAAGTCAGCCAACGGAGATTCTGGCAGCCAACCCTTCCCTGGCCAGTGCGCCAGTGTTGGTGGTTTATGGGGCGGAGCGTGTGAAGGGTTACGATTTTGCCGATAAGATTGTGCGTCATTTTGCCAATGCGCTTGAACTGAGTAATGTTTCTTTTGATATGGCGACGAATGATGCGGTCGAACGCGGGCGGATCAGTTTGCAGGATTACCAGGCCGTTATCTGGATAAACGCCAACGAAAGTACCGGCACCGATAGTTTTAATGCCGTGGAGCAGCGTGCAGTGAAGGACTATCTGCAGATGGGCGGTAATTTGTTTGTGTCCGGTTCTGATATCGGTTTCGATTTACAGGCCAAGGGGAGTGTGGCTGATCAGGCTTTTTATCACGATTTTCTGAAAGCCGGGTATGTTCGTGACAGTATTTCTTCGTATGCCGTTGCCGGGGTTCCCGGCAGTGTGTTTGAGCAGCATGATCGTGTGACGTTTGATGATGGTTCGCAGGGTACCTATGATGTGAATTCCGCTGATGTGATCAGTCCTGTTGACGGTGCAAGTTTGTGTCTGCGCGATGAGGCGGCCGATGCTGATGTGGCAGAGGGTGTTTGTGTTCAGTATCAGGGGATATTTGGAGACGGCAGTCGGGAAGGTCGACTGGTGTATCTGACGGTACCCTTTGAGACTGTTTATTCGCGTGATTCCCGCGAGGCATTGATGACTGCGGTGCTGGATTATTTTGATTTGTGTTCTGCGGCAAATCGCTGGTGTCATATTCCCTGGTGGAAGTATTAACCTGGTAAGTATTTATGTTGGGTCAATCGTGTGATGCAGGGAGGCCTTTGCCCAGGTTAATAGTTTGGCTGTTTCGGACAAGAGCGCATCGTTGATTGATGCGCTGACGGGAGATCGTTCTGATCATGCCTCGGCGACGATCAGGCTGCCTGGCGAAAGATCCTGCAGTGTCTGTTGCAGGCGCGAGCTGGCCAGTGCGGTATCGCCATTCTGGAGCGCGTCACCGACCTGGCTCAGTGCATCCGCCAGGGACGTGCTCTCACTACTTCCATTTTCATTAAGTGTGTTCACCAGAGAATCGTAGGATGACTGGGCGTCCCCGGTGTTGTTGGATTCCAGTGCTTTCAGCAGATTGGTGAGTTCGCTACCGGAATCTTCGCTCAGCAGTGGCGATGCAGAAGGTTTACTGGATGTCGTTGGTGGCGTCACGGTAAACGCGTCTGCTGCATTTTGCAGGCTGCTGAGGTCGCTGCTTTCCAGGCCGTTTGCAACTGCGGCAAGAAACTGACCGACAGGATCATCACCATTGCTGGCGTTGTCCGGGAGAGATGTTTTGAGATTTTCGTAGGTGCTTTGAACGCGGTTGAGATCACCGGTATTGATGGCTTTGGTCAGTATTTGTAACTGGCTGTCAAGGCTCTGATCGCTCTTTGGCTGAGTCTGTTGTTGCAACAAGTAGGAGAGAGAGGAGTCTGGAGCCTGTGAGGGGGAAATGCTCATGATGAAATCTCCTGCGCTTACCTGGATGGGGTATGACGCTGATGATATGGGGATATTTTTTCTGATTGCAGGGGGGTGTCCTTGGCTTAACGGTTTAGAATTGTAATGTCAGGAGGTTATCATTCTGACCGGGAATGCGTTTTTCTCTGTGGTAACGGAAAGTGATTGGTTCTCTCCACCTTGTTGGTTATGGTGGTCATTTAAGCATGGTCGCCGTAAGCAGGACTGTTCAAACAGTGTTAGCAGGGCTACGCTTGAGCGCACATCTCTTGATATGGCTGTTTTTCCCTTAAAGGCATAGGGTTGTCTGCTGTTGTTTGGCAGACGTTCTGGTGGGATTTGTGAGATCACTGGATGTAAAAGGGCTCGCATGCATCTTGGGTTCATGCTGATGCATTCCGGCATCTCCGTTAACCCGACAAATTAATTGCCTGGTTAATAAATTGATTGAGTCACCGAAGGAGTGTTTTTATGGTTAAGCCTGAACAACCGATCAAGTTCTATCAGCATCCCATATCCGGTCATTGTCATCGGGTGGAGTTGTTGCTGTCCATGCTGGATCTACCTTATGAGCCGATTCTGGTGAATCTGCCCAAAGGTGAGCACAAACAGCCGGAATTTCTGGCCTTGAATCCTTACGGGCAGGTGCCGGTGATCGATGATGCCGGGTTCGTACAAGTGGATTCCAATGCGATTCTGGTATACCTCGCCAGTCGTTATGATGACGGTACCTGGTTACCGCGTGATCCAAAGGGTGCCGCGCAAGTGCAGCACTGGTTGTCTCTGGCGGCTGGTCCGCTGGCCTATGGCCCATCAATGGCCCGGAAGATGGTGTTGTTTAACGAGGATGTTGACTTGACTCCGGCAAAAATGGAAGCCGAACGGTTGCTGACGTTTATGGAAGCGGAGTTGCATTCACGGGCTTTTTTGACCGGCGAGACAGCCAATATCGCTGATCTGGCGATGTATTCCTATGTGGCTCAGGCGCCAGAAGGCAATATCTCGCTGGAGCCTTACGAGGCGATCAGAGCGTGGTTGCAACGGGTTGAGCAATTGCCCGGTTTTGTGGCCATGCCGATCAATGCTGTCGGGTTACGGGCCGACTGATCCATTCAAACGGCTGTGCAGCGACTCCACGCTTCATAGCCTCCCTCAACGCTGTAGACGTTGCTAAAACCGAAGCCGCTGAATAACTCTGCCAGGTGCTCACTGCTGTGACCGTGATAACAATAGATGATGATCTTGCGGGATTTATCGCCTTTACGAATCAATGATTCCACCAGCCGGTCATGGGAGTTCATGGCGCCGTCAATATGGCCGGCCTGGTAATCTTTGGCTTTGCGGCAGTCGAGTAACAGCAGGTTTGGATCTGTCAGGTGGTCGGTCAGTTCGCTGGCCGGCATGGTTTTGAAGGTCGGGTGCATGGCTGATTCCTGTATTCGGTATAAGCCATTCAGCTGGCAATAATGTTGCCATTCCGGTTGCTTGCAGTGTTCGGGAAAATCCTGGTTTTTCAAATAGTTAGCGTCAGCCAATAAATCAGGTGATTGTCATACCTGCTGCGTTGGTGGCCGGGAGTGGCGGAATTGTCGGATTTGTGACAGGGGAACAGGGGTTGGGCAACCAGTGCCGGAACGGATTCCGACACTGGAAAACGGCGTGTCAGTGTACGTGACCGTGACTGATTTCTTCTGCAGTGGCGTCGCGTACTTCCACAACAGTGCCATCAAACGACAGGGTTTTACCTGCCAGAGGATGGTTGCCATCGATGGTGACTTCATCACCGTTGACTTCTGTGACGATGATTTGAATGGGGCCTTGTGGACCATCAGCGTTGAATGCCATGCCAGGTTCAACTTTATCGACACCTTCAAATGCGTTCATTGGCACTTGTTGGATCATGGCATCGTTGTATTCGCCATACGCTTCAGCAGGTGGAATAACGGCTGAAAAGGAGTCACCGGTCTGTTTGCCGGCCAGCGCTTTTTCCAGTCCGGGAATGATGTTGTCGGCACCGTGCAGGTAAGTTAACGGGTCTTTACCTTCAGAGCTGTCAATCACTTGCTGATTTTCGTCGGTTACGGAGTAGTGGATGGATACAACTTTATTGTCTTCGATCATAATGCCGTCCTCTTTAAATTGCGGCAGTTGGTTTGGGCGGGAATGAAGATAAAAACGACAAACGCGCAGTTAACAGGCGCAAAGCCTAACAAATCCGGCACCGATAAGACAGACCCGCTCAGCCGGGAAAGGTGATCGCTAATGGCTGGATCAGGCGGCCCAGCTTCTTTGACCACTGAAGCGTGATTGCAGGTATTCCATCTGGTCTGCCCGTATCTGGCGGTTGGCGAGATACATGAATTCAAATATGTTCGGTGCAAATGGAATGGCCAGTAGTCCCATGCCTGCCTGTTCGGGGGTGCGTCCGCCTTTGTGATTGTTGCAGCGCACGCAGGCTGCGACTACGTTGGTCCAGTTATCTCGACCACCCTGTACTTTGGGAATAATGTGGTCCCGGGTCAGTGATCGGTCATCGAATTGAAAGCCGCAATACATGCAGCGGTGGTGGTCACGGCGGAATAACAAACGGTTGCTGAGAGCGGGTACGAAGTGGTGCTTTGAGATTTCGCCTTCGCAGGCAATGATGGGGGCAAGTAATAGAAATGAGCGTTGGCCGGAGCGATTGTGGCCGCCATTGATTCGCAGGTGCTCACTGCCCAGTGTCCACAGCACCTGCTCTTTAACATACAGGGTTGCGGCTTCCTCCCGGGTGATCCATTCCTGCGGCAGCCCGGTTTTGTTTAATCTTAATATCCGAATACGGTTGCTCATATCACTGACCTTTTGCAAGTTAACAAGTGCTGATGCTCATCCGTACCTGGCCGTTGTTCGGCGCAGATATATGGGTATTTATATTTTCATATTAATAATCAGACAGTTATGTTGCCAAATTATTAATCTGCGACAAATAACCTTTACGTTTGTCTGAGTCAATATTGGTTTTCATATTTTTCAGATAACCCGGTTTTTTTTCAAAAATCAGTGATGGCTGTTGATGATGGACACCGCTGAAAAACCGGTTATGGCAACGCTTGATCGGGCATACGGGAGGAGGGTTTCGATGCTTGATATGTTGTGCTGAGCAGGGATGATTCAGAACGGGTGATAAATGTATAGGTAGCTAACTTTTATCACCCGACTGAATATTTCGGTTACTTGATCTGATCCATGGTGTAATAACCACTGTCGATCAGCACAGATTTCCAGTTGCTGGCATCCACGCTGATGGGTTTGAGCAGGTAACTCGGTACCACTTTGACACCGTTATCATAGGTTTTGGTATCGTTAATCTGTGGTGTGCCGTTTTCCATCAGTGCCTGCACCATGCTAACCGTTACTTTTGCCAGTTCACGGGTATCTTTGAATACCGTGGAGGACTGGTCGCCGGAGATGATGGCTTTGATGGATTGAATTTCAGCGTCCTGACCGGTTATGACCGGCATGGGAGTGCCTTTGGTGCCATAACCCAGCCCTTTCAGGGAGGAGATGACGCCTATGGCCAGACCGTCGTTGGGGGCCAGTACGGCATCAACTCTGGCGTCGGCGTAGTAGGCGCTGAGCAGGTTATCCATACGTGATTGCGCGGTTGCGCCGTCCCAGCGCAGAGTGGAAACTTTATCCATTCCCATCTGTCCGCTTTTAACGACCAGTTTGCCGCTGTCGATGTAGGGCTGCAGCACAGACATGGCGCCATTGTAGAAGAAGTAGGCGTTGTTATCGTCAGGTGAACCGCCAAACAACTCAATATTGTAAGGGCCTTTACCAGATTTCAAACCGAGTGATTTTTCAATATAACTGCCCTGAATCACGCCAACCTGGAAGTTGTCAAACGTCGCGTAATAGTCGACATTGGCAGAACCACGAATCAGGCGGTCGTAGGCAATGATTTTGATATTTCTTTCAGCAGCCTGAGCCAGAACTCCGGACAAAGTCGTGCCATCAATAGCGGCAATGATCAATACATCGACGTCATTGAGAATCATGTTTTCCAATTGTGCCAGCTGTGTCGGCAGGTCGTCATTGGCATATTGCAGTATGGTTTCATAACCGGCTGCATGGAATTGTTCAACCATGTTGTTGCCATCGGCAATCCAGCGGGCAATTGTTTTCTCCGGCATAGCAATACCGACTTTTCCGGCGGCAGAAGCATAGGTGGAAAACACCAGGGCGAGCAGACAGATCAGATGGGTGAATCGGAGCAAGACAGATTTCATGTTTTCTCCTTGAGTCCGGCCAGAATGCTCTGGTAGACATCTATGTTGTTGTTTTTGAAAAGGAAAAAATTACCGGAACGTTTTTGATGTTCCGGTAATTAATTTATCACACAAAATAAATTAAGGAAAAGGATTTGAAACAGATATGGAAAAATAAATTCTGGTGTCGAATAAATGGTGGAAATCGTCTCGTCTGCAAAACGCTGTTCATTTATGATCGATTAAGTCGGGTATTTTCCCGCTCCAGTAATACTGCAAATTCTCGCATTTCCACAGCCGGACTTTTAAGGTAACCCTGATAAGTTTCACAATGGTTTTGACGCAAAAACGCGAGCTGTTCTTCAGTCTCAACACCTTCAGCGATCATATTGAAATTGAGGCGGTGCCCCAGTGAGATGATCGTCTGCGTCAGGTCGACACTGTCCGGATCGGAGGGAATACCTTCGATAAAACTGCGGTCGATCTTTAAGGTATTGAAGGGAAAGTTTTTCAGGTGTGCCAGTGATGAATACCCGGTACCAAAGTCATCAATTGCAATGCTGATGCCCATATCCCGTAATGTTTGGAGCTGCGGGATAATATCCTTTTCCCGTTCCATTAAAGTGCTCTCGGTGATTTCCAGTTCGAGCAAGTGTGGCGGAAAACGGGTTTGTTGCAGGATATTTTTTGTTACCTCCACTAAGTTTACAAACCGCAGCTGATACGGTGATACGTTGACCGATAATTTGATCGGAGGTAATCCCTGATCCAGCCATTGCCGGCCCTGTTCACAGGTTTTGGTTAAGACTTGTTCGCCAATCATTTCAATCAATCCGGTTTCTTCTGCCAGCCTGATGTATTGGTCCGTAGGAATCATTCCGCATTCAGGAGTCCGCCAGCGGAGCAGGGCTTCAGCGCCGGTAATATTTCCGGTTTTAACATCGCACTGTGGTTGCAGATAGACCTCCAGCAGATTGTTGTTGACGGCTTCGCGCAGGGCAGATTCGGTTTTCAGCCGTTCCCGCAGGGAATCGGAGATATCCTTGCTGTACAGTAGCCAGCTGCCGCGTTTGGTTTGTTTCGCCTGATACAGGGCGGCGTCGGCATGTTGCAATAGCAATGACGGACTTGAGCTGATGGCGGGATACTGGGTAATGCCGGCGCTCGCAGAAATGTGGACTTTGGCGAGATTGGAAAGGGTCAGCGCCGGCTTGTGTAACAGACTCAGGCAGTGACCGGTAAACTCAGAAGCCTGTTCGATGCTGATATCTTCCATGACCAGGCAGGCGAATTCATCGCCGCCGATCCGGAACCATTTTCGGGAAAAATCGTCGTTTTGTTGCAGTCGCATGGCCACTTCTTTCAGAACTTCATCTCCCAGCGGGTGGCCATAGCTGTCATTGACGTCTTTGAAGTGATCAAGGTCCAGAATGATCAGAGTGGCACAATCATATTTCTTTATCTTGCTCAGTAGTTGCTCAAGGGAGCGTCGGTTAGCAAGGCAAGTGGTGATATCGTGATCTGCCAGAAAGGTGAGTCGTTTTTGAGTGTTCTTTAATTCATCGATACGCAGCAGTGTAGCTACATAACCAACAATTCGATTCTCCTCAAAGATCGGACTGATCGATGCCATGATATCTTTGAGAGTATGACTGAAGGTTACGATGTATGCCTCGGTACAGATACTTTGACCGGCATCAAGTTGTTTCAGGATGCTTTTGTTGTCATCAATTTGAATAATATCCCAGAAGTGTATGTGAGCGCCGGGTTTTAGTCCGGTAACTCCGCAAAATGCCGGATTCATTTCTTCGATAGTATAAAAACGGTCTGTCACCACGACTCCTTCTGAGGAATGCTGAAAGAATGCCGAGGATATTTGCTGCAGACGTTCGCTTTTGACCGCTAATGTCATCAACCGGTCATCCGTCATTGTGTCAAGTGTGCGTGATATGGTGTGTCCACGAATATAGAGGATGAATTTGGGCCAGTAGAGAATGAAGAACAATAACAGCGGCAGACTGAATGATATGGCCAGTGTCAGTCTGGCAGAAATATCAGTCGTCGTCGGGAAAAGCATATTGTCGTAATTTGCTAATGAGTCCAATTCGCCATCCAGCAACAGAATGGTGATAAACACGGTAATGTCAGTGGCTGCCAGTAACACTGGTTGGCGGACAAGTTTGCGCATTATGGTCAGAAGATAAATTAATACCACTATTTTAAGTAGGGTAAATGCAAATCCTGACAGCAACGCGGTCAGTGACGGGTTGATATGATGTGCCGGTTGTATGCCGGGATTAAAAAATAATATGCCATGCCGGAGTTCTATCAACACCACGCTGAACAGGGTAATCAATAAAAATTTCCGTAGCATATGTTTATAGACAATCAGATACGGTTCGACGATATGGAATATCATGATGGTCATCAACAATCCGCTATAAAAGAGGTTATGGCCGGAGACTGAGAGGCTATCAGTTATGGGAACGGTATAAGTACGCCCTACAAATTCAGCCAGGATAATCAGCGCTGTCAGATAGACATAAAATGCAACTTCACGGACGAAGTTCGGCAGACTGACCAGATAAAGCGCAAATGAGGCATATAGCACAACATGAGCTATATAAAGTTCAGGCATATTGGGAATCATTCATTAGTACTAGGGGGCGTTATGAATACGATATCGTCGCGCTTGGGTCAAACTCTAGGTATCGTTTACTGCCGGAAATATCGATTGCCTGAAAAATTATGACAATTGATGTCATAAGTCTGTTGTAAGGGGGCAAAAATGAACAAAAAATATCACCTGTCAAGCTCTTGCCTTACTTAAGCCCGCTGTTGTTGCGGATCAATCAGTTTCATAAACGCCTGCACGGGTAGCGGCGGGCTTTTCAGATAGCCTTGGTAAGTGTCACAGCCCAGTTGTTTGAGAAAGTCCAGCTGGGCTTGTGTTTCAACCCCTTCTGCCACAATTTTATAATTCAGGTTATGGCCGAGGCTGATGATGGTTTGTGTCAATTGTCGGCTATCGCGGTTGGCGGGAATTCCTTCAAGAAAACTACGGTCTATCTTTAAGGTGTCGAGAGGGAAATTTTTTAAATAAGCCAAGGAGGAATAACCGGTTCCAAAGTCGTCGATAGCAATGCTGATTCCCATTTCCTGTAGCGCCACCAGTTGTGGAATGACTTCTTGTTCCCGTTCCATCAGTGCGCTTTCGGTCATTTCCAGCTCCAGCCATTCGGCGGTAAAACCGGTTTCTGCCAGAATGCGCCGGGTCATATCCACCAGATTGACAAAACGTAACTGGTAAGGAGAAATGTTGACGGAAAGTTTCAGCGCAGGCAGGTTGCGGGCGCGCCACTCTGTTCCCAATTCACAGGTTTGGCGCAAAACCAGTTCACCGATCTGTTCGATGAGTCCCGTTTCTTCTGCCAAACGGATAAAGTCTGATGGCGGAATCAATCCCTTATCAGGATCAAGCCAGCGGACCAACGCCTCGGCACCGGTTACATGACCATTTTGAACATTGCACTGTGGTTGAAAATAGACCGTCAGATGACCGTGCTGCAGAGCATCTCTGAGTGCATTTTCCATTTCCAGTCGTTGTTTCAGAGTTTCGCTCATGTCCTGACTGTACAGCGTAAAACTGCCACGCTTGGTTTGTTTGGCCTGATACAATGCGACGTCGGCCTGTTGTAACAGTTGTTCCGGTGTTTTGCACAGTTGTGGATAACGGCTGACACCGATACTCGCGGATATGTGTATGCGGGCGTGGTTGGGTAGTTCGAATACCGGCACAAGTTGCTGCTGGACAGTACCGGCATAGGTGAGCAGTGATTGGGTGTTGGTATTGGTGTCGAGCAGAACAGCAAATTCATCACCACCGATACGAAACCATTGTCCCTCATTTATCGCCAGCAGTCGTTGTGCTGTTTCTACCAGAACATGATCTCCCATTGGGTGGCCATAACTGTCGTTAACATCTTTAAAGTGATCCAGATCGACGATCATCAATGCCGTGTCGGTGGTAATGGTGGTAATTGTTTGTTCCAGAGCGCGGCGATTGGGTAGTTCTGTGGTGACATCATGTTCTGCCAGAAACGCCAGACGTTGTTGAATATTCTTAAGGTCATCAATGTTCACCAGAGACGTGACATGATTGACCAGTCGACCTTGTTCAAACAGCGGACTGATTGACATCATCGTGGATCGCGGGGTGCCGTCCCGGCTGATGATACAAGCCTCAAGCTGCAGGCTGTGGCCGTTTTGCAGTTGTTTGGATACCGACTCTTTTTCCACCTGGGTGACGATTGTCCAGAGATTGATCTGTGGAAGCTGTTGATAGCCGGTCATCTGCAAAAACGCCGGGTTGGCGTCTTTAATTTCAAAGTTGGCGTCGGTGACGACGATACCTTCCGAGGAGTGTTCAAAAAATGCGCTGGACTGCTGTTGCAGACGTTTGTGATGAGCCATTTCCTGCATCAGCTGGCCACTGTTCTGAATCATCAGCGACCACTCAAATGGTGCTTGATGGATATAGCGTTCAAATCGTTCGCGGTAGAAAATGACAAACAGATACAGTGGAACGCTGAATGAACTGGCCAGCAGGATCTTACCCGGCAGATTGCCGATGATAATCTGTAGTACCTCGGCATTCGGACCAAAGGCAATCAGTGGGAACAAAGTACCATCGGCGCAAATGACCCCTATGAACAGCAGAATGTAGCAAAATGCCAATATGTTTTTTTGGCGAATATATTTGCGCAGCCATTCAAACGTGATGGTCAGGAACAGTAGTTCCAGAATGATCAGAACCCCGCCGAGAACAATAAAAGCTGCGGATACTTCGAACGGGCCGGCCGGAACATTGAACGTATTGACGATGCCGGGCTGGCTGAGCGAGAAATTCATCAGCCGGGCCAGTAGAAAATTAAACAGGTCAGCAATGATGACCAGTCTTATCACGTGCTTGAGAATGATCAGATTGGCTTCTGCCAGAACGAACAGCGTGACGGTCATCATAAAGGCGCCATACAGCAGATTTCCGCCAGATAGCAGGATGTGTTCGCTAATGGGAATTGAGTAGATTGAGCCCAGAAATCCGCCAAGAATCAGCAGCGCCGTCAGGTAGCCATAAAAGGAGACCTCGCGAATAGCATTCGGGAGTCTTAAAAAGTACCACGCGAACAACGCATATAGCACCACGTGAGCAATATAGAGTGCGACCATAAAAAGCTCTTGGTGTAAGGAGTTGGATATCAATACGGTATCTTCCCATTCCGGTCAACTTAGAATTGCGGCTTAAAACCGTATTGCATGGTTGACAAATGCCGTACTGGAACCCTAAAAAAGCACTTAAACCGTTTTTATGACTTTCCAGTGTTCATTGTCCAGGGAATTCTGCTCACTATGCCCGATACCATTCTTGCGAGTAAGTTATACCGGCCGCCACTCAGGCAGGGTCGGGTGTTTCGCCGGGATCTGATTGAGCGTCTGAATGCCGGTTTGCATGGTCGTCTGACACTGGTTTCCGCACCGGCCGGATTTGGTAAAAGCACGTTGATCAATGAGTGGATGGGGCAGTGGGAGTGTGCTGGTGCCTGGCTTTCGCTTGAAGCGGCTGATGCTGAAACGTTACGGTTTATCCGCTATCTCGTTGCCGCATTGACCACTATCGACAAGCGCTGTACGGCTCGGACGATGGCATTGCTGCAATCGTCGCAACTACCGGCGATGGAAACAATCTTGACCGGTCTGTTGAATGATCTGACTGCATTCGGTGCGGAGTTTGCGCTTGTGCTGGACGATTATCATGTTATCGATCAGGAGGAAGTGGATACCGCCCTTGGCTTTCTGATTGAGCGGTTACCTGCCAATGCGCATGTGGTTATCTGCACCCGTGAAGATCCGGGTATTCCACTGGCACGTTGGCGAGTGAGAGGAGAAATGACAGAGTTGCGTGCCCCTGATTTGCGATTCAGTACTGCCGAGGCGGCGGAGTTTCTGAGCCATACCATGCAGCTCAACCTGCGCGAAGCAGATATTCAGGCACTGAAAACGCGTACCGAAGGATGGATAGCCGGCTTACAAATGGCGGCGTTATCATTGCAGGGGCGCGATGACAGCGAGGCATTTATTCAGGCTTTCACTGGCAGCCACCGGTTTGTTATGGATTATCTGGTGGAGGAAGTACTGCAGCAACAGTCGGCATCCCTGTGCAGTTTTCTGTTGCAGACATCCATATTGGAACGGTTGTCTGGAGATCTGTGCGATGCCGTTACCGGACAAACCAATGGCAGGCAAGTGCTGAGGTCTCTGGAACAGCTTAATCTGTTTGTTATTCCACTGGATGATGAGCGCCGTTGGTATCGCTATCACCATTTATTTGCAGAAGTCTTGCAGACGCGCTTGCAGGCTGAATATGAATCATCTGCATTACAGCATCTGCGGGCCAGTGTGTGGTTCGAACAACAGGACGATTTTGAGGATGCCATTCATCATGCGTTGCGGGCTTTCGATTATGAGCGTGCCGCAGACCTGGTGGAATGTTGCTGGCCGACCTTACGTCTGATTGCCTCGGAACACCTGTTTCTGAACTGGATGCAACAGTTGCCGGACGCAGTTATTCGTAATCGGCCGGTGCTCAGCGGTTATTTTGGGTTGATTCTGTTGTCCACCGATCTGGATCGTGCTGATTCTTATTTGTCGACTGCAGAAACACGGATTTTGTCCATGGATACCGGACAGGCGGAGGCCGTGTGTACGTCAAATCAGTTGGCCCTGGCGCAGATACCCGGGATCGTGGCGATAGGACGGGCCTATTACGCCGGAGCAACGGGAGATTTTGCCGGCATTATTGAATATGCCCACCGAGCGCTTGAGAGTCTGCCCGAACAGGATTCTGTCTGGCGCGGTTCTGCCGGTGTGCTGCTCGGACTCGCCCAGTGGAATATGGGGGATGTTATTGCTGCCCGACAGGCGATCAGTGATGGCGTGGCCAGTATGAAAGTATCGATGGACATCAGTGCGATCATCAGCGCGAGTTATTTGCAGGCCGAAACCGAAATGGCCCTCGGGCGTCTGCAACAGGCCTATGAAACGTGTCAGAGTGTTTTGCAACAGGCGTTCGGTCAGAGAGATTGGGAGGGAGATTGGGTTCCTCAGGGAACGGCCGATGTACATGTGCTCGTAAGTGAAATTCTGTTGGAGAGAGGCGAATTGCAAGCTGCCATCGAACAGTTGAATCGCAGCCGCGAACTTGGTGAGCCGGCCGGACTGCTGGAATCCCGACATCGCTGGTACATTGTTATGGCACGGATCAGACAGATTCAAGGGCAGTTTGCGGACGCGGGTGAATTGTTGGTTCAGGCCGCGCAGTTGCAGTTGGCTGGTCCGGCTCCGGATGTTCGTCCGGTATCCGCCTGGCAGGCACGGTTGTGGCTGGCCCAGGGAATGTTCAGGCGGGTAGCGGATTGGGCCGACAGCGTTGGTTTGCAATTGTCGGATGACATTCCTTATCCTCGTGAATTCGAATACCTGACGTTGGCCCGATGGTATCTTTTACAACCGGAACGCTGGCAGCAAGGGACGCTGGTTGACCTGCAGGCGATGCTGAGCAGGATGAGGCAGGCGGCTGAGGCTGGCAAACGGGATGGATCTTTCATTGAAATTCTGTGGTTGCAATCCCTGACTCAAAGGCTGGCCGGTCAGCCGCAATTGGCAGCGCAGACATCTACCCGTGCCATGAGTCTTGTCCACCAGGCAGGTTACCTGGCTATCACTGCTGAATTTGAATCATTGGCAACGGTGATCATGACAACTGCTGCGCCAGCAGGGCAGTTATTGGGCGAGTCTTTGAGCGAGCGCGAACTGGAGGTATTGACTCTTTTGGCTGGCGACCTGAGTGGTCCGCAGATCGCTGACCGGTTGTTTGTCTCTTTGAATACGCTGCGTACTCATACCAAGAACATTTATCAAAAGCTCGATGTAAATAACCGCCGGGCGGCTGTTACTCTGGCCCGGCAACTGGGCCTGATCTCCTGAGCTCTCCATCCTGATCACCCTCAAAATCACCACATGTGGTGATGTGAAGCACTCTTCAGCGGATTAATCTCTAGTTCGAACCCGTTACCTGTATAGCGTGGTGGCCTGGTTCAGCACGAAATAACGTTTCTGCTAACCGGAGCTTCCAAACTCGCCGAAGGTTATCGGGATAATGATCAGTGGCCTTCGTAAAGTGCTGCTGAACATCAGTTTAATGACACAATGGAGATGTAATCATGAGCAAACATACATTCACTCAACTAGGCTTTTATTCACTGCTGACCCTGGCTGCGCCAATCACACTGGCGACCGGAAACATCGGTGGTGTAGTGGGGCACAAATGGTTGGGAGATGACTGGTCACATCATGATGAGCAGGATTCTATCGGAATATTGCTGGATATCAGGCCTCAGAGCTGGCCCGTCAGTCTGGCCTTCGATGTCTTTGGTACTGGTCATGAGAAAGACGATGGGCCCGTGGGTGTGACCGACTATACCGCCGAGGCACATATTGGTTTACGGAAATATTGTGATCTGAGTGAAGGGTTGTTCACGCCCTATATAGGTGGTGGTCTGGCGTTGGTTTATGCAGAGGAGGAGGTTCGAACTGACAGCACCGTAAAATATGAAGACCGTGGTGCCGGCGTATGGCTCGGTACCGGCGTACAGGTGAATCTGAGCCGTCAGTTCAAGATGGGTGTCGATGTCCGTTATTCCTATGCTGAAGTTAATCTTGCGGGTGATGATCGTAATGGTGGTGGCATTAATGCTGGTATCAGCCTTGGATATCACTGGTAAGTCAGATAACGGCTGGTATTTGTTTATCTGTATCTGAAGCCGGAAAATTTCTTGAATGATCATTTTTCGGTTTTATTTGCAGAACAAAAATGAATCTTTGTTGTCGCCTTGTTATACAAATCGACGAAATGGGAGGGATGTGATGAAAGCTGCTGTTTTTGAGCAATACGGAGCCCCCGAGGTGGTTGCGATCAGGGATATTGAAACCCCGGTTCCGAAAGCCAATGAGGTGTTGATTAAAGTGCATGCCAGTACTGTCAGCGCTGCTGACTGGCGTATCCGCAGTTTGTCAGTGCCCAGAGGCTATCGTCTGATACTCCGTCTGGCATTCGGTTTTTTTCGACCCAGAAAGCCTGTTCTGGGTGTCGAAGTTGCCGGTGAGGTGATTGCCACAGGTGTTGATGTCACTCGATTCCAACCCGGTGATCAGGTCTTTGCTCTCACCGGAAGACGACTCGGTGGGCATGCCGAATATTGTACGTTGGGCGAAACGGATGCGATTGCCCACAAGCCGATTAATGCCAATTATGAACAGGCGGCCTGCCTGGCTTTCGGCGGAACCACGGCATTGGATTTTCTGCGTCGTCTTGGCGATATCCATCGTGGTCACAAGGTGCTGGTCAATGGTGCCTCGGGAGCCGTAGGGACGGCAGCGGTTCAGCTGGCCAAATATTTTGGTGCAGACGTGACTGCGGTGTGCAGTCGTGCCAACTCAGATCTGGTCCTGAGTTTGGGCGCTGACAGGGTAATTGATTACCATTGTGAAGACTTCACCGACAATGGTGAAACTTATGATCTGATCCTGGATGCGGTAGGAACGGCTCCCTGGCCACGATCAAAACAATCGTTGTCTGCTCAGGGGCGATTGTTGGCAGTCGTGGCTGATCTTGCCGATAACTGGAAAGCATTGCTGGTGTCACGACGCAGAGGGCGACGACTGGTGACAGGGGTCGCCCGTGAGAGTGCCGAGGACTTGCGCTTCCTGGCTCGATTAATGGAAACCGGTGTATTCCGGCCGGTCATTGATCGCCAATATTTCATAGAGCAGATTGTTGAAGCTCACGGCTATGTGGATGCCGGGCATAAACGCGGCAACGTGGTTATTGTTATCCAGTGAGCAGGATCAACAAACTGTGTGCAAACCGGTTGTGTTATGGATCTTTTTGCGGGATTTGCTGAGGCTTCGGTTGTTGATGTGTTTTGTCAGTGATTGTGCTTTCTCTCGTCAGTCACACTATTAACCTGGCAACCAAACAGATCATCCTGATCTATTAGTTTGTCGTCCCGAGAAACCTGGCAGTGTTTTGCTAAATACCGAATCCTCAGACTGCTTGATTTCCCGGGACTCGCATTGGCTAAGGCCAATGATGTGGTCCGACACCTTGACGCATCCCTGCTTCACACGATTAACCCGGCATAAATGCTTGCCGGGTTAATCGTCATACAACGGTTGTACAGTGCCATGTTTGTCGGATGACTGAAATTCAATGCTCTACATTTTTATTTGTGATTCATTTTCCTGGAAGAGAGACAAATTTAAGATTTCTGGTGTGCCTGATTTGTTCTCTTAAAAAAAGCTTATTGAAATGTCTTTTGTATTTCTCTATTGACTATTGTGATTAGTTGATATCCGAAATTCTTTGTCTGATGATTTTCTAAATCTAGTGTTTTTTTACATAAAATGGCCTGTTTTTCGGCGGGTGTGTTGGCTTTTTTCCTATAAATGGACTGTCATTCGGTGCATTATTGCCTCTATGCGGATGTTTTTAGGATTTAAAAAACAAACGAAATGGTCTTTCATTTTTTTTACAATTTTATCTTTTTTTTGAGTTTTTGTTTTAGTTGTCTTGATAATTAGTTTGTTTTTTAAAGATTGGTTTTTGGGTCGGTGAGATCAGGTAAAAATTTTTTTTGATACGGCAAAAAAACTTATTTTGTTAATAAATTGTTCAGGGATGTAAAATTTGCACAATAAAATGTTAATTTTTGTGAGTTTTTTGTCTTGCTTTTGGCCGATCTAAATTTACCTGGAAAATGAAAAATAAGTTGTTCGCAATGAAAATATTTCAACAACCGAATGTGGCTATGAATTTGTCGTTTGTAGTCAGGGACCCAGTTTTCATAATATTGAAGACAGGCAGGTAAATATCCTTTCAGAGATCCCTTGTTGCTATTGCTCAAAAACGTATGAATTGCAATTAAAACAGTGAGTTGCCGGTTTTTTTAGGAAATCAGCAGCAAGTTGGTCAGATGACTGTTGGGAGCCAGAGAATATCCGTGATATAACCGTTGCTTGTCTGGCCGTAAACCGTTTGAATCGGCACTGTATGGACAAGTTATTCATTGATAAATGTATAGTGCCATTTCGGGTATAGAGGTGTGGCCGGGCTGGCGTATTGGTCTCAACCGGCGCAAATTATAATGACTTACTTTGATCATCTTTCCAACGTTTACCGTTCTGTCATACAGCAAGTGATGGCGGACCCTGCTCAGTTGCCATCATTACCTGCATCCACGTTCGAGTTACGCAAAGCTGTGCAGAACCCTGACCTCGGCAACGAAGCATTGGCAGCAATCTGCTCCCGCGATCCCGGTTTTGTGGCACTGCTGGTGTCAGCTGTAGCGAGTCCGCTCTATAACAGAGCTCATCCGCCCAGTACTGTCAGTGCGATTGTAGGGGTACTGGGTAGAGAGAAAGTTGACCGTCTTGCTATGGTATATTCGATCAAGAGTCTGTTCGTATTTCGTTCCATCCGTATGAAAAAAGTTTATAGCCAGGTTTGGGAACGTGCGGTTTTGACTTCCGGAATCAGTGCTCTGTTGGCTAAAAAATATACCCGTGTCAATGTCGAAGAGGTTCTTATGGCCGGGTTGCTGATAGAGCTGGGGACATTGGCGATACTTAGCGCTCTAAAAGAGGTGAGTGATTTTCCCAGTACGGATGAGTTTGATCAGCTGTGCAAAGAGTATGGCAAGAGTCTGGCGGCCATCATGTTAAAAAAATGGATGCTTGATGATCAGGTGATTCACGTCATAAAGTCCAGTGGCTGCTGGTTTGATAGTCTTTCTGATCAGTTGAGTATCGCTGATGTGGTTAATTTGGGTTTATATTGCGCTTTGAAGCGAACTAACTCAGGGCATCAATTGCCCCCGATCACTGAAGTGGCAGCTTATCGAAAATTGCCGCAGGCGGCTCAAGTTGTTGATCGGTATGGGATCCTGGCTGTGGTCAATGATCACGAGGAAGAAATTCGGTCGATACAGAAATTGCTGGCGGTTTAGTGGTCGCTTTTGTCATTTTGATACCGCGCAAATAGATCTTGATTTTGGCTGTCTCAAGCCGGCCTGTATTTGTGTTTTCAGGAATTTCAGGAAAACCAGATCATTGCCAGAGTATCGAAATATTCCGACTTTCTCCCGCTAGAGTAGACATCATGCTGACTTGCAACATTGAGGTCCCCTTACCCCCGTTTTGTCTTCACTATCTTCGGCCTGAATAAGCTATTTTGACCCTCTGAATGAATTGCTATATTCCAGGGCCTGAGTTGCTGGTTGGGGCAGGTTTGTCTGAAGAATCCTTTTCTCGTTGCATGACAACTCTTGTTATTTCTAAGTATGAATCTGTATGAAGGTTATTTGCCGGTTTAGCGAAATATCGACAACCAGTAAGGCAGGCTTATTTCTTAGAGCATAGTGACTGTATGCATTTGAATAGTCCTCAAAGCGTTACTGTCACTTGCGACGCGAGCGTTTTAGATTTCAGGCATTGTTGTGCAATACCTGATCAACTCACCGGCCGCCCCCGCTTAAGTCAGTTCAGAATACTTCCTGTATACGTGGTTTTTAACCGAGCTGTAGTACAAAAGTGACGTATTCGGAAGTATGTCGATTCTAATTGTTGTACGTAAAGCTGAATGGATTTGCTTCGACCTATGGTTTATATCCGCCCACCTGACAATGATCAGACCAAAGCATCCTGCGCGTTGGTATTGCAGAAACCTTAATACAGTAAGCAGGGGTGTACGTTGTTCGGCAGGGGTATCAAATAACTACTACTAAATTGGAGAATATGCTCATGCAAAATTTTCGTTTCCCGGGAAATTTTTGTGTTAAAGCACTTTGGCAAACAGCTGCCATTATGATGATTTCATTATCCTGTCAAGCTGGATTTTCAGTTTCTGGAACTCAGCTGCTGGATGGTAATGGTAACCCTTTTGTCATGCGTGGAATTAACCATTCTCATACCTGGTTCACCAGTCGAACCACTCAGGCAATAGAGGATATTGCTAGTGTCAAGGCAAATACTGTCAGAGTTGTTCTGAGTAATGGTTACCGTTGGAACCGGAACTCAGCCAGTGACGTCGCAGATATCATCCAACAATTAAAAGCGCACAAGATGATTGCCGTACTGGAGGTACATGATACCACCGGTTACGGCGAAGAGAGTGCGGCTGCTTCTCTTGATAGTGCCGTGGATTACTGGCTGGATATCGCCAGCGTGCTGGAAGGTGAAGAAGACTACGTCATCATTAACATCGGAAATGAACCAATTGGCAATAATGTATCTTCGAGTGTCTGGATTAATGACCATATGGATGCCATTCGTCGCCTTCGGGATGCCGGGCTGACGCATACTCTGCTGGTTGACGCACCTAGCTGGGGGCAGGATTGGGAGCGGGTTATGCTCAATAATGCGGCTACAGTTGCGAGTGCAGACGTTTTGCAAAATACCGTCTTCAGTGTGCATATGTATCAGATATACCCTGACCATAGTACGGTATATAACTATATTACTCAGTTCCTGGAAAACAATCAGGTTCCTTTAGTAATCGGCGAGTTTGCGTCTGTTGGTTATCAGGGGGCCAGTGTGGATGTGGACTCCATTATGGCTCTTTCTGAGGAAATGGGACTTGGTTATATCGGTTGGTCATGGTCTGGAAATTCCGGTAGTGCGGAATCTGCACTGCTTGATATTACGATTGATTTTAATCTGAATAACCTTTCTGAGTGGGGCGATCGTTTGATCAACGGCGAAAACGGTATTCGGGCTACTGCTCAGCCAGCAACGGTATTTGCCGATGGCGGTGACGGTGGCGACAATGGCGGTGATAACGGCGGTGATAACGGCGGTGATAACGGCAATGCCGACTCCTTGGTCTCTTGTGAAGTGACTGCTGCGTATACATGGGGTACGGGTTATCAGCTTGAGGTTAAAGTCACCAACATCAGCACTGCGCCTGTTGAGCACTGGCAAGTTAGCCTGGAATATGAAGAAGCGCCTGAGCTGGTTAACTTCTGGAATGCAGATTTGACTGCTGATGGCTTGAAGGTTCTGGCAAATAATGCCAGTTGGAATGGTAGCCTGGGCGTTGGTAGCAGTACTTACTTTGGGGTTCAGGGCAATCACGACGGCAGTTTTATCTCACCATCCTGTTCTGGTAACTAATATATATTTGGTTATTTGACTATCATCAGGCCCGGCGAAAATCTACAGGCTGTAAGAGTATCTCGGCCGGGCTTCACTCTTCTACCGCGGATATGACCATGATAATTTATTTCTGGTCCTCACTCTCGCTCTCATAAAAAAACTAAATAATTTTCATGGAATGAAGGAGTAAATTTACCGATTTGCAATGCTCCTGAAATTGATTTCCTGGTGTGCTTACTGTTTGGTTATCAGGTTTAAAAGATTAAAATAAACGATATCTAATAATATGTTAAAAATAATAATAATATTTTGATTAAAAACTATTAACGGGCTTGAAAAGTTTTATGAAACACGGTACTCCTATCTCCCGAAGAGGCAATTTTATTTCAGCTATGACGGCATTGAGTATTGGAAAAAAATTCGAAGCCTGGCATGACTGTATGAAAATGCTTCAGGAGTTTGTCTTGTAAATGATAGTCGATAATATTTTCGACCGATCATATATGGATACGCTCGCTCTGTTTTGGGGCAATTGACAGGAATACCTGTTAATTTTCCGTAAAATCAATGATTTAGATGATTAGCTAGGCAATTGTTTGGTAGAATACTCTGATATATATTGACGGCACAGCAGTAGCGACTGTTTCTTAGGGACAACCATAAAAAGTTTTTTTGCTACTCCAGGCATATATTATGGCTGTAAAAAAGAAAACCACACCTTACTCAAATGTACGATTTTATGACGTCGGCGAACACGCTGGCGGTTTTGTTGGCTATCGGGTCTTTCAGGCTAATATCAAGAAGTCCCACTATTTCAGTATTAAACAACTCGGTAAAAGAGAGGCGAAAAAACAGGCGTACGCGCTGGCCGAAGAGCTGCAGCGGGAGTATCCCACTTTCGCGAAGATACGCTCCTCTCGAAATAATCGCAGGTTGTTGGATATAGGTTTACCTGCTGGGATAGGCATTCAGATTGATGTTTTGCACAGAATAAGGGACTCGGGAGAGGCATACTGGAACTTTGCCCCAGTGTTTGTAGTTGAAACGTATATGAATCCTAAAATTGATATCAAACGTTTTTCAATCCGCCTCAATGGCTACGAAGCCGCTTGGGAAATGGCCGTTAACCGCTTTGCTAAACAAAGGAAGTTGAAGCGTCAGGAAAAAGAAGAACTGATGGAGAAAATACCTGACCGTGAAGCATTCATGAAATTGCTGCGGATGAAATTAAAGCAATATAAGGATCTTGATCCTAAAGTGGACCGCAAAAAATTCAAGGGAATTCTTCAATAACCGCGCCACTTGGTAACATGTTACCTCATCTCTGCCAGGTTCCAGTCAGGATAAGCAGCGTACCTGGTAGATACCGTGTATCTTGTCTCCCTTTCATAACAATCCCCTGTGTATATATGATGTAATCGTAAATACACTGGCGGCCCTGATCTTGCGGATTTTATTTGTAAAATCAGTCGTTTTTCCTCGTATCGTTGCATTTTACAAATGATCGATTCTGCGTTTGTTTCTGTTAGTCCGGCATAAATGCTTGTGGGGTTAATAAGATTTATCTCTGTTGGGCTGATCTCAACTATGCTTGACTGTCTTTGTTTTTTATCTCACGTTCTTTATAAAAAAATCTTTTTTTTAAGTCGGAAATATATCGTCTTTTATAAAAATCTAAAATTTTGATTTTATAAAATACTAAAAAATAATTGGGATGATGTTTCAAAATTATGAATATAATTTGATTTTCATTTTGGATGTGAAAATTCTTTTTTTCGAAATAAATTTCGTGTGCTGGAAAATATCTCTATCAAAATACTAGTGGTTGGGATTTCTATTCATATTCTTGTGTAAGCTAAAATAATAAGTTTATTAAGTTGAATTTAGAATTCATTTAATTGTCGCTCCGGGAAATCTGGCGGTGTTGGGCGAAACACCGAATCGTCGGACCACTTGATTTATCGAGGCTCACATTGGCTATAGCCAATGGTGTGGTTCGACATCTCGGTGCATCCCTGCATTACACTATTAACCCGACATGTATGCTTGCTAGGTTAATAAGTTTGGCTGTTATCGGTTTCGCCGTTGTAAATGATCCTGTCTTTGGACTTTCAGTGAGCAAGGTAATAAAAATTGTTATTGCAGGTATGAATATGTATGTGGAGTTAGTGCGCCAGTGGCCAGCAACACACGATGATCAATGTATGCACAATAATATTCTGTATATATCTAAAGATGCCAAATGTGCTGTGCTTGTTATTAACCTATTAACTATATTTTTATGGGTTAATAAAAGCGTTCTGCTGTGTTTATGGTGATGCGTATCGCTCCATCAATAACAATCAACCTGATATCTGTATGCGAAATTATGAAGGTGCAGGCATTTGAAATGTGTCTGTCATGCCTTGTTTTAGAACTGTTGCTGCTTCGGTCATGTGAAGAAGATCAGGCCTCGAGAAGACTGCTCTCTGGAGTTGCTTGAAAATGTCATGGTGACAAAAAAAGCAGTTGGAGCCCTGACAGGGAATCCGTACTATCCGGATATCATTCACATGTAAGGAGAGGAACAGTGTTTTTTGGCAGTGATAATCAGGCGGGAGCCTCAAGCCGTATTTTGGAAGCCCTGGTACAGGCCAATGATGGATTTACACCGGGATATGGTGAGGACCAATGGACTCAGCTAGCGGTACAGGCAATATGTAGCCTGTTTGAATGTGAGGCAGAGGTGTATTTTGTTGGTACAGGTACTGCGGCTAACTGTCTGGCACTTGCCAGTCTGGTACAGCCCTGGCAAACCATTCTCTGCCACGGTGGTGCACACATTTATATGGATGAGTCCACTGCGCCGGAACTGTTTACTTCTGGATCGAGATTACAGCCTATTTCTCAGGGACAAGGCAAGATTTCTGCTGACCAGCTGAGTCTGTATATGGCTGGAGACGCTTACCATCCTCCTCATAATCCTCTGCCGGGTGCTTTGAGCATTACCCAGGCGAGCGAGGCCGGACTGGTGTACTCAATTGAAGAGTTGACTGAGCTATGTGCCGTGGCGAAGCAACATCATTTACCTGTGCATATGGATGGTGCCCGTTTTGCCAATGCTGTTGCTGCGTTAGGTTGTTCGCCTGCCGATATTACCTGGAGGGTCGGTGTTGATGTGCTGACGTTGGGAGCTACCAAGTGTGGTGCTCTGTGCGCAGAGGCTGTGATCTTTTTCAATAAAGAACTGGCGGCTGGTTTTGAACATCGGCGAAAACGAACCGGTCACCTGCTGTCCAAGGGGAGAGTCTATGGTGTACAGTTCTTAGCGTGGTTACAAGATAACCATTGGTTGGATCTTGCTCGTCATGCTAACCATCAGGCATCCATGTTGGCAGAAGAGCTGCTAAGTTATGATCAAATAAAGCCCGCCTGGCCAGTACAGGCAAACGAGCTGTTTATGGTCATGCCTGGTGCATTGGTTTCGTTTTTGACTGAATCTGGTGCTGTATTTTATGAATGGTATCCCGACCAGATTGCACCAGGGTGTCATTTGAGCAAAGATGAGAAAGTGATCAGGATGGTGACTTCATTCAGTACACGTGATGAGCATCGTGAAATGTTTTGTCAGCTTGTCAGACAGTACTTCGAGAGACCGACTAAATAATGACGTTAATTGCAGAACGGTGGTGCCGTTCTGCAATCTGGCTGCGAGCTATTTCTGACCGTAAAAAGCTGCCTGATATATAGCTTTAACATCATCCACGCTTGGTTTCCCTGGATTGGTCAGGGTACACGGGTCTGCGTGAGCATTTTCACTCATATATTTTAAGACATCTCGAAATACAGATTCGTCAAATTCGACTTCCGAACATTCTTTAAAACAATCCGGAATATTTAATTTCGCATTCAGCATGCTAACTTCCTGGGCGATATCATCAATATCCAGCAGTCGTTCCAGTTGCTCATACTTTTGGGTGAACTGCCGGTTAAAGCGAACTACATATGGCAATAGAATTGCATTTGCCAGACCATGAGTAACTCCAAACTCGCCGCCTATTTTGTGAGCCAGAGAGTGAACCAGCCCAAGTGACGCATTAGTAAAAGCCATGCCTGCCAATGCAGAAGCATTGTGCATATTAAACCGGGCAGCTTTGTTATGTGGTTCTTTATAAGCAGTTTCAATATTGGCAAAAACCAGTTGTATGGCTTCCACAGCATATGGATCGGTAAACGATGTTGCGGCGATAGAAGCATATGCTTCCAGTGCATGAGTCATGACATCCATACCTGTGTTAGCAGTAACATGAGCGGGCATGTATTCAGGAATTTCCGGATCGAGTATGGCAATATCTGGCACGATATCGGTTGCAACGATGGGATATTTGATGTGTTTTTCGGTATCTGTAATGACAGAAAAAGCCGTGATTTCAGATGCTGAACCACTGGTGGATGGAATAGCGACAAAACGTGCTTTGTTCCTTAAAGGAGGCATGGAGCCCACGGCAATGATGTCTTCAAACCTGATCTGCGGGTGTTCGTAGAAGCACCACATGACTTTCGCAGCATCAAGCGCAGAACCTCCGCCGATCGCAACGATCCAATCGGGTTCGAATGCGATCATTGATTTTGCTCCACGATGAACAGTGGCTACGGAGGGATTAGGTTCGACGCCGTCGATAATAATGGACTCCATTCCCGCTACTGTTAATAGCTTTTGGATCCGATCGAGAAAACCAAAGCGTCGCATTGAGTTACCTCCTGTAACAATTGCGGTTCGTTTTCCCCGTAGTTCGGCAAGTCTGTTTATGGCATTTTCACCATAAATAATTTCTCTTGGAACAGAGAATCGCATAGTGCTCATGGTCATAGTCCTCATGTTTTAAGTTAGATTAATGCTGGAGAGTAAGGTAATGCACTGAAATTATGGTGATATTGATGTTTGTCAGCGTGTCGGGACAATAATAGATAGTTTTTCGATGCAATATGTGTTGACAATGTTTATCTACATTTTCCTGTTTTTCCGAATACTTCGATTTTATTTTCTCCTACTAAAGAACGGTGCCTGGTTGGTTTTTGTTTTTTTGGCTTTGTTTTTGTTAATGATCAACGAGTTTAATGAAAGAGAAAAACCTTAAAAAACAAGGCATTTTTATGGATTTTGTCCATATCAAGGTTGCTGCTGGTGTTGCTAAGATTTTTATGCGCGGACAGAAATTTTATTTCTAAGGCAATGTTGACAGTCCGGTAATATTATTTAAATTATCGTTAATGAGATCACAATTTTTTATAAATGTGATTTTCATGATGATATTAGATAAGCATGCTAAGGCTTATTCGAGTCTCAGGTCTCGATATTTTCTTAAACGGTTTTGAAAAGTGGAATTCGGCGATAGAAATCCAGTTGTCTTTGATTGTTCAACCCAAAAAAAATAGATGTAAATTTTAATTGACGGATATAAATTGTGTGAATTTATATGTGGTTCATTTATGTCCTGTCAAAATTTTCGTCACCATTAAGAAGGATAAACAAGTGAAGATTAAAATTTCTAGTGGGGTAAGTTTGCCGTTGGCTTTGGCCATGGCTGTTTCCGCTCAGGCTGCTCAATATGTTCCTGCGACGCAGGAAATGTTCTCGAAGGGAATTGCAGCAAATAGCGATGCATCTTTGGAAGTTGTAACGACTCGTACTCTGGCAAACGGAAGAACGGTTACGCGTTATCAGCAGTCATACCAGGGGGTTCCCGTTTGGGGAGTGACTGTAACAGGTTCAGCTCAAGGGGGCGCTGTCAGTGTTCGTGGTGATGTATTGTCTGACATTTCCACTGATGTAACCTCAGTTAAGCCAACTATTAAGAGCACCGCTGCAATTAACACTGCGATGACGCAGGCAATTGTCGATCGCTCTACTCAAGGCGTCACAGTTGGTGCCTTAAGTTTATCTTCTCTGAAATCATCTGCTCAAAATCTGAGTCAGTCTTTGTATATCTATGTTGACGCTCAAAACAAAGCTCGCCTGGCTTACCTGGTGTCCTGGGTGGAATACACTTCTGAGCCGACTCGTCCGTTTTTCTTTGTCGATGCACATACTGGTGAGGTTCTGGAACAGTGGGATGGTCTGGCTCATCAGGATGCTACCGGCCCTGGCGGTAACTCCAAAACCGGAAAGTATTATTACGGCACTGATTTTCCTGCAATGGAAGTTAATAGCGGGTGTGAGATGAGTACCAGTAATGTCGATACAATCGATATGAAAAACCGTACTTCCGGTGGTTCTATCTTCTCGTTTGATTGTCCTGAAAATACTTACCAGCAAGTCAATGGTGCATACTCTCCATTGAATGATGCGCACTTTTTCGGAGGTGTGATTTTCGATATGTATCGTGATTGGTACAACGTTGCACCGTTAACTCAGAAGCTGCGGATGCGGGTGCACTATGATCGTAATTATGAAAATGCATTCTGGGATGGTACCCAGATGACGTTTGGCGACGGTGCCAGTCAATTTTATCCATTGGTCAGTCTTGATGTTGCAGCTCACGAGGTCAGTCATGGTTTTACTGAACAGAACTCAAATCTGCGATACAGTGGTCAGTCTGGTGGTATCAATGAAGCATTCTCTGACATGGCGGGAGAAGCTGCTGAGTTTTATATGAAAGGTACCAATGATTGGATGGTCGGTGAGCAGATATTTAAATCCAGTGGTGCGTTGAGATATATGGATAATCCAACCAGAGATGGTGACTCTATCGACAATGCTTCTGACTATTACACTGGTCTGGATGTACACCATAGCTCAGGCGTTTTCAATAAAGCATTTTACCTGCTTGCCACTACCAGCGGTTGGGATACGCGTAAAGCGTTTGATGTCTTTGTACTGGCGAACCAGACTTACTGGGGTTCAAACAGTGATTTCAGTGATGCAGCCTGTGGTGTCGTAAGTGCAACCGGAGATCTGTCTTACGATGTAAACGCGGTATATGCTGCATTTAGCGGTGTTGGTGTTGATACCTCTTCCTGTGGTGGCACAGGTGGTGATGGTGGTAGTGATGATACGGTCACTCCAATTGAAAACGGCGTATCTGTATCATTGTCTGGTAGCGCCAGCAGCGTTAAGTATTATTCAATCGAGGTTCCTGCTGGAGCGAGCAATCTGCAGATTGTGATGGCAGGAGGAACGGGTGATGCTGATATGTATACCCGTAAAGGTAGCCTGCCAACCACCACCAGTTATGATTGCCGCCCATATGAATCTGGTAACAATGAAAGCTGTTCAGTGCCTTCACCCAGTGCAGCCACTTATTACATTATGATTCGTGGCTACTCAAGCTATTCTGGCGCGACTTTGACCGCCAGCTACTCCACTGGAGGCGGTGATGGCGGTAGTGACGGAAATTCAGGAACCGAAACCGGATTGAGTGCGGCGTCTGGCGATTGGTTATATTTCCCTATTGAGATTCCTTCCGGAGTGGCATCTTTCGATGTGACTACCAGCGGTGGTACGGGTGATGGGGATCTGTATATTCGTAAAGGTTCAAATCCAACCAGATTGAGCTATGACTGTCGTTCCGCAGGTAGCAGTAATGCCGAAAGCTGTTCCATCAGTAATCCTGCAGCAGATACCTGGTATATTGGTATCAGAGCTTATAGTGCATTCTCGGGTGTTACTCTGAACTGGTCCTATCAATAAGTGATGCTGATCACTAACCCGGGCTATTATCCGATCCGGGTTGATTACGACATATAAAAAAAGGGGGAATTAATTCCCCCTTTTTGTTGTTGCCTGCTCATCAGGCTCTAGTTCATTCTGAGTTTGTCGAATATAAGGATATTGAGTGTTCAGGTAATCTACGGCCTGCCCCTGGGTTTTAATCTTCATTAGCGTCCATTCATTGTGCAGCCATGCGCAAATACTTTTTATTTTTGCAAACCGGTTGTGCCCTCTTTTGAATCGACTGTAAGAAACCATACTCACAGATAGCATCAACAGAACCCGCTGAAATGGGTTGAGCGGCTGATCCTTGCTGGTGGCCTGACGGTGATATGGTCTTGGTTGTACCTGTACATAGTCCCGGCGTGGTGTATGTAGTGTCAATAACTCATCCAGGCTGTTGGCATGTTTATCCCGTTCGGTCAAAGCAGGAAGATCCCATCGCTGGCATAGGGTGCGAATAATACTGGTGTGGTCGAAAACTGTCTGACAAATGGTCCCTGCCCGAATCCATGGAGATACTATGACTGCGGGCACCCGAACTCCCAGACGGTCAAAACAGAAACCTTGTTCACCAGCAGGCGCAGATTTTTCCGGAGCCATTGCTGATGGTGGTGGCAAGTGGTCAAAATTACCCCCGTGTTCATCATAAGTAATGATCAATAAGGTTCGTTCCCATTCGGGGCAGTGTCGCAGGGCATGGTACACATTAGCTATCAGCTGCTCACCAGCCAGTACACTGGATACATCCACCGGGTCCAGATATGGAGGGATACCGGCTGGTGGGTGTTGATCATTATTATCGATCATCAGCCGAGGTTCGATAAAGCTGTAATCCGGCAGCTGTCCTGTATAGGCGAGATCAAAAAAAGTGTTCATATCATGGACGTGCCGGTTAAGGGACCAGATCGATGGTTGCAGCAACTCGGTAAAGCTGACGACATCTTCGGGGTCATAAAAAATGCCAAAACTGCGGCCATGCTCGTGCATGCGATTGAAAATACTGGGAGCAGAATGCAGCAGCCACTTATGAACCGGAGAATTGTTGACAAAACCGCGCGAGGTTCCACAGTGTGCAAATGAACGGTTGCCAAAAGTCTGGCTGGGAACCGAGCTGAACCAGTGGTCGCAGACTGCGAATTCCCTGGCCAGCGTTGCAAGCACTGGTACAGATTCGGGTGCAAACCCAGTCATGATCTGCTCATACAGGCTTGCATCTGGTCGTCGCCCGCCAATCGCTGGAACTCGGCAACGAGCCATTGCCCGTTTGATAAGTGGGTGAAATAGTGAGCGATTGGCCATGTCAGGATGACTTTGTAACTGATAGATATAGTCCAGTAAAAAACCTGACATGGGTGCCTCTGCCGGTAAAGGTTCCGGTAGATTGTAAGGTGGCCGGTTAAATGGAAAGCGACGATTGGCGGTTGGAATACATTGGCCGTAGAGTTGGGTATTAACGTGATAATACTCTTCGCCCGGATCTGGATTTGGACTGCTCATTCTGGTTGTTTTACTATACGGCACCACCTTTGCGCCTGACCGGGCGAATGCATCAGGTAGAGGGTTACTGAGCGACAGGCCACTGACACCGGCGAAGTTCTGTTCTCTGGGAGGGTGTCTGAATGGCTCGGGATTGTCTGGGTCATATAACCAGCCGAGCATGTTATCAAAGGAACGATTTTCCAGCATCAATACCACCACATGATTGATCTGCTGTAACTTTGATGACATTACTCTCTCCGAATGACGTTTCTGGCAGGTGGCTCTACTCTATCATGTCCAGTTGGAGAAACATGTGCAATACATCGATTTAGAACAATGGCCCCGTTATCAGCATTTCAAGTTATTCAAAGACTTCGATTTTCCTCATTTCAACTTGAGCGCCAATGTGGATATCACCCGCTATCTCGCTATGGTTAAAAAACAGAACTATTCCTTTACTTTGGCGATGGTGCATCTGTTAACTCATGCCGCCAATCTGCGTACTGATTTCCGACTGCGAATCGAGGGGGAAAAGGTGGTTGAATATGATGCCGTACATCCATCGATTACCATGCAAACCGGTGGTGATCTGTTCAGTTACTGTCGGCTGGAATATTCTGATCAGCTTAACCGCTTTATAGCGGATAGTAATACCAGAGTGGATACGGTTAAGGCCAATCCGACAGTGACATTCTCATCCAGACTGGATCTGCTGTATATCACATCGATACCCTGGGTATCGTTTACCAGCCTGAAACACCCGGCTCATCGTAACCCTCAAGACTCTATCCCAAGGCTGGCATTTGGGAAATATTTTCGTACCGGCGATCAGGTGATGATGCCATTGAGTGTGCAGGTGCATCATGGGTTGATGGATGGTATTCATGTTGGCCAGTATTATCAGACTGTTCAGGAGTTGTTGGATCAGGATGGCTAAATATTGGCGCTATATCAAAAATCAATAGCTGTAACGCAAAATGTAATGGCATTTAATACAGCCAGACAGAATACTTGGTGTTCGTTTACAGGTTCTCGGCAGGCCGACGAAATCAGCGTTAACGGGCCCTGGTATTTCCATCTGCAAAAATAATAAGAGAGATGCGTTATGATTATTGATTGTCATGGTCATTACACCACGACACCGCCAGGAGTAGGCGAGTATCGTGAGCAACAGAAAAGCGCTGTTGCGAAAGATCCGACCTTTATGGGCGAAAAAGGTACGATTAATGTTACCGATGATGAGATTCGCGAGAGTATTGAAAAAAACCAGTTGCGGTTGCAGCAGGAGCGCGGTACGGATCTGACAATATTCTCTCCACGTGCCAGTTGGATGGGACATCACATTGGTAATGAATACACCAGTCAATATTGGACTGAACATCAGAATGATCTGATTCGTCGGGTTTGTGATCTGTTTCCAAGCAACTTTGCTCCGGTTGCGCAGTTGCCTCAGTCTCCAGGCGTTGCCCCTGAAAAGTCGGTACCAGAGCTGGTGCGTTGTGTGGAACAGATGGGGTTTATTGGCTGTAATCTGAATCCTGATCCGTCCGGAGGTTTCTGGAAAGATGCGTCACTGGCTGACCGGTCTTTTTATCCCCTATACGAAAAAATGTGTGAGCTCGATGTGCCGGCCATGATTCACGTAAGCGCGGCCTGCAATGATTGTTTTCATACAACCGGCTCCCATTATCTGGGTGCAGATACGACCGGTTTTCAACAACTGGTGATGTCTGATGTGTTTAAGGACTTTCCGACATTGAAGGTCATCATCCCTCATGGTGGTGGCGCAGTTCCTTATCACTGGGGGCGATTCCGTGGTCTGATGCAGGATCAGGGATATGCACCGCTAGAAGAGTCCGCGTTGAAAAACATTTATTTTGATACCTGTGTGTATCATCAGCGGGGTATTGATCTGTTGCTGGATATTGTGCCAACAGAAAATATTCTGTTTGCATCGGAAATGATCGGAGCCGTGCGTGGTATCGATCCTGAAACCGGACATTACTTTGACGATACCAAACGTTATATTGATAACAATACCCGGTTATCCAGCGAACAAAAGGAAATGATTTTTTCTGGTAATGCGTTACGGGTGTTTAGTCGCCTCAAACTGGCTGAGTAGGATATTTTCCACCCGTACATTTGTGTCTACGGGTGGCTCCTCTGTTCCTGTCCTTCAATTTCTTTCTATTAACCTGACATAAATTACTTGCCGGATTAATAATCTGTAATTCCGCAGTTTTTACACATTCAATGCTTATTATTTGACATTCATGCGCCCAGAATTCACGCCGATTTATCGAAAAGGTTTTCGGGGTGTGGCAGATGTTGGTTTCAAATACTTTGCTTCGATCAGGTTTCTTCGTACAACGGATTGGCCAAGTGTTGACATTGGCGATTCTGCTCGCGGGAACAGCCATTGCTGACTCCGGGATGCCACCGAGCCCATCTTCGGCCGGAGCAGGTGGAGAAACCCTGTTGAGACCATTCGGTGAAAAAATGATATCGGTAAAACCGAGTGGTGTGTATCAGCAACAGGGTCAGGTGGTCAGTCAGCAGACGAAGACTTATCAGGCGGCCAAAACTGATCAATCCGTTATTTATGTGTATTCTGGTGGCCATTATTCGCTGACTGATGGCTATCTGAATAAAACCGGAGCCTCCTCAAACGTCAATTCAAGTAACATGTATGGTAATAATGCGGCTGTGCTGGCAACGCAAGGCAGTCATGTTGATCTGACTGAATGCACTGTGCACTCAGATGGACATGGGGCCAACGCAGTGCTGGCATATGGCGAAGGCTCCTTCATTCAAGTGGAAAACTGCACGATTTCGACGATCAAGGAGTCTTCCAGAGGTGTTCATGCAACCTACGGTGGCACCATTACAGTATCCAATTCCACCATTTCCACTCAGGGAGCACACAGTGCTGCGCTTGCCACTGATCGTGGTGGTGGCACCGTGAAGGCCACCAATGTGACCGCGACCACTCAGGGAGAAGGTTCTCCGGGTATATACAGTACTGGCAACATTGAAGTATATGCAGGTAACTACGTGGCTTTGGGGTCCGAGGTGGCCGTCATTGAAGGTAAAAACAGAATCACTCTGAATGGTACGGATATCACTGCATACCAAAAACGCGGGGTAATGCTTTATCAAAGTCATTCAGGAGACTCAGTTCCGGGTGAAGGGCGTTTTCAAATGGTTGATGGTTCTCTGACTAACAGCTCTTCCGGACCGGTCTTTTTCGTTACCAATACAACTGCCAGAGTGTCGTTGACCAGTGTCGACATCATGAACTCCAGTAATACTTTTTTGCGCGTGGTAGCACCGGGCAAAAATGAGCCAGACACCCTGCCTCAATGGGGTCAGGAAGGTGGCAAGGTAACCTTTGACGCAATCCGGCAGGAGCTGACTGGTGATGTAGTGACCGACAGCAGGAGTTCCGTCACGATGGACCTAAACGAAGCGTCAATACTGCGTGGTGGCATTAATATCAATCACGAGGGTAATGTGGATTTGACTCTGGATGAAAGCAGTCGTTGGGTATCACCCTCAAATTCTTATGTCAATGTTATTCGCGGTGCACAGTTGCAGGACAGTGTTATGGCGAATATTGATGCGCCTGCAGGTGTAACGATTTACTACCACAAGATGACAGATTTAAATGGCAGCTGGCTGAAGGGAAATTACATTCTGACATCAGGCGGTAAACTGGTTATGAATTAGAGAACCTCTGAACCTTTAGCTGCGTCATCGTCGGCAGTATTCAGGGGTGTCTGAATTAGATTGAAGTTGAGCATGTCTGGTCATTAAGGCCATTTAGGGCGAATATTTTTAAGAATATTCGCCTTTTTTTTGCTTTATTTACTATTAACCTGAGATAGACAGGGATGCCTTCGCCGGGTATTTCTTTGACATGCTGTGATATGAGTAAGCCGACTTAGATGCTTACAGTCAGTCTGATATCAGACGTTATTATCGCTGCTCAATGGGATGGTGTAGGCCACTTACTGACACTTGCTGGTCTCCAAACAGGTCTGTTGCTTCTCCGAGCGTCAACATCTCTTCAAGTTCCCCGTGCAGTGTTGTCAGTGCTGTGCCTTGAGAACTCTGGCCAGCAGCCAGTTTGGCAGATTACGCAGTAGCCAGCCGACAACTTTCCAGGGAAACGCCGGGACAGCCGATTCGTCAACCTCTCGCTCGATCAATTGAGCAATCTTTCGACTGCCTTGTTCAACAGTGACCAGAAACGGACGGCTGGCAATGTTTTGGTTGATTGCGGTATCAATAAATCCTGGATATAACGTGGTCACTTTTATGCCGTTTTTATGTAATTCGAACCGGGCACTCTGGGCGTAGCTGGCGATAGCGGCCTTGGATGCGGCATAAGAAGCCATGCCGGGCAATCCACAAAACGCCGCAACTGATGCCATGACTACTATGTGGCCCCGGTTTATGGGTCGGAACAACGCAGCAGCGGCATCAATCGTTGCCATTGCTCCCAAAACATTGGTTTCAACGACCTGTCGGTCGTTATTAAAATTACCGCTACCGATTTTTCCGGCTTTGTCTATACCTGCATTGACAATGACGGTATCCAGGCCGCCAAGTTCGAGCTGAGCCTGTTTCATGACTTCTGCCACTTGCCCGTAGTGGGTTACATCAAGAACAAAAGACACTATGCGGCGTTGCGGATAGCGCTGTTGCAGTGTGGTACATAGTTCCGCCAGTAACGGTTCCCGGCGAGCACAGATGGCAAGGTCATGACCGGCAGCCGCAAGCTCACCTGCGAGATGCCGGCCGATACCTGAACTGGCACCGGTGAGGAAGATTTTTTTGGCCAAAATTGTCACCATCCGCAGTAGTTAATCTCTTTACTGTAGCGCGATTTTAAACAGTTAACGAGAAGGTGCTGGTATTGATGATGGGACGGCAATGATAGCCTTTGCAGACAGGCAAAGCCCGCTAATCTGCAGCGGTGGTTTTGTCTCACATAGGCTTATCATGGCAATGATCTATCCGGCAAAAATGTCATGTGATTCCAGCAGCTCAATTCGAGGTTTAAGTGCTGCGAGGGCAATCTGATGTAACAATGTACTGACTGTGGTACAGCAATCCGCAACGACAGCCACCTGATACTTATCCGCTGCCGTTGAAATGGCAGTATGAGTGACACAGTTCTGGGTCATCATGCCACAGATCACCAGGTTTTGAATCTGCAGTTCTTCAAGAGTGGAGGATAGGTCTGTTTGCCAGAATGCATCGGCATGTTGCTTGGTGATCACTGGTGCGTCCGCCAGCATCTGTTTCAACTGTGGATGTATTTCGGTCCCTTCGTTGTCGGGATTAAAAAATGGACCGCCTGGGCTGCCGATATGTTGAACCAGAATTACCGGCATTGAGGCGGATATGGCCTGATTGGCCAGTTGCATGATTCGGGTTAAGACGGTGTCACTGTCCGCCAGAGGGAATTTTCCCTGTGCAAAATAGTCATTCTGAATATCAATGATGATCAGTGCTGTGTCTTTCATAATGGTCCTTGATGGGTGAATAACGTTACCGGTCAATTATCGCCGCTATGGCCACTTGAACGAGGAGCAGATAGGACATAAGTCGATGATGACGGGCCATAAATCAGAGGGGTTCTAACAAATGGCCTGTTTTTGCGCAGAACGTTGTGAGCTTTATCTAAAGGTGCGCTCGTGAAATCCCTGTGGCCTCTGTCAATTGTGGTTTTCCGGGAGGTATTTTCTGGTCAGCGTCAAAACTAATCCTGTTTTTTGGAAGTTTGTAGGACTAAGATCGAGTTCAGATAAAACTGTCTATTGGTAATTTTAAATACAGCACGAGGCGTGATGCTGATTCGTGCCAGCATAGATTATCTCGCTATCGCGGGAGTTTTTTTTATTTCACCGTGAGTTTGCCTGTGAGGAATCGTAAAAGCCTTTGATGGTCGGGCTGCTTTGCTGTCATTTTACTCACTACTGAACTTCAATTGCTCTTCTCAGACACGTTTTTTTGCTAATTACATGGATAATTTTATCGACATAATCCATGGGTGATTATTTTTTCCAAGAATTGGCTTTAAATGCTTTCCAGGTCAGTTGTCTGCGGTTTTGATGTACGTAATGATGATTGAGCTCCACTAACAAAAAAAATAACCCCGGAGGCTATATGAAGTGCTCTAGTTCTCACAAGCGTTCATTGAGAAAACATCTATTGGCAGCAGTGGCGGGCATTACCCTTCCATTATTGTCTGTGTCCGCTCTGGCATTGACGATCGGTTTCTCTCAGATTGGTTCTGAGAGCGGCTGGCGTACATCTGAAACAGAATCCATCAAAGCTGAGGCCCAGCGTCGTGGTATTGATTTGAAATTCTCTGATGCTCAGCAAAAGCAGGAGAATCAGATTAAGGCTTTGCGTTCCTTTATCGCTCAGGGGGTAGACGGCATCCTCCTGGCACCGGTGGTTGAAACCGGTTGGGACCAGGTATTGAAAGAAGCCAATCGGGCGAAAATTCCGGTTGTGCTGATTGACCGTGGTGTCGACAGCGACCCCAGTCTGTATCTGACCAAAGTGGCTTCCGATTTTAAAGAAGAAGGTGCTCTGGCGGCGTCCTGGCTGGCGGCGAGAACCAATGGTAAGTGTGATATCGCTGAATTACAGGGAACGGTCGGTTCTTCTGCTGCGATTGACCGCAAAAGTGGTTTCGACAGCGTGATCAGTAATTTCCCCAACATGAAAATCATTCGTTCACAGTCTGGTGACTTTACCCGTGCCGGTGGTAAAGAAGTTATGGAAAGCTTCCTGAAAGCTGAAAACGGTGGCAAGAACATTTGTGCCGTGTTTGCCCATAACGACGACATGGCTCTGGGTGCCATTCTGGCCATCAAAGAAGCTGGTCTGAAACCCAGCAAAGATATCATTATCGTGTCTATCGACGCGGTACCGGATATCTTCAAAGCCATGGCTGATGGCGAAACCAATGCCACCATCGAACTGAATCCTCACTTGGGTGGACCTGCATTTGATGCAATCAATGCCTCGAAAAAAGGTGAATCTGTCGACAAATGGATCAAAGCCAATGGTCCTTTGTACCTGCCGGATACCGCCGCTGAGGAATACCAGAAACGTAAGTAATTGTGTGTAGTTGACTGAAATTGGGTGACGGTTTTGCCGTCACCCATGTCACTCCAATCGTTTTTGGCGGAGATCCAGATAATGACTCAAAATCTCGATCAGCAACTGTTGCAGATTGAAGACATTTCCAAAGGATTTGCCGGTGTACAGGCTCTGAATAATGTTTCATTGAGTGTATCCGCCGGAGAAGTCCACGCACTGTTGGGTGAAAACGGTGCTGGTAAATCAACCCTGATCAAAGTATTAACCGGTGTTTATCGACGTGATAAAGGTCGGATTTTGTTGAATCAACAAGAGATCATGGCTCGCGATGCCGGTCATGCGCAGCAATTGGGTATCAGTACGGTGTATCAGGAAGTTAACCTGATTCCTACTTTGACGGTCACTGAAAATCTGACCCTGCTGCATCAAAACAAAAAATTCGGTCTGATCAGTTGGAACAGCGCCGAACAGACTGCCCGCAAAATGCTGCAACGGGTCGGTCTCGATATTGATCCATCCCGACAATTGGATTCCTATTCTGTCGCTGTGCAGCAACTGATTGCCATTGCCCGGGCTATCGGTACCGAAGCCAGGCTGCTGATTCTCGATGAGCCAACTGCAAGCCTTGACTCACGTGAAATTGAGCGGCTGTTCGATCTGATGCGTCAGTTGAAAAGCCAGGGTATGGGTATCATTTTTGTCACGCACTTCCTGGATCAGGTCTACGAAATTACCGACCGAATCAGTGTTCTGCGCAACGGTGAACATGTCGGCACTTATGTCACGTCTGAGTTACCCAGAGAACAATTGATCAGTGCCATGATCGGCAAAACATTCAGTGCTGAAAGTAGTCGTCGCTCTGCGTTGAATAACAGCAATGGTGATGCTCCATCACTACTGGAAATTTCTGAACTGGGAAAACAGCGTCATCTCAGTCCGGTGTCATTATCGATTGCCAGTGGAGAGATTGTCGGACTCGCCGGGTTGTTGGGGTCGGGTCGTACCGAGTTGTGCGATTTGGTGTTTGGCGCCCGTCACGCTGATCAGGGTGGTATTCAGATTCGCGGGACGAAGCGTGATATCAGTAATCCGCGTCAGGCCATCCGCAATAAAATCGGTTACTGTCCCGAAGACCGTAAACACGATGGTATCGTGGCCGAACTCAGTGTCCGGGAAAATATGATTCTGGCGTTACAGGCCAACCGGGGCTGGTGGTCATCCATTCCAATGGCGGAACAAAAACAACTGGTCGAGAAAATGATTGCCCGTCTGGCGATCAAAACGCCGGACATGAACAAGCCCATCGGTGAACTGAGTGGTGGCAACCAGCAGAAGGTGATTCTGGCCCGCTGGCTGATCACCCATCCGGAGATATTGATTCTGGACGAGCCTACCCGTGGTATCGATGTCGGAGCGCACCATGAAATCATCGAAATCATGAAAGAGCTTTGTGATCAGGGTATGGGCCTGATGGTCGCCTCTTCAGAACTGGAAGAGCTGGTGGCATTTGCCAATCGTGTGGTGGTTTTACGTGACCGTAAAAAAGTTGCTGAGTTGGCCGGTGAAGAGATCAGTCAGAAGGCAATTGTTAACGCCATTGCCCAATAAATAACGGACAAGCAGTCATCATGAACAAGCAGTTTTGGTTAAAGCATCAAAAGGCCATCGGACCTGTGGTGTCGTTGTTGGTCATCATTCTGGGAACAGCTCTGCTGACCCCCGGATTCTTAAAACTCCAGATGATAGACGGTCACTTATATGGCAGTCTGCTCGATGTACTTCATCGTGGTACACCCACCGCTCTCGTTGCTCTTGGCATGGCCGTGGTTATCGGCACTAAGGGTATTGATCTGTCTGTTGGTGCAGTCATTGCCATTTGCGGCGCTGTAGCGGCGGTATTGACCGTTAACACTGACTGGCCGGTCATCGTGGTGTTACTGGCAGCCATGGGCGCGGGTATGGCCTGTGGTTTATGGAATGGTTTTCTGGTTGCAGTACTGGGCGTACAGCCGATTGTTGCCACGCTGATATTGATGGTGGCCGGACGCGGTATCGCCCAGATGATCACCGGTGGACAGATTGTTACCTTCCATTCCGATACGCTCAATGCCATCGGCAACGGATTCTTTCTCGCTGTACCGATACGGGTCTGGATTGCCATCTTCATCGTTGCCTTTACCATGTTCCTGATGCGCAAGACGGCATTGGGAATGTTTATCGAAGCCATCGGTGCCAATGCCCGTTCAAGCCGCCTGGTCGGGATTGAAGCCCGGACCTTGGTGGTGATCGCCTATATGTTTTCCGGACTCTGTGCCTCAATCGCAGGCATCATTCTGGCGGCCGATATTCGCGGTGCTGATGCCAACAATGCCGGGCTCTGGCTGGAACTGGACGCCATTCTGGCAGTGGTTATCGCCGGGGGGGCCTTAAGTGGAGGGCGTATTTACCTGGGATTGACCATGATTGGGGTGCTTATTATTCAAACCCTGACTACTGCCATCCTCACCAGTGGTCTGCCGGCTCAATATAACCTGATCGTTAAAGCCACTATCGTGTTGCTGGTGTTGTTGATTCAGTCACCGCGCACCCGGCAGACGATCTCTGCTTACCTGGCCAGAAAAGGAGCGCGCAAAGATGTTTAATGAACGTTCATTGCCCATGCTGGCAACTCTGGTGGTGTTTTTTGTGCTGTATGGTTATGGATTTGTGGAATACAAAGGTTTCCGCGACTCTCTGGTATTGACCAACCTGCTGACCGATAACGCGTTTCTGATTGTCACCGCCGTCGGCATGACTTTTGTCATTTTGTCTGGCGGTATCGATCTCTCCGTTGGTTCCATGATTGCGTTTATTGGTGTGCTCATGGCGTCACTGATCACCGGCTTTGGCATGCACCCGATTCTGGCGATGATCATTTCCCTGGTCGTCGGAACTGCTTTCGGTGCCATCATGGGATACATCATTGCGCATTTTGAGATACAGCCGTTTATTGTCACCCTGGCAGGCATGTTCCTGTTTCGTGGGCTGGCGTATCTGATCAATCTCGATGCTGTGCCAATTAACCATCCATTTATCTCTGATCTGGCGGACATATACATATCCGTTCCTGGACGCGGTGGTTTGACCTTTATTGCGATTGTCATGCTGCTGGCCGTGGCGGCGGGTATCATTGTTGCGCGTAGAACCCGTTTTGGTATGAACGTCTATGCTCTCGGAGGTGATACCCAGTCAGCCGAGCTTCTGGGTGTTCCGATTAAATCCACCCAGATCCGGATCTACGCACTGAGTGGTTTTTTCAGTTCCCTTTCCGGAGTGGTATTTGCGATTTATACCGGATCAGCCTATCCCCTGGCCGCCGTTGGTGTGGAACTCGATGCCATTGCTGCCGTGGTGATCGGTGGAACCCTGCTGACCGGTGGAGTCGGTTTTGTCTTCGGCACTTTCCTGGGTGGCCTGATTCAAGGTGTTATTCAAACCCTGATCGCCTTTGATGGAACCCTGAACAGCTGGTGGACCAAAATTGCCGTTGGTGGCCTGCTGTTCCTGTTCATCATCCTGCAAAAAGTCATTGTCCACTGGGTACGTCGTTACTCTGGTAACCGGGGATCAGCATAGTCTGCTGAGTCTCATCCAACGCAAGCGGTATGATGCTCATACCGCTTGATACTCCTTTCTTGCTATCACCTGCGGATGATTTTGCCAATCTGTTATTTGCTTGAGTGGTCACCAGCAGGCGTATTTAACTGTTTGTATGCAGTAAAACTCAATTCGTTTCTGTGTTCTCTGCAGATGATTCTTTTTCTATAGATTTGGTTTTGTCTGAGTCGGTCGGTAACAGGTTCAGTACTTCAGGGGGCAGAAAACCTTCTGTTCGTTGAAGTGTTCCTGCACGATACCCACTTGCATCACCATCCACTTTGAATGCTTTAATGCGGGGAGTCAGTTCAAAAAAATGGTACTCAAAAGCGTCCATTCATAAAAGTCCATATTGGTTCTGTTCAAAGAACTAGCTACGATGCCAACATGAAAACATCACTCGATCACCTCCCTTCGGATAAACAACAGCAACTGCGCCATGCGGTTGAGATCATCGTGCAAGCGGTTAAGCCCAGTATGCTGATTTTGTTCGGCAGCTATGCCCGTGGTGACTGGGTGGATCATCTCGAAGAGGACCGTGTCCATTACCGCTATCAAAGTGATATGGATATTCTCGCCATTGCCAAGAACGGTGCATTGGCGCGCAAGATTGAATCCAAACGGTCACTGAGCAATCAGTTGATGCGGGAAGTTAAAACGCCGGTCAGCCTGATTGCAGAAGAGATTTCATTTGTGAATGCCCAACTGGCCAAGGGCCAATATTTTTATGCCGATATCTATCGCGAGGGCATTTTGCTGCATGATACCGGTAAGCTGGCACTGGTGGAGCCGAAAGAACTGTCTCTGCCCGAACGGAAAATGGAGGCGCAAAGGCATTTTGATCATTGGCTCAGTGCGGCAAGTAACCAACAAGCTTATTATCAGTTTGCCATCTCCAGAGGTGATAATGGCAAAGCCGCTTTTGAATTACATCAGGTCACCGAAAAACTGTATTCAATGATTCTGCTGGTGTTTACTCATTACAAACCAAAACTCCATGATCTGGAAAAACTCCGTATATTAACCGACAGTATCGAGCCCGAATTTTTATCAGTATTTCCGCAAAACACTCCATTTGAGCAAACCTGCTTTGAGTTATTGCGGCAAGCCTATGTGGACTCGCGCTACAACCCCAGGTATTGCATTACCACCGAACAACTGACTTGGCTGGCGGAGCGGATCGAGCACCTGCAAGCATTGGCGGAAAAACATTGTCGGGCCAAGATTGACAGCCTGGGTTGATGGCAGAGCAGGGAGGTTGTACTGCTTGCACTCTGCAAACGATAGCGCCATCATGGAGTGATCTCTCTGCTCTGACAGCGTCGGGTTTTATTCAGGGATCGTATGGAAATCAGAGATTCATACGAAAATCGTTAGTGCTTGATCTGCCATACGCCTAATTTTAAATTCTGTTATTAAGATAACTATTTGAATGTCGTTTTCGGAAGTATTGATTCCCTGTTTCTTAAATTGACAGTTATAGAAGTATTGTCGATGATATTCCCGAGTTACTTAGGTTGGTCGGAACTTGGAGCAGGCAGATAAGTCATCTGAGTGGGAGCGGCATCAAAAGTAACTTTTAATAGGCCAAACTGTATATGCATTTAGTTTTGCTGCGTGTGAAATACAAAACGCAGGCATAAATGAAACAAGGATCAGGGAATGAAGCTTATAAAGCTTTGGCTTTCTCTGCTAGCCATATCCTCCGCAGCTGCTGCTGTAGAGCAGACTTCACAAACGATTATCACCAAGATTGAATCGAGAGACGTGAATATTCACGATATCTACTTTGAAGCGGATATTCCGTCTCAAGGTTGCGCCTATAACGACAGGGCTCTCATTGATGTTTCAACAGCAGGGGTCAAGGCCATGATGAGTGTGGCGCTTAGCGCTCTGACAACTGGTAAGCCAGTGGTTTTAAAGGTTGATGGTTGTTTGGGCTACGCGCCTAAAGCGGTCACGCTTATTTTATATAAATAGTGATACGCAAAGCCTGGTTGGAAAGAGCTGATTTCTTCGGGTATTTAACCGAGAAAATGGAAGGACCAGCGTAACAACAGCCCACCCACAACATAACCTGGCATCACGCCAGGTTATGCAGATAACCAGCTTAGAGGCCGGTCATAAATGTTCCGCTTGGAGTGACTGGAAGATATTTTTTATAAAAATCCAGATAGGCGGCTTCGGGGTTGAGGTCTTTAAAGAGTTCCGGATACATCGCTTTGGCATAAAACTGGAGCATGGCACCATCGAAGATGGTACGGCAGGCTCCGTGATAGGCGCCAAACATACGATTGTTTTTAACCGCTGACAGGGTGGACCAGCCATTACGTTGTTTGAAGCCTGCCAAACGTGTTTTGGCCAGACTTTCGTCAACACCTTGTCCCATGATCATAGAGTCTTCGGATGATCCGGATTCGTATCCGGTGATCACAATAATATCCGGGTTGGCGGCCAGAATTTGTTCGGGGTTGAGTTTGCCCCACCATTCAATATACGGGGCAGATATATTGTCCCCTCCCGCTGAGGTGGAAATTGCGCCCCACATGTTTTTGCCGAAGGTATACCCGATTTCGTTAATACCCGCAGCTCCATACTCAGTATAGATTTTTGGTTTGGGTAAGTTGGTTTTTTCAAGGCGCTCTTGAATTGCTTTGAGATTTTGAGCGTATTCCTGGGCAATTTGCTGTGCACGTTTTTCTTGACCGGTAATGACACCTATAATTTCTGTGCTTTTTATGTGGCGTTCCAGTGTCTGTGCATTGTAATCCACGACGACGACGGTGATGCCGGCATCTTCCAGACGTTCGATATCGCTGCCCAGGCCTTTGTACTGCCAGTCGGCGAGCATGATTAAATCCGGGTTAAGGGATATGACTTTTTCAACGGAGAACGTTTTGGTATCTACACGACCGATAGCGGGAATATCATCAAGTGATGGGCGATGTTTAACATACATCTCCCAGTTTGCAGGACGCGCCTGCCAGATATATTTCGACATACCTACGACATGATCGTAGGCAGCTTCTGTACCGATTGCCATGTAGTCTTCTGGGTAAAAGCCGACAATGACCCGTTTGGCTGGAGCGTCGAATGTGACTTCACGACCCAGAATATCTGTAATGGTTGTTTCTGCGGCAAGGCTCGCGGAGGCTATAACGATAGCGGATAGTGCCATCAACTTCTTGAGCATAGATGTGATCCTTAGCATTGGATTTAGTAAATAAGTCAACAAACTACCTGTAAAAGGCTTGAGCTTGTAATGATATTATATAGAATGCTTCTGAGAATTATTATCATTTATTTTGTTTGAGTCGTGAACATGAAGTCAAATCCTGGCTGTATCGGAAATCTTGCTAATGCCATAAGTCAGGCATATAGGGGTATGTATTGTTAAACAGGGGCTGGCAAGATGAAGTATTAATTGATATTCCTGCAAAGTGTGAGTCGTCAGGTCATGTCGCCTGATCCAGACGTCATTTATATTTCCGATACTGAATTCACGATGAAACCCGATATCATGATAACGAGACATGGAGTGAATAAGCCTTCTGTTTCAAGACCAGATTTCCGTGCAAAACTGTCTTGCTTTTATAAAACATGCCAACCGGTTATGCCTTTAGATACCTTTCCTGTTAAGACTACAGACTCATGTTAGATTCAACCCTTGTTGCCAAAGCGGTCAGCGCCCAGCGTCATTATGAAAAACGGCGCTGGTTGGTTTTGAGCGTATTGTTATTTTTATTATTACTCTCTTTTATGTTGGATATTGCCACCGGTCCTTCCATGCTTGGCCTGGGTGATGTGGCTGATGCTCTGTTGAATATGATCGGCTTGCCGATTGATGTTCTACCTACGACAGAAGTGATCGTTACCAATCTGCGTCTGCCGATTGCGCTGATGGCGGTCATGGTGGGTGGCTCGCTGGGAGTCGGAGGGGCAGAGATGCAGACATTGTTAAACAATCCGATGGCGAGTCCTTACACCCTTGGTATGGCTGCGGCCGCCGGATTTGGTGCGGCACTGATGCTGTACATGGGATCTCTGGGGCTGAACTCCCAAATTGCGGTTCCAGTGGGGGCTTTTGTCTGTTGCATGCTGTCGGCGAGTCTGTTATTCGGTCTCGCCATGATGCGGCACATTACCTCCGGACAACTGATCCTGGCCGGTATTGCTTTATTGTTCTTGTTTCAGTCTCTGTTGTCACTTGTGCAGTTTGTGTCTTCTCCAGAACTCAGTCAGCAGATTTTGTTTTGGTTGTTTGGCAGTTTAACCAAGGCGACATGGTCCAACGTGGCGATTACGGCGGCCGTGGTATTGGTGTGTATTGGCATGCTTATGAAGGATGCATGGAAATTGACCGCATTACGGTTAGGCGAAGAGCGTGCTAAAAGTTTGGGGGTTAATGTTGCGCGGTTGCGTCTCAAAACATTGGTGATTGTGGCGGTTATGACGGCAACTGCTACCAGCTTTGTGGGCATTATCGGTTTTATCGGTATTGTTGCGCCAAATATTGCGCGCATGTTAGTGGGTGAGGATCAGCGTTACTTCCTGCCGTTATCGGCATTGGTTGGAGCCTTTCTGCTATCCAGTGCATCGGTGTTATCAAAAATCATCGTACCGGGGGCTTTGTTCCCGATTGGTATTGTCACCGCCATCATTGGCGTACCGTTCTTCTTTTGGCTGATCATCGGCAAGAGGCGATAACTATGTTGGAAGTCCGTAACCTGTCTCTGGCGTTTGATGATCTGGTGCTCGCCGATAATATGAACTTTTGTCTGCAACCAGGACAGACACATGTCATCATCGGCCCGAATGGAACCGGTAAAAGTTCTTTATTGAAGACCTTGTTTGGCGATATCCAACCCCAGCGGGGAGAAGTAGTATTTGCCGGTCAACGACTGACGAAACGAACGCTCAATGATTGGCGTAAACACTTTGGCTATATGCCCCAGGACATTCGTCTCGATGTCGGTTTGAGCGTACTTGAAGTGGTGTTGTTGGGACAACTCAATGCTCTGTCGTTGAGACTTGGAGACCGCTTGATAGAAGAAGCATTGCATGCGCTGGATCAGATAGGCCTGCTGCACCTGGCAGACAGAGATGTTCGCACTTTGAGTGGTGGTCAGTGTCAGATGGTCCTGTTTGCTCAGGCACTTATGCGTAAACCCGAAATTCTGATGCTGGATGAGCCGGTCAGCGCATTGGATCTTCACTTCCAGCAAGTCCTGCTGGATCACCTTGATCAGCAAACAAAACAGAAACACTGGGTATCCCTGATGATTCTTCATGATTTAAATCTGGCTGCGCAATATGCCGATAATTTACTGGTGTTAAAAGGTGGTAAACTGGTGGCGCAAGGGGCTCCGGCCGAGGTTTTGACGCCTGAGCTGGTGTATGAAGTTTATGGTGTCAAAGCAGATGTTCAGTCAGACTGTATGGGTGTGCCGTTCATCCGCACACAAAGATCCCGAGTGGATGATCTGGCGGTTTATCGCGGTAAACGAGTCGTTAACGAAAAATAAAGCGTAATGACGCAAATTTGGCTGGTCTAAAATAACTCCTTTCATGAATATAAAGCACTTACTAGCCGATTGGCGCATGTTGTCGGTAGCCGGCCGTGTTTTGGTATTAAACGGCTTCACCTTCAACCTTGGCTTCTACATGTTACTGCCGTATCTGGCAGATCATTTACAGCGGACTTTAGGGTTGAGCCCGTGGCACGTTGGCCTGGTCGTTGGTCTGCGGGTGTTAAGCCAGCAGGGCTTGTTTCTGGTCGGCGGGACACTGGGTGATTACCTTGGTTACAAACGTTTGATTTTGTTGGGCTGCCTGGTGCGGGTCGCAGGTTTTGCGTTATTGGGAATCGCCCTCAATCTGCCGTTACTGTTGTTGGGGGCATTTTTGACCGGATTCGCCGGGGCATTATTTACACCTTCCAGTAGTGCCTATCTTGCCCATGAGGCGTCAGATCAAAACAGCCGGGACCGCATTTTTGCGATGCAGAACTGGGCCCGGGAAGCGGGGATGTTTATGGGGCCATTGCTGGGTATTTCATTGGTCAGCGCGAGTTTTGCCTGGGTCGGCATTGGCGCAGCGATAGTGTTTGCGCTGTTATTTTTGGTGCAATGGCGCTTCCTGCCGGAGCTGGTTGAACAGCAGAAGCGTTCTGCCAGTGAGCAGGCCTTTTGGCGGCAGTGGGGGAGTATGTTGAAGAATACCTCCTTTATGCGCTTCATTTTGTTTGCCTGTGCTTTCCAGTTATTTTTTCACCAGTTGTATTTGTCGTTACCTCATGAAGTTGAAGCAAGAGAGCTTGGTTCACAGGTCATTACCTGGGTATTTATGACCTCATCCATTATGGGCATATTGTTGCAATTGCCACTGAACCGCTGGGCAACGAATTCGATTGGCAGCGCCAGAGCGATGGGGTTGGGTTTGTTATTGATGGGCGCATCCTTCCTCTTTTTTCTGGTCAGCTTTGACCGTTGGCCTGCGGCAAGTTTCTTATTATATGGCGCGTTATTCAGTTTCGGCTCCATGTTGATATTGCCTTTGCTGGGTTCGTACGTACCTAAATTTTGCGATAAATCAGAACTGGGCAGTTACTACGGTTTATATTCATGTCTGGGTGGCCTGGCAGCATTCCTGGGTAATGTACTGATTGGCTGGCTGCTGTCACTGGACGCGCTGCCAAGACAATGGATATGGCTGGGTCTGGCCATAACGGGTGTGTTTGCAGGATATGGTTTATATCGTCATGTAAGTCGCCTGCCCAACGCATAGGAAGGTTTTGGGTAACGCCAGGTGGGCTAACCAATATGGCGTTATTCGGACGTTCTTGTCTCGTTGTTCTGTTTCCCCTTCCTCCCTGTTTTTATTTATTTACACAACTGTCTTAACCGCTCGACTGGTCGTGGGGTAACGCGAAATTTTGGTCGCACGGGTCGATAAACTGAAAACGGAGAAATATATGATAGCCACTTTTTTAGGCTGTTAAATTAAATGACGATACATTTTCTGGACTCTCTAAATCATATTTTGATCCGTTAAAAAAGGTGTATTTTTGTATCGTGTGTGACCGGTCAGATAGATAAATACAGGATTTTTATGAGTTTTCGGAATTGAATTCTATCCAGTGGTTTTTTATAAAAAAAAGATACTTGCGTTTTTCCGTGTCAAAAGTTCAATATTTATAAATAAGTTAACTCGGTAATCTTTTGGGTCGGTGTTGGTGTTTCGAGTTGATTACCGAGATTGCCACAGGCTTGTGAGCGTTATGTTTTACATAGGCGCTCAGTCAAATCGATAACAGGAAGTCATGAATAGTTACGAAGGAGCATAACCATGGAATCCCTTTCATATTTTCTTGTCAATCTGAAAGTCCCACACCCGGCAAGTTACCGGCCTGCCGGTCAAGGCTGCGCCTGTATGGATAATTGTAGAGTGTCATAACAATAGAAAATTACGGAATAAGGAGGGTCTTATGAAAAACGGGATATTATTTGCGCTTGTTTTGCTGACGGTTCTGGCGGGTCAGTGGCTGGGGATACAGTGGTTGGAAAGCCGTGTGAAGTCAGATAACCAATATGCTCTGCAGCGTCAGAATGCCATATACGACCAGTTGCTTGAAATTCAACAGATGCTGAAACGTACTGACCAGCAGGATTATGTCTATCAGGATTACTCCGGCGCGTTGGATCGTGACACCTTACAGGACATGGTTGCTACTGTTATTCGGCAGGAGCTGGCAACGGTGGAGTGGGAGGGAAGTGATCCCCGTAAGACTGCTGACAAACGGGCCAGCAATGTTGACCCACGATTATCGGAACAGGCCTATCAGGAATCCGCCGATATTATTGCCATGGCCGTTGCAAACGGTCGCTGGCAGGCCAGAGACACGGAAACCATGACGCCATTGATGGATTACCTGACTGAACAACAGCGGGTGGATCTGCTGGAGCAGTTTCATCAGGCCTTCAATCGGGGTGAGATTGAACTGGTCGATGGCGTTCCACCGTTGTGACGCTGTTCCAAAAAAACGATTCGAATTATGCGGCTGTCAGGTGGTGACGACAGACGTATAACCATGGCAGGGAGGCCATAAATGCCCGGTCATATATGATGCTTTTCCGGGTGAAGTCCCAATACAACCGTGTTGGGAATGTGATGGCATGGCGAAGGATAGCTGTGACATCAACATGTGAAAAATAAACGAAGCGGATCAGGAAGTACCAGCTCATATTATTTTAAGGAGAGATACAATGAACGTAAAAACACTACTCACCGCATTTTCATTAAGCCTTATTGCGGGTCTTGCCTCTGCCAGTGGTTATCATGTGACCGGATATGTCAACGCAAGCAGTACGTCTCTGTACGGTTCCATGAACAACCGCTACAACACCTCTGCCTCAACGACAACAACCTATATCGGTGCATATGGCTCTGCGGGTAGTACTGTGACCTTTTTTGGTCGTGATGGTGATGGAGATACGTTCTCCTGTTATGTAACCACCAGCAGTACTCTGTATGATGCCGCGATCGATATTAAAAACAACCTGACCAATGGTGGTTATCTGTCGGTCAGTAAAACCGCTACATCGACCGCGTGCACCAGTGTATATCTGTTGAACGCCTCTTATTTCCTCGATTAAAACCTACCCGGAGCCGGCTGCACGCGCAGCCGGTTTTCCCATCCTGATAGTTGCTGATAATGTGACCGGCGACACTATTTTTGTCCTGGCGCAAGACATCATCGATGGTTCTGTTTAATCTACCCGCCGCATTGAATCTTTAGACCGTCGTTCAAACCGAGCTGAATGGAGTAAATATGAAAAAGCTGAATGTCATGCTGCTGGCAGTGTTGTCTGTCAGTTGTGCAACGCAAAACACAAAAATGGACAGTGATGAGCAGTATCGGAATTTGATTGTGGGTACCTGGAGCTGTCCTATGAGTTCTGTCGAGGATGGTGTGAAGATGGATATGGACATTAAGACGATTTATAAGTCTGACGGTACTTCTCAGGCAAGCGGTACCTTCATAGTCGATTCGCCAATGGCATCTAATGCTGAGTTTCAGTTTACTGCTACCGGCAGCTGGCGAATTGAGCAGCAGTCTGTGTTTGATGTCACCACTTCCATGCATTTCACCAGCAACACTCATCCGGAGATGGCAGAACACTTTAATCGCGCCGATTTAGCGACTCTGAACGAAGAGGAGGAGTCTGAGATTGTGGAGCTGGACAAACGTCATTTTCGTTTTCGCAGTGAAGAAGAAACATACGAATGTATTCGTCTACAGTAATCGACTCCTGTTCCGGTAGCTTTTGATGCTGCCGGAAATGTGTGAACAGATATGGCCAACATCCTGATCCTGTATTCAACCACTGACGGACATACCGCCAAAATATGCCGGCACCTGCAGCAGGTGATCTGCTCATACGGGCATTCTGTCACTGTTAAGGCATTGGCCGAGCAAGCCGGAAACCAGCTGACTGACTTTGATCGCGTCGTTATTGCCGCCAGTATCCGTTATGGTCACCATGCTAAAGAAGTTTATCGTTTTATCCGTGCTCACCGGGATTATCTGAATCAGACTCACAGTGCATTCTGTTCGGTCAATCTGGTGGCACGCAAGCCCGGCAAATGTCAGCCCGAACAAAATCCTTATGTCCGCAAATTCCTGCGGCAGATTTCCTGGCAACCTCATCAGGTAGCAATATTTGCCGGTAAGCTGGATTATCCGCTGTACCGCTTCTGGGATCGACAGATGATCCGTCTCATCATGAAGATGACCGGTGGACCGACCGCACCGGATACGGTGATCGAGTATACCGACTGGGAGGCAGTGACTGAATTTGGCCGGCAGCTGGCCCGGTGATAAATATTGTTTCAGCTTTGGTCATCAGGGTTTTTCACGTAAAATCATCGGCTTCGATAAAATAATAATGCCCTCAATATGAACAGACTGTTTGGTCGACGCCGACAGGAAAAAAAAGCCGCTCAGGCAGAAGGTCCCGGATACAGCCACCTGGATATTGCCAATCGCAACATGCGTGTTGTACTGGAGGCGTTACGCCGGGCCGGCCCTTATTCCCGTCAGGAGTTGTCGGTTTTGACCGGTCTGACCCAGACGGCACTCACCACGATTCTGCGCAAGCTGCAGTCAGCGGGTTACGTCGATGAGCGGCGCCGGCAAAAGCAGGAAGGCGAGCGCTATACGCAAAGTGAATTTCTACTCAATCCCGACGGTGCGCTCACTATTGGCGTCCGGGTACGATCCCATCACAGTGAACTGGTGCTGCTGGATTTATGCGGTCATATCCGGCAACACCAGTATTGTATGGAGTTACCAGCGTTGATCGACGGACTCAAAGAGTTTCGGCAGATGGCAGCGGAGCAGGGCAAGTGTGTTGGGTTGGGCGTGGTGTTTGATGCGGATGTGGCGGTCGACTTTGATCTGATCAGGGATGCTGCCGGCGAGTTACCCTGTTATCAGCGACGCGACATCGGTGCTGCAGTGATGGCCGAGCATCTTTTGGGACATCACAATACCGGTGATGGAGCCGTGCTGGTGGTGATCGATGAGACTGTTCGTGCCGGGTTGCTGGTTGGCGGGCAACCATTTGAGGGCTTTCACGGTCTGGCCGGTCGAATCGGCATGATGCGAACCGGCAGAGACCGGGCGCAGCTCAATGACATCCTGTCGATCCGGACCTTGCAGCCGTTGTTGCCTTCATCTGCCTGGGATCTGTTGAGTACATTGGCCACCACGCAGTTCGACTGGACACCTGAGTTGGAAGCGTGGGCCCGTAACGCGGCGGTGCATCTGCTGGATGCCACCATTGCCATTGCCGGGTTTCTGGCACCGGGGGTGATTCTGATTGGTGGTGATCTGCCGACTCAACTGATTGAACGATTGATACAGGAAATGCGGGCCGAGCAGCAGGATCGAAAAATGTCCACCTGGATGCCGGATATTCGTGCGGCCAGTTTCGTTCATGCCGGAATCGCCGCCGGAGCAGCCGTGCTGCCGTTTCAGGAACGACTGTTGCCTTACGCCGGTTATTGAACCGGCAACTCATATTTAACTGCTGGTCAGCGGTACCCTGGTCAACTGAATGGACTGGGCCGAACTCAGATTAAACGCATGCGCCAGCGGCATGGTGGCGGCACCCAGCGCCGCCGCATCTTCAGACGATACCGCCCGATGCAGAGATGGCAGTTCGGTCCCGTAGTCAGCCAGTGCTTCGTGCAGGTAAACCACCAGTTCATCCATCAGTTTTACCGGAAAGCGGCCGCCAATGACGATGGCTGCCGGATCCACAATCAAACCAATATGTAAAATGGCTTCGGCCAGCTTGAGGCTGATCTGACGCAGCCAGCGGCTGATCAGTTGATTGCCCTGACTGTCCAGTTTCAGAAGGTCCGCCGGCTTGCTGGCCTGTATGCCGTGCCGGGCCAGATGATCGTACAACAGAAACAGAGAAAACTGCTCGCCAAGGGGACGGATCTGACCGGCTGCCGGTCCTTCATCGGTGAGAATCGGCAGCCAGCCAACCTCGCCATTCAGGCCGGTCGTTCCCTGATGCTGACGGCCATTGAGAATCAGTCCGCCGCCGAGACAGGCATTGGCAAGAATATAAAAGAAACTGGAAATCTCCGTGCCCAGGCCGTACTCCAGTTCTCCCATGGCGGCGCAGTTGGCATCGTTGTCGATAAACACCGGGTGGCTGGTCATGGTTTCGAGGGTTTTACGAACCTCAAAATCATTCCACTGGCTGTAACTCGTCGGCCTGCCAATCACCGGAATTTCGCCGAGCCAGTCGGGAATGGCCAGACCGATACCCGCGAGTCGTGCTTCGTCGACGATCCGGCGGCGGCTGAACGAGGAAATGGCATCTTCCATCAGCGCGGAGAATTCGTCGGGTAGTATGAAGCGTTTTTCGTGATGAATTCTGCCACGGACGGTGCCGGTAGCATCCATCGCGATCACGGTCAGATGATCACGATCGATGTTGGCACCTATGGCATAAACCCCTTCGGGGTCAATTTCCAGCTCGATGGCGGGTTGCCCGCGCTGACCTTGTCGGCGCCGGGCTTCCATAACCAGTCCTTCATCAAGCAGGCGGTCAACGATCCGGGTGATCGCCTGCTTGGTAAGACCGGCCTGCTGGGCCAGTTCCGTTCGGGAAATCGGTGCATTGCGATAAATGGCCTGTAACACCACGGCCCTGTTGTGTTCGGCCGCTTGTTCAGCGTTTGATCCGGTCAGATCTGACAACCCATGTTCCTCACATGCAATCAATCAATTTCCCTCAGGATAACAACACTGCTAACCCCTGCAAAGACGGAAACTCTTGATTTCAAAGGGCTTAATGCTGTTTGCAGAGACGTTCATCGGTTCTTCCAGAACGGTGACCGGTCCTTCATTTTTCCAACCCTTGGTGAGCCCCATTTCCAGACTGCCACGACCACCTGCCGGTTCGTAGACCCGCAAAATCAGCCCCTGGCCGTCTTCCGCCGGTTTGAAACCGGACAATGAGACCGGTCCGGACAGTTTGACCGGTTGATACAGACCCATTGCTGCAGGCTGCGACTCGCTGATCAACAGTGGCCGGTTTAATGCCTCTGCTTCTTCTCTGACACCACCGCGATACCACTCATCGTTATGTGGATACAGGGCGTAGGTAAATTGCTGCTCGCCTTCATCCGCCAGCGGGTCCGGATAAATGGGTGAGCGCAGCAGGCTCAGCGCCAGTATGTTGTGGCGAATGCTGTGGCCATACTTGCCGTTATTCAGCAGTGCAACACCAAAACCGGGTTCTGACAGATCGGCAAAGCGATGGGCGGCGGCTTCAAACATGGCGGCGTCCCAGGAGGTATTTTCATGGGTCGGGCGTTTGACCACGCCATAGGCGCATTCACACGTGGCTTCGCGGGCCTTGACGGCTACCGGCGTCAGGGTTTTCAGCAGTATCCGGCGGTCGTGCCAGTCCAGCTCGGTGTGGATGTCCAACCGTTTGCCGTTGGCGGTCAGTGAGTAGGTCTGACAGATGCGGGAATCACGGAACTGGCGGACCAGACGGATGGCCACCCGGTGACTGCCGGATTCCACCACTTGCAGACTGTGCAGATCGGTGATTTCCTCGCCACGGGCAGCAAAATCCTCTTCCACATCCCAGGCATCCCAGTTGCGAGGTTTGTCAGCAGTGTAAGCCCACAGCTGATTGCCTCGGCCGGCCAGTGTCTCACGGCCGCTGGCTTTATGCAGCATGCTGGCCAGGGTGCCATCGGCGTTGAGCAAAATCCGCAGATGGCGGTTTTCCAGATGGGTTTCGCTGACGCTCAGGGATCCGCCTGGTTGCAGCTGATCAGGATCCACCACCGCCACGCTCAGTGGTGGCAGCAGCGTGTCGGTGGACAACGCCGTACCATCGGCCAGTTCCGTTTCCAGCGGACGGCAGTCCAGGGATGGATTGACCACCACCAGATGTTTGCCATGGGCGGCAGGCAGCTGGCCGATCAAGGTTTGCATGGCGTCCTGTTGATATTCATGGGCCTGGCGGATCACCTCGGTCAACTCCTCGACGGCCTGAATATTCACTTCGCGAATTGATGAACCCGGCAGAATGTCGTGGAATTCATTTTTGAGTACATAGCGCCACGAATCCCGCAGCGAGTCAGGAGCATCCGCCCCCAGCATGTGCGCCAGAGAACCGGCGATTTCAGCACTGATCAACGCCTGTTCGGCATCCCGGTGAGCTTTTTTGACCCGGCCCTGAGTGGTCAGTGTGGCACGGTGCAATTCCAGATAGATTTCACCGGCCCAGACTGGCAGAGCAGTCCGCTCAGCAGACTGGTTGGCGCCGGCAAAGAAGTCTTTAACCGTTGCCCAGCGTGCTTTTGGCAGGGTTGGAAAGACTTTGAGTTGTTCTTCCCGGGTAATCATTTCCGGTACCGGGCCGCCGCCGCCATCGCCGTAGCCAACGGTTAACAGGGTTTGTGGATGCTTGTCCTTGCCACGAAAGTTCTTCCAGGTTTCGCGGTGACCATGGGGGTGGACAAAACCGTTGTAGCCCTGCATCGGGTTATCAAAAGTGTGCATCAGCACCCGGCTGCCATCGAGGCCTTCCCACCAGAACAAGTCGGCGGGAAAGCGATTGGTTTCCGACCAGTTCACCTTGATGGTGAAAAAGTTCTTCATTCCACCCTGTTGCAACAGTTGTGGCAGGGCACCGGTGAAGCCAAAGCAGTCGGGCATCCAGCAGGTTTCGTGGCGAATGCCGAACTGCTGTTCGAAGAATTGTTGTCCGTACAGCACCTGACGGGCCAGACTTTCACCTGTAGGCATGTTGGTATCGGGCTCCACCCATAAACCGCCGAGGGTTTCCCATTGGCCGGTTTTGACCCGTTCAGTGATTTTTTCCAGCAGGGCGGGGTCGGTCTGGGAGATTTGCCAGTAATAGTGAGCGGTGGACTGATTGAACCGGAACTCCGGTGACTGTTCCATCAATGACAACGCGGTATGAAAGGTGCGCCGCAGCTTGCGCCGGGTTTCGTCATAGGGCCAGAGCCAGCAGAGGTCGATATGAGCGTGACCGGTCAGGGCAATTTCCCCTTCCGGCGGAAAGCGTTTTTGCAGTTCTGCCAGTCCTTTGAGTAGCTGCTGGTAAACATCGATGACCGTTTGTCGTTGCTGTTCCGACAGCTCACTGGGCTCGCCACGGGTGACCGGCAGTTGCCAGATTTTCTGCTGTAAGGGAGCTTGTGCGGTGCGACTGATGTAGTGCTCGGTGGCAGACGGCCAGTCGAGCTGATAAAAGGCCTTTTCCGCCAGATCCAGCAGATGTGGCACCACATCATGGCCTTTCAGGGTTTCGGCCGCTTCGGCAATCTGTTGCATTAACAGATGCAGTTGCTCCACGGCGGTATCGATCCAGACCAGTTCGGCCCATTCAATTCTTGGCGCTCTGACCGGTTCGCCAAAAGGCAAGCGGGCGGTACATTCGGCGGTAAAGCTGAACTGGCAGGATTTCAGCGGAAAGGAGCGGTGATAAGGGTCGATACCGTAACCGGTGGCAATGCCTTGATCATCGCTGAGCATCACCAGACCTTCACCTCCCAGATTCATCCGCAGGCGGCAGTCTGCCAGCGGCCAGTCTGCCGGTACGGTACCGTTGCCGGTGAAATTGAACACCCCATCGGTACCCGGCCACGGCGTTCCCACAGTTGCGGGCTCACCTTCCAGAGTCAGCTGTGTCAGCGGCTGTTTTTGCCGTTCGGTCCAGTAGACCAGTTCTTCCAGGCGTACCTGATGACGTTCAAGTCGTTGTTGTAAAGTTAAGCTGTGAACCATTTGAAATTTTCCTATTCAGTCAGCCTTTGACCGCGCCGGCGGTCATGGCACCTAAGATAAAGCGTTGCAGGGTCAGGAATGCGACGATGGCCGGTACGACCGAGATCAGACAGGCCGCTGCCAGCAGTTGCATGGATGAATCATTTTGCGAGCCGGCGTAGTTGAAAATGCCGACGGCGATGGGTGTCATGCTTTCTTTGGTGATCAACAGAAAGGGCACCAGAAACTGCGACCAGCCAGTGATGACGGTGATAATAAACGCGGAGGCGATACCCGGTGCCGCAAGTGGCAAAACGATGCGCCAGAAAGCGGTAAAGCGATTACAGCCATCAATCAGGGCGGCTTCGTCCAGACTGACTGGAATACCATCGATAAAACCTTTAAGCAGCCAGGTGACCAGCGGTACCCCGAGGGCAATGTAGACCATGATGGCACCCCAGTGGCTGTCGATCAGATTCAGACTGCTCATGTAGCGATATAGCGGCACCATGATGACCAGTGGTGAAATCATCTGCACGGCCAGCAATAACATCATCCACAAACCCTTGCCGCGCATTTGAAAGCGCGAAAATGCATAGGCGGCCGGGGCGGCGACAATCAGACAGCCCAACGCACCGAGGGTGGACAGCTTGAGGCCGTTCCACAGATAGGTGGGGAACTGATTTGATGACAGCACGGCAATAAAGTTATCGAGGGTCGGGTGCTTGGGAATAAACCGGGCGGCGCCGAGGTAGATTTCCTTGCGACCTCTCAGTGCCAGCGACAGCAGCCACATCAGCGGGCCACCAAAAAACACCAGCGAGCCGAGAATAAACAGATAGCTGAAGGCATCACCGATGCGAGCCTGAACACGTCCACTCATCATGATTGATCCTCCTTCGGAATAAAGCCTGCGTACACCACTGCCAGTGCCATTGAGATCAGCAGCATGACGATAGACAACACGCTGCCACCGGCCAGATCGTAATTCCGGAACACGACGTTGAAGGTGTACAGCGACAGCACTTCGGTGGCGCGACCGGGGCCACCACCCGTCAGCGAGATAACGGCATCAAAGGTGTTCAGAGTCTGAATGGTGATCAGAATCATGTTGACCAGAATGGCGGTGCGCAGTTGCGGCAGGGTGATGAAAAAGAACCGTTGCGCCGGACTGGCACCATCCACTTCGGCTGCTTCGTAGAGTACCGGATCGATGGATTTCATCGCCGCGTACATCACCACCATGGAAAAGGCCGTTCCGCGCCAGACGTTTGAAACAATCACTGACCACATGGCGATATGGGGATCAGAAAGCCATTGCACCGGGCCCACACCAATCATTCTCAACATGCTGTTGAAACCACCGAACGGCGCTTCGCTGAACAGCATTTTCCAGATGATGCCGCCGGCGATTCCGGGGACCACCCAGGCGACCAGGGCGGTGGTGCGCAACAGTGTCGTGCCGCGCAGGCGTCTTTTCTCACCCCGTACGATAACGCCGGCCATGGTCAGGCCGAGGGCCTGCTGCCCGATCACGCTGGCGGCGGTGAACCAGAATGTGACGCCGAGAACCGGCAGAATATCCGGGCGGGTCAGGGTCTGGACGATACTCTCAAGGGTGTAATGGTCGCTGTCACTGAGCAACGTGGCGTCGGTGAAGGCGAAGCGAAAAACGTCAAATACCGGGTATAAATAAAATAAAGCCAGAACGATGATGACAGGCAGCACCCAGGGCAGGGTTTTGGGCCGGGCATGGGTACGGGAGCTGCGTGCCGTCGTCTGCGTCCTGCTGGAAAGCGCATGGCTGGACATATGATTTTCCTTATAACGATAAAAAAGGCCCCACCAGCCGGTGCATACCGGCTGATGAAGACCAAGGAGCACTACAGTCGTTCGTACGCGTTCATGGTGGCCTTGAATGCAGCGTCCAGGGCCTGTTCAGGTGTTTTGGTGCCGGTCAGAACATCTCCCATCATGATTTGAATCTGATTGGATATTTCCGGATAAATCGGTGCACCCGGGCGTGCTCTGCCATATTGCAGAGCCTGGGCAAAGGCTTTGTTGGCCGGGGTTTTAAAGACATCATATTTGTCGTACAGGTCTGCGCGGGTCGGCAGTTGCTGTTGCAGGGCGTTGGCTGGCCCCATGTAAATATCCCGGATCAGATTGGCGCACATTTTTACTTTGGCCGGATCATCAGAGAAGGAGGCCACGGTCCAGCCGCCGGTACCGGTTGAGCGCTGGTCTGCTGTAGGTCCAGGCAGCATGGAGAAGGTCCAGTTGGCGAAATCTTCCGGCTCCAGCGTGCTTGCCAGTTGGGCCAGCTGCCAGTTACCACCCACAAACAGAGCGGTAGTGCCAGCGGCTGCCGCGGCGTTGAAATCATCATAGTTGCCGATGTTGGCAACCCGTTTGGGAGCCGCGCCAGAGGTCACCAGATCACGGTAGTAGTTGACGGCTTTCAGGAATTTGGTGCGATTATCCCCGGTTCCAAACACTGGTTTGCCGGTGCTGTCCACCAGATCGCCGCCCTGGGCCCAGAAGTTGTTCAACCAGTCAAAGGTTGTACCTTCGTAACGGCCACCATTGAACAGAATGCCTTCCATGCCTTTTTTCTTGCTGGCCAGGGCCGCGGCTTTCAGCTGCTCCCAGGTTTCCGGAGCGTCAGGCACGATTTTTTTGTTGCGATACAGAACGCGCAGATCGGTGCTCCACCACCAGGCGTAGATGTTGCCATCGTTGCCGGTAACGCCGTTGCGGACGAATGGGAATAACTGATCGATCTCAGCCTGAGAAAAATACGGTGACAGGGATTTGAGTACCCCGGCTTCTTTGAACAACGGCAGTACGAATGAATCGACCGCAGCGCAGTGCGGAGCCCGGCCGGCTTTCGCCTGTTCCAGCATGCGGGCCTGTTCCTGGCCGATATCGCCGGACATCATTTGCAGTTCAACCTGCCAGTCAGGATGTTTGCGGATGAACTCGCCAAACAGTTTTTTATAGCCGGCGGCGTAGGTGGGATCGTTGCTGCCAGGTCCGTCACCGGTCATTCGGAAAACCATTTTGTTGGCGGCATTTGGCAGTCCAACCCGGTCTTTACTCACCAGATCAGCAGCTTGCAGATAGCCTGCAGAACAGAGCACGGTGGTCGCGGTCAAAAGTGTGGCTAACCTCTTTATCATTGTTATTTTCCTCGCGGGTGTTGGTGAAACTCATATCCATCAGCAGCGTTGATTTATTGTTGTTGAAACGAGCCGAGGCGATGATTAATAGATTAAATCACTTTGATTCGATGTCAATATGAAAATTGGAAAGTTCTGTGTGTTTACAAAATGAGCAGCTCATCAGAGGGTGAATGTTTTTGGCCGGGGCGGCGCAGGAAGGCGGGTTTCAGGGAGTATGAGGGGTGGGGAAGGGCAAAATATAATCGCGTGAGGGCGTTGTGTCTGATGTTGGCCCACCTGTGAAGGCGGGCCAGTATTGGTGTTACAGGTATGGCTCAATTTTCTGGGCGTAAACCGTATAACCGGCGGTTCCAAGATCGGAGTCCTGAGTCTGCACCTGTACCATGCCCGATACCCAGACCGGATCAAAGGTGTTGCCCAACTTGAACGCTTCCTGGGTGTCCACGAAGATGATCTGGTTGGATGGCGGTGGTGGGGTATGAATGCACGCTCCGTAATAGGGGACCAGCAGGAAGGTACGGATTTTATCCTCAGTCATATCCAGCGGTACCACGAAACCGGGAATTTTGATCATATCGCCATCGAGTTCTTTCACCACGGGTGCGTTTTTAGAGGCATCCTGCAGTTCCTGATACAGTTTCCGGGCATCGCTGCTTTCGTCCGACAGTTTGTTGATGTCGTATTTCTGCAGGATCTTGTTTTCCAGTGCAGACAGATCGAAATCAGCCGGAATCAGATCATCCCAGCTGACTTCCCTGAAACCCTTGCGACCAGGTTTAATCACCTGTTGCGGGGCAGGTTCATAGTTGCTTTCCTCATCACTGAGCCCACCGGTGTTTTCGCCGGCAGCCCAGGCAGGAAACACCAAAAGCATGGTAAAAATCATAAGCAGGATTTTCATCTGCAAAATCTCCAGTCGTTAAGTTCGGGTGGTCAGGCCATCGGTCAGCGATTGCCGGTAAGCCCGGTATCCTGGAATGAGTCCCAGTAACACCGCTGTGGTTGCGAAGACAGCCAATGCTATCAACATATTGTTTGCCGGTATGCCGATTGTCAGTCCGATACCGTAACTGTTCTGTATATAAATGCTGGCTATCGCAATCAGCAGCCAGTGCAGCAGCAGGCCAAAAATGAGACCGGCTATGCCATAAAATCCGGATTCCACCATCAGCAACCATAAAATGGTCCGTCGTCTGGCCCCCAATGCACGGAAAATGGCTATCTCCCGGCGGCGTTCATTCAGGCTTGACAGAATAACCGTCAGCATGCCCATTAAACCAGTGATGACAACCATGATGGAAACCGCAATCAAGGCGTTTTCGGCAATACCGATCAATTGCCAGAGTTCCTGCAATGCAGCTCCCGGAATCACTGCCATCAGAGGTTCTGCCCGATAATCGTTAATGGCGCGCTGATAGGCGAAGGTCTTCAGTCGTGACTTCATACCCACCAGAAACGCGGTGATGGTGTCGGGTGTCAGATCCAGAGTTTTGGCTTTGTCCGCACTGATGTGCAGCCCGGGGATTTTTGCGCCGGCCTGCCAGTCAACATGAATCGCCGTCATGCCTTCAAGGGGAATATGCAGGGTGCGATCCACTGGTGTTCCGGTAGGTGCCAGAATACCGCTGACGGTAAATGGTTTGTCTTTGTGCTGACTGAATGACGCACTGCCGGTCCCGTGAGAAATGATGACCTCATCGCCGATGTGATAATTGAGCTTGTGGGCCACTTCGGCACCGAGCACCACCTGGTAAATGTCGTTAAACCATTTTCCCTGGGCAACCTTCAAAGCTTGTTTGTTGCCATACTGATAATGTTTGAGATAGTCGTCATTGGTACCCAGTACCCGAAAACCTTTGTGAGAGTCTCCCAGCGAAATGGGAATGGTCCAGGCAATATCTTTTTGATGCGCCAGCTCCTGGTAACTTTGCCAACTGATATTGTTAGTGGCATTACCGATTCGGAACACCGAATACAATAACAGATTCAGGCTGCCGGTCCGGGCACCGACCAGCAGGTCTGTGCCGGACAGAGTGTTGGAAAAACTTGCTCTGGTATCGGTACGGATACGATCGACTGTCAACACCATGCAGACACTCAGCGCCATCATGAATAACGTGAGTATGGCGGTGGATTTTCGATTCCTGAGACTTTGCCAGGCCAGTGCCATCCAGTTCATATAGCCTCCTCCTGTGAGTCACCGGGCAATTCATAGATGTGTTCCAGGAATTGCGACAAATGCCGGTCGTGGCTGACAAAAATCAGCGAGCTGTGGATGTTGCGACATTGAGAGGTGAGGACATCCATGAAGTTGTCGACGTTGTCCTGATCCAGTGCCGAAGTGGGTTCGTCAGCGATGATGATTTCCGGTTCGCCGATCAGAGCACGTGCTGCTGCAACCCGTTGTTGCTGACCCACACTCAGGTTGGAAATTTTCTGCTCAAACAGACGGGTCGGAATATTGAGCAGGCTCAGCCATGTCCGGGCACTCTCTTCAATCGTGTTGTGTTGTTGTTGGGCCCGGGTGCGGCGATGCGCAGAAATGCGACAGGGCAACAGGACATTATCGAGTACGCTGAGGTAAGGCAGCAGATTGAACTGCTGGAAAATGTAACCGATGTGATCGGAACGAAACTGATCCCGGTGTTTGTCATTCCAGGATGAAAATGGTTGCTCCAGTAACTGAATGTTTCCGCTGGGTAACCGCAGCACTCCACTCATCAGGTTCAATAAGGTGCTTTTGCCACTGCCGCTTGGGCCGCGAATAAATAACGACTCCCCACGGTTGAGGGTGAGTGTTGGAATGCTCAGGATGGTTTTGCCCGGTTGCCATCCAAATTCCAACTGATCGATTTTCAAGGCAGTTTGTACAGTCATGATCATCAGTCCAGGGGCCAGTAGCGGCCCCGGTTGCGTGAGTGTCAGAATTTGAATGTATGTTTTTCAGGTGACAGTTCGATAGCGCCCTGGCCGGAGTCGGTCAGGTATTCGACATCCAGATCTTTCAGGTTGTCGAACGCATCAAATATGGTCAGTGTGAGGGTCTTGGCTTCCAGGGGCTGGGCACAACTGAAATGCCAGGCCACGTTCAAATCACTGTGACCACCATGCTCTTCCGCTTCGTCGCCGTCATGGTCTTCATCGTCACCCTGTTCATGTTGTTCGGTTTCGACACTGGCTTCCTGCAATGTGCATTGTGCATCTTTGGGAAACAGGAACAATTCTTCACCCTGTTTCAGTAAGGCATTGGCGTTGGCCACCAGTTCTTTCTGCTGTGAGTTTTCCGGTTGGTGTTCAAAACCATAAATATTGAACGCCGGGGTATCCAGAGAGAGCTGAAAGTCTTTTCCATCCTGAGCCAGCATTAATTTAGCGGCTCCGTGTTCATGGGCGCCATGCTGGCGATGTTCATCTGCGGCCAATGCATAAACACTGTTGGCAAGGGCAACGGTCAGTATCAATACTTTTTTCATGGGAATCACCTGTCTGCTAAATAACAAAAAATACAGTGCCGGTAAGGCATCTGCTGTTTGAAGAATGCGCAAATAATGGTTCAGACGGTGATGACGGGAGGTGCGCGAATGGTACTCTGGCGGGTGCCGGTAATGGCGGTTTTCGGTGTGGCCGAAAAGGACAGCACCGATTGCTTCAGCGCCACACTGTTGATTCCGGATGGCACAAACAATAATGCTCCGCCCTGAGTCAGCTGGCACAGATCGCACTTGTCCGCAGTGTGGGCTTTATCATGAAAATCCAGCAGGTGACTGAGCTCGTGCATAGGCATAGCAATGCTGTAGGGCATTACAATTCCCAGCAACAGGATCAGCAGCATACATCTGGAATAACGCTTCATAACAACATTTCTGAGGACAGGAGAATTAATGTTACTTTGTAACATTTGCAATGACCAGACCCCTTTCTGAATCATTTAAAAAAAATTACCAATCCAGCGAAAAAAAATGTTGCGTACAGGTTTTTTTTTCCTAAACTTCGCATGCTTCTTGTTGATAGCCAATCCGAGTACATCGCCGCTTCCCAAAAGGCGACAAGGCAATGAGCAACTATCCAAGAGTGAATTGACTGCTTTAGAGAGCTTTCGATGCCGCTCGAAGTGTACCGTTGACATCATTGCCAAGAGGGTTGTGCTCATGACCATCTCTATTTTTGACGCGTCTCATGAAAATGCGTCTATTAATCTATCTGACCTTTCTGAAGTGGAATTGATCGAGTTACTGGTCAAACGCCATGGTGCTCCGTTGATGATTCTGGACTGCGATATTATTCGCAGACAGTACCGTGAACTTCAGAATGCCTTACCGGATGTCACCTTGCATTATGCGTTGAAACCGTTGCCGCATCCTGCTGTGGTCAAAACGCTGCTGGACGAAGGTGCCAGTTTTGATCTGGCTACCAGTGGCGAAGTGGAGCTGGTGCGCGAATGTGGTGTGCCGGCAGAAGCCACCATTCATACCCACCCGATTAAGCGGGATCGTGATATTCGCGATGCGTTGGAGTATGGCTGTAATGTATTCGTGGTCGACAGTCTCAACGAGCTGGAAAAATTCCGTGCCTATAAAGATGAGGCGGAAATTCTGATTCGCCTGAGTTTCCGCAATGCTGACGCGGTTGCTGATTTGTCGAAGAAATTCGGTTGTAATCCGGCGACGGCCATTGAGCTGATCAAACAGGCGTTTGATTGGGGTATCCGGATCAAAGGTTTGTCTTTCCATGTTGGTTCACAAACTACAGACCCACAGAAATATGTTCATGCCATTGAAAGTTGCCATGCTGTCTTTGAACAGGTGATCGAGCTGGGTCTGCCGGTATTGAGTATGCTGGATATTGGCGGTGGCTTTCCGGTCAGCTATATGGAAGATGTCACGCCGATCCGTGATTTCTGTAATCCAATCCGACGGGCTTTGGCAGCGTTTCCTGAAACTGTCCGGATTATTGCTGAACCGGGTCGTTTTATCTGTGCGCCTGCGGTGACTTCCGTGGCATCCGTAATGGGACAGGCAGAACGCGAAGGCAAAATCTGGTATTACCTGGATGATGGTATTTATGGTTCTTTCAGTGGCATCATGTTTGATCATGGTCAGTACCCGGTGGATGCCATGTACTGGGATGGAGAACGTCAGCCGTCTGTACTGGCCGGACCGACCTGCGACAGTATCGATGTCATTGCAGAAGATATCATGTTACCTAAACTGGCCAATGGTGATTTGATCATCGGCCGGATGATGGGAGCATACACGTCTGCAACCGCCACCGACTTTAATTTCTTCAAGCGGGCGGAGATTGTCGTGCTGAACGAGTATTCAGCTGAACAATATGCCGAACCGCTTATCGCCGGTTAATGTTTGAGCAGATATTGCTCTGAAATCGGATGATAGTTACTGGCCGCTTCCACTAGTGTGTGGGCGGTCAGGGACGGTACACCATAGACGTTAAAGTCCTTGTTGAAACGTTCCCGGACATAATTGGCCAGTAATTGAAAATCACCATCACCTGATGCCAGGATGATGGTGTCCACCTGATCAGCAAAATCAATGATGTCGATCGTAATGCCGACATCCCAGTCTGCTTTGGTGCTGCCGTCGCGGCGCTGAATATATGGTCGCAGTTTCACCTCAAAACCGATATTACGCAGGATGCTCTGAAACGCGATTTGTTTCGGGCAGTTTCGGTCGCTGGCATAGGCCACGGCTTTGACAATAACGCCCTGACTTGAAATATCAGACCAGAATTTATGATAGTCAAAATGACAATGGTAGGTATGTTTGACGGTGTAATAGATATTCTGCACATCTACAAACACAGCAATACGGTTATTCGTCTTATTATTATTCACTCGTGATTCCCGTGGCTTGGTTGTATCCGGTTCTGTTGTTCATCAATGACTCTGACATTCTGTTCATGCTGAAACGATACTGTCTCTTTTGTTCGATTAACAGCCCGGCTTTATGAAAACTTGACCCGTTTCCTGTTTGCCTCTAACGTCAGCGTGTTCAGTAACTATAATTGACTATAGCTGATGTATGAAAACAAACAGTCTTTTGTTCGTTCTTCTTTTTTTGGTTTCAACAGTAACATACTCTTCCCAGGCACTAAAGCTGACCGGCAGTGAGTGGTGGGGGAAATCGGATAGTTCGAAGTGGCAGCCTGGTCCTCAGCTCGATTTTGAAGCAGAGGCACTGCTCAACAACTATGAGTTCAGTCATGACGATGTGAATGGTCATACTCAGTTTGGCTGGTTGATGCCGGTTTCTGTGTCTTACACCAATGAAGAAGGTGCGCGGATGCGTGTTGGTGTACTGGTCACTCAGCAATATGGTGATATCGACAACGAGCAGAGCTTCCTGGGCAGTTACCAGATTCCTTTCCAACAGCATCAGCAACTGTTGAGTTTTGGTACTTTGGCGTCCGGACATTCTGTTCATCCGGCGCTGCTCGATGTGAATGATAATCTGGATGGCCGTCTTGATCAGGGGATGGAGTGGCAGACCGATTATTCGTGGTTAACATCCGATCTATGGATTGACTGGCAGTCAATATTGGAACAGGAGCGCTCCGAGCAATTTGAAATTGGTTGGACGTCAACCTGGAAATTCAGTCGGCTGCGTTTGCATGCTGATGTAATTGCCAATCATGTCGGTGGTGAAGGCGACCGGCAATATACTCAGATTCGTAATTATGGCAGTGTCGTTGGTGCCGGTGTCTGTCTTGATGCTTCGGGGGAGTGTCACTATGAGTTTGGCGCTTTAGCGATTAATTCTGTTTACAGTCGTGATGAAGCAAAAGATGTCAGTTCCAACGGAGTGGAAGTCTTTATGCAACAACACGGACGCATTGCAGAAAACTGGCAAAGCAGTCTTCGCGGTCGTGCCTACATTGGCGACCCGGTGGTGACCTTAAATGGTTATGCGGGTTATCAAATGGGGGATTTCGTCGCCGCGGATCTGTGGTTTTTGTACACCGGTTTCCAGGATGTGCAGCTGGAACTGGGAACCAGCCTGCAATCGACCGATGAAGGTTTGCAGACCACCCAGACGATCAGTCTGAACTGGCAATTCAAACATCCTTTTTAATCTTGAGCAGCGCCGTTGACCGGGCAAAAATATTGATTGACAAAGCTCTCAGGTGATCATACAAGGACGCGTTATTCTATTGGAGCAACTCCTCAATGAGCCCTGTCAGGCAACTCTTTTCTGATAATTTTAACAGTGATGATGCCGTTTTTCGCCAGATAGCAGATGGCCTGACCCGTCAAGGCTATTGTGTTATTCCGGGTGCTTTGCCAGAGGACATAAGCGATGCCTTGCTATCTGAGATCATCACTGATGGAACCGGGCACTTTAAAGCCGCCGGTGTTGGGCGTCAGGATGATTATCTTCAGAGCCATTTTATTCGCCGGGACAATATACACTGGATTGATGGACGTACTGCAGCTGAACAGCTTTGGTTACAGTGGACGCAGAAATTGCAGACGTTTTTGAATCGCGAGCTGTTCCTGGGGTTATTTTCGTTCGAAACCCACTGGGCACATTATCAACCAGGTTCATTTTATAAGAAGCACTGTGACGCATTCCGTGGTGAGGCTAACCGGATTGTGACCGTGATTGGTTATTTGAATCCCGGCTGGACGGTTGAAGATGGTGGCGATTTGGTCATCTATCGTGAGGACAGCGACGACATTCTTACGAAAGTGATGCCGGCTTTCGGTACTCTGGTGGTTTTTATGAGTGAGGAATTCCCCCATGAAGTTCAAATTGCTCACAAACACCGCTATAGCGTAACCGGTTGGTTCCGTTTGAACAGTTCTACCGAATACAAGGTGGATCCTCCCAAATAACAGACAAGAGTGATTGCTAAGAGTCTCAGGCAAAAAAGATACTCTGTTGCTAATGGGGCTGGGGCAGATAATTTCTGTTTTCAGGCTGCGCAAGGCCCAGGAGTGACACGAACGCGATCACATTGCATGTTCCGTTTCGTGCCACATGAGGTTTCTGAAAGTCAGGCCATCAACCTGCGCAGTGTTAATGCATCAGTGTAATTTCAACCTGGGGCGAATAACTTTATTGATTTTTTCGGACAGTGTCATAAGTATCATTTTTGTCCAGCCATGTAGCGCCAGCTGATGCATTCGATACAATGAAACATACGCCATGCGTGCGAGCTTGCCTTCGATATTCATACTGCCCCGGGTCAGGTTACCCATCAGGTTACCAATGGCGGTATAACGGCTGAGAGACACTAGCGATCCATGATCCTGGTATTTAAAGTCCTTCTGCGGTTTGCCTGCCAGCGAAAGCAGAATATTGTGATACACCAGACTGGCCATCTGATGCGCTGATTGGGCGCGCGGAGGTACCCAGCGTTTTTCGTCTATCTGGCGTCCGGCGCAATCACCGATCACATAAATACTTTCATCCTGCGCCGGTTGCAAATGAGTATTGACGACGATCTGGTTGATACGGTTGGTTTCCAGGCCGCCAAAATCCTTCAGGAAATCCGGCGCTTTGACACCTGCGGCCCAGACGATCAAATCAGCTTCTATGATCTTTCCATCGGCAGTATGCAGTTTACCGGCTTCTGCCCGTGATACCTGGGTATTGGTCCGAATGTCGAGTCCGAGTTCCAGTAATTCCTGGTGGACTGACCCCGCAATGCGCTCACTGAGTGCAGGCAGCAGGCGCGGACCGGCCTCGACCAGAGTGACCTTAAGGTGCTCAGAGGTCACATTTTTTAGTCCATACAGAGAGAACCAGTGGCGGGCGTTGAACAGTTCGGCAGATAGTTCGACTCCAGTAGCACCGCCACCGACAATAGCCACTGACAGTGAGGTATCGGGCTCTTGCTCCAGGCGTCTGTTGATACGGATAAACTGATTCACCAGTTTGTGCTGAAACCGGATGGCCTGTTTCGGGCTGTCCAGAAAGATCGCATGCTCACGAATTCCCTGTACACCAAAATCATTTGAAATGCTGCCAATGGCCAGTACCAGTATGTCGTAGCTTTCTTTGCGCTCCGGCAGGATTTCCTCGCCTTCATCATCGACTACCGGTTGCAGATGAATGTATTTTTCTTCCCGGTTAATACCAGACAGAGTACCGATTTTAAAACGAAAGCCGTGATTATGTGCATGAGCACGATAGCTGACAGCGTCGATTTCGGAATCCATAGTGCCGGAAGCCACTTCATGCAATAACGGCTTCCAGAGGTGAGTTTGATTCTTGTCGATTAACAAGATATCTGCTGTTTGCTTTTTACCGAGTTTGTTTCCAAGTTTAGTTGCCAGCTCCAGTCCGCCGGCTCCTCCTCCAACAACCACAATTTTCATAATGAATTACCCGCATTTTCCAAGAATTATTCCAATGTCATCACATTGGAATAATCCCTGACCAAAACTTGAGGACTGCATGGGTAAGATTGATAATAATGGTTCTTTGCTAACGATCCAGTCGCCATCCTATGCCATTACACGAAATTCTCAAACCCCTCCCGTTTAGACAGTTGGACCGACCCTATGTGGTGCAGGTTTCGCTGCAGGGTATCAGTGAACCCTATTTAATCAGTGAAAATTCGCAACTCCGCGAAACTTTTCAAATACATTCATTACGCGAAGACGATATTTCTTTATTGAGTGGTCATCGTAGTGCCGATGCTGTGGCCAGTGTCTATGCCGGACATCAGTTTGGCGGTTACACGCCAAGACTCGGAGATGGGCGGGCAGCATTGATTGGCGGTTTGGAAGATCGTGATCAGCGAATCTGGGAAGTGCAGTTAAAAGGTTCGGGAATGACGCCTTTTTCCCGCATGGGTGACGGTCGGGCAGTATTACGATCCAGCGTGCGGGAATATTTGATGAGTGAAAATATGGCCGGACTGGGCATTCCCACAACACGCGCTCTGGCCATTACCGGCAGTGATGACGTGGTGATTCGCGAAGCACGGGAAACCGCTGCCATGGTTACCCGGGTCGCCCGCAGTTTTTTACGTTTCGGTCACTATCAGTTTTTTTTCCATACCAATCAGCATGAAGAGTTGAAGGCTCTGATCGATTTTACTCTGGAGCAATATTTTCCGGATTGTCTGAATCAGGCGGAACCGATCGCCGCACTGTTTACCGAAGTTGTTCAGCGTACCGCCCGACTCATTGCCGCATGGCAGGCACAGGGTTGGTGTCATGGTGTCATGAATACGGATAATTTCTCCATACTCGGCGATACCATTGATTACGGTCCGTTTGGTTTTATGGATCGTTTTGATCCCGCATTTATCTGTAATCATTCCGATGATTATGGTCGCTATGCTTACGATCAACAGCCAAAGATCGGATTATGGAACCTGGTGCAGTTGGGCAACTGCCTGACGCCCTGGGTGGCGGTGGAGACCTTGCAACGGGCGGTCGATGGTTACAATGACTGTTATCAGCGCAGCTATATGGCACTGATGGCTCAAAAGCTGGGAGTTGCCGAACTGGCAGAGGATCAGCGTGAATCGTTAACCATTGGCTGGCTTGAGTTATTGGGGCGCGGGCAGATGGATTATCATTTCAGTTTTACCGGGCTTACTCAGGCCGAACTTCATGAACGCAAACCGGATGTTAGAAATCATACTCTGGATCTCGCTGGTTTTGACGCCTGGTGGCAACAGTATTCCGATGCATTGAAGGGGACATCCGCAACTTCGCGGAGACAGCAGATGCACAGCCATAATCCTTATCTGGTATTGCGTAATTGGGTTGCACAGGAGGCGATTGAAGCGGCGGAGAAAAAAGATTTCACGTTAATCAATGCCTTATTGCCCGCCTTACAGCAACCTTTTCAGGAGTATCCGGAACTGGCGTCATACGCACAATTGCCACCGGACTGGAGCAAATCACTGGCGGTGAGCTGTTCGTCCTGACGAAGCATTGGCTTGCGCTTTGTTGCAAATATCTCCGGGGAATCCGTATATGCTTCTGGTATCATAATTGCCACTTCAAAGTTTCCCCACACTAAGCTGTAACATGAAAAAATATACCGGTTGGATCGTTCTCAGTACTCTGATTCTGTATTTAATGAGTGTTGCCGGATGGATCCCGCTATGGGCACCCACGCTGGCCGCCTGGAGCAGCAATGCACTGATGTGGCGTCTGATCGCCAAAAATGGTCAGCGACAATCCCTTGTTCTGATGGTTGCCGGCGGAGCAGCATTGTTGTTTGCCGGCAGTCAGGGATTATGGTTGCCCTGGCCGCAGATTTTCGCCGTTAACCTGCCATTGCTGGGAATGTTCGTCGCGGTGTCTTTCCTGGCTCTGGCCAATGTTGAAAGCGAGCAGAAAATATTGCCGCAGGGGAACCGGGCGCTGATTGCAACCGCCTTCGGATCGCATTTACTGGGTGCGGTTATTAATCTTTCGGTGCTGTTTGTATTTGGTGACCGATTGCAGCGCAACGGCGCCCTGAGTGACTCTCAGCGGGTGATTCTGGCGCGCTGTTTTTCGGCTGCGGCATGGTGGTCTCCCTTTTTTGTCGCCACCGGCGTGGCCATTACCTATGCACCTGGACTGCATTGGCAGGGGGTGCTGTGGCCCGGCTTGCTGATGGCGTTGATCGCTATAGGGCTGTCCATTCTGGAAGTCAGTCTGAACCGTAAAGTCGTGTTTGAAGGTTATCCAATTCGGGTTGAGAGTTTGATCATGCCGCTGTTCCTGGCGGTGGCCGTGATGCTGGCTCATTTCATCTGGTCAGGTATCAGTGTGCTGGTATTAATTTGTCTGTTGGCACCTGTCGGGGCAATGATGTTTATGCGAGGTGGTCCTGATCTACATGTCGTACATGAGTTCATCAATTATAAGCTGGCTAACATTGGCAGTCAGTTTGCGCTGTTTCTGGCCGCCGGTATTTTTTCTGCCGGCATCAAAGCCGTGATTTTACTGTATCCGGATGTGTTTGATCTGACAGGGTTTGAATTTGATCCCTGGTTGTTCAGTGTCGTACTGGCGGTAATGATTACGGCCGGAATGGTAGGAATTCATCCGATTGTCAGTGTGTCAGTGGTCAGCCCGTTGCTGTTGCCATTGAGCCCTGATCCGGTCCGTCTGGGGTTCCTGTATTTGTCCTGCTGGGCCATTTCCACCGGCACCAGTCCTTTGACCGGCGTTGGCCTGGCGTTGATGAGTCGTTATCAGGCTACCGCTGGCGCGATCATAAAAAACAACTGGCACTACACAGTGTTTATGTGGGGAGTGGCATCCGCAGTCAACGCCTGGGTGTTATAGTCGGCGGTTGATTTTCCATGCCGTGTTACCCCGGCGGTCTGCGGAAAGTGTGAGACTGTCGGGCAGGTCATTGATCCTGCTGTTTCAGTGCTGCCTGTTGTCTGAGGACGGTCACCGTTTCCCCACCGATACCCCAGTTGTCCGTTTCCACTTCGTCAATCACGACGACGGTCGTGGCAGGGTTTTTATTGAGAACATCCCGTAACAATTGTGTGACTCCGGAAATCAACTCTGCTTTTTGTTCTGCTGTGGCACCTTCTTTGGTGATTTTGATGTTGACGTAAGGCATGTGACGTTCCTGGTGGTTGAGATGGTTGTTGAGATAGCAATGATTGCTGGCGGCTAACATAAGGTTGAATAAAAGAAATACAATCCTGATGGAGTGGCTTTCGCAGTCAATAATGATGGCTGGATGTATCCGCTGTCGGCGATAGCAGAATTTCCATGTTGCTGGATTGGAAATACTGTGTTGCAGTAAACGCCGATACCCTTAGTTCCTCAGTGCTTGCCTACATTTTAACGGACTGACCTGAGGCAATTTCGATAAGGACAAAGCTGCTATAGTGACAGGCAATATAGGAGTATTTATGACCAGACTTGAAAACCTGATTCCCGTTGCGGGAGATGAAATGGATGCCGACCATATGCTTGGCCGTGTTCATTCCACCGATTCCTTTGGTACCGTCGATGGTCCCGGAACCCGCTTTGTGGTGTTTCTACAGGGGTGCCTCTACCGCTGTCTGTATTGTCATAACCGTGATACCTGGGATTTGAATGCCGGAGAGCTGCGTTCAGTCGGTGAGCTGGTGGAGGAAATCATCCCCTATCAACCATTTATGGAGATGTCTGAAGGCGGTGTGACGGTCACCGGTGGCGAGCCATTACTGCAGGCGCAGTTTGTGTATCGTCTGTTCAAGAGCCTTAAACACCTGGGTTTTCATACCTGTCTGGATACCAACGGTTATGCCGTTCATTACGATGACACCCTTGATGCGCTGCTCAGCTTTACTGATCTGGTCATGCTGGACATCAAACAGATTAATCCGGAGCGTCACAAAACCCTGGTTGGGGTTTCCAATCAGTACGCCCTAAAATTTGCCCGTTATCTGGCCGAACGCGAGAAGAAATTGTGGATTCGTTATGTCGTGGTGCCGGGGTATTCCGATGATCTCGATGATGCCGATGAATTAGCTCGTTTTGTGGCCCAGTTGGGCAATGTGGAAAAAGTGGAATTATTGCCGTTTCATCAATTGGGTGAACACAAATGGAAAGAAATGGGTGAGGAGTATGCATTGAGTGACATAACGCCTCCTTCATCTGAAACCATGAAACGTATCAGTGCTGTTTTTAACAGTTATGGTCTTGCGACAGGAGAATATTAATATCGTCTATATGATTGCTGTCTGATAGATAGTTAGTACAGAAATAATCTGTACCTGAAATCCTCACAAACACCCATCCAAAAATAAATACAAAAAACAGTTAAAGGTGAATTTTCCGGTCTTTAAAAAAGCATCGGATGTGTTGTTTATGTCCTGATTTTTTATCCCTGTTTCTATGAATTTTGAATCACAATTATTTTATGAAAATAATTAATTGTTCCGTGAATTCAACATGATCTGAGTCAATAGGAAAAATGCTGATACCTCTACATTTAATGGCAATTCATTGTTGCTGATTATCAATGAAAATGACTTTCTTGGTAGTTATAGGAGGCCCTGAAAATGGCCAATAAAAAAGTTGAAGCATCCAATCCAGACAAAAGCCTGGCGAGTTTAGATGCTCTGATCGAAAGGGTAAAAGTTGCTCAAAGGGCGTATGCCCGTTTCACTCAGGCGCAGGTTGATGAAATTTTTCGTCAGGCTGCACTGGCCGCTAATAATGCGCGTATCAGTCTTGCTAAAATGGCGGTAGAAGAAACCGGAATGGGTATTGCCGAAGATAAGGCGATCAAAAACCATTTCGCTTCTGAAATTATTTACAACAAATACAAAGACGATAAAACCTGTGGAATTCTCGAAGAAGATACCGCCTACGGCATTATGAAAGTGGCCGAGCCTGTTGGTATTCTTGCCGGTGTGGTACCGACTACCAACCCGACATCCACAGCGATCTTCAAATCATTGCTGGCCCTGAAAACCCGTAATGGTATTGTCTTTTCCCCCCACCCAAGAGCGAAAAAATGTACCGCTCTGGCCGCAAAAATTGTGATGGATGCAGCCATTGCAGCCGGTGCCCCTAAAGACATCATTGCTTGTATTGAAGAGCCAACCGTGGATCTGAGCCAGCACCTGATGCGCCATCCTGACATTAACATGATTCTGGCTACTGGTGGTCCAGGCATGGTACGGGCAGCATATTCTTCCGGTAAACCTGCTATTGGTGTGGGTGCTGGTAATACCCCGGCGGTTATCGATGAGTCTGCACACATCAAGCAGGCTGTTAGCTCAGTACTGATGAGTAAGACATTTGATAATGGTGTCATTTGTGCCTCCGAACAGTCTGTCGTTGTGGTTGACAGCGTTTATGATCAGGTTAAAGCTGAATTTCAAGCCCGTGGCGCTTATGTCCTGTCTGCCGAGCAGAAAAAGAAAGTGGGTGAACAGGTTATCGTCAACGGTTCAATGAACCCGGCCATTGTTGGACAGCCTGCTTACAAAGTGGCTGCCATCGGTGGTGTTGAAGTACCGAAAGAAGCCAAAGTGATCATTGCCGAGTGTGACGCGATTGATCTCGATGAGCCTTTCGCTCATGAAAAACTTTCCCCAACTCTGGCGATGTATCGGGCCAAAGATTTTGACGAGGCGCTGGACAAAGCCGTTGCACTGGTTGAACTGGGTGGTATGGGTCATACGTCTGTATTGTATACCGATCAGGATCACAACCGTGAACGTATCGAAGAGTTTGGTCGTCGTCTGAAAACCGGTCGTATCCTGATCAACATGCCAGCCTCGCAGGGTGCCATTGGTGATCTGTACAACTTTAAACTGGCACCGTCACTGACATTAGGCTGTGGTAGTTGGGGTGGTAACTCCGTTTCTGAAAACGTGGGTCCTAAACACCTGATCAATGTGAAAACTGTTGCGAGCCGGCGTGAAAATATGTTGTGGCATAAAATCCCCAAAGATATCTATTTCCGTAAAGGTGCATTGCCTGTCGCACTGAGCGATTTGAAAGGTAAGAAGCGGGCGCTGGTGGTCACCGATCCGTTCCTGTTTAATCAGGGTTATACCGAGCAGGTGACTGATGCTCTGCATGCGCAGGGACTTGAAACCGACGTGTTTTATGATGTTGAACCCGATCCAACACTGCGTACCGTTAACAAAGGCGTGGAAAAATGTAATGCCTTTAAACCAGATGTGATTGTTGCCTTTGGTGGTGGTTCACCGATGGACGCAGCCAAAATCATGTGGGTCATGTACGAGCATCCGGAAGTTCGTTTCGAAGATCTGGCGTTGCGTTTTATGGATATTCGTAAGCGTATTTACCACTTCCCGAAAATGGGTATCAAAGCCCTGATGGTTGCCATACCGACCACTTCAGGTACCGGTTCTGAGGTAACTCCGTTTGCCGTGGTAACTGATGAAAAGACTGGTGTGAAATACCCAATCGCTGACTATGAACTGACACCCAATATGGCCATCATCGATCCTGATCTGGTGATGAATCTGCCACAGGGTCTGACTGCCTACGGCGGTGTCGATGCCTTGACCCATGCACTGGAAGCTTACGTCAGTCTGTTTGCCAACGAATTTACCAATGGTCAGGCGCTGGAAGCGATTCGGTTGCTGTTCAAATATCTGCCCAGCTCCTATAAAAATGGTAAGGATGATCCCAAAGCGCGCGAAAAAGTTCACTACGCAGCGACGATGGCGGGTATCGCATTTGCTAATGCATTCCTGGGAGTCTGTCACTCCATGGCTCACAAACTGGGTGCGCATTTCCATGTTCCCCATGGTTTGGCCAATGCGCTGCTGATCAGCGAAGTGGTGAAATACAACGCGACTGATGTTCCGGTTAAACAGGGGACTTTCCCGCAGTATAAATACCCGCAGGCGAAAACCCGTTATGCCAGGATTGCTGATTACCTTGAACTGGGTGGCAACAGTGTCGATGAAAAAGTGGAACTGTTGGTTGCAGCGATTGATCAGTTGAAAGCCGAGCTGAACATACCGAAAACTATTCGGGCGGCTGGTGTCAATGAAGTGGAATTCATGGAAAAACTGGATCTGTTATCAGAGGAAGCGTTTGATGATCAGTGTACTCCGGCTAACCCTCGTTATCCGATGATCAGTGAAATCAAAGACCTGTATGTAACAGCCTTCTACGGACAGCCTAAAGCAGTGGTGCAGCCTGTGAAGGAAGTGGTTTCCAAATCAGCGTCTAAGAAAACTGAAGAACCCGCTGCCTGAGACAGCACCTGCCGATAACTGATATCAGCAGACAAAAACACCCGACAGGACAACCTGCCGGGTGTTTTTTTATGTCGAACTGTTTTCTCAGCCTTGCAGTAATGCCAGCAAAGCTTTTGCAGTATCCGCTGAAGAGGCCGGATTCTGACCGGTCACCAGTTTGCCATCGGTTACCACATGGGGCATCCAGTCAGCGCCTTTACTGTAATGACCCCCGTTTTCTTTCAGCATGTCTTCCACCAGAAATGGCACTACATCGGTCAGTTGTACCGCTGCTTCTTCGGTATTGGTAAATCCGGTAACGGTTTTGCCGTTGACCAGAGGCTGACCATCGCTACCTTTTACATGGCGCAACACACCTGGAGCATGACAGACTGCTGCAACAGGCTTGTCGGCACCGGCGAACTGTTCAATCAGGCTGATAGAGGCGCTGTCTTCGGCCAGATCCCACAATGGTCCGTGACCGCCTGGGTAAAATACCGCGTCGAAGTCATTCATGTTGATATCCTGGAGTGTTTTCGTGGCAGCCAGAGCGGCAACCGCTTCTGCATCTGCTTCAAAACGACGGGTTTCATCGGTCTGAGATTCCGGTTCATGACTTTTTGGATCCAGCGGTGGTTGTCCACCTTTTGGAGAAGCCAGAGTGATGGTGGCGCCGGCATCTTTGAAAACATAATAAGGGGCTGCCAGCTCTTCCAGCCAGAAACCGGTTTTGTGCCCGGTGTTACCAAGTTCGTCGTGAGAGGTGAGTACCATTAAAATTTGCATGTCGAAATGCTCCTGAAATTGTAAGTTGATTCAAAATAGACCGGTCGTCTAGTTTTCAGTGATAAAAAATGCAGGTATCTACCTGCTATTGTGATTGCATTGTCAGGGGATCAACATCCCCTTGGTTGTCTCAAAGGCACTGTATAACGGATCAGAGCTTTGCGTGATTTTGGCCATCAGGCTCGCCCCGAGCCACAGTTGATACAAGGTTGTTGCCGTTGCCGAAGCGGTATCCGGTGCCAGTTTCAGGCTGCCTTCCGTAATGCCCCGAACCATTGCGTCTGCGAGTCTGGCAATAATATTCTGCGTGCCCTGATGTAATACCGCGCGCATGGCAGCAGATAAATCGCTGACCTCGGCTGCCAGTTTAACCACCAGACAACGGGTACCACAGGCTTCCTGACTTCCCTGGGTTTCCAACCAGTACTGCCAGTACAGCATCAGATTATCAATCGCCGGATAATCCTTGCGAGTCAGGATCTGTTCCATGGTGATCAGATACTGCTCAAAGTAATCTTCCAGCATGGCAACGCCGAAGGCTTCTTTGGATGCGAAATAATGATAGAAGGATCCTTTCGGGACTTCCGCCGCTTTCAATACTTCGTTCAAACCAACGGCACTGAAGCCTTTGCAACTGATAATTTCCTGCGCAACTTCAAGGATGTGCTGGCGACTGTCTTTTGAATGTTTCGTCATAGTGGCGCGCATCCTAGTTTAAATTAGACCAGTCGTCTAGTGATTTTTTTTTTAAAGAAATCTCTGTGACAGGCTGGCCGTCCACCCAAGGAACCGGAAAATCATTATCTGCGCCGCAATGCGACGTTAAAATCCGGCAAAGTTGTATGAATTCCCCGAATCTCATCATGCACAGGTGGCAAGCCAATGGAAGTGGTGCCTGCGTCAATTGCTTACCGGGCGCTCATAGTGACAGCATTGAGTTTGGCAATAACTGTGTCATTGTGGTTTTCAGCCGCCCGTTCAATAATCATCGGCGACATTCACAGCAACAGGTTGAAACAATGGAAACAAGTGTTGAGATAATTGCACCGGTCATCGCGTTGGTGGCATGGTCGATGGTCATGTGGGTTTGGATGTATGCCACCCGTCTGCCGGCCATGCGCAAGGCTGGAATCAAACCGGACCCAAATGCACCGAAAGGACAGCAGATGTCGGCTTTGCCACCGTCCGTGCGATGGAAAGCCGATAACTACAATCACCTGATGGAACAGCCCACCATCTTTTACGCGCTGGCAATTTCCCTCGCGGTTATTGGAAATGGCAGTGGAGCTAATTTGTATTTGGCCTGGGCATATGTGTGTCTGCGTATTGCACACAGTCTGGTCCAGGTGCTCGGTAATCGAATTGAAATCAGATTTGTTCTGTACACATTGTCCAATATTCCGCTGTTCGGCTTAACGTTCAATGCTGCTATGTTTTTTATTCGCTGAGATGTTGAAATTTTCAGAGTACGATTGGCCGGGTTGTTTTGACTTCGGTGCGAAATGAACGACGCCATGAATCAATTATCATGATTATAAATATGCCGTTCCCTAAGTTCAGAAGTTCAATACCCACCGAACCAGCGTCAATCCCAGTAGACTGATCCAGAAGATGGCGATCAGATTCAGCATCAACCCGGTTTTGGCCATATCGGCAATGCGTAACTGACCGGAAGAAAAAATAATCGCGTTTGGAGGGGTTGCCACCGGCATCATAAACGCACAACTGGCAGCGATGGCGGCGGGAATAACCAATGTCATGGGAGTATTGCTGATGGACATGGCAATCGGGCCGAGCAGTGGTAAAAAGCCGGCAGCGGTGGCAGTGTTGCTGGTGATTTCAGTCAGGAACACAATCACGGTTACGACGATAATCGTCATTAACCACAACGGCATGGCATCGAGTGCTTCCACCTGCAGGGCGATATAGTCAGCCAGGCCGGATGATTTGATCAAACCTGCCAGACTTAATCCGCCGCCGAATAACAACAAAACCCCCCAGGGAACCTTGGTTGCATCCTTCCATTTGAGCAGACGCCGGTTATGCCTGTCGATTGGACAGGCAAACAGCAGGCTGGCAGAGAGCATGGCAATAATCGTATCATCCAGCGGCAATCCGGTTATCTTGGCAATGAGCGGCCGGAACATCCAGGCCAGTGCCGTCAGGGCAAAAATAATCAACACTGCCGTTTCCTCCCGTTTTACCGGGCCTAACTCATTTAACTGCAAACGAAACGTCACCTTGGAGCATCGGGTGGCATTTTTGTCCACCTGATAAAACATCTGTGTCAGCCAGAGCCAGGTACTGAACAATAGCAATACTGTTAATGGGATGCCCACCAGCATCCATCTGGCGAAACTGATTTTGATGTGAAAGTTCTCATTTAAATAGGCGGCCATCAATGCATTTGGCGGTGTTCCGATCAATGTCGCCAGACCACCGATGGAGGCGGCATAAGCGATACTCAACAGCAATGCTTTGTTATACGGGGCATCGGTTTGTTCGTCTGTCTGTGTCATCTGAATAATGGACAGGCCAATAGGCAGCATCATCACCGTAGTGGCCGTGTTCGACATCCACATGGATAAAAAGGCCGTCACCAGCATGATACCGGCGATCTGCTGGCTGGGTTTGCTGCCTGTTAGCAGCATGGTTTTGAGCGCAATGCGTTTGTGCAAAGACCAGCGTTCCATGGCGATGGACAACATGAATCCGCCCATGAACAAAAAGATCAAAGGATGCGCGTAAGAAACCGCCACGGCATTAATGTGATTAATTCGCAGTAGCGGTGCAACCACCAAAGGCAGGAACGATGTGACCGGAATCGGGACCGCTTCGGTAATCCACCAGGATGCCATCCAGAACGTCAGACCAATGGTAAGCCAACTGGCTTCCGACAAACCTGCCGGAGCCGGAAGTATGATTATCATCAGCATCACAACCGGTCCCAGTAGCAATCCAAACCAGGATCGGTTTTCCTGTTTTACGTGCATCGACATGGTCGTATTCCGCAGTCGATTGTTGGTCTTATTAACCTGGCAAGCATTTATGCCGGATTAATAATGTGATGCACAGATGCACCACGCCATTGGCATAGCCAATGAGAGCTCCGAGAAATCAAAACACTCTATTTGATTACCTGATTAATAGTTTAGTGCAGATTGAACATTTTTGAAGGCTTAAGAAAAGCTTTGAAAGCCATCTTGTAGTGCCCAGCTTACGTGGTGCCGATAATGCCCTGAACGACCCCTGTCAGAATGCCGGCCGGCAGACTGACTGGTATGGAAGAGTGATTAGCATCCTATTTGGTTAGCCAACACATAATTGCCTCAGATCAACTTTTTGAGGGTCTCCCAGAGGTTTTGTTGAATATCAGTAATATCTAACCTAGCATCGCATGGGCCTCGGTAGTAGGGATGGGGCAATGATCATTTAAGGAGGAAGTATGTTTTCACATGATTCTTTTATGCCGAAACGGCAGCGCAATTTTCTTTCCAATCTCTGTTTACTTGTTTTCATATTATGCTTTTCGTTACCTGCCTTCAGTCTGGCCGCAGTTGCCTCTGACACCGATGGCGATGGTATACCGGATACCCACGATAACTGCCGCGAAGTCATCAATCCAAATCAACTCGATTCTGATAGGGATGGTTTTGGCAATGTGTGTGATGCGGATTACGACAATAACAATATTGTGAACATGGATGATTTTGATATTTTTCTGTTGAAATTTGAATCGAAAGATCCGGCCGCAGATCTCAATGGTGATAGCGAGGTTGATATTGCTGATCTGTCTGCCTTTTATGCCTTGATCAATACGACACCCGGACCGGGAGCACTGCAAACTGAGTTTGAATCCGGCATTTTGGGAAGGGTTGTGGATATTGCCGGAGTGGTCGTTGCCGACAGCACCATTACGGTTTATCAGACCGGCGAACCAGTGACAGCCGATGTTGATATCGACAGCGACGGCGCATTCAGTGTTTTTCTGCCGGCTGAGGAATCATTCAGCCTGAACGTCAGCGCACCCGGCTATTCCACTCAGGTTGTGCCGATTCTTTCGCCACCGGCCGATGGTCAGGTCGTTATCACCGTCACGCTGATTAAGCGGGGCGAGGTGATGGTTATCAGTGATCCAGGTGTGACAACTCAATCTGCCGCCGCCGGTGCCGGCGTGACATTTGATAAAGCCGATTTTGTGGACTCTAACGGACAGCCTGTTGAAGGGAATATCGAGTTAACCATCACCCCTGTCAACGTTGCCAAACCGGCTTCGATGGCGGCTTTCCCGGGTAGTTTTTCAGGTCTGGCGGAAGGTGAGGATGAACCGTCGCAGATTTTCAGTCTCGGGACGGTTGAATATCATTTTAGTCAGAATGGCGAAACCGTTAATTTGGCTCCAGGTGCCAGTGCCGAGGTGTTACTGCCGATGTATGCCACCCACTATCAGGATGGCAGTGATATCGCCGTTGGCCATACGATTCCCATCTGGTATCTGAACGAATCAACCGGTATCTGGCAACAGGAAGGCACTGGAGAGGTGGTTGCTTCTGAAGATTCACTCACCGGGTTGGCCCTCAGAGCCACCGTTCATCATTTTTCCTGGTGGAACGTGGATTTAATTGCCTCGACTGCATATGTGAAAGTAACGGTTCTCGGGGATACCGTTGGTACGGCCGATATTGTGGCCACGGCCAAGCGTTTAAGCTGGAAGAATGCAACCACGACTGTGCGTGTGGGTGGTACCACTGATGCATTGCCCATCCCCACGGGTACTCCAGTCCAGATCAGTGCGTTTATTCGCTACGACGACGGCTCTTATGCGATTGTCACCTCGGAAAGTATCACCGCGGAAATCGGTCAATTGCTGACGGTTGCATTAAAAGCAGTGACCACCGGTGCCATTAATATCACCAGTATTCCGGTTGGCGTCATCGATGATCAATTGGATATTTACACCGTGACGGATCAGCCGGTACCGATTGAGTTCATACCACTGACTCGTGAAGACTCGGTGATTTATGTCGTCGTAGAAGGCGAGCTGCCGGATGGCTTAACCCTCGAAAGTAATGGGCAGACTGGCAGAATTACGGGGAATCCCTCGGTGCCGGGCACCTACCATTTTGAGGTTGTGGCAACCGATTCAGATGGGTATGAAGATGCTATCAGCGTGACATATGTGGTGGAAAACATATCCGAAAAATCCATCAACCTGCCGTTTAGCAAAACCAGTAAATTTGGAGTTCTTTTAGGTTTGCACAGTGGTCAGGCAACCATAAACTGGAATGATGGCAGCGACGTGGATGTTGTGAATACGGATTTGGGAGGGGGAACTTATGGGATCGTCCATGAATATGCTTCGCCGATTGCGGGCAGTATTACGATTACATTTTCCAATGGTTTGAATGCTGCAAAAAATCTGGGATCTTATAATCCAGGCGGCGACGCAAGACCGATGTTTAGCTTCGATGTATCCCGATTGGCAGTCCTCGCTAACCTGGAAACGGTTAATTTCTCAGGCAATGGCTCGTTAACAGGAACGCTGCAATCACTTCCCGACAGTCTGATCGGAATAACCTTTACAGGGCCTGAAAGTCATGTCGTGGGGACTATTGAGACTTTAAATCCCCAATTAAAAACACTGCAATTGGGCGGTTATGGTGGGATCACCGGTGCGATTAAAGATTTGCCTCGTGGGTTTACTACTTTATATCTTGGTGGCCGAGGAACGGATATTACCGGAGATATATCTGAATTGCCTGGCTCTCTGCAATATGTGTATCTACAGGGAAACGGCAAAGTATCATTGACTGGTGATATTGCTGATTTACCGGCGCACATACAAACAGTCTTTTTACAAACTGATCAGAATATTGTGGGCAATATCGCCGATATTCCAGATTCTGTGACAGGCTTTTATGTCAGCAATTCAAATACGATTACCGGGAACATAGCGAATCTTCCCAGTGGATTGGGGTACTTCAGTGTTGCTGGTGAGAACACAATCTCCGGTAACCTCGCTGATATTGGTCCTAAGGTTTATTCATTATATGTATACGGGAATAACACCATAACCGGTAATATTGCCTCATTGCCCGAAGGCATTAGGAGTGTGGTGCTTCAGGGAAAAAATACCGTGTATGGCGATCTGGCCCAGCTGCGTGCAAATGATATTCATACTCTATATCTCACAGGTGCCAATACCGTTGATGTATTCAGCGAGTTACCTGTCTGGGTACCTCATAATCTGAATCATCTGATTCTGGGGCAGGGCGGAAGTTCGGGGTTTGATGCGGATGAAGTTGATCGGTTTTTGAATTATCTCAGCAATACCGTACCCGATGTGAAAGATGGTCGTGTTTATATCTATCGTACTCATGATGCCTCACCAACCACCGCTGCTGATGAGGCGATTTCCAGGTTAGAAGGTAAAGGCTTTACGGTCTTGACCAGATAATGTCTTGCGGCAGTCTGTTTATTCACAGCAGACCGCCGCGTTCTCTTTGTTCTGTAACGGCTGGGCAGGGTTATTTAACCCGCTCCGCGCCTTGTCCAAATAATACTTTTTTCTCTTCTTCGCTGAACGGTTTGGTCTCGGGGACGATCTGTTTGGCCAGTTCGTAGGCTTTAATCACGGCCGGTCTCCGGGCCATCGTTTCAAACCAGCGCTTTAAGTGCGGGAAAGCATTGATATCCTGCTGCTGCCGTTCATAAGGTACCACCCACGGATAACAGGCCATATCGGCGATGGAATAATCCCCGGCAATGTATTCCCGGTCGGCCAGGCGTTTGTCGAGCACGGCGTACAGGCGTGAAGTTTCTTTAACGTAGCGTTCGGTTGCGTAGGGAATGCGTTCCGGTGCATAGACGCTGAAGTGATGGTTTTGTCCGGCCATGGGGCCGAGTCCACCCATCTGCCAGTTGAGCCATTGCAATACTTCATAACGGGCATGCAGTTCTGTGGGTAAAAACTGTCCGGTTTTTTCCGCCAGATATTGCAGAATGGCACCGGATTCGAACACCGATACTGACTCGCTGCCATCGGCCGGATTGGTATCAATAATGGCCGGAATGCGATTGTTGGGGGAATGCTTCAGAAAACGTTCACCAAACTGTTCCCCTTGGCCGATATTAATGGGCGTGATGGTATAGGGCAGTCCGGTTTCTTCTAAAAAAATAGTGATCTTATGGCCATTGGGGGTGGTCCAGTAAAACAGTTCAATCATGATGTTCTCCAATGCAGAGTGTGCTGATGCAGCCTTACAGGTGGTTCAAGAGGGTATGAGTGTGGTTTGATAAACCGGCATGCCTTCGTAATCCTGTTTACCCAGGGCAACGCCATAATGACGCAGAATTCCATAGGCCATACTCAGATGAAAGTAAAAGTTGGGCAGAAAGTAATGCACGATAAAATCCGGGCGGCTGAAGATACGGGCCTGACCGTGCATCTGTACGGTAATGGTGTCGGGTGGTGCCGTGGAATGGCTGTCTGACAGCGTGGTCAGCCAGTCGCGTACGGAGGTGACATCGCTGATCAGCTCGGCAAAGCGACTGGCCGGTGGCCGGAACCGGGCTCCAACGCCACGATTGAACACTGCGTAATCCGGATCTTCCGCACAGTCCGGGCCTGCCGCCAGCAGCCGGGTCAGAGTCCCCCGAACTGCCGTGGTCACAATTTCAATCTGTTGCTGCATCGGCAGCATATCAGCAGACAGGCGCGCATTCAGCAGATCGGTTTCTTCAATGTCGTGTTGCTGGGCATGAGCACGGGCTTTGTCCAGGCAGCCGATGGTGTTTGTCAGCATGCGGCTGATGATCGCCGTCAGCGGTAGTTGGCAGTCGAAAGTCATCGTTCTGATTCGTTGCGTAATGATATGGAGATTGTGCAGTATTAAAATGATTTTGATAATTAAGGTTATTGTTTAATGACTTTCAAATGAGGTTTGAAAATGTACGGTCTGGGTGAGTTGCGATTGTTTTTACGAGCGGCGGAAACCGGCAACCTGAGTCTCGCCGCGCGTCAGCTGGATCTGACACCTGCGGCCGCCAGCGCCGGGATCAAACGGTTGGAACAGGATCTGGCGGTCAGGCTGTTTGAGCGCTCCACCCGTTCCATTCGTTTGACTGCAGAAGGGGAATTGTTCCGGGAATACGCTGCCCGGGCCTTATCGACATTGGCAGATGGTGAGGCACAGGTAAGGACCGGACAGTGTTCGCTGCAAGGGGACATCCACCTTTCAGCGCCGACCGATCTGTCGCGTCAGGTACTGTCTGAATGGCTGGAGGGTTTTCACCAGAGCTATCCGCAGGTGCGGATTTTTGTGCATTCATCTGATGGTCTGCATGATCTGTGGCGTGATGGAATTGACCTGGCTATTCGTTACGGTCAACTGCAGGATTCCAGCATGGTGGCGCGGCGGCTGTGTGAAGTGGAACAGATCCTGTGTGCGGCTCCCGAATACCTTCGTGATCACGGTGAACCTCAGGTTCCGGCGGATTTGGCAGCCCATAACTGCCTGACCATCTTTAATCGTGGGCGTCAGACTTCTAACTGGACGTTTTACCAGAATGGACACCCACTGACCGTAAAAGTAAAAGGTGACCGCAGCAGTGATGACAGTTCGCTGGTGCGGCAATGGGCATTGAATGGGGCCGGTATCTTGTACAAAGCGCGTATTGATTTGCAGCGTGATATTGATCAGGGCCGGCTGGTAACCCTGTTGCCGGATTATCAGGGTAATCGGGTGGCGTTGAACGCGGTATACACCGATACCCAGTATTTGCCGCTGAGGGTACGGACGCTGCTGGACTATCTGCTCAGCTGTTTCGGTCAGTATACTGAGTGACGCTAGTGAGTCAGTTGTTTCAGGCGCAGACAGCGGACCTGATTGCGCCCTGCGTTCTTAGCCAGATAGAGTTGTTCATCAGCCAGCACCAGCATGTGTTCGAAGTGTTGCTGGTCCAGTTCATCACAAATGCCAAAGCTCATCGTGACGGTCAGCTGCTCAGCGATCTCATGCCATGGGTGATGTTCGATCCGGCTGCGAATACGTTCAATCAGCTCCTGCGCGGCTGCCGGGGTTGTGCCGGGCAGGGCAATGACCATTTCCTCGCCACCATAGCGGGCCAGTACGTCACTGTCCCGTAACGAGCTGTTTAAAATCTCGGCAACCTGCTGCAATACCTGATCTCCGGTGGCATGAGAGAAGCGGTCGTTGATCTTTTTGAAGTGATCCACGTCGCCGAGCACAATGCAGAACGGCCGCTGATAAAGCAGCGCCTCCTGATGCAGCCGGTCAACCTCTTCATTGAAAAATCGACGGTTATACAAACCGGTCAAACTGTCGCGAATACTCAGTTCTTTGAGTTCCTCCGCCTGTTTAACAATCGTGGCGTGAGACTCCTCCAGTTGCTTATAAGCCTCCACCAGCCGGGTATTCATGTTATTGAATGCCTGCCCCAGGCGGCCGGTTTCATCCCGGGTATTGATATCCACTTGCTGCTCCAGATTGCCGGCACTCATCTTTTCCACTGCGGTGGTCAGTTGTTTCAGGGATCGGACCAGCTTGTTACCTTCCCAGAAACCAAACGGAATCAGAATCAATAAAGACAGTCCGGTGGCGTACAACAAAGATTCCTTCAAGGTATTGAGATAAGTTGTATCGGTACGGGTCAGCGGTGGCGTGCCACTGGGCAGAACATAAGCCACCACTTCGTGGTTAATCGTGATCGGATCTGCATCTGCGAGTGTCTGCTGATCAACCTGTTCACCGGGTTGATAGGTTTTACCGCCAATAATGTTACGACCGGAAGGATCAAACAGCGCAAACTGAAAACTCGGGCCGTTCAGGGGCTGCGATCCTGGTTTTCTGGCTTCGGGATCGTTAGCAGGGGGCCATGGTCGGTTGTGTTGAGCTATGCGGGCCAGACGGGCAGCATCGGCGTCGGTGTTCCAGGAGTGTTTTTGGTCGATATACCGTTCGATCATGCGGGCAAAATTCTGATAATGCACCTGTTTGGCGCTTTCGATAAAACGTTGCTGTACTTTCCATGGCGTAATCAGAGCAAACAGGATGATGACCAGTAAGTTAGAACCAATTAGGGCAACAATCAGTTTGGTTTTTAAGGAGTTCATGGCTTTTTGCATTCAACAGGTGTGAGTATCACGACATATTACTGTATTCGGGGGTGATTGAATAATTGCGTTCACTATCAATGCAGCGTTAAAAAACTGCGCTAATCCGTTATCTATGGCGGTAAACTGCCGCTTTAGTAAATTGTTTCGTTGCCGGAGTTCATATGTATTTGTTGTCCAGTCAAACTGAGCTTCTGGATCAGGCCTGGAAAGTGTTTGGGCATCGCATTTTTGAATGCGGCATACATCGTCATCGCGCCCATGAATGTCTGTGGGTACTCAAAGGACAGATCAGAGTGCAGGTGAATGAACAGGTGTATGATCTGTCCGGTGGGGATGTCATCGTCATCAATGGCGATGTGCCGCATGCGACCCGCGCCGCCAGTCAGGATAACATTGTGATTTGTGTGCAGAATCAGTTTGATCCAATGGTCAATGTCGACTGCGGGCCATGGCTCAGTAACCCGGTACAGCTGGCCAGCATGAATCATCTGCGCAGCAGCATGGCCCACATCTGGTGGGAACATGAATATCGTAAACCGCATTGGGAACTGGCAGTGCAACGGTATCTGACTGAAATACAATTATTGTTTCAACGTTATTTTCCCGCTCAGGAACATCCGGTTGCTGTCGTTTTGCCCGATCAGCATAAACGGCTGGATGCACTGATTCACTATCTCGAACAGCATTATAGTGAGCACATTTCCTTAAGCCAGCTGGCCGAACGGGAAGGATTGTCAGAAGCCTACCTGAGCCGCTATTTCAAAGAACACACCGGACACACCTTTCACCGCTATTTAACCCTGCTGCGATTGGAACAAAGCATGGTGGAATTGATACAGACCAGCCATTCCATCGCTGCTATTGCATTGAGCCACGGCTTTCCTTCCATCAAAGCCTATAACACTGCATTTAAACGTGAATACAACTGTACTCCGGGCGAGTTTCGCCACCGCAAGCAACAGGACCCCATAGCCCTCGGGCGCATTTATGGTGATTACGATCCCGCCAACCTGATTCGGCTGTTGACCCCGTGGCTGGATCAACAGGCACTCTATTTATAGTCGGCATCAAAAAAAGACCATCGTCGAGGTCAAAAATGGGATAGTTCGAAAGCAGGATCATAGTGACAATGGCAATCACAACAAATATAAAAAAAAGAGATTGAACATGAAAAAACTCACCATGATCGAGAAAGTCGGCTATGGCTTCGGTGACCTGGCCAGCAATGTCGTTTTTACCACCGTTGGCACTTACCTGATGTTTTTTTATACCGACGTATTCGGCATATCGGCAGCCGTTGTCGGAACATTGTTTTTCGTTACCCGCATGTGGGATGCCATTTCTGATCCCCTTATGGGCATCATTGGTGATCGAACCGAAAGTCGCTGGGGCAAGTTCAGGCCGTATCTGTTATTCACACCGGTACCGCTGGCCATCGTCGCTGTGATGACATTTACCACGCCAGACATCAGTGAATCCGGCAAAGTGATTTGGGCGTTCGCCAGCTACATTGCCCTCATGACACTCTATACCGTGATCAATATTCCATACTCATCATTGCCGCCTATGATTACGGATAGTGCGGTGGAGCGTGGTGAGCTGGCTTCCTACCGAATGCTGCTCGCGTTTACCGGAGGTCTGCTGGTCAATGCCGGCACCATTCCATTAATGAATTATTTTGGTGATGGTGATCAGCAACTGGGTTATCAGCGTGCCATGATGCTGTTCAGCGTTATTATGATGGTATTGTTTTTTGTGTGTTTCACCCTCGTTCGCGAGCGTGTGCCGCCGCTGCCACAAACCAGCTCGTTGAAATCGGATTTTAAAGTTGTGATGCGAAACCGGGCCTACTGGACGATTATCATGATTGGCGTGCCGGTGTTCGCCCTGTTGATGTCACCCTTTGCCGTCGGCATGTATTTTTTCAGTTATAACGTCGGTGACCAGTCGGCGGCGGCGCCATTCTTTACCCTGGGTACACTGGGAATGATTGCCGGAGCCGTGGTGTGTATTTTTGCAGTTAAAAAAATCTGTAAGCGGACATTGATGATCGCCGCGCTGATCGGTTCCTCGCTGACCATCAGTCAGATTTACTGGCTGGATCCGGAAAATCTTCGTGGTATTTATACGATTGTCTTTATCAACCAGTTCTTCCTGGGCATCAGTGCCACAAATCTGTGGGGATTGGTCGGGGATACCGCTGATTACATCGAGTGGCGTTCCGGGCGTCGGGTGGTCGGACTGGCGACCAGCTCGGCGACCTTCTCCCATAAATTTGGTATGGGGTTGGGTGGTGCGTTGGTCGGTTTTGCACTGAGTTCCTCCGGTTATGTGGCCGGTGCAGAACAAACACCCGAAGCATTAAATACTATTCTATTGTTCATGAGTCTGGTGCCAGGCACAGGAGCCTTATTGATTGCGGTCATTACCTCGTTTTACCCGGTGACCCGGAAAATAAGCGAACAGGCTCAGGCCGAACTGACAATACGACGCAATCTGGCGATAGCAGAAACGTCCGGCGAAGAAGTTACCCTGGCTTCTGACCGAGGCATTCTTTACACCAGATAAGAAGAGGTCACTATGTTTGAGTCATTAAAAAAAGCACCGTTTAATCTCGATGACACCGCCCTTGCCTGGGTACGGCAGCAATATGACAGCATGGATCTACAGCAGCGGCTGGGGCAATTGTTCAATCTGCTGGTGATGGATGAATCCGATGAACAACTGGCTGTAATTCGTCACCTGCAACCCGGTGGCATCACCCGTTCGGTGGGCCGTGAACTGCAACCCGAAATCAACTACATGCAGGAACTGCTGGCGGCTTTCGATTGTCCTCCGCTGGTCAGTGCGGATGTGGAAGGCGGACAAATGAGCTTTGCCTTCGGCAGCTCCATACCCAATCAGCTCGCGCTGGCAGCATTGAATGATACCGAAGTGACCGGGCGCTGTGCATCAATCCAGGCCCGCGAATCCAGGGCCCTTGGCATCAACTGGACGTTCACGCCTGTAGTGGATCTGAATCGTAATTTTCGCAGTGCCATCGTTGGCACCCGTTCATATGGTTCTGATCAGCAGACCGTCATACAAATGGGACGGGCCAATATCCGTGGTTTTCAACACAATGGCATGGCCGCAACGGCCAAACACTGGCCTGGCGATGGCTATGATGATCGCGACCAGCACCTGGTAACATCAGTGAATCCACTTATCGTTGAAGACTGGCATCAACAGTTTGGAACCCTGTACCGATCCATGATCGAAGAGGGTGTCATGTCCATCATGTCGGCCCACATTGCCTTGCCGGAATATATGAAACTGCACACCGACGACCCTGAACAGTGGTGGCGTCCGGCGAGTATCAACCGCTTACTCAATCAACAGCTACTGCGAGAAGAACTGGGCTTTAATGGACTGATCGTTTCCGATGCATCCGTCATGGCGGGACTCAGTGGCTGGGCTGATCGTGCCACCATCATAGCCGAACTGATTGAAAACGGTTGCGACATGGTTTTGTTCTGTCGTGAACCGGTGGAAGACATGGCCTATCTAATGGCCGCTGTACGACGAGGAGACGTGTCGGAACAACGTATTCAGGAAGCCGTATTACGGGTGCTGGGGATGAAAGCCGCATTGGGACTGCATCGCACACCACCGAAAACCGATATCACCGTCTTTGCACAAAAGGCGGATATGTCCGGGGTTTATGCCCGTTGCCCCACACTGGTCAAAGACCGGACCGAATTTCTACCGGTATCTGCAGAACGGCATCCACGCGTGCTGGTGTTCTCTCCGGGCATTCAACACGTCATGCTGGAACAGCCGATACCGCTGCAACTACCGGATCAGCTCCGGGAGGAAGGATTTGAAGTGACCCTGTTTACCCCGGGAATGGATGTTCAGACTCGCGATTATGACTGGGTTCTATATCTGCTGGCCGAAGAATCCAGCCTACTGCGTTCACACATCTACATCGACTGGTTCCGATTACATGGTGGATTCATGCCAGCGATGACCCGTTACTGGGTCGACATTCCGACAGTCATGGTTTCGTTTGGGCACCCATATTTCCTTTATGACGCGCCCAGAATACCGACTTACATTAATGCCTATTGTGCAACGGCAGAGATGCAGGTCGCGGTATTGTCCGGTTTGCTTGGTCGTGAGTCTTTCAACCGTTTTAACCCCGTCGATCCTTTCTGTGGTTCAGAGCAGGGCCGCTACTGACAACAAAAACAGGGTGCGCCATGGCACCCTGTCCGTCCAATCTGTTTTGCAACGATGACAGGTTTAACTGTCGCTGAAGATCATTCTGTTTTTATAGGGTCTTTTTTGTCTGGTCTTGGAGGAATCAAATCCAATACCTCTGGCGGCAGAAAACCCGTTCTTACCTGCTCACGGGTATCCGCACTGTAGATATGGACATCACCCTCCGCCACCGTGGCTTTAATGCGGGGAGTGAGTTCAAAGAAATGAAACTCAAAGTTTTTGGGGCCTTCCGGGCAACCGAGTTTTACGCAACTTTCGTCCCACCAAAGCTGGATCTCTCCCTGACCGGAAATTCCGGTGATTAAAGAAGGAAAGTATCTGCTGGATGGATAGCGTTTAAGCCATTGCTTGATCTGTTTTTGTTTTTCTTTGGGAATCTCCACCGTCGCTTCATAAAAGGTCTGGTTACGATAAGAAAACCAGCGCGCCCGCACCGTATGGGGTAAGGGGATCCAGCCCATACTGGCAGACGCTCCTCCGGGCGGCCGTTTGCTGACGTCTCCGGTTCCGCCTGATAACGAACCTACCGGAATCTGCCATGCTTCATTGATGATCAGATACTCCACCCAAATTGGCCAACCAGGGCCGCCAAGCCCGCCGGTGTCAAAACCATAGTCATAGGTTTTTTCTTCACAACCACTGAGTAGTAGTGATAGCAACAATAGCCAGAGCAGAGATTTAATGCTGCTCATGCGGTGTCTCTCTGCCATCGCTATAGATCACTCAATTTTCGTGGCATCTGTTTTGTCCGATTTTGGAGGAATCAGATCCAATACCTGCGGTGGCAGAAAACCTGTTTTCACCTGTTCGCGGGTATCTGCACTGTAGATATGAACATCCCCTTCCGCCACTGTGGCTTGAATGCGGGGAGTGAGTTCAAAGAAATGAAACTCAAAGTTTTTCGGGCCTTCCGGGCAACCGAATCCGACGCAGCCAACGTACCACCAAAGCTGCATTTCTCCTTTGCCGCTAATCCCGGTTGATAAAAGTGGTAGAAATTTTTCCCTGGGATATTTTTTTAACCATCGCTTAATCTGCTTTTGCTTGTCCTCAGGAATCTCCACCGTTGCCTCATAAAAGGTCTGGTTACGATAAGAAAACCAGCGCGCCCGCACCGTATGGGGGAGGGGGATCCAGCCCATACTGGCAGACGCTCCTCCGGGCGGCCGTTTGCTGACGTCTCCGGTTCCGCCTGATAGCGAACCTACTGGAATCTGCCATGCTTCATTGATGATCAGATACTCCACCCAAATTGGCCAGCCGGGGCCGCCAAGCCCACCGGTATCAAAACCATAGTCATAGGTTTTTTCTTTACAGCCACTGAGTAGCAGTGACAGTAGAAATAGCCAAAGCAAAGGTTTAGTGGTGCTCATGCGGTGTCTCTCTGCCATCGCTACAAATCATTTTGTCTCCACGGAGTCTGCTTTGTCCGGTCTTGGAGGAATCAAATCCAATACCTCTGGCGGCAGAAAACCCGTTCTTACCTGCTCACGGGTATCTGCACTGTAGATATGAACATCACCCTCCGCCACTGTGGCCTTGATGCGGGGAGTCAGTTCAAAGAAATGAAACTCAAAGTTTTTCGGGCCTTCCGGGCAACCGAGCCCGACGCAGCTTGCATACCACCACAGCTGGATTTCACCTTGTCCGGCAAAGCCTACTGATAGATCCTGAAGATATTTTTCTGTCCCATATTTTTTAAGCGACTGTTTGATCTGTTTTTGTTTTTGTTTGGGAATCTCCACCGTCGCTTCATAAAAGGTCTGGTTACGATAGGAGAACCAGCGCGCCTGCACCGAATGGGGTAGAGGAATCCAGCCTACATTGGCAGAAGCTCCACCTGGCGGCCGTTTGCTGACATCTCCGGTTCCCCCGGATAACGAACCCACCGGAACTTGCCTTGCTTCATTGATGATCAAATACTCCACCCAAATTGGCCAGCCGGGGCCGCCAATACCTCCTTCCCGGAAACCATAGTCGTAGGTTTTTTCGTCGCAGCCACTGAGTAACAGTGACAGTAAAAATAAGACGTGCAGAGATTTAATGCTGCTCATGCGGTGTCTCTCTGCCATCGCTACAAATCATTTTGTCTCCACGGAGTCTGTTTTGTCCGATTTCGGAGGAATCAAATCCAACACCTCTGGCGGCAGAAAACCCGTTCTTACCTGCTCACGGGTATCCGCGCTGTAGATATGAACATCCCCTTCCGCCACGGTGGCTTTGATGCGGGGCGTGAGTTCAAAGAAATGAAACTCAAAGTTTTTCGGGCCTTCCGGGCAACCGAGTTTTACACAACTTTCGTCCCACCAAAGCTGGATCTCTCCCTGACCGGAAATTCCGGTGATTAAAGAAGGAAAGTATCGACTGGAAGGATAGCGTTTAAGCCATTGCTTGATCTGTTTTTGTTTTTCTTTGGGAATCTCCACCGTCGCTTCATAAAAGGTCTGGTTACGATAGGAGAACCAGCGCGCCCGCACCGTATGGGGGAGGGGGATCCATCCCATACTGGCAGACGCTCCACCTGGCGGCCGTTTGCTGACATCTCCGGTTCCGCCTGATAGCGAACCTACTGGAATCTGCCATCCTTCGTTGATGATCAAATACTCCACCCAAATTGGCCAGCCGGGGCCGCCAAGCCCACCGGTATCAAAACCATAGTCGTAGGTTTTTTCGTCACAGCCACTGAGTAGCAGTGACAGTAGAAATAGCCAAAGCAAAGGTTTAGTGGTGCTCATATTGGTTCTCCGGTGCGGTGGCCTGCTCAGGGTGGTTATCAAATACTTGTCGTTTTTTATGGCCCTTGATCATATTGGGCCGATCCACAGGGTTACCGTCCCGCTCCGAGGTATGAATATATTCGATCAGATACTGTCGGGCAGTACTCATATGCCCACCGGCCTGTTGCCACATGTCATACACCTTTTGCAGACGTTGAGGAATCACATAATGAACGTCATCAGGTGATATGGGTTTGAGCGGAACGCCATGCTGCCGGGCTTCACCGATCATTTGATGCAAGGGGTAAACCGCCAGTTCTTTTAACGTGGCCTTACGAATCTCCTCAATGATATCCATGTCGATGGCATTCGCATAATGGCCTCGGGCTTCAATTTCCCGTTGTTTGGCACGCAGCAGAATACCGCCGTCATTGCAGCCACCATGTATTTTGACGGGAATAATCTCCCAGTTCTCAAAGCCTTTGCCCGTTGGGTTCTCGTAGCCGCCCCCGACATCACAATGTACACCTGGAGCAATCAATTCAATCGCATTGGATGGCAGGCGATCCGTGACGTCAGCCAATCGGGTGGATGGAAAGTTATGGCGAATCTCATGCTCTGCCACGATATGCACAATACGTTCTGCACTGTGCTCATTCAGGTTCAAATTAAAATCCAGATTTTTCTCATCACCTGGCCAGCCAAAACTGCCAACGGTGTCCCAGAGGCCGACAAAACTGACCCGACCTTTCAGGTGTTGTGGAAAGGCTTTCACCTGTTTTTTCACGGGTTGTATCGGAAAAGCAAGATTCCACAATGGATTAGCGGCCTCGAGTTCCCAAATGGAAATTTGTGCCGGCCACTCGTTAATCAGATTGACAAAGTGCCGGGAGAGAGCCGCACCACGGCTGAAGCCAAATACATCAAATACCACTTCGTCGTATTCAGCTTTTTCTATATGCCTATTGATTTGTATTAGGGCCCGCTCAATCCGGGCATAACCACCGGTTTTCCCCATACCAAATCCCAGGCCGATTTTATCGTCTTCGGCTTTAAAGCCGTCTTTGGTTTGATGACCGGTAATGGTACCAACACCAGGAATGTATACTTTTCGGGTTGTAGTAATTTCATTACCCTGCTGAGTACTTTGCTCCAGATACAAATCCTGCATTTTTGCCACATTGGAGATATCCCGGTCAGGCAGCTTTTCATCGTTATAACGATCCTGATTAGTGCCATCGAAAAATAAACCCAGTCTCAAAATACGTTTGGGTTTGGACAGGTTTTTGGCGGCTTGATACGCCCAGTTGGCCCCGATGCCTGGCACGGACAGGGTTTTCTGCATCAGGCAGTTATACGGCCCTGTCTGGGTAAATACTTTATCCTGTTGGCGTTGCAATTCGGCCAGCTGATGCAGATGCCGGCCAATCTGTTGCAGGCTGCTGAAATAAGGGGATTGGTTGCCTGAGTGATGTTCCGATCTGGGTTTGGTGCTCTGACATATCAAGGCAGTCAGTGCGGCTTCTCTGCTCCAGGCAGCGGGATCACTGTATCCCAGTTGTTCGGCGATGGCTTTCAACGGCTGTAACCATGCTTCTTGGGCTTGCAGGTAAACGAGGTCGGCCATGCACACTCCAACATTGGGCAGGGTAATGCCCAGTACACCCAGGCTTTGTTCCAATTGAGTGACGAGTGCTTGTTTGTCGGTGTTTTGGGCTTGACTGAAACGTCTGGAAAATATATCCGGACGGTGGCATTTCTGCTCCCATATCTCTTGAGCGGTATTGAACAGTGGCGTTAATGGCTGGCCGTCGTTTTGGAATAATGCCGCATCCATCTTGTTGGCCTCACCGGGGTGCAACACTTCGGTGTTGATCAGGTGTAGCGGTTGAACAGTACGGGGCCAGTCTTGTAGCGCGTTTGCATTCTGTCGTTGTTCGCTCAGCTGCTCGCAGGCCTGCTGAAGGCCATCATGAGCCTGCTGCCATTGATCAGCGGTCACGGCCGTGCCCACCTCATAATGAATCTGTTCCGGACCATACAGCGACAGCTTGCCACTGCTGCCTGTCAGACGGTTTTGAAAGGTTTGTGTCGGCGTGGTGATGAGATAGTCGGTGAGCACGCCGGTGCTCAGGTCCGGATACAGAAACTGCAACTGAGCGAAGTACTCAGGGTTATAAACATCATCCACACCGGGCTTGCCAGTTGGTAAGGTGTCGGCTATGTCTGCTGTCCAGACAGGTGCTGGTCTATCCAGATTACTTCTGGGTTGGGCTGGTTTTGTTGCGCCATGTACCTGGCGCGGCCCGAGTTCATAGACGATTCCCTGTTTTTGCAGGTCATGACGAGTCATAAGCGAGAGCTGTCCACCGGATTTCAGCACAAAAAAATGCAGTCTCGTTTGCTCCGGCGTAAAGGCTTTTGCATCTACGGGGTATTGGTAAGTAGCCTGCCAGCACAAAGGGTTCAGAGAATAACCACGGCTGAGAATGTAGTCTTTAACGGCTTGAGGCAGAACGCTGATGTCCTGAGAGGGTGTACTCATGATGTCCATAATCCTTGAGTGTTGGTTTATCCTGCAATGGCACCGCTTCAGCCATTCGATGTATCGGCGTTTTGTAACAGAAATATGACAGCGGCTCTATGTTGGCGTGATAAGTTTGTGAGAGTTTTAACAATACGTAGCCGCAAAATGTTATTTGGTCAGTAGCCCCCATGCCAGAACAACACTCATCCTTTGTGGGTGGCTTCAAAAGGGCAGCGCTGTTACCTTCTCCGTTGGTGTTATGTCGGCAAAAGTGCGCTCCTGTATCAGGTTGGCAGATAGGCTAACGACCAGGGCGTATATTAAATTGATAGCGTTGAAACTCCGCAGTTTGTAGTAGTGGGCGATTTTTGAGTAGGCAGGGAATACTGATTTGGGAGCAAACGTATTGTTATGAAAATCATAGACCAACCTGGCAGTGACTACATTGTTTACGTTGATGAAAGTGGAGATCACAGTCTGGTGAGCATCGACTCGAACTATCCGGTATTCGTACTGGCATTCTGTATCTTCCACAAACGTCATTATGCTGAGTCGGTGACTACCGCACTGACTCAGTTTAAATTTCGTCATTTTGGCCATGATATGGTCGTTCTGCATGAACATGATATTCGTAAGGAAAAGAACGGCTTTAATTTTCAGAATAAAAACGCGAAAAATGCATTTCTGGCTGAATTGAGTGCAATAATCGAAGAACATAATTTTGTGCTGATCAGTGTCGCCATTCATAAACAACGATTAGCCGATCAATATAGACACCCGGACAATCCATACCACATTGCCCTTAAATTTTGCTTGGAGCGTTTGTATTTTTTTCTACGGGAGAAAAACCAACAGACACGATTAACTCATATCATCTTTGAAAAGCGTGGCAAAAAAGAAGATACAGAGCTGGAACTCGAATTTCGGCGTCTGAGTAATGGTGGTAACCGTCACAACCATGACTTGCCCTTTGAATTGGTTTTCGCAGACAAGAAGACTAATTCATCCGGTTTACAGTTAGCTGATCTGGTAGCCAGACCGATAGGATTACAGGCTATCAGGCCAGATCAGACGAACCGGGCATTTGAAATACTCGCGCGAAAACTCTATAGCAGGCATGGCAGGGAAGGTGCTGGAACAGGTTATGAAGGATATGGATTGAAATACTTTCCTTAATATCAAAGATGGAATGAGGGTCATTAAAGAAGCGAAAGGCCCCTGGGTTCCCCCAGAAGCCACAACGCCGACCGGGCACTCCCAATCCACTTGCCAAGAAGATTAACCAACACGCTGCTTAATGGCAAGTTGGTTAATCTTCCCTTCCGAACAACCCACCATATTGGCGCTTGTGCCCAAAGCCGATAGAATGCCCCGATGAAAACAACACTCGATCACCTCCCCAAGGATAAACAACAGCAGCTTCGCCAGGCGGTGGAGATCATTGTGGCCACCGTACAACCGGATCTGCTGATCCTGTTTGGCAGTTATGCCCGAGGTGACTGGGTGGAGCATATGGAAGAGGACGGTATACATTACCGTTACCAAAGCGATATGGATCTGCTGGCGGTGACCAAAACCCGGCGACAGGCCACCAAAATAGAACTCAATAACGCCCTGGAAGATCGCCTGCTGGCGGAGATTCCCACCACCATCAGCCTGATTGCCGAAGATATCCAGTTTGTGAATACCCGTCTGACCAAAGGCCAGTACTTCTTTGCCGATATCTACCGCGAAGGCATCCTGCTGCATGACAGCGGTAAGCTGACCCTGGTAGAACCCAGAGAACTGACGATGTCAGAACGAAAAACCGTAGCGCAGACGAATTTTGAGTATTGGTGTGAGTCATCCAGCAAACAAAAAGAATACTTCGACATTGCCATGTCCAAGGGTGATTTTCGGGAAGCTGCATTTTTTCTGCATCAGGTCACCGAACGCTTGTACTCCATGATCCTGCTGGTATTCACCCACTACAAACCCAAACTGCACGACATCAAAAAACTGCGCGCCCTGACCGCCAGTATCGAACCACAGTTTTTATCCGCATTCCCGCAAAGTACCCCCTTCGAGCGCACCTGCTTCAAACTGCTGCGCCACGCCTACGTAGATTCCCGCTACAACCCCGATTACCACATCACACCCGAACAACTGCAATGGCTGGCCGAACGCGTCAGCTACCTGCAAACCCTGGCTGAAAAGCTGTGTGTGGAGAAGATTGAGAGTTTTGGGTGAGGGGAGTGCTGGAGTTGTGAAATTTCTTATTAATTGTGATTCAGGGTCACATTTGATGTAATAAATCATCAAATGGTTGTATTTCTCTATATTTGTATTTCACTAAAGTTAGGTGTCTCTCAAAAGGTTATTTCCCTGAATGATCAGATTTCGACTAAAAGAACTCATCGCTGAAAAAGAATTCCAGGAAGGACGCCGTGTCACCTTGGAAGAGATTTCTAGGGCCACAGATATACACCGGACAACGCTCTCCAAGGTATCCAACCAGAAAGGGTACAACACGACTACAGATGTCCTCGATAAACTTTGTGATTACTTCCAGGTAAACCTTGGGCAGTTGGCGGAACACATTAAAGATGACGGTCAGGGGGACGCGTAATGTACAGTCAGCATCAAGCTCAATACTTTGCCTGGCAGCTTACCCGTCGCCTCGATAGTGGGGACGAAGACAAACTGACCGGCGCAATCATGGATGCACAGATTGACCTGAATCCCCATCAGGTTGATGCAGCTCTGTTTGCATTCCGAAACCCTTTATCAAATGGCGTGATCTTGGCCGATGAAGTGGGCTTGGGTAAAACCATCGAGGCTGGCCTCGTTATTGCGCAGAAGTGGGCCGAACGTAGGCGCCGTATCCTTATTATCGTCCCGGCTAACCTTCGCAAGCAGTGGCACCAAGAGTTGCAAGAGAAGTTTGGCGTAGAGGGACTGATTTTAGAGGGTGATAGCTATAAAAAGGCCAAGAAAGAAGGGATTAAGAATCCCTTCGATGTCGGCGAAAGAATTGTCATATGCTCTTACCAATTTGCCAAAGCAAAAGCCGATGACATTATGCATGTACCCGGTGGCTGGGATCTGGCAGTAATAGACGAGGCCCACCGGCTCAGGAATGTCTACAAAAAAGGTAACAAAATAGCCGCAGCCATTCGCGATGCATTAGGCAGTACGTTCAAAGTTATGCTTACGGCAACACCACTCCAAAACTCCTTGCTGGAGCTGTTTGGTATGGTCAGCATTATTGACGAGAAGGTATTTGGAGATCTTGATAGCTTCCGTATTAAATATGGCCGCCTAAACGATAATCTTTCGTTTAATGAATTGCGACAACGAATCCAGCCCGTATGCAAGCGCACCCTAAGGAAAGACGTAGAAGCTTATGTCCCATACACCAAACGAATTGCAATGGTGGAAGAATTTACACCTTCAAGCGACGAGCAAAAACTTTATCGACTCGTATCAGCTTATCTGCAACGGCCTAATCTAAACGCACTTCCTAGTGGTCAGCGCCAGCTGATCTCTATGGTGATGTGGAAGCTTTTAGCCTCGTCATCCTTTGCAATAGCTGGGGCATTAAATTCGATTATTACTCGATTGGAAGATGACCTGAAAAGCGATGACGCTGAAGCAGGTGTATTCCACGATCTCAATGCAGATTACGAATCATTGGATGAAACCGCTGAAGAATGGTCTGATGATGAAAGCAGTGATGCCTCATCAGAAAACACTAATCGTCAATCCATTATTGATGAAATCAACGAGCTCAAGTCGTTTAAAGATCTAGCGGAAAATATTAGAAACAACTCCAAAGGTGAGGCTTTGCTCAAAGCATTGAAAATTGCTTTTGAGAAGCTGAACGAACTTGGTGCGGCTGAGAAGGCCATTATTTTTACCGAGTCCAGAAAGACACAGGATTATCTGCTGGAGCTCCTAGAAAATAGTGAATACAAAGACGCCCAAGGTAATAAAGGAGTTGTGCTATTCAACGGCACCAATAGCGACTCTCAGGCGAAAGAGATCTACAAAGATTGGCTCGCTAAACATAAAGGTAGTGACAAGATCACTGGCTCTAAAACCGCAGATACCCGTGCGGCGCTGGTGGAGTACTTTAAAGAAAAAGGAAAAATCATGATCGCTACGGAGGCGGCTGCAGAAGGTGTAAACCTCCAGTTCTGCTCTTTGGTGATTAACTACGACTTGCCTTGGAACCCTCAGCGAATAGAGCAGCGCATCGGCCGTTGTCATCGTTACGGTCAGAAGCACGATGTTGTCGTGCTTAATTTTATTGATTCTACCAATCCCGCGGACCAGCGAGTGCATGAATTGTTAAAGCTGAAGTTCAAGATATTTGATGGCGTCTTTGGAGCCTCTGATGAGGTGTTGGGTGCTATTGAAAATGGTGTGGATTTCGAGCGTCGTATCAAGAAAATCTACGATACGTGCCGAGATCCAGATGAAATCAGAGCTGCATTCGACAAGCTTCAGCAAGATCTAGCCCATGAAATTAACGCGCAAATGGTTAATACACGGGAACAGTTATTTGAAAACTTCGACGAAGATGTATTGCAGCGTCTAAAAATCGATACCGAAGCATCTCTGGATAAATACGAGCAGATGCTACTTGCATTGACTCAAACGGAGCTCTCTAAGCATCTTCAGCTAGTTGATGGTGGCTTTGTCATTAACTCATTACCAGAAGACGCGCCGAAAAATATTCCAACAGGAGAATACGAGCTGCCGAGGCGCGATGGAGATTGTCACCTGTATCGCCTAAAGCACCCTTTGGCTCAATGGGCCATTGATACTGCAAAGGCCAAGAGTTTGGATCAGGCACATATTGTATTTGATACCAGTGTCAGAGAAACCAAAGTATCGGTTGTTGAAGAGCTAAAAGGTCAGACTGGTCAATTGCAGGTTTGCAAAATAACTGTTGAGTCCATGGAGCGCGCTGAAGATCACTTGGCTGTCATTGGGCTCAATTCCCAGGGTGAAGTCATACATTCAGAGGTTTTTGAAAAACTACTTTCGCACCAGATTAAGAATGAATCTCAAACCTCGTTTGACCTTAATCCCATAATTCATACGGAACTGTCTCGAGCTAAACGGGAACTACTCGGTGACATTAGCCAACGGAACCTTAAGTATTTTGAAGCCGAAGTTGAAAAACTGGATGCCTGGGCCGATGACCTTAAGGTGGTTCTAGAGCAAAGTATCAAAGAGACCGACCGTGAGATTCGAGAAGTCCGTAGAACCGCGAAGCTCGCCCCAGACCTTCATGAGAAACTGCACTGGCAGAAAAAGCAAAAAGAACTCGAAAAACTTCGAAATAAAAAGCGTCGCGAGCTATTTGATCGGCAGGACGAAGTTGATGAACGCCGTGAAGGGCTAATTACAGAATTGGAAAACAAAATGAGTCAGACTGTTGAAGAGCAAGTGCTGTTCAGTATTACTTGGGAGGTTGTTTAATGGCTGAAGGAATTAAGCCGCACGAGCTGATCCAACTGTGTGAATTATTGGACGCTCGATTTAGGGGAAAGATTACCGGTACGGGCCATAAAGAAATTGATAGAGCGCGGAATTTCTATACAAAAGCTCTAGCGGCTTATTTTCTTACACTAGAAGCCGGTGCATCCGATGACGATGCCATACAGGCGTCTATCGATGGTGGGCAGGATCACGGCATAGACTCAGTTTATGTAGATTCTACCCAAACAGTTTGGCTTGTTCAGTCGAAATACAAAGATTCAGGTGCCGGTGAAGTTGAGCTCGCAGAGGTTGGAAAGTTTGTAGACGGTGTTAAGGATTTAGCCAAGCAGAAATATGAACGTTTCAATGAGCACCTACAAAAAAAAATACCAGCATTAAATGCCGTATTTGATTCTGGCGTGGCGAAGGTGAAGGCCGTATTAACGTATACAGGAGATGCCCTTGGTGATGACAAAAGACGAGTTATGTCAGATTTGGAGGCAGCACTTAATCAGCCCGCTGATCCCTATTTTTTGAGTTTCCTCATTCGTGGCCTGGCATCTTTCCATCGCATGCAATTGGACGAGCAACTCCCAGCCCCAATAACAGCAGAGATCACGCTGGAAAACTACGGCCATATCAACGAACCTTATCTATGCTATTTCGGTAGCATTACTGGCACCCAGTTAAAGACCTTAAAAGTTGAGTACGGTGCAAAATTGTTTGACGCGAATATTCGTCACTTTCAGGGCGATACCGTCGTCAATCAAGATATTTCAGAAACGATCAAGAACAATCCTGAACACTTTTTCTACTTTAACAACGGGGTAACGTTTATCTGTGATGCCATTCGTCCTATTGGCCCACGAGATGATACACGCTCTACTGGAAAATTCAGGGTAGAAAACCTTTCCGTTATCAATGGGGCGCAGACAGTGACCAGCTTGGCGATTGATTTAAACGAGGACAATCAAGAGCAGGATGTAAAGGTGCTTGCCACATTTATTGCCCTTGATGCTGACCTTGATGAATTTGGTGGAAAGGTTACCCGTTATCGGAACAACCAGAATGCCGTTTCGGACATTGATTTCGCAGCTTTAGATGAAAACCAAATTCAGTGGGCGCAAACGCTACAACAGTCTGGCGTAAGCTATCGCTACAAGTCTGGCGAGCTCGATCAAGAAGACTTTGACGTTGAAACAGCAGCCAAAGCCTTGGCCTGCTGGGCAGGTGATAGCGACTGCAACCTAATTGCCCAGGCGAAAAAGGACGCAAAAAAATTGTTCTCTCGAGTCGCAGGTGCGGAGCTACATGGTGCTACCTACCACCATTTGTTCAAAGATAGCCTACAGGCTCGTCAGTTATGGCGGATTGTTCAAATTCATCAGCTGATCCGCGAATCACTTAAATCAGACGCTAGACAGGCCACAGGTTTAGATAAGGACATCACGTCTAATTCGCTCATGCTGCTATCCCATATTGTCTATCTAAAGATTAAACCGCACATCGATCATAACGATTTACAACTATCACTGGTGCACAGCAACATCGTTCGCACAACCGCTCAGTCGATTACGCAATCCATTATTGCTGAATATAAGAAAATTAATTGGGGTAAAACCCCTGCCTCCGTGTTTAAGAACGCATCGGATTTAAAAACACTTAAAGGCGCCGTTATGGCCGCATTGGCTAACGCATAGGAATTAGTGAAGTATGAGTAAAAAATCTAAAACAAAACTGGAGTTGACCTGGATTGGCAAAGATAAGCGCCCTAAGTTAGAGCCGCGTATTTTGGTGGAAGACTCGAGCAAATCATACCATGCAAGTCATAAGGTGTCTGAAAACGATATTTTTGATAATAAACTTATTTACGGGGATAACCTTCTAGCTCTCAAAGCGTTAGAAAAAGAATATAGTGGAAAAATCAAGTGTATTTACATAGATCCTCCATACAATACAGGTAGCGCATTCGATCATTATGATGACGGAGTGGAACACTCTCTATGGCTAAGTTTAATCAGGGAGCGCTTAGAGATTATATGGCGATTGCTAGAGCCTGCAGAGGGATCACTTTGGGTATCTATAGATGACCGAGAAATGCCTTATCTTCGTGTAATAATGGATGAGGTATGCGGACGCAATTGTTACTTAGCAACAAATGTTTGGCAAAAGAGATATTCAAGAGAAAACCGAGAATCTATAGGCGATGCTCATGAATACGTTCTCGTTTATGTAAAAGATAAGAATAAGTTCAAAGCGTCAAGAAATAAATTGCCGCTAGGTGAAAAGCAAAAGAAAATTTATAAAAACCCAAATAATGACTCAAGAGGTCTTTGGAGATCCGTTTCATTATCTGCGCAAGGTTATAGACCTAATCAAATGTATGAAATAGTTTCACCTATAACAGGAAAAGTACACACACCTCCACCTGGCTCATGTTGGAAAGTTATAGAGCCAAAGTTCAAGGAGTTACTTGCAGATAATAGGATTTACTTCGGCAAAGACGGAAATGCCGTACCTGGCCGAATCCAGTTTTTGAAAGACATTGAAGGAATGACACCTTGGACTTGGTGGCCTCATGAGGAGGCGGGGCATACCGATGAGGCAAAAAAAGAAATGCATGCCCTATATACTGCAGAAAACGCCTTTAGTACTCCTAAGCCAGAAAGGTTGATAGAACGTATTCTGCATATTGCGACAAATCCAGGCGATTTAGTTTTAGATTCATTTGCCGGGTCGGGAACAACTGGAGCTGTCGCGCATAAGATGGGTAGAAAATGGATTCTGGTTGAGCTTGAAGATAGTTGCCATACCCATATCATCCCTCGTCTCAAAAAGGTTATTGACGGTGAAGATCAAGGCGGAATCTCAACAGCTGTCAACTGGCAAGGTGGCGGAGGTTTTCGTTACTTCAAGCTTGCGCCATCTCTTCTTGAGCAAGACCGCTGGGGTCGTTGGGTAATCAGTAAAGATTATGATGCGACCATGTTAGCGGAAGCTATTTGCAAGCTCGAAGGCTTTTCATATTTACCTTCGGATACTGAATGGTGGAATCACGGCTATTCCACTGAGCAGGATCGTATCTATGTGACCACGCAGACCCTGTCTGTTGAGCAGTTACAAGCGCTCAGTGAGGAAGTGGGCGAAGACCGAACCCTGTTGGTCTGCTGTAGTGCTTTCCGTTGCAAGGCCGATCGATTCCCGAATCTGACACTCAAGAAGATCCCTAAAATGGTGTTGTCTCGCTGTGAATGGGGCCACGATGACTACAGCCTAAATGTGGAAAATCTGCCTATGAGAGAAAAGCCAAAGGAAGACGCCCCGGCAATGCAACGGCAGGCAGGTCTATTTGATAATGAAGGCGCTCAGGGGTAAAGGAAGATGACTGCAAACAATATGAACAATGCCAATAAGTCCCGCATCCTGAATGCCATCACTGGCCGATTGAGCTTGCGCAAGCCTCAGGAGCAATCGCTTCATGCGCTCGCCAAAGCTATTGAGGCTGCACCAGACGTGCTTTCGCCCACTCAAGATGTTCCCGCGCTGCTAAAAACCTTGAGTGCTGAATTCCCGACCTTGGCTGATTTCGAGCGAGAATTTCCCTCGTTGTGCTTTGCTTTGGCAACCGGTGTAGGTAAAACGCGATTGATGGGGGCCTTTATCAGCTACCTTCATCTGGCGTATGGTATTAAGAACTTCTTTGTCTTGGCGCCTAACCTGACTATCTACAACAAGCTCATTACGGACTTTACCCCAAATACGCCTAAGTATGTGTTTACGGGGATTGCAGAGTTTTCGGCATATCCACCAGAAATAATTACCGGCGATAACTATGAAGAGCGTGGCCGAAACTTGGGTATATTAAGCCCAGTGACCATCAATATTTTCAATATCTCAAAAATTGTCTCCGAGGTGCGTGGTGGTAAGGCGCCTCGAATCAAGCGTTTGTCTGAATACCTTGGAGATAGCTATTTTAGTTATCTTGCAGAGCTGGATGATCTAGTGCTGCTGATGGATGAATCTCATCGCTATCGAGCCAGTGCCGGCATGAGGGCGATTAATGAGCTTAAGCCTCGCTTGGGATTAGAGCTTACTGCCACGCCGTTCACAGAGTCGAATAAAGGCCCGGTTCCATTTGAAAACGTCATCGTCGATTATCCGTTGGCATGTGCGATGGATGATGGTTTTGTGAAAGAGCCCGCCGTCGTTACACAAAGGAATTTCGACCCGAAGCAATATAGCCAGGAGCAGTTGGAACGGGTCAAATTGGAAGATGGCGTAAGGCTTCATGAGGCGACGAAGTTAGAACTCTTTACCTATGCGAAACAGCATAACGTAAAGCAAGTTAAGCCGTTTATGTTGGTGATTGCCCGAGACACGACCCATGCTGCTCAATTGTTAGAGCTGATTGAGTCCGACGGATTTTTCAATGGTCGCTACCAAGGTAAAGCCATTCAAGTCGATAGCTCCAAGAGTGGTGCTGCAGAAGAGGAAATGATCCTACGTCTATTGGCGGTCGAGAGCGTTGATGAACCTACGGAAATCGTTATTCATGTAAATATGCTCAAGGAAGGTTGGGACGTTACCAACTTGTACACCATTGTCCCGCTTCGAGCAGCAAATGCACGCACTCTGATTGAACAATCCATTGGCCGGGGCTTACGACTACCTTATGGAAAACGCACCGGTGTTGATGCGGTAGATCGGCTTAACATTGTAGCCCATGACCGTTTTCAAGAGATCGTTGACGAGGCCAATAATCCCAACAATCCATTACGCATGCGCCAGGTCATACTGGAAAAGGATAATGGCGAACAGCCTAAAGACAGCGTGGCGGTCACCTCCAAACTTGAGGCGCTGGTATCTGGAGTGTCGGTTCAAAGCGCTACTGGCCACCACTATGATATTAAGGGAGTCAATGCCCTGAAAGAATCGGGTGGTGACAAGGAGAGCGAAAAGCCGATATTCAATGGTGTAGCAGAGAAGGAAGCAGCAATAGCTGCCCTGCGAGTGCTGCAAAGCTTTCAGAACAAGCCTGATATAGCCCCAACAAGTAAGTCACTGTTAAACGACGAGATTCAGCAGCAAGCTTATAAGGCTGTTTCGGAACATTTAAGCGGAAAACAGCAATCGCTACTGGAGGAAGAAGAGAAAATTGATCTGCACGAGCTGATCAGCAAGACCACTAAGCTTGTGATAGAGCAAACCATCGATATTCCCAGAATTATGGTTGTACCCTCCGGAGAAGTTACGTATGGCTACACACCATTTATGTTAGACATGGGGAATCTCAACCTTCAGCCATCCAACAGAGACTTGATTATCCGCAGCCTGCAGACGGATGAACAAATCAGCCTGTCTAGCCAAATGAGCCATAAGTATCAGCGATTGGAAGACTACGTCGTAGAGCATTTAGTTGATTACGACGACATCTCTTATGACGAACATGCCGAACTTATTTATGACTTGGCGACTCAGGCCGTAAATTACTTTCGGGATGTTCGTGAATATTCAGAAGATGAACTCCACAACATTTTCTTTGGCTTTGGTAAGCGGATCGCTGACACCATTCATGCACAAATGGCCGAGCATTACTGGGAAAAGGCCAGCGCTTACGAAGTAACGGTTACCGCCGGATTTATCCCGCTCAAAGATGCCGCCTATACCACGGTTGATAAAGAAATTCATAACGTGCGTATCACCGTGCAGGATAAAGGAAAAATTAAAAAAATGCTTTTCGGTGGTTTCAAGCGATGCTTATATGATGTGCAGAAATTTGATTCAGATACCGAGCGTACCTTCGCTCTTATTTTGGAGCGAGAGTCAGAGAAATGGTTTAAGCCAGTCAGTGGTCAGTTTCAAATCTTTTACAAAGATGGCGTCAATCAACGTGAGTATCAGCCAGACTTTGTGGCGGAGCTGACGGATAAGGTCATTATGGTCGAAACTAAAGCACGCGGTGATGTCTCGGATGCCGTTGTGGTGGCTAAAGCAGAGGCGGCTAAAAAGTGGTGTGGCAATGCATCTGAATACTTGGCTAAGCATGGTGGAAAACCTTGGGAGTATTGGCTGATTCCTCACGATGAGGTAACGGAAAATAGAGATTTACCTGGATTCATTTCGGCAATATAAAAGGGGCTAATTAAATGAGTAATTCCAAAGTTTTATTAGGGCAGATTATGGAAGCCGTTGAGACTGAGGGATTACTCTGCGCTTCCGAGATCAAGTCTATTGAGAAACTTATCCCGTCAGGAAAAATAAAAGAGGAGACTGCCTTACCGCCTTGGAAAATACCCATCTCAAGGAAGGAGAAAATAATGACCTCGAACACTAATCTTAAAAGCTTATCCATTTCTGGGCTGCGAGGTGTGTCGAACCCTTTAACCATTAATTTCGACAAACCCTTTACTCTGATATTTGTCCACAATGTAGTGGCTGATGGTGGCTGCCTCTCACTCTGACAAGTTGCCTGCCATCGGCCGAGCTTCTCAGGGAATACCTTGGTCCTGATATTAAGACTGACGTTATCCTTTGTGCGGTATAGACAGAGAGTCTTAGCCGATACGGGAAATACTTTCTTAAAGAAGAGTATGGATCGCTTGAATTTCTAGCACAACATCACCCCTCGCATGGCGTCAGGGTGAAAGCAATAGCAGACCTGTCGGATATGGCCTGCGCAAACGAATTCCAGCCGCACTCATTAAGCTTGCCGAGAAAGTCATCAAGGATCGGGGCTTGCAGAAGAATCGACCTGTGGCTATGTTCTCGCGCCTTGTGTCTGTTGATGAGTGGGGTGAACTGGCGGCCAAGATGCAAGCCATCCTAAAGGACAACGTGAAGCGGGATACAGCGCCCGACTACGGAGAATTACCATTGCTCAAGTTAGTGCCAAGCCGATAACCCGTAGCCCTGGTGGCCGCTCACAAAAAATAAAAGTCGGCGGAAAAAAACACTCCCCCTGTTCGGCTTTCGTGTGACGCTTTTTTGTGTAGTTTTTATATGTGCATCGAGAACGGCCTAGGCAGCGCGTGGAGCGGGTTTTGGGTGAGTCTGTAGGTTTGGTTTGCACGTTGTGCAACGATAAAGCGCATGGTTGCACAGGCAGAATAGTAAGAAAACAGTGAAACCCCCGTGGGGTCTGGTCTAAAACAGATTTTCTGAGTGGCACTCATGTGACACTAATAGCCCGTTTTAAGGGATTGTGACACTGTTGTTATTTCCAGTACCTATGTGTTGAAACCCGCATAAACACTGGGTTAAGTGGTGGGCCCACCCCGACTTGAACGGGGGACCTGCCGATTATGAGTCTGCGTAAAACATATAATCCGGTATCACACAAAATCACAATATATAACTAAGTTATTGTTTCTAAAGGTTTTTATATACACATAGGTCACGCTATGTAATATGAAATCTTATTGTGATGTAACCCCAGTGTAACCCCGGAGCAAACGTGGAACGACAATTCAACTTCACCAAGCAGGCCATAGAAGACCTGCCCCTGCCTGAGACCCGGATTGAGTACCGGGATGAGAAGATCCCTGAACTGCGCCTGCGGGTTACGGCAACCGGGGTGAAAAGTTTCTCGGTGTTCAAACGTGTATCCGGTGGCAGCCCGGTACGGATCACGCTTGGCAAGTATCCAGGTCTGTCGCCAGTCAGGGCACGCACGCTGGCCCTGAAACACTTGGCTGATCTCTGCGACGGGGTGAACCCGAATGAGCAGCGACGTGTTGAGGCTATGTCGGCTGTGACTCTGGGAGAAGCCTTTGAAGGCTACAAGCTCTCTCGTAAACTCAAGGTGTCCACATTGAGGGGATATGAGGGCGTGGTAAGTAATCACCTTAAGAAGCTCGTGGATAAATCGCTCAAGGACATTGATCGCCGGGTGGTTGCCGACATTCATGCGGGCATCGCCTCCAAAGCCCAGGCAGACTTGACCATGCGGGTGCTGCGGGCAATATTCAATTTTGCTAAGGATGAGTACCGCTATAAGGATGGTTCATCTATCTTTCCGGAAAACCCAACAGAGGTTTTGTCCCACCGCAAGCAGTGGAATAACGTTCCGCGCCGACATACTCATATACGGCCCAAGGAGCTGTCTGATTTTTATGAAGCGTTGAGCACGGTAAGATCTCAAGAAACGCCAACTGGCCAGTCTGTCTGTGATGCCATGTTGTTCGCTCTACTGACTGGATTAAGACGTGGGGAGATATTTGGACTGAAATGGTCAGAGGTGAATCTAAGAGCGGCAATCTTCACTATCCCTGGTCATAAAACAAAAAACGGGTTGCCTTTAGAGCTGCCAATCACCAAGCAAATTGACAAACTTTTTCAGAAGCAGAAAAGCCGTATTTCCTCCGAATATGTATTCGCCGCCGAAAATGAATATGGCCAGGTGCGGGAGCCCAAGAAAGTGGTGGCCAAGGTTAAAACCCTGTCGGGAACCCGTTGTGATTTTCACGATTTAAGGCGGACATTTGCCACCACAGCGGAGCATCTGGATGTAGGAAGTTATAAGCTTAAGCGCCTGATGAATCACTCCACAGGGCGGGATGATGTGACAGCAGGGTATGTCATCTTGACGGCTGAAACTCTTCGCCCATCAGCAGAAAAAATACAAAATTTTCTTATTGGTATGATGCTCAAAAGTAAAGTTGTCGACATAAAAACAGCGTTAAGAAATTAAAAACCTGATCTCTATTTCTGATTAATTTCCTTTGCCCATCATTCGGTAAGTTCCCATCGTGCAACTCAAAAGCATGATGGGAAATTCTCTTGGAATTATCTTCACTTTTCTCCACTTTTTTAATGCATCGGACGTTGACTGTCACTCAATATAAGCATACGCAATACGGCAACATGTATTGCCATAATTTAAATCATTGAGTGAGGAATTGTTGATGAGCTTTTCTGAAGACTGGTCAGAAATTTTGAAGTTGGAAAAAGAATTGCGCCCGCTTAACCCTTTACGACGGATTGAATGGAGTTTGAGAGTCTACCTGTATTCTGATGGTTCTGGATTAGGGTGTGACACTTACCACCAAAATCAACATTGGGATAACTACACCCCGAAAATTGATGGTTTTTTCCCGTTATTTAAAGCTGACCTAAAAAAATATTTGGGGGAAGTTTATGCACTGTTAAGTGCTGGTAAGGAGGAAGAGGCTGAAGATCGTTTAGTCGCTTTACCTAAGTTTTTGGGGGAACTGCAAGATGCCTACAACCAATGAAAAATATTTGACTTATGAGCAGGTCGCAGACCTGCTTTGTATGTCAACTGGTGGCCTGCGCAACCGCATGAGCAGAGGGGAGCTTATGCCACCCTCTGTCAAGGTGGGTCGCCGTCGATTATTCCCTCAATCTGAACTGCATAAATGGCTCGCCGAGCAAGGTGGGCTGTTGACTCAGGGGAGTAACTAAGTGGCGATTGATATTCTAGCAGCGTTTTCTAATCAGCCGCCGCCGCTTGATTTTATTTGGCCAGGCTTTTTGTCTGGAACGGTCGGGGCACTGGTTGCACCTGGTGCAACAGGAAAGAGCTTTTGGGCTTTGGAAGCGGTTATGTCAATTGCTTGCAGCGTTGCCGGCGGCGATCTTTTACAGATTAAGCCCCAGCAAACTGGGCGCGTAGTTTACTTAGCTGGAGAGGATCCTGAATCTGTTTTAGTGGGGCGGATTCACGCAATTGGCCAGCATTTAAAAAATCCGGCCCGTGAGGCAATTGCGAGCAATCTTGCGCTTGAGTCGATCATGGGCCGCCGCTTGAACGTCATGGACAAAAAGCACAGTGATTGGCTTATTGAGTTGGGTGCTGGGGCTAGATTAATCGTCCTGGACACATTAAGTCGTGTTCACTCGCTCGACGAAAATAGCAATGGAGATATGTCACGACTTGTTTCAACACTTGAGTATATTGCGGTGGAAACAGGTGCATCGATTCTTTATCTGCACCACGTCAATAAAGGGGCGGCCAGAGAGGGGCAGGCCGATCAGCAGCAGGCTGCACGAGGTGCTTCAGCATTGGTTGACAACGCGCGTTGGTGCGGATTTGTAGCGCGAATGTCAGAGGTGGAAGCCAGGAAGTTAAGTGATAGGGCTTATGACCGGCAACCTATAAATAATGATCGCAGAAAATCTTTTGTGCGGTTCGGTGTTAGTAAACAGAACTATACAATGGATCAGCCCGATACGTGGTATGAGCGGCGAAATGGAGGGGTACTCCTGCCTGTGGATTTGATAGCAGCCAAAAGCAGCGATAGCGGCAAAAAGGCCACTCCTTTTAAGGTCGGGGAAGCTAATGAAGAGTGGTAACCTGGTCGCCCCAACCAGCACAATCACACAGGCCCGACTGATGCTGTTCCAGCCCAGCCAACGGCCCAAATACCGGGAGGGGAATTGGCTGGAAACCCCATTTGGGCGTTGCCGGGTAATTGGTAGGTTAGGCCAGCGCCACGCTGATTTGTTGGAGGCAATTCTCTACTGCGCTGAGGATAGTCGAGCTATTTCGGATGGTGGGGTTGAGTTATTGGTTGACCCGGCTAACGTGCGAAAAACCCTGTCAGACAGTCGGTATAGCTTCGCGCAGATGGAGAAACTGTTGGTTGAGCTGTGCGCAGCAATTATCACCATCAAAAGACCACAGTTTGACGTGCCCATCGCCGGCCATCTGATTGATCACCGTGATCCTTCTATTAAGACCCGTCCCGATCCACTAACGGGAGGCACTCGAAATCTGTGGAAAGTACGCCTGGGAAAGGCGCTGGTAGAGCTTCTGGAGCGCGATTTGGCCCTTTACTACAATCCGGCTCCAATTGCTCGGCTGCGGCATGGAATCGGTCAGGCGGTTGCCAGGCATGTCCTGAGTCACAAAAACGAGCCAGCAGGGGGCTGGTTTCTGGATACCGTAATTCTGGCGGTGTCTGGAGAGATTTCAGGAAAGGCGTTGAGGGATGCCCGCTTTCGCTTGAGGGAGGATGTTGAGAGGCTAGAGCAAATTGGTATTGTTATTGATGGAGGCAGAGTCCGAAAAGTAAGTGCAGTCCCTTCAGATCGTCGCACACCCGCCCGATAGCGTCGCACACCCGCCCGGAGGTGTCGCACAGCCGCCCGAAACGTCGCACACCCGCCCGAAGTTGGCAGGATATATAGGATATTCAGATCCGGCGCAGCCGCCGCTGGGTGCGGCGACTGGCCTTGGGTTTCTACAAGAACGGGAAGAAAAGTTTGGAAGAAAAATCATTTAGTGGAAGGAGCGTTGCCCCTTCAAAAATCCCCGCAAACAGCCATTTTTGGTCCGGCATGCGTTATCAGCCGTTAGAACATATCACCGAACTCATCGTCCTGATCGGTGCCCAACAGGTGCGATAAACGATCAATATCGTTTGGCGTAGCTTGCCCCTGAGCAATGCGGTTACGCAAAGCATGGATTTCAGCCTGCCTGTGTTGAAACTGCTCCAGGGTTTCACCGAACCGAAATCCGCCAGTCATTTCAAGCCACTGATCCTTGGGGCGGACGTTTGGAACCTCGTAATGCATAGCTTCATCCGGCTCATCTGGATAGGGGTTATCAAAAGCATTGACGCTCACTCGGATGGTTCGGTCGTCATTCAAGCCATCGATCTTTTCCAATATCTCAAGTGGACAGCTTTCATCAAAGGTCAACACATAGTCATAGAGCAGACCATCATCACTACTGTTTTCCAGTGTTTCCCATTCCAGCAATTCCAGATCATCGTTCGTAATACCAAGCTCTGCTGCTAAATTGCTCCGAGGGCGTTTGCCGTATCGCAGTTCAGGATCAACCCAGTCGTCATTGACGCTGCCACCAACTTCCAGCTCGAAATCGTAGAAACCGCGTTTACCAGCCATACGGGGCAATGCCACCTGGACAACCATATCAATGGTGTCCCCACAGAAGGGCTTGTCATCCAGTGGCTCGCCCTTGTACTGGGTTTTGGCGATTGCTACCAGCTCATCACCACGATCTTCGATCTGCACATCGTCATAATATGGTGAATCGAAAAATCCCGCGTTTGTTTCTGCCATCGTGCCCGACAGTTGATCATCTATCAGCGTTTGACAATCAGGAAGTAAGACCTCGGCAATGTAGGTTTCCAGCGAGTCATAGAGCCAGATATTTCCACCGCATAACCCCTCATCGGAAAGCATGCCTGATAAGAGCTTGGCGATGTCGATTGACGAGGTAAGATCATCTGGCAGGCCGCCTAGCTTTGCACGCCTGTCATTCATGAGCGGTATATCGGGAACGAAGATATATGCCTCTTCGAGCCGATCCAGTGGATAGGCCTTCTCGGCCATAAGTGCTGCATGGCTCTTATACCCAAAAAATGCCGCCACCAGCTCTCTGGCATGGGACGCTTTCAGCTTTTCAGTAGAACGAGACGTATGATTTTGACGCAGGAAATCTGCACACAGTTTTGAGAGATCAGTACTCATAGGAGTGATCCTTTCTTAACAATGCTGGACTTTGAAGGTAGTGGTAAGTGTTTAAATCACTACGCTTGCCAGCAGGGTTAATAAAGATCAACTGCAATTGGCAGGTAGTTCAGCTTGCTGTCTTTTAGGTCACTTACAGCCTTGGCATTCAGCTCCGATATTCAAGATACCAGATTGACCGGTTTTGGCAAGGCTGATGAAGGTGGCGCCGACGCTGAGCGTAATTACATACTCCCCATGAAATAGACATGCGCCTGGTAGTGACAATTTTTATTTCCTTTATTGGTAATTACCGTAATTACGTAAATACGGTAATTACACTTGACTTTAATGGTCTTTGATCGGATAATTACGGAAAGCTAAGTTATTGCAGGAATCCAAATATGAGCAGAATTACTTTTGAGGATGTTTCTACCGCCGCCCGTAGGTTGGTCGAGAGTGGTGAGCGCCCCAGCGCTCCAAAGATTCGCAAGTTGTTGGGTGATCGCGGTGGAATGGCCACCATTCAAAAGCATCTGGATTCATGGCGTGAAGCGGATGGGAAAGATGCTGAAGCCTCGCAAGTACCTGAGATGCCCGAGCAATTGGCTGCGGATGCTCAGACACTAATTCAGCAAATATGGAGGCAGGCAAGAGTAGCTGCGGATGAAGAAATCCAAGCTGACCGTGAAAAGCTTGCGCAAGAACGTAGCCTGATGCAGGAAAAGCTGGATGAAACCATCGCGGTAAGCGAGCAGCAGGAGCAGCAAATCGATGATCTCAAAGACCAGGTTAAAAGCCTGGAGCAAAAAGTCGATGAGCTGGATCAGGCTTCACAATCTGCTAAAGCGGAGCTGGCAGAATCCGGTACCCAGGCTGCCGTATTGGCAGAGCGCTGTAGCCAGTATGAAAAGAGCTTGCAGGCTGCCCAGGAAAGAGAGGAAAAATTACTGGCACAGCTCGAAAAACTTTCTGAGAGCATCAAAACAAATGCTCCGGGTAAAAAAGCATAAGCATCCTGGCTGAGTGCGGACACACTCAACCAGGACTAACCACAACCACCTAACCAGGAGGTGATTCATGGCTGATGCCGATCTTACAGTAAGAGATATTCACTCACGAGAGTTCAAACGGGTTTTGCCTGTCATAGTGGCGTTGGAGCGCATCGAGCGTCCTACAGTGGCGGGGTTGGCATCAAGTACCGGTCTAACTGAGAGGGAACTTGAATCCCGTTTTAAACAATTGCAGAGTAACTATCAGGTTGTCATTGAGCGATCACGCAACGATGGCTGCCTTACCGTCAAAAATTGGGGAATAATCGTTCGCCACCAGTCCAGTAGTCAGGAGGTATGACATGGCCGTTTTTTCTATACAGCGTTGCAATTCAGATGATGAACAAATCGTGTTTGATACCGACAACGAGGTAATACGGCTCTTCGGCCGTCAGGCCTCGGTTACAGCACCATTGCATTCAGCCGTTTTACAGCATGTAGAAAAAGGCGATTACGAGGGGGGAGTATTGAGCTTTGGTGAATCAGGTTTTTACGGAAATGTGCAGTTAACGCTTGCCGAATATATACAGGCTGACCACTATTTTAGGGTCATTAATCAATACAATCATGAGGTGACCTTACAATGACTAAAGGAAAAATTTCAGCGATTCTAATCCACTGCGTAGGCGTGGCAGTTGCGATGACTATTTGCCTGGGAATTATGAATGCCCTGGCAGGAAGTGTTTCAAGTGAGGTGCTAACTGGAGCGGCCATTTTTTACTGTGCCACGGTTGCCTGGGTAACTGTTCGCGTGTTGCGAGGGCAGGATCGCCTGGCCAACTCTGCCGCCGCTTTCATAGACGAAAAGTGAGCTTTTATAACCCGGTGCAAGCCGGGTTTCCAGTTGATTTGACAGGTATCTATATAGCGGTACGTTGAAGCAAACTGCCATAAAAATATAGAGAGGAATGTCGCATCATGAGTGACTTTTTGATGAGCCAGCGAGAGCTGGCTAAATGGGCCGAGCGTCTGGCCGCTGATGATTGGGGCAGACAGACTTGGGAGTCAATCGCACTCGGGGTAGGCTGTGGCGCATTGTGGCTGCTGTGTATCTTAGTTTTAGTTGGCTGCCTTGTTCCGCCGATTCGTCGCAGGATTCACTCATGGACAGGGATTTACCTGCCCTGGAATATTGCGATCGCAGTTCTGATCATTACTAACCTGGTGGGAATCATGGGGCATCCAGCGATTTTCAGCAGTGGCGTTGTAGCTTACTGGATCAATACAACGGTTCCGGCATCCGTGCTGGAACCACTGGCGGAAGCACTGGACTTCCTGGCTTTTGCTGGCTGGTTTAGGCTGTAGTCCTATTTTATTTCGGGCTGAGCATTTTAGAGATTTTACTCATGCCTGTTTTGGCTGCCCCAGCCGCATTTTTTAGCCCACTTCCAGCCGCGTCAGCCATGCTTTGAGCGCCTCCGCGCGTTTTATCCCGCATGGTGTGGCCAGCTCCTCCAACAACTTTAGCCGCGCCACCAACGAATACGGAGCGGCTCTGCTGCTCCTGGCTCGCTTCACCGAGATTTTCAGATCCCCCGCCGATGTAACGCAGCACTTTGTCCGGTACTTCATGTATCAATCCAAACGCTCGATGAGCGATCTGGATTATCAGCACGGTGAAAATTCCCAGCATTGCGACTGCGGTTACCACGCCGCTGATTGAGTCGCCGATCATGCCACTCATGGCAGGCAAAAATATGAGCATGACCACCTTCAGCATTACGATAACCAGGAGCATGGATGCGAAAAACCCGAATATGGCTAACGCAGGTCGAAGGAACACACTCAACGCGACCATGTAACCCGCTTTGGCTCTTTCCCCGATGAACCCGGAACCTTCCGGCATGGCATGACTTACAGCCCATATAGGAGCCGCTATCACGGCCTCGATGAGCATCACGAACCAACCGGCGACCCCCATAATCCAGAGAATCATAGGTGTGGCAGGCAGATAAAAGGCCAGCATTAACGCAATAGGGATCAGCAGCAGGCCAGCGCCGACCAATGACCACAACGCCTTGTTTGTCATCCGGCATAGCGTACTGGTGACGGGACGGGCCGCACCACCAATCAAACCGCCCACTGCCTCACTGGTGTCGTCAGCAACGCAGGCCGCCAGATCGGAGACGAATGCAGCGGTCAGTGCCGTTTCAAACGTCCCAATGATCACATGCCCGACGTTGGCCAGCCCTGCTACTGGATCGGGTTCGGATAACGCAAAATTGATAACGGATTCAACGCGACCCATTACAAAACCTAAAGTAGCGTTATCGTCGGCATAGGTGCTGCGTTCCAGCGCATTTACCGGTGTGCCTGTGGCTGGATCTGTGACCAGCATATTCTGAGAGTATGCTGCCAGACCATCCATGAACGACTGGTAGTCGTCATGCTCCAGCGCTGCCTCTGTCGGCCCCACGAGTTCCGCTTTAACTGAAACCATTTTCTGGGTTTCTGCATTAACTCGCTGCAAATCCCAGTACCAGGCACCCACTGAGATCCATCCGGCATCACGAGCCCCTACAGTCATTCCAGCGGCGTCCGGGTTGCCCCCTGCCCACTTATTAACGCGAGCACTGGCAATCTCACTCAAAGCATCTGAGATGGCCTTTTGGTATTCCATTTTAAAATTATTAACGGCCAGATTGTAGGCTGTTTGATCCGGTGCGGGGGCGGTTTCATCCACAGTGCTCAGAACAATTTCACGAGCCAGGGAATCAAGGTCCTCATCAAGCTGTGCATGTGCCGCAATCACCTTATTTTGGAAACTCCGAACGGGTGTATCTATCGCGGTGCCTTCGTCTATTTCCGCAAACTCCAACGTGATAGATCCGCACGGATTTGAGCCGTAAGATCTGGGAATGCCATTTGGGAAGCCGCTAAGCCAGGCAGCACCGTAAGCAATACCCGCTCCGGCCAATCCATACACCGAATCATAGCGCTGCATTACACGATGCTGGACAGGCACAAGCGGGGCTTCTGTTGTCCCAGAGGAACGGACTGATACCACCTGATCATCATCAACAATTTCGACCGGTTTTTCTTCCACGTTTATGTGTCTGTCTGCCGTGTTAATGCCGTGCATGCACACCCTCGATTCGAGGATTCTCATAGCGGTATTTTCATAATCGACAGTGATCTGTGGCGGGTATAGAGTACCGGTGCCTGTGATGTGATCCAGAGCTGCATTCCAGGTTGAATTGGCGAGCCCGATACCATGCCCGGCTAACCACATAACACCGATCTGCATAGTCGAATAACCACCACTAAATGGCAAAACTAAAGCCAGCGCGACAACCATTCTCAAAGGCACCCACATGGTTGAATACATTCGGCCTAATGGATTGCCTTCGTGTGCCGAATTCAGCACTCCAGTCAGAAACACATAGCCAATAATAAGGCCGGTAAAAACGAGCATTCCTGTGTTGAGAATTTGTGACATTGCACCAAGAACAGAATCTGGATTGGCTGGTCCGGTTCCACCTGTTATGACATCAACAGTTGAACCAAAAATGTAGCGCAGATATTCGAGGCTTTTATCCTGCGGATCAACATCGGTGATCGATGCAAAGGCCCCCGAACTACTCAGCAGTAGCGGGAGCAGAATCAATATTATTTTCAGTGTTTTCATTTTCCATCTCCCAGCCAAATCGGCTCATGATTTCTTTGTCTCGTGTCGCGGTTAAATGCCTGGATAAAACTTTTTCAAAACGCTCTCTAAACGTGGGGTTTTTCTCGCACTCTGAGAGAACGGCTACACCGATCAGAATTTTCTGTCGGGTCATATCTTTTTTTGCTTGTTCGCTGGCTTGTCGCATTAGGTCAATTGCCTTCGCTTCTTCCTGAGCAAGGTTCTTGAGAATCTGGGCTGCTGGCCCTCCAGGGTTACGTTGGGCTTCCTCTTCCAAAAGGCGCCGCTGTTTTGGCTTTAAAGACATTTACAACCTCCACTAAATGAACAAATTTTCTTCCCATCCAGATTAATGCCTGATAGTTTTCGGGTAAAGGAAAAAGTCCTTAAATATCAACAAGTTAACGCGCAATTAAACGGCACGTTGGGCGAGCGGGAGCGAGCATTGCACAGACTTTAAAGCTGGCACGGAGCAAGCCTCCCTGGCAACTGAAGGGCGCATATACGACTTGTTCCAAGTCATGCGTTTTTCGCTGCGCGAAAAAGAGAAAACCGAGGTTCTTTTCATGGCCATTTTTTATTGCCAAACATCGCTCATTGCTCGTTCGAAAGGGCGAAGCGCTACGGCTGCGGCGGCGTATCGCGCAGCGGAAAAAATCATGGATGAAAGAACCGGAATTATTAACGATTACGAACGCAAAAAAGGTGTGTTGAATAAGTTTGTTTTTAACAGTGCTGGACTGTCCCGAGAAGAGTTATGGAATCTGGCAGAAATATCAGAGAAGCGCTCAGATTCCAGGGTGGCCAGAGAGTGGATTCTTGCGCTGCCACATGAACTTCGAAGAGATGCGCATCACCGAATTATTGAGCAATTTTCTCAAGCGCTTATTGCTCAATACCAGGTTGCTATTGACGTTTGCGTGCATGCGCCAGGTCGAGGAGGAGACAACCGAAATTTGCACGCCCATTTATTGATGACTACTCGCCCAATGGACGCGGCTGGAGAACTGGGAAAACTGAAAACATTCCTTGAATGGAGCGATGCCAAACTCCGAAAAAATGGATTACCAACAGGGCGACAACAAATAGATGCGATCAGGGAAAAGTGGAGTTCCATTGTGAACTCCGAATTGGAGGCTGCCGGTCTCGATGAGCGCATCTCTCACCTATCCCTACAGGAGCAGGGAATCACAGACAAAATTCCTGAAATCCACGTTGGCCCGTTGAACATGCAACTGGCCAGGATGGGCTACCACGAGCGGGCCTCTCGCTGGCAGCTAAATGAAGCAATCAAGGCTCAAAACAACATTATTGATATTCAAACCGCGAGGATTGCACGTATGCAAAGCCAACAACAAACCATTGAAACAAACGATGCTCAGGCATCTCAAAAACCAGCAGCCGGTTTTGGCGGCCTTGCCGCTTCACAGGAGGCAGCAGACGAGGCTTACCAGCAGGCTAAAAAACGTATGGAGGCACAGCAAAAACAAGTTACGGAACAGGCTAATGAGGAGCGTTGGAAACCTGCACAGATCGACCCTAACCGGGGCAGCGTGATCAGCATGTTTCAGGCTGATACTCAAGGTGTATACCGCTGGACGAAAGGGAAAAATGAGGGCGCGGAGGCCTTCCGCGATTCTGGAAAGGCAATTCACAGCCAGACTTTAAATTCATGGGCTCTGGCGGCTGAGTTGGAACTGGCTCAGCAGAAAGTACAGGATAGAGAGTGGAAGGAAATTCGCGCGTTCGGCTCCGAAGAATACCGCCGAGCCGTGTGGATTCAGGGGCAAACAATGGGGATTCAGGTCGAGGGCTATAAGCCTACGAAAGAAGAGCTGGCGAAATATGGACAAGCGCCTGCCCAAGGGTTGGCGGCGGATCAAAAATCAGCGGCAGAAGCCGCTCAAAGCCGCTTCCAGCAAGATCAAAAATATCAGAACAAGTTCGAGAAAAACAACGGCGCAACCAATACACCGGACAACACAAATTCCAGTTCCTCACGTAGTCCGAAAATGTAATGAATCAGGAGAAAACCAATGAGTAAATCAAAAATTGAACTGGTAAAGGATCAAGTGGCCTCTCTCCAGAGTCGGCTAAATTGCAAACTTCAGGTAACGATCTATAACAGCGGATTAAATGATGATGACTTCAATCAGGCTGCTAGAGATTGTCGTATGTCGATGGTTACGTTTAAGTCTGATAGCGATGAATGGGGAGACACCCAGGGAGAGATTTTTTCTGTGCGTGTTGTTGCTGAAGGGCTGGGAGAGATCCCCTATGCCCTCATGTGTGAAACGGCCTATTTTGAAAACGGCGAGGATAAGGGCGAAGCCGAAGTGTTCAGCAGTCGTGCGCTCGCCCCGGCAGCCCTGGCCAGCGTAGTGACCAGCATGTTGACCGTTGATGAGCTTGAAAGCCTGGTTAACTCCGCCTGTGAGGCAGGAAAACTTAATGACCAGCAATTGGCGCTTATTAAGCAAGAATACCTGGGTGCGGAGGTGGCTGATGGCGTCTAACCAAGATGGAACGATCCTGGACACGTTGAGGTCTGCATTGCACAGCCCTCAGACAATTCACAATGAGTGCCTGGCCAACGGCTTGGAGCGTTTCAAACTGAGGCAAGTGATGCGCCAGGCGGAAGAGCGGAATCAAGAGAGGCGACAGGTAGAAATTGCCGAAAACCGCAGTAAAGCGCTTTTCAGCTCGAAAATAGATGAATTGGAGGATTTATCCCGTATTTTTGAAGACTGAAACTGCACTCATGCGGTTTTCGTCATTTCCTTTCATTGAGTGGGCGGGTTTTAGTGCGGTTTTCGGCACTTTCCCGCTCAGTTTTCATGGCGCAGCAGATGTTAGGCAATGAGATTGGCTCATCTGGCACCACGACATAGTTATAGCGGCTCCGCTCTTCAGAGGAGGCTGCATCATATTCAGCCTTGGTAACCAGAAATCTGGGAAAATATCTTTCGGTCATTAGGTGCTCGTTACTATGTGCTTGCTTAAAGGAAATAGATTAATTTCCATCATCCCAGCTATTCAAAAAATCGGCTAACACGTCTCCGTGACAGGCTTCTGGCTTGCAAAAACAGCCTAGTCGTTTACCTGCCAATTTGTACACTTCCGATTTTTCTTTATTTGGAAATTTTTCATAGTCAAAGTCATATTTAAATTTTCGAATAACCTCGTCTCTTGATGCGCCATCTTCATGCATTGCATACGGGTTTCCCCAGTAAGAACCACGGCCAATATATTCATATTCAGAGGTGGATTTTAAGTTTTTATACTGGTCTTCTTTTTTGATATTGATGACCCTTGTAATAGGAATTTTAATTCTTCTTGTATCAACACCGCTTTCTTTTAGATTTCTGTATTCAATAGGAAATTCTTCGCCATCGTCAAATATAATGGCATGAGTTGCATTGATTTCTGGCCATGACTTGCATTGCCGGGATCTAGTGTTTGGCTTGTTCTCTCTGAAATATTCCTCAATGAAGTTATTGGGGTCGAGCAAAAATATGACTTCATCAGCTTCCCGGTCAGAAAGGATTTTGTCTAGCTTTCTGGTGAACTTGCTAAAGCTCTTAAACTCACTGGGGTAGAGGATCAGTAATTTCATAAATATTGTGCTTTAAAATAAGTGTTTCACTTCGAAATTTTCGCCCCATTCTTTGTTCAGGTACTCAATGACAAGGCGTCTGTGGCAGTGGTGAGGCTTGTGTTCGCTACACAAAAGGCAGCTATCTTTAATGATGGAGTGATCGATTCTCTCGATGTTCCTTCTTATCATTAAGTTTATAAATTTGTCCTCATATTCTCGCCATTCCATATTTCCCTTTTTGTATGGATCGAGTATGTCCTTTGTTGGAGCCAAATCTGGCATATGAATGTACTGAATTTGGCAGAGTTCCTTTAAGAAGAAAATCAAGTCGTCTTTTTTTGCAAAACCTGCCAACTGAGATACATTGTTAAGTCGTACGTCAACTAATCTTGTTATTTCTTCATTTCGAAGGAGCGAAAAGAATTTTTCAGCTTTTTTTTGTGTGAATCCAATAGAGTATACGTTCATTATTTCGCCTCAAAAAGTCCCGCAACTAGTTTGTAGTAATATCCATTTAGCGCCTCACCCAAGCTTATTGTCATATATATATTGCCCGATAGTTGGTAGGTGCCTTCACCTTGTGCTAGATACGTTTGCTCAACTACAGGGTCTGTAATCGATAGCAAGTAAGATGCCCCATTGTAGGTGAAGTCAGCCCTTACTTTTCGTTTTGCATTATTAAATTCAGCACCCTCTGTCCTCACAATGATATCGATGCTGCTGGGAGCAATGAAGTACAGAGACTGAACTGGTTGGGATATTGAAGCTACAGGAACGCGATCGTTGGTACCGTTGTAACCTGAGCTGCCGTTTTGCCATAAGGTAGGTGGTGAGTCGATGAGTGCGTCTATGCTTCCTGAATATTGTCCGACTTTTTCCCAATAGTAACCGTCGTCTATCAAATAGTTTTCTTCCTGGGCGGCATGTTGTGACTTATTTTTAAAAGGGGCATCTATAATGTCCCAGACTTGTGCGGTGCTTCCGTCCGAATAACGTCGATCATTTTCGGATATCTCATGCTCAGCTCTCGCACTAATAGGTCTTACCCAGTTTCCCACCTGATTATTTTCAAACTCTTTCCCGGCAATGCATCTGCCAGATAGCTTTCTTGAATTCGCCATGCATATGAAAACTTTGTTCATATTCGTATTAGCCCTTTTGTTAGACATTGTTATGGGCTATCTCCTTTACGGCTCTTGCTGGACCGCTATTGCTGAAGGTCAAAAGAGCATTTCAAGGTGATGCTTCAACCCGGTTATGTGACCACCTAATGTAACCCCAGTGTAACCCCGCAAATATAGTTCTTACAGGAGGAGTTTAGTAGTCGAGAGGGGGAGTGACGTGGGGTTACGTAGTTTCAGACCCCGGCGAAACCGCAAGAAATTTTGTAACTTATTGATTTTAAAGGTTTAAATGGTGGGCCTGCTCGGACTTGAACCGAGGACCTAACGATTATGAGTCGTGTGCTCTAACCAACTGAGCTACAGGCCCATTTAAACTTTTTTACCCCTGGCCTATTGATTATGAGTCGGATGCTCTAACCAACTGAGCTATGGGCCCATTTAACCTTGGTAGGTTCAGCTGAGGTCTGGTATTGCTTGAGGCGAGTGCCTCGGTCAGCTGCGGGCGGGGATTATAACGGGGCTTTTGCCGAAGTGCTAGTGCTTTGATTTAAAAGGGTTTGTTTCACGTCGTTTAGGGCCTGGTGAGGGTTGCAAGCTCCCTGGATTGTGGGGTTTGGCTGGTTTTCGGGGCAAATCCGGGCGTTTTTGGATTTTCTGGCTGAAATGCCATCTTGTCAGCGTTCTGCAATATTTCTGTCATTTTTTCCCTTTAGTGTGTCGCCATCCGGATATTTGAACGACTCGGATTTCCCCCGACTACAAGACTGCAATTCGTGCAGCACAATAATTTAGGAGTACTTTCCATGAACAAGCAATTTGCTGTGAAGGGCCTGGCGGTTGCCGTTGCGCTGGCTGGCGTTGTTGGCATGTCTGTGGCAACAGCTGCATATGCCGCCAAGAAGCTGGGCGCCGACGCGGTCCTGACTTTCGATGGTGTTTCGGCTCCACTGACGGATGCAGAAAAGCGTGAAGTGCGTGTTTCTGCGGCTGAGATCGATGGCCAGCCCGTTGCCAATTTTGGTTTTCATACGTTGATGCGCTCTGGTCAGGAGCTGAATGGTATTAAGTTTGGTCAGATTATCGATGCCGATGGTAATCCTATCCGCGGCGAAGACGGTGAAATCAGAATTTCCAATGCCAATGAGCACACGTCTTTGTTGCCTGTTGGTAAGCGCTTGTTCTCTGTTTCCCAGCATGAAACCCGTCCGGGTGCGTTCTTCCTGCTGGAGCTGGATCAGAATAAAAAAACCGGTGAGCTGACACCGATTAATCAGTGGCAGTTGGATCAGTCCAATACCTGGGGTGGTTGGGTGCATTGTGCGGCGTCGGTAACGCCTTGGAACACTCATCTGGCATCAGAAGAATATGAGCCGAATGCGGCGGTACTGAAAACCAATGCCGATGTGGCTAAAGACGATTACTCCAAAACCCAGTTGGATTATTACACCAGCGGTATGGAGTGGAACCCTTATTATTATGGCTGGAACACTGAAATCACGGTTAAGGCCAAGGGTAAGAGCGATCCCACCACAACGATTGAAAAACACTTTGCCATGGGCCGTATGGCGATTGAGCTGGCGTATGTTATGCCGGATCAGAAAACGGCTTATATCACTGATGACGGTACTAACGTCAGCCTGTTCATGTTTGTGGCTGATAAGAAGAAAGATTTGTCTGCCGGTACTTTGTATGCCCTGAAGTGGAATCAAACCAGTTCTTACGGCGTGGGTGCAGCGGATATCGAATGGATCAATCTGGGTCATGCGACCGATGAAGAGATCAAACCTTATCTGGATGGTCCTAAGAAAGTCACCTTCGATGATATCTTCGCAACTGCTGAAGGCAGTAAAGAGGGTCAGTGCCCAACGGGCTTTACCGGTGTGAACACGGGTGGTTACGGTTTTGAGTGTCTGCAGGTCAAGCCGGGTATGGAGAAAGTGGCTTCACGTCTGGAATCTCGTCGTTATGCCGCGATGATGGGTGCGACCACAGAGTTCCGGAAAGAAGAAGGCATTACCTTTGCGCCGGAATACAACAGTATTTTCATGGCTATGTCTGAAGTTGAGCGTGGCATGGAAGACTTCAAAAAAGGCGGTAAGCCAAGCAAGTCTTATGACCTGGGTGGATCGAATGACATTCGTCTGGATAGCCCTAATAAGTGTGGTGCTGTGTATCAGTTGCCGGTTGGAACAGACAAAAATATCGGTTCTGACTATGTCGTGAAAAGCATGACCGGTCTGGTGGTGGGGCGTCCTGTGACTGACCGTGCGCCACAGGTTAAAGGTTTTGAGGCGAACAACAGCTGTCATATCAATGGTATCGCCAACCCTGATAACCTGACGTACATGAGCGGTTATGACACCTTGATCATCGGTGAAGATACCGGTTCTGGTCACCAGAATGACGCAATCTGGGCGTATAACCTGAAAACTTCTCAACTGACTCGTATTGAAACGACTCCTTACGGTTCTGAGACCACTTCTCCTTACTGGTACCCTGATATCAACGGTTGGGCGTATCTGATGAGCGTGGTACAGCATCCTTATGGCGAGTCTGATGAAGACAAGAACACCGGTCATGGTGAAGCAGCGGCTTACACCGGATATATTGGACCGTTTCCTGCCAAGAAAATGAAATAGTAAAAACATTCGATTAATGTCGAGGTTAATCGCGTTCGGAGTTCAGAGCTATCTGAACTCCTTTTTCTGTAAGAATAATTCCATGATCAAACATCCCTTCAGTTTTGTGTGTCTCGCAATGATGGCGGTTTTGTCCGCTTGTGAATCCTCCGATCCGGTTCAGAACCCTGAGCCAAAAGCCGCCGTGGCCCCGGTATTGGGCAAGGTGGATGCCCGGTTGGCATCTACGGCGCTGCATAATCCTACCTCGTATCTGGTGCCGCAGTGTTATACCAAGACCATCGACAGTCATGGTTATGGTCATAACCCCTGTTATATCTGTCATACCCAAAATAAGGCGCCTAACTATCTGGATGACAGCGGTCTTCAGGTTGAACTGACATTACCGGAACCGGCGAGTGAAAATCACTGGGCCAATCTGTTTAAGGACAGAACTCATGAAGTTGCCATGATGTCGGACTTGAGCATGATGGATTATGTGAAGGAGAGTAATTATATCGATGCCAATGGTCAGTTGCTGTTGGCGCAGCGTATTCAGAACAACCTGCCGCAGTGGGATGTGAATCAGAATGGCCAGTGGGATGGTTATACGCCGGATATGTATTATCACTTTGATCAGGATGGCTTTGATCATAAACCCAATGGTGATTACAGCGGCTGGCGGGTGTTTGCGTATTATCCTTTCCCGGGCACCTTTATGCCGACCAATGGTTCCATGGATGATGTGATGATCCGGCTGCCGGAGCGTTTTCAGCAGAATGAGGCCGGACAGTTTGATCTGCAGGTGTATAAAGTGAATCTGGCGATTGTAGAGGCCTTAATCAAGCGCCGGAATGTGGGTATTGCCGCTGTGGATGAGCGGGTGCTCAAGGTTGATCTGGATAAAGATGGTCAACTGGCGACGGCCACTCAGGTGACCTATGACTGGGCACCCAAGGAAAAGCACTTTATGTCTTATGTTGGCAAGGCCAGGGTGTTGTTTGAGAAAGGGGATGAGCATTTATCTGGTGGATTGTATCCACTGGGAACTGAATTTTTGCACAGCGTCCGTTATCTGGATGTGAATGCCAGTGATGAGGTGGTGCTGGCACCGCGGATGAAAGAGTTGCGTTATTCCCGTAAAAAACTGTGGCGTAATTATTATGACAATCGGGTAATTGCGGATAACGAAACCAAGGAACGCCATGATTTTCCCGCGCGCACTAAAACCATTTATGGTAATCCGGAAGAGGGGGTGGAAAACCTTCAGGGTTGGGTGTTGCAGGGATTTATCGAAGAAAAAGACGGACAATTACGCCCCCAAACCTATGAAGAGCACGGGTTCTGTCTTGGCTGCCATGGTGGTATCGGGGTCACGGTGGACACTACGTTTGCGTTCGACCGTAAGTTTGATTTTGAGGCCTATCGGTCTGGCTGGTATCACTGGCAGGAAAAAGGCCTTGCCGGCATTCCTGATCCATTGCGCGAGTCCGATGGTGAGCCAGAGTACAGTTATTATCTGAAGGCTAATTTATCGGGCAACGAGTTCCGTACCAATGATGAGGTGATTGCCCGGTTTTTCGATCAATACGGTCAGCCGAAACCTGATGCGTTTGCGAGATTGCGAACCGATATCAGCGAGCTGCTGGTGCCGAGCCCTGAACGTGCCATTATGTTGAACAAGGCATATAAGGTGATCGTCAATGAGCAGAGCTATGTTGAGGGGCGTGATGGCGTGATTGAGCCCTTGTTTGATACGGTTCATCAGACTCTGGAAGATGGCGATAAAACCGGTCTGACACAAATCCTCTCGGCCCGTTAACGGCCAAATCGGCCGGCACCTGTGATTCATCGTCGTGGAGTTCGACGGTTTTTGAGCAGGTGTCGGCCGTTTCCTGTCTGTAAATGTCTTGGGGATTTTTCATCTCATTCTAATTGCTGATAACGGATTATTGCCGTTAATTAAAAACATGCGGTTATGCTGCAAATACCCGTGTTTCAGACAGGTTTTTTCAACCATGTCTGGAGTTTTTTTGTTGTATCGTAAATGCCTTAGGTGTTTTTAAATTAGCAATTATTGATTTAACAGAATGTTTATATACCCTTAAAGGAATTGCAGTTTTTTAACATGGAGATAGACATAGATGAATATAAAAACAACATTTCTATTGATGTCCAGTGGCTTGTTGCTGCTGTCCTGTCAGGAGAGTGGTCAGCAGGTTGACAGTTCGGCGCAGCCATCCATCAGAGTGACAGATCGAATGGCTGGTAGTACACCTGCGACGGCCGAAGATAATTTTCAATTGCCTTCCGTCTCTCTGGATCTTGACGCCGCAGTTGTGGCTGAGATGAAGGAGGATGATACCGAGAGTTATTCATGGACCCGTTCCACCACGAGTAAACAGCTCCATGCCCGCAGTTACAGCAATGAATACACACCCGCCTGTACGCAACTGGAGAGCAATACCATTTATACACTGACACCGGAAACCGATGGTGTCTATTGCGCCTATTTCGATATGCCTGAGAATGCCAGAGCCGAGTTTTTTGTTTACGACCAGGCTGATGGCCGGCAAATGGATCTGGAGGTGTATCAGGATATTCAGGGGAATTACGAGTTTACCCAATTGGGAGCTTCCAGTGCATCTACGGCGGAGGATTCTGTATTTATTTATGCTGAAAGCGGTCACTACTATATGCAGATGATTACAGTTGCGGCAGACGGTGCCGATGTGCATTTTGCTGTAGCGGTGAATACCGAAGTGGATGGTTATGAGGCAAATGATTCGGCAGCTACGGCCTATGATATGCAGAGCGATATGAATTACATCGAAGCCAATCTGGACTGGAGCGGTGATGTGGATTATTACCGTTATGCGCTCACCCATAGTAAAGAAGTGACGTTCGGGTATTCCGGTGCCGGTCAGGATACTGCTGTGTATCTCAATGCTCAATGGTACGCGCTTGAGGCTGGCAAAAACTACACACTGACACCGGCCGCCGGAGATGTTCTGTATTTTCGGGTGACGCAGAAATCAGGTGTAGAAAATGACCCAACCCAGTATTACTACCTGAACATGATCACGCCGATAAAATCTTTCAGTAACTTTGATATCGATACCACGGAAACTCTGGTTGGATTGCCCTATGGTGCGAGTCCTTACATCCAGGTACACAACGAGCTGAACTGGCAGGCCAGGCTGACCGATTCTGCCGGTGAGGGTGTCAGCGGTGCCACAATTAAGTTTTTATATTCTCTGCCCATATTGGGTGAGGATGCGGTGGTGGCATCCGCCATTACTGATGCTAATGGTTATGCCAAAGCCACAGAAATTATTCCGGATTGCTACGGTGACTATGACACGGGTGAATTCATTAAGTATTTTGTCGGTCAACGGGGAATCTGGCGCAGTCGTTATGATATAGGTGTCTGGATGTTTGTAATACCGGAAGCAAACGAGCTGTCCAGTTCGGAGCCCAGGGAGCTGGCGCAGATCTGTCGGGAAAAGCTGATCGAACTGCTCGATTAATCATTGATTTTCGTCCGTCAGAGGCGAAAACCTGCACGCTGCTGTTTCTCAACGGGGACAGCGGCGAAGCACCGAAAAGAACATAATGTGACGAATTCATGACATTGTCATGGTTGTGTCATATTGGATTGGTAGCCTGTCAGAAATCAGGTTGCCAATCATTCTCATTCCATGTCGTTTTTGTCTGATCGCCGTATTCGTACCTCCCTTGTCGCCATAGCCGCAGATAGTCTGTTGATCGGACTGAAAGCCGGACTCGCTGTGTTTACCGGTAGTAAGGCGCTATGGGCTGATGCTCTGCATTCAGGGACAGATCTACTGGTCTCACTGGTGCTGCTGGCCAGTCTGGTTATTCGTCATTTACAAGAGCGCAAGGTGGCAGCCAGCGGTGTCGAAAAAGTCTATCGGATTGAGTCCGTGATGGCGCTGTTTGTGGCGCTGAGTATTTTGTATGTCCCATACGAGATTATCAGCCAGGTGCGTCAGGCCGGTGCCAGCGCAGCAGAAAGTGTCAGTGGCATCTGGGTTGGCATCATTGGTGTGCTGATCACGATTCTCGTTGCCTATTTTATGGCTCAGTTAAAAACCTCCGTTGGGCGCGACACCCAATCACCCGCGTTGGAAGCCGATGGTTATCATAGTCACCTGGATGTGCTGTCGTCGATGGCGGTGCTGCTGTCGTTTGTGGGATTGCTGATGGGCTTGTATCTCGATCACCTGGTGGCGGTGCTGATTGCCGTACTGGTAGGTATTGCCGGTATAGAGTTATTGATTTCCGGTCTTCGAAGTCTGCTATTGGGTCAGGAGCTGGTGCAGTTATCAGCTTCGGATGCTTTTTTTTCGTTGCTGCAGAAGTCGGTTGCGGGGCAGAAGCTGGTTGACACTGTCTGGCGCTGCTGGGGGGGTGTCAGAAGGGTTCCTCCGGTGTTGTATGTCGTTGGTCTGCTGCTGTTGTATGCCGCATCGGGCATTACTCAGGTGCCACTTGGTTATGTGGGTGTCAAACTGGTGTTTGCACGGGTCGTGGGAGAGCCGCTCGATACCGGGCTGCATTACCATTGGCCGTGGCCGGTGGGGGCGATAAAACAGTTATCGCAACAACAAGTGCATCGCGCACTGATTGGTACACCGCTGACGGTTGAGCAGTCGGGCAGTCCTTTGTTGTGGCAGCAGTGGCGTGAATCCACTGATGAACCGCGCGATATCACCGAGCACTTCATCACCGCTGATGAGGCCCTGGTCAACGTCACCCTGGCCATGCAATATCAGTTGAGTGATTGGGGCCGGCAGTGGACCTCGGCCAATCAGATCGAGGCGATGATCAATGCTTACGCGACCAGTGCTTTATCCCAGGCGGTAGCCCGTTATCGATTTGATGATTTGCTCAATGATGTTCCGGATGATTTTTTATCGACCATACAGCGCCAGGTTGAACAATCTCTGGCAACCGTTGGTTTGACGGCCAATGTTCTTAATCTCCGTTTACTCAAGGTGCAGCCACCCAGCCAGACCGTGGCCCTGTATCGGGATATGTTCGTGGCACAGCAGGAAAGTGTCCGTTTGAAACTGTTGGCAGAAGCCGAGAACTTTCAGCAGGTACATACCGCTTCGGCAGAGAAAATCCTGCTGGCTTCTGAAGCCAGTGCCAGTCAGCTCGAACAGCAGATTATTGCCACGGGTGACGCCGGCAGGTTCGCCAGCATGGCTGATATCTTTCGGACATTTCCGAAACTCATCGAATTCAATCGTTATCTTGAGCACATTCAGAACACCCTGGCAGATCGTCAGCTGACCATTATTGACCAGTCATTCGATAACCGCGATCTGCGGGTTTGGGGTGGGGCAAAACAAGATGTGTTGTTACCGGATATAAGGTTAAAGCCGTAATGCGAAAATATCTGATCTTTTTGGGTGTGTTGATTGTACTGGTTTATCTGGCGTCGACCTCGATGCTGGCGGTTCCGGCCACAGAGCAGGTGGTGATCACTCAGTTTGGTAAGCCGGTGCGGGTCATCGCGGATTCCGGCCTGGCATTCAAATGGCCGGATCCCATCCAGACTGCCGTGCGGGTCGACAGCCGGTTGCAATTGCTGCAACTGGAGCCGGCAGAGTTTGTTACCCGTGACCGTCGTAATCTGGTGGTGCGCAGTTTTGTGGTTTGGCGGGTACAGGATCCGGAAAAGTTTCTGGCCTCGGTACGGGATGCAACCACCGCTGAAATCCGTCTCGCGGATCTGGCCGGCTCTGAGGTCGGCAGTGCCATTGGTCGTACGCCACTGAGCAGTCTGCTGACCGCTGAGGTGGAGCAGAATCAAACCGAATCACTGTTTGCCGGGGTGACTGAATCGGTACGGGCGCGTTCAACGGAATCCTTTGGTATCGACATTCTGGCGGTACGTTCGAGTCGTATTGGTTTTCCGCAGCAGAATCTTAAGGCGATCTACAACCGCATGTCCTCCGAGCGGGAGAAAATCGCTCGCCAGTATCGGGCTGAAGGGCAGGAACAGGCGGCCCGTATCAAGGCTGAGACCGAACTGGAAGTGCGCAAGCTGCTGGCGGAAGCCCGGCGTGACAGCCAGATTGTCAAAGGTCAGGGAGAGGCAGAGGCGGCCAAAATTTATGCGGATGCCTATCAGCAGAATGCGGAATATTATCGGTTTTATCGTCTGATGGATGCTTACGACAAAATCCTCAATAAAGACACTCAGTTTATATTGTCGACGGATTCGCCGTTATTGAAGTACTTCTGGTCCCCGCCAGTGGAGTCGGATCATGAGCGCTGAAACAGATGTCAGCCGGGTTTGGCGGCAGACCCGTAAGCTGGCATGGGTGTTGATACTTGGAGTGTTGCCCGGGCTGTATGTTCTGGGTGGATTTTATACGGTGGGTGCCGAACAGGCCGGCATTCTGTACCGGTTTGGTCGTATCATTGATGACCGGGTGCCGCCGGGCATTCATTATCACCTGCCGTGGCCGCTGGAGCGCGTTCAGTTGTTGTCTGTGTCATCGGTTCGGTCAATGCTGCTGGATTTCAATGAGCTGAGCGATGTGGACGTGCAGAGTGAGGTGACAACGGGCGACCAGAATCTGGTAAATCTGGTATTGAATGTTCAGTATACGATTCAGCAGCCCGGCATTTTTGCGACTCACAGTCAGGCTCCGGAAGCATTATTGAAACAGGTTGCCATGTCTTCCGCGGTTGTCAGTCTGCTGCAACTGGATATTGATACCTTGCTGACGACCGGTCGTAACGAGTTACAGCAGACGTTGCGGCAATCGATCCAGAAGCAGGCTTATGATTTGGATCTGGGGGTGAAGGTAACGGCGGTACAGATTCAGAAACTGGATCCGCCGGGATCCATTCAACGTGCCTTCGATGATGTGGACAGTGCCCGGTCTGAACGCCAGCGCCTGGTACAGGAAGAGCAGGGGGAACGCAGTTCGAGGCTGGCGGAAGCCCGCAGTCAGGCCAATCGGACCACGTTGCAGTCTCAGGCCTGGGTGTCTGAATTACGGGAGAAAGCGGAAGGCGATACTCAGCGGTTGATGTTGAACTACGCGGAGTACCAGAAAGCACCGGCGTTGACTGCGCAACGCCAGCATATGGAAATGCTGGAGCGGATTATGGCACCTGCCAGTGTGAAGGTATTGCCGCCGGGTCGAACTGAATAAGACGCTGATGACGGACCGTCAGGCATAAAAAAGCCGGCTTATATAGCCGGCTTTTTTCCGTATGGGTTATTGATCTAACCGTATTACTCGTCCAGGAAGCTGCGCAGGTGATCGCTGCGGCTTGGGTGTCTGAGTTTTCTCAGTGCCTTGGCTTCAATCTGGCGAATACGTTCACGGGTTACGTCGAACTGTTTGCCCACTTCCTCAAGGGTGTGGTCAGTGTTCATATCGATACCAAAACGCATTCTGAGTACCTTGGCTTCACGAGCCGTCAGGCCAGCCAGTACTTCACGAGTTGACTCTTCCAGGCTTGAACCGGTAGCAGTATCCACCGGGCTGTCCATGGAACCGTCTTCGATGAAATCGCCCAGGCTGGAATCTTCGTCATCACCAATTGGCGTTTCCAGAGAAATAGGTTCTTTGGCAATTTTCAGCACCTTGCGGATTTTGTCTTCCGGCATATCCATGCGTTCGGACAATTCTTCCGGTGTGGGTTCGCGTCCCATTTCCTGCAGCATCTGACGACTGATACGGTTCAGTTTGTTGATCGTTTCGATCATGTGAACCGGAATACGGATCGTTCTGGCCTGATCGGCAATTGAACGGGTAATGGCCTGACGAATCCACCATGTCGCATATGTGGAGAACTTATAACCACGGCGATATTCGAACTTGTCCACGGCTTTCATCAGACCGATGTTACCTTCCTGAATCAGGTCCAGGAACTGCAGGCCGCGGTTGGTGTATTTTTTGGCGATGGAAATGACCAGACGCAGGTTGGCTTCCACCATTTCTTTCTTGGCGCGGCGTGCACGGGCCTCACCAATGGAGATACTGCGGTGGATGTCTTTGATTTCAGCAATGCTGAGACCGACTTTGTCCTGCAATTGTCGTAATTTTCGCTGTGCCCGGCGCAGTTCCACTTCGTAGCGTACCAGGGCATCTTCGTAGGCAGGGTTGTTGAGCAGACTTTCCAACCATTCCTCATTCATTTCGTTGCCAATAAAGCCGGACAGAAACTCTTTTCTCGGCATTTTGACTTTACGAACACAGATCTCCAGGAACTTCTGTTCCTGCTCGCGAATAATCGCCATTGCGCCACGGGTCCGCAGCATAATGTCATCATACTGTTTGGGTGCGAGCTTGAACGGAGCAAAAATTTCACCGAGTTCTTTGAGGGCTACACCGGCTTCTTTGGATGCACGACCGTGTTTTTCGATAATCGAATTGCATTGCTTATAGATATTCGCAAGCTCATTAAAGCGCTCTTTGGCGTATTCGGGATCGATGCCGACATCTTCTTCTTCATCCGTGGTGGTGGTGTCATCGTCGTCATCGTCAGTACTGATGTCATCATCATCTTCGCTGGCAATGTCATCCTGAGAGTCATCTGTGACAGGTACAGCAATGCTGCTGTTGTCATCCGGGTCCAGAAAGCTGACGAGAACGTCTGACAGCCGCCCTTCCTCTTCCTGTGACATGGCATAGGCGGCCAGAATCTGTTCGACGTTACCCGGGAACAGGGCCAGCGCCTGCATGACATCACGCAGACCTTCCTCGATACGTTTGGCGATAACAATTTCGCCTTCGCGGGTCAGCAGTTCGACCGTACCCATTTCTCGCATGTACATGCGTACCGGGTCAGTGGTACGACCGGTATCGGACTCTACCGCTGCAAGTGCGGCTGCAGCTTCTTCACTTGCGTCATCGTCATCGGCCGGTGACGAGGCGCCTTCCATCATGAGCTGGTCAGCATCGGGTGCCTGCTCAAACACCTGAATGCCGATGTCGTTGATCATTTGAATGATTTCTTCCACTTGTTCCGGGCTGGCTATATCATCCGGCAAGTGGTCGTTCACTTCGGCGTAGGTAAGGTAACCTTGCTCTTTACCCCGGGCAATCAGAACCTTGAGGCGTGACTGCTGTTTTTGCTTATCCGCCATATAAACTGTGGATCCATGTTTGGTTAATGAAATCGGAAGGGAAAAATTTAGCCGCGCATTATAACGTTTTTTCTGGTTCATTTTCCAGTTGAAAATATTAAACTGGCGAACATGGAATGCCGGTGGAGTGGCTGGATTATGATTTCTCTCAGCCAGAAGTGTCCTGGGTCATAGCCCTCAGCGCTTACGTTGAACCAACAGTTCTTTGTAGCGATTGCGTTCCTCTTCCGTGACCTCAGAACTATGGTGTGTGATGCGGTTTTTCAAGTGCAGATACTCCTTATCCGGCAATTTTTCTTGTAAATCCTGCAGATTTTTTTGTAATTCCGATTCCACCCAGCCAGTCTGTTCCTCTGGCTTCTTGTATTTCACCAGCCAGAAGTAATCGGAGTTTTCTATGTGTCGGAGAATTTTGTCCAGCCCCTGGTTGTGCAGCCAGTCACAGGTCAGGTAGGGATTTTTGAGGTGTTCGGCCGGTGCCTGGTTCAGTAGCTCGATAACTTGTAGTAGCAACTGGGTGTCGACATCAGTGGTGTTTTGGAAGTCGTCGGGAAGTTTCAGATCTCTGGCCAGTCGTGGTTGTCTGAGCAGGTTGGCAACTAACTTTTGGGCCTGATTGAGCGCGGATTTTTTGGGTTTATGATTCACCTCAAATAAATCAACGCGAGTATTTTTGGCAGGTACAAAAGCCTGCTCCTGGGTTTGCGGCTGATTCACTTCTCTGACTGGGTCCGCAGTTTGTTCGGGTTTGGTGGCAGTCAGTGATTTCAGGGTTTCTTCGGCCAATCCGGTAATATCTGCCAGACGCGTGGTCGCCAGCGCGCGGATCAGGCTCTTGCCTGGTAACTGATCCAGCCAGCCCAGTAGCTGCTTGGCATAACTGGCCTTGCCATCCAGAGTGTTGATGTTGATGTTTTCTCTGATTTTGTTGAACAGGAAGTCGATTAGTGGTGTTGCTTCACGAATTCGCAGGGCAAATTGTTCTGGACCTTCCTTCCGTATCAGTGAATCCGGATCCTCTCCATCTGGCAGGAATAAGAACCGGATCTGACGACCATCCTGTAAGTGGTTGATCGCTATCTCCAGCGCCCGCCAGGCGGCGTTACGACCTGCGGCATCGCCATCAAAGCAAAACGTAACATCATCAACCAGTTTGAACAGTCGTTGCAGATGGGTATCGCTGGTGGATGTTCCGAGTGTGGCAACCGCATAGTGGATACCATGCTGACTAAGTGCAACGACATCCATGTAGCCTTCGACAATCAGAATACGTTCAAGTTTGCCTTTGGCCTGTTTGGCTTCATACAGGCCGTACAATTCCTGACCTTTATGAAATACCGGTGTTTCGGGGGAATTGAGGTATTTGGGTTTGTCATCATTCAGAACCCGTCCCCCAAAACCTATTGTTCTGCCTCTGGCATCACGGATCGGGAAAATAATGCGGTTGCGGAAGCGGTCGTACTGGGTGCCCTGTTCCGATTCAACCGTTAGCCCGGCAAGCAAAAGTTGTTCGTTGCTATGGTTTTCTTTGAGCAGTTGCTCTTTCAGGCGTTGCCAGCCTTCAGGTGCAAAACCAATTTGAAAATGTTTGGCGATCTGGCCGCTTAATCCCCGGTTTTTCAAATAATTCACCGCCTGTTGGCGGTGTTCATGGTCTTTGAGGTTCTGGTAATAAATTTCACCAGCCCGTTTCAGGACTTCATATAACTGGCCCTGAAGTTTGTGCTGTTCCCGTTGTTGTGGGCTCTCTTCCCGAGGCACTTCCATACCGACAAAGCGGGCCAGTTCTTCTACGGCCGCAGTGAAATCCAGGCGTTCATAATCAATCAGAAACTGAATGGCATCACCGCCGGCGCTGCATCCAAAACAGTGATAAAACTGCTTGTCTGAGTTAACGCTGAAAGAGGGGGATTTTTCATGATGAAACGGGCACAGGCCCATGTAGTTTTTCCCGGACTTTTTGAGTTTGACGCGCGAACCAACCACGTCGACGATGTCGACCCGGCCCAATACGTCATCAATGAAGCTTTGTGGGATTCTACCGCTGCTCATAAACGGAACGGTGCAAGGTTAAATCGGACAGGATACAACGGAAAAACTTTGTTTTCATTTTGTAATCGATCATGAAAGGTGGACGACAACTCGGCATCACAAAAATGCCAGTAGTAGTTTATCTGGCAAAGGATTCTTAGATCTATAACCGATCACATCTTAAACCTGATGAAGCATCAGGATGAGGATATTACTCCAGGATGGGAAGATTCAGGCAAGGCGGCCTTTCACCGCCTTGCTGATTTCACTCATGTCTGCACGACCTTGAGCCTTTGGTTTTACCAGTGCCATAACTTTACCCATATCAGCCATGGAACTGGCACCGACTTCTGCAATGGCTGCATCTATCAGCGCATTGAGTTCAGCCTCGCCCAACGGTTCGGGCAGGAATTCAGCGATCACCTCCAGTTCGGATCTTTCTTTAGCGGCCAGATCTTCGCGCTCCGCCTGCTCGAATTGGCTTATCGAGTCGCGGCGCTGTTTCTGCATTTTGTCCAGTATGGCCAAAATGCGTTCATCTGACAGCTCAATTCTTTCGTCCACTTCCACGCGTTTCAATTCAGCCAGCATCAGGCGTATGGTTGAAAGACGTTCTTTGTCTTTCGCCCGCATGGCTGACTTCATTTCTTCCTGTAGTCTTTCTTTAAGACTCATGCCGGACTCCGTGTGGAAGTTATTAAGGTATTACCTATTGCTAACAGATCGAACTGTTAGTAGAGACGCTGTAAACGACGGTTTTCGCGGCTCAGTTTTTTCTGGTGACGCTTTACAGCAGCTGCAGCTTTGCGTTTACGAACCCAGGTTGGTTTTTCGTAGAATTCACGACGGCGAACTTCGGATAAAACACCTGCTTTTTCACAGGAGCGTTTGAAACGACGCAGGGCAACGTCAAATGGTTCGTTTTCTTTAACTTTTACGCTTGGCATTCAATAAACCTTTGTTGATCAACCAAATTAATTTAATGAGTGAGTTCCTTGGTGTTATCGCATTGATACCTTGCGGGTATCGACAGGGATGCGCAGACCAAGGGGGGCGGATTTTACTGATCTGCTGCGATTAAGTAAAGCTGAGTTGTACGGTTCCTGTCAGATTTCTCTGACAGAATGATAATTAAGGGTTGTGATGTTCATCAAATCATGGGTTCAACACGATAAACGCTTTAATGTCTGAGATGGCGCGATTATTATGCCCGCCCTGATTAACAGACGAGGTTCCAATGCGGGTATTGGGCATAGAATCCAGTTGTGACGAAACCGGCGTCGCCATTTATGACAGTGAGCAGGGCTTGCTGGCTCATCAGTTATACAGCCAAATCGACATGCATGCCGAGTTCGGCGGAGTCGTACCAGAGCTGGCCAGTCGCGATCATATTCGCAAGTTGCCCGGGTTGATCCGGGGATGTTTTGCCGAGGCCGGCCTGGCCTGGGGCGATGTTGATGGCGTCGCCTATACCGAAGGGCCGGGGTTGATTGGTGCGTTGATGGTCGGGGCCATGGTCGGACGTTCGCTGGCACTCGCCTGGGACGTGCCCGCAATCGGCGTACATCATATGGAAGGACATCTGCTGGCGCCTTTATTGGAGGAGGATGGTCCGGATTTTCCGTTTGTGGCATTGCTGGTCAGTGGTGGGCATACCATGTTGATCAATGTTGAGGGCATCGGTGCCTATACCTTGCTGGGTGAAACTCTGGATGATGCGGCAGGTGAAGCGTTTGATAAAACCGCCAAGATGATGGGGTTGCCTTATCCGGGAGGACCATTGCTTGGCAAACTGGCACAGCAGGGTAATCCGGACCGTTTTGTGTTTCCCAGGCCGATGGTGGATCGTCCTGGAATGGATTTCAGTTTCAGTGGTTTGAAGACTGCTGTTCGGGTACAGATCGCCGCGTTGGCGGTGGACGAAGTCGTGGCCGAACAGGATATGGCGGATGTGGCGTGGGCTTTTCAGGAAGCTGTCGTCGATACACTGGCGATCAAATGTCGTCGGGCACTCCAGCATACCGGCCATAAAACACTGGTGATTGCCGGTGGTGTCAGTGCCAATCTGCGTTTGCGCGAAAAACTGGCTGAGATGGCTGTTAAGCAGCGCAGTCGGTTGTTTTATCCAAGAGTGGAATTCTGTACCGATAATGGCGCTATGATTGCGTATGCCGGAACCAGGCGTCTCATGGCTGGCGAGTGTACTGATCTGGCCGTTCGCCCCCGGGCCCGTTGGCCGTTAACCGAATTACAGGTTCCTGCAGTCAGAGAGGTATAACGTGGATAAGGTGCTCATCAAGGGCCTGGAAGTTGAGGCGGTGATCGGGGTTTATGATTGGGAACGGGGTATTACCCAAAAGCTCGTTCTTGATATTGAACTGGATTGGGATAATCGCCCGGCTGCCCGTCATGATGATTTGAGTCTAGCACTGGATTATGACCGCTTGAGCCAGCGGTTGCTGGCGTTTATTGGTGCCTCTCAATACGGATTGATTGAAACCCTGGCAGAAGAAACTGCCAGACTGATTCATGAAGAGTTTGCTGTTCCTGGTGTTCTGCTGACACTGTATAAACCGGGTGCAGTTAAAGCCGCGCAGACTGTTGGTGTGCAGATTTACCGGAATTATGGTCAGGTGGAGGCGCAGTAATGGTTCGTGTGTATTTGAGTCTGGGCAGTAATATTGATCGTTATCGTCATCTGACCAGTGGCCTGAACATGCTGCGTGAACATTTTGGCAGGCTGGATTTGTCGCCGGTTTATGAAAGTGCTGCAGTAGGATTTGAGGGTGATGATTTTCTGAATCTGGTGGTGGCTGTGGATGTCACGATTGGTTGCGGTGAGTTGAGCCGGCAGTTAAAGGCCATTGAGGATTTGCATGGGCGTGATCGCTCGATGGCCCGCTTCAGTGCCAGAACGCTCGATATCGATATCCTGACTTATGGTGATGTTGTGGGTGACATTGATGGTATCACCTTGCCAAGAGCAGAAATCCTGACCAGCGCGTTCGTCTTAAAACCGTTGTCGGACCTGGCTCCGACAGCAATACATCCGCATAGTCGGATCAGTTATGCGGATTTATGGAAAAGCTATGATCAGAGCCGTCAGCCATTGTTGCAGGTGGCGTTTAACTGGCCTTGATCAAGTGTGCTCATCAACCTTCATGGATAAGGTCAAGGGGCTCATAGGTTGTGCCGGCAACCCAGTTTGGATGGCTTAGCAAGGTCAGGGAATGATCGCATAAGTCAATCTGATCATTGATCAAACACCAGGCCGGAGGCCGAAGGCCATCGTTTTCAGCCGTATTGAACACCATTTTCCATCCACCTGCCGGACTGGCCGGTATCGTAAATGTCTGTTTTGTCCGACCGGCGTTAATGAGTAGTAAAAAACATTCCTGGCACTCCTTCAGAACATCTTTGCTAAAGCTGACAATACTGGTAGAGAGCAGTACGGTGATGGAGTTCATGGTTGGATTATGCCAGTCAGCTATGCTCATCGCTTCGCCATCTGGACGAAACCAGTGAACTTCGTCGCTGGTAACCGGTTCGTGTTCGCTCTGTTCCGGATTAAGGACCAGATCTCCCAGCAAGGTTGAAGCTTTACGAATATTGATCATCTGGCGTACAAACTCCAGCATACGCAGTTCTTCAATATTGAGTTTCCAGTCGTACCAGCTGATTTCGTTATCCTGACAATATGCATTGTTGTTGCCATGTTGGGTTCGACTGATTTCATCACCGCCAAGAAAATGAACGCTGCCCTGAGACAGCATAAGGGTTGCGATCATGTTGCGTTTTTGCCGGGCACGAAGATGTCTGATCTGGGGGTTAGTGGTCGGACCTTCTATACCGTAGTTGGCGCTGATATTGTTGCCGTGCCCATCATTGTTGTTTTCCATGTTGTCATGGTTGTGACGAAAGTTGTAACTCACCAGATCTTCAAGGGTGAAACCGTCGTGGTAGGTAATAAAATTCAGACTGGTGGAGGTCTCCCGGGCACCTTTACGGAAGATGTCCCGACTCCCCATCATTCTGGTGGCAAAGTCAGGCAGTTTTCCCTGATCACCCCGCCAGAATGAACGCACGGTATCACGGAACTTGTCATTACATTCATACCATTGCTCAGGAAACTGACCCAGCTGATAACCTCCCATGCCGATATCCCAGGGTTCGGCAATCAGTTTGATGTCGGTCAGGATCGGGTCTTGGGCAATGGTTTTGAAAAATGAGGATGATTTGTTGTAATCCCATTGTTCTCGTCCCAGGGCTGCAGCCAGGTCAAACCTGAATCCATCAATGTGATAGTGGGTGATCCAGTGTCTCATGCTGTCCATAACCATGCGCAGCACGGAGGTTCGATATATGTTGGGGGTATTACCGCAGCCGCTGTAATCGACGTACTGAGTACGATCATGAGGTTGGGTACGATAGAAGCCCCGGTTCATTCCACGGAAACTGTAGGTCGGGCCTGACGTATTGCCTTCCGCTGTATGGTTGTAGACTACATCCAGAACGACTTCAATTCCGGCTTTGTGAAGCTCTCTGACGAGAGTTTTTACCTCGGTCACTGCATCTTTGTATGCATAGCGGGGATCAGGTGAGAAAAAGTTGACCGGGTTGTAGCCCCAGTAGTTGGATAGGCCAAGGTTATTAAGGCGCTCTTCAGATACAAACGCATATATCGGCATCAGTTGTACGGCGGTAATTCCGAGCAGTTTTAAATAGGCTACGGTCGCTGGATGGGCCATCCCGAGATAGGTGCCCCGGATTTCTTCCGGAATCTGAGTAAATTGTTTGGTGATGCCGCGAACATGGGTTTCGTACAGGATGGTATCGTTCCAACTGTGCCCGGGCTTGGTGATTCCCTGCCAGTCAAATTCATGATCAACAACCACTGATTTGGGAATTTGCTTGGCGGAATCCTTGGTGCACTTTTTAATCGAATGAGGGTGTTTGCGATCATAGCCGAATTGCAGACTGCCAAATGCACAGGGCTCTGACAAGGCGTGAGCATATGGGTCGATCAGCAATTTACTGGGATTGAACATCATCCCGCGACCAGGTGCAAATGTGCCGTGTACCCGATAACCATAACGTTGTCCGGCTTGTATCCCCGGAACGAAACCATACCAGATGGAGCCTGTTCTACTGGGCAGAACCAATCGTTCGGTCTCACTGTCTTCATTATTGAATAAACACAGTTCAACTTTTGTGGCCCAGGGGGCATGGACAGCGAAGTTGCATCCCACATGATTCAGAGTCGCACCCAGGGGTTTGAGTTTCCCCTGGGTGATGGTGTGCGCGTAAGTGATCGTCATAATGCCAATATTCTCTCTTGCCCGATTATCAGCGGTCGATCCGGCCGTGATTTAAGGTTGCTTTCTGATAACTATAGTTGCCAGGGGGGGTAAACGGACTTCAATGGAAAACTGTTGATCGTCCTGAGCGATCTCATCAGCCATGTAGTCTATGCCGGTATCGAAACCGCTGCCCCAGTATTCTTTGGCATCTGAGTTGAATATCAGTTGATAGGATCCAGATTCCGGAACCCCCAGGCGATAACGTTCATGGGGAACCGGAGTAAAGTTTGCGATAACGATGAGGGGCCCCTGACGATTATGATCAAACCGCATAAAGCTGATAACACTGGCATCTGCGTCGCCATAGTTAAGCCACTGAAATCCTGAAGGGTCGCTGTCTAGTCGATAAAGTGACGGTTCAGTGCGATACAGGTGGTTTAGATCTTTAAACAGTTTTTGTATGCCATGATGACGGTCAAACTCCAGAATGTGCCAGTCAAGACTGTGCTGGTGCTGCCATTCTCCTACCTGGCCAAATTCATTACCCATGAAATTAAGTTTTTTCCCGGGATGGCAGTACATGAATGCATAATAAGCCCGCAGATTGGCAGTCTGCTGCCATTCGTCTCCGGGCATTTTACCGATAATCGATCCTTTGCCATGCACTACCTCATCGTGTGAGAGTGGCAGTATGTAGTTTTCGCTATAGGCATAAACCATTGGGAAGGAGATTTCGTTGTGATGGTATTTCCGATGTATGGGTTCGTGCTTCATGTACTCCAGAGTGTCATGCATCCACCCCATATTCCATTTGAAGCCAAATCCAAGACCGCCGTTATGGACAGGCCGGCTGACACCATCAAATGATGTTGATTCTTCGGCCACGGTGAACGCTTTGGGGAAGTGGCCGTAAACGGCACTATTGAAACGCCGAATAAAATTAATGGCTTCGTAGTTGTGATTTCCACCATGGATGTTAGGAATCCATTCTCCTTCTTCGCGGGAATAATCCAGATACAGAATTGAGGCGACGGCATCGACCCGGATGCCATCGACATGAAAAAGATCGCACCAGGCGACTGCAGAGCTGATCAGAAAATCGCAGACAGTCTTGCGACCGAAATCATAAATGTAGGAATTCCAGTCGGGATGCCAGCCTCGACGAGGATCTTCATATTCATAAAGAGGGGTGCCATCAAACCTTGCCAGACCATGGGCATCGGATGGGAAATGTGCTGGAACCCAGTCGACAATGACGCCGATTTCAGCTTGGTGACAGGCATCGACAAAGGTTTTGAAGTCGTCTACGGTGCCAAATCGGCTGGTTGGTGCGAACAATCCAAGGGGCTGATACCCCCAGGAACCATCGTAAGGGTATTCCATGACCGGAAGCAGCTCGATATGGGTAAAGCCCATCTCCACGACATAAGGGATCAATTGATCTTTGAGTTCCAGCCAGCTAAGGGGTTGGCCTTTATGGTGTTTCCAGCTGCCGGCATGAACTTCATAAACGCAAATGGGGGTTTCTTTCCAGACCGGTAGCGGTCGTTGCTGCCATTTTTGATCCCGCCACTGATAGCTGGAGTGGTCGGTTACCACAGAAGCAAATGAAGGATATTGCTCATGGTAAAAACCGACAGGGTCTGATTTGAGTGGCAGCAGATGCCCCTGTTGGTTTTTGAGTTCGTATTTGTAGAGATCTCCTGCCTGAAGGGCAGGGATAAACAGGCGCCATATTCCGTCATTACCGCTGGCCATAGGAGTGCGTCTGCCATCCCAGTCATTGAAGTTGCCCACTACGCTGACAGCCCTGGCATTAGGAGCGTAAAGCGCGAATCTGACACCCTCGACAGTCTGACCGTCCACCCCCTGAGCCTGACAAAGCTGCGCCCCCATATTGTGATAGATGTGGTCTTCGTCCTGCGGAAAATCCTGAAAACTGCGATCTTTGAACTGATAAGGGTCGATAATGGAGAAGGAGGTATCTGAGCGGGTAATGTGTAGTCGATAGGTGAATTTGGGTTTATTACCAAGCCAGGGTAATTCGAATAATCCTCCTTCGCCCAATTCCTGCATCTCCATTTGTTCACTATGTTCTTCCAGAGAGCTAATAGCGATGCTTTGAGCTCCGGGGATCCAGGCTCGAATAAGATCGACCCCCTGATGCTGTTGCCAGCCGAGAATATCAAATGGACATGCTATCAGTGCCGCTTCCAAATCTTTAATCAGATGCATAAAAACCCCACATGTAGCGTCGGCCCAAGTCATCAGGCGTCTGCGTTGTTATTTTGCTTCCCTGACACGATAGTAACGTAACTTTCGGTGAATGGAATAGATTATCTGCGGGTTGGCTGACGTGAGTGGTGCTCGTAAATAGGAGGGATTGCAAAAAATATCGCAAGGCGAAACGGAAATCGAAAATTACAATAAGAAGCCGTGGAACTGATCTTTCAGGCATGTTCCACGGCATGGATATCAGGATGCTGACTGTAGCGCCCGGATACGATCATCCAGACTAGGATGTGAGGAAAGCAGATCCCGTGGCCGGCCAATAATGCCGAATGCGGTTAATTGACCTTCAAGATGTGATGGCTGACTTTGTTTCAGACGCTGCAGAGCGGCGATCATCTTTTCTTTTCCAACCAGACATCCAGCTCCGGCATCCGCCCGGTATTCCCGTTGCCTGCTAAACCACATGGCGATGACGCTGGCAATCAGTCCAAACACCATTTCCATGACGAAAATGATGCCCATCCTGGCAAGAAAACCAAGACCTTCCCCACTTTGATTATTACTTCTGACTGCATTACTGATAATTTCTGCCACGATACGTGCAAAAAACATTACGAAAGTGTTCAAAACTCCTTGAATCAGTGCCATTGTCACCATATCACCATTGGCTATATGACTGAGTTCGTGTGCGAGTACAGCTTCTCTTTCATCCTGATTCATACTGTGTAGCAGCCCGGTACTGACCGCCACGAGGGATTTGTCTTTACCAGAACCTGTGGCGAAAGCATTGATATCCGGTGATTGGTATAACGCGACTTCGGGCATGGGTAAACCGGCCTGTTTTGCCAACCGGGCTACGGTGTTGACAAGCCAGCGTTCTTCGCTGTTCTGGGGGGTGTCAATGACTTTGCCGCCAACAGACATCAAGGCCATTTTTTTCGACAGCATGAGCGAAATAAACGAGCCGCCAACTCCAAACAGCATACAGAATATGAGTAAACCCATCATATTTCCGGTCTGGATACCCAGTGCCGGAAGAATGATGTTCAGGAATACACCGAACGTTAGGACAACCGCGAGGTTGGTTGCCAGAAATAAGACAGAGCGCATCATAAATATCAGTTGTTTCTCATAACAAACTTGAAGGCGGATATTAGATAACGGTTAAATGAGACTGTCGCAATAAGGCTCCAGAGTGTTTTACTCAGGTTTGACACAGTTGAGACAAAACATCATATATTGTCTCACTCTGGTTATAATTTGTTCGGTTTTTGATGTAATTCTCCTTTTCGGTAGGCATAGATCATTAGGATCGTGCCAATGATCACCATGGGAACAGACAGCAGCATACCCATGGTCAGAAAATCAAACGCCAGAAAACCCAGTTGATCGTCTGGTTGGCGGAAAAACTCTGCCATTGTCCTGAAAGCACCATAACCGATCATGAACATTGCTGTAACAGCATATCGTGGTCGAGGTTTGGAGCTGAACCACCACATTAGTATAAATAGCAACACTCCCTCTCCAGCGAACTGGTAAAGTTGACTGGGGTGTCTGGGCAGGTCTCCGGCATTCGGGAAAATCATGCCCCAGGGAACATCTGTGGTTCTTCCCCATAACTCACCATTGATAAAGTTGCCTAGTCGGCCAAAGGCGAGTCCAGGGGGGATGAGAGGTGCTGTGAAATCGCCAACATCAATCCATTTTTTGTTGTGTTTACGGGCAAACAGCCATAATGCAACGGTGACGCCTATGAATCCGCCATGGAAAGACATGCCTCCCTGCCAGATCTTAAACAGATACAGGGGGTTCTGAAAAAACAGGTCGATGTGGTAGATAAAAACATAACCCATGCGTCCGCCGAGGATGATTCCAAGTACGATATAAACCAGCAGGTCATCGACCTGATCGACTGTCCAGCCGCTGCCTGATTTGCGGGCTCTGGTCTTGGCAAGCCACAGGCCGGCGACAAACCCAAGTAGATACATCACTCCATACCAGTGGACGGACACAGGGCCGATGTGAATCAGGACAGGGTCAATTTTCGGGTAGGTAAGCATTGCGGAGCCTTTTGGTAGGTTTGAATGGCCGGAATCTTAACTGCACAATCGGGTTACAACAATGACAGTTCAAAGACATTTTCTAATTCAGAGGGGGAGTCAATCCGCTTAATTTGGCCGCGATCGATTTAAGAGCAGCTTTTTTTAGAAATCAATCTCAACATTCAGATTTCGTCATTGGCGCTCTGACAGCTTTCATATATTGTGCTCTCTGGTTTTATGTCGATGGTTGTTTATCTGCTTATTGTTTAAGGGATAAGTAACCGGATAACTATCCTGACTGCAGTCTATGCTGCTCAATTTGCTGTGTTATAAAAGGAATATAACTGTGAAAACCAACTCCTGCGTCCTGGTATTATTGTTTTCTGCTGCTTCTGTATCCGTTGGAGCTGCATCTATTGGAGGTGTGGGCGTTGGTGTGAAGGGGCAGGTCACCTATTCCGACATTTCAAATGGTACGCCTGGGGTTGGGGTTGGTCTGGTGTTTGGAAATACAACCGGTGTTGGGCCCAGGTTTGATGCAACTGTCCAGTATCTGCCCAGCCTGCAATACGATTATGATGGAATCGATGTTGAGCATGCGTTGTTGTATTCAGATATTGGTGTAGATTGGCCGTTTTTGAAGTTTGGGCGTGTCGCTGTCGGTCCTTCTCTGGGCATTCAAAATTCACTGGCTGATGTGGTGTTGGATGGGACGGATAAGACGTTGGTGGATATCGGAACGATGGGTATCCGTTATGGCCTTTCAGCTGATTACTCCGTATCTCCTACCTGGCTGTTACAGTTGCGGGCGGAAAGTTTGACTGGCTTTGAAGAAGATCAGCGTCTGCAGGTAGCACTGGGTATTCAACAGGGTTGGGGAGGGGCCGCTTCAGTCAAGCCAAGGACGCCAAAACCGAAAGCAGAGAAAACCCAAAAACCTGAAAAGGCCAAAACCCAAACGGCTCAGGCCACTAATATCAAGCCATTTACCGCGTTAAAATCGGGTAGTCATTATTTTATTCATCTCGGTGTGACAGATTCTGATAAAGCAACGGTCAGCTATTTTACCAACAAACAATTGTTGGCTCTTGGTGTGCCGTTGACCGCAACATCGTATGAGTCCGGGCACCGTATTTTCATCGGTCCGCTGTCTAACCGAGACAGTATCGCCGGTTTGAAAAACTCTCTCTCCAAAATGGCTTTTTTCCGTAAATCCGGGCGACTGGAAAGCTCAGAGTATAAGCCTCCTATTCATTCTGTCTTGCCGGCAACCGGACCTTACTACTATATAGAATTGCAAGATGCCAAAGTCGCCAGGGTCATGACCGGAATTGGCCAGAAAATATCCGGTTCTGATTGGTTTATTAGTGATTCTGATGGGACTGAAAAGCTTTTTCTCGGGCCATTCACCAGTAAAGAACAAACTGTTTTACTGGCTAAAAGCCTCAAGCAGGACGGTTATCAGTTAAGAGCATTTGTCAGAAAAAACTTATTGCAATAGTGTCAACGCTTTCTGGTAATGGGTGAGCAGTTCTTCAGTTGAGCAATATCCCATTGCCAGTGGCACTGCTTTTTGTTGCCTGGTCATGAGCAAGGCCGGGAATCCTTGAATCCCCCATTGTTGTACCAGGTGCAAGTGTTGCTGCAATGTTGTTTCAACTTCTCCTGCTGTTATTGTTTTCAGAAACAGGTCAGGATTGAGCCCTATCCTTTCCGCGCACTTAATCAATGTATCAATGTCCGAAGGATTCTCAGCAGCTTGAAAGTAAGCCTGTTGAACAGCTTCGGCCATTGTCTGACTCATTCCTTTGGACATTTTTTCCGCCGCTATCACTGCCCGGCAGGATGGGTAGGTCGATCGCCTCGGAGTATTGTGGGTCCAAAAGTCGTGATTAAAGGTTACCCCGGTGAGTTCAGAGATTTTGCGCCAATATCCTGCAATCGTAGACTGCATTTCCGTATTCATGGACTCATCACTGTCCTCTGCCAGGCCTCCCATGATCCACTCTGTATCCAGTCCGGTCTGTTTTTGTAACTGTTTCAGTGGATCAGCAAAGGCAAAACACCAGCTGCACATTGGGTCCATGATATAAATAAGTTTTGATTCGGGCATGTCAGTCAAGCTTGCAACTGGTGGCGATCAAAGGGGGCAAAATAATCAATTTCTGGCCCGACAGGAACTACTTGAGTCGGATTGATGGTCTTGTGACTGTAATAGTAGTGTCTTTTACAGTGCTCCAGGTTGAATGTGTCACTGATGCCAGGCAACTGAAATAGTTCCCGCATGTAGGCAGACAGATTCGGATAATCACTGATCCGCAGTTTGTTGCATTTAAAGTGACTGTAGTATACAGGGTCAAAACGCAGCAAAGTGGTGAACAGACGCCAGTCAGCTTCGGTCAGGTCGTTGCCGCAGAGATAGTGAGATGTGGTGAGGTGTGTTTCCAACCAGTCCAGAGAATCAAACAGCTTGCTGTATGCCTCTTCGTAGGCTCTTTGAGTGGTCGCAAAGCCACACCGGTAGACACCATTATTGACGGTATCGTAGATGCGTTCGTTAAAACGGTCGATCAAGTCGTGCAGGTGTGGCGGATAGAAATCCTGCTGATCATCGGTCAGGTGGTTAAACGCAGAATTGAACATGCGGATAATCTCAGACGATTCATTGCTGACAATGGTGTTGTTCTGTTTATCCCACAAAACCGGTACGGTTACTCTGCCGGAATAGCGCTCGTCGGCGCGAGTGTAAATTTCGTAATAGTGCTGGCTGTTAAACAGATGATCTTTGATTTCAACACCAAAAGTGGCGTTTGGATCGCCATCAAAACTCCAGCCGTGCTCAAGCATGTCCGGGTGTACCACAGATACTGAAATATGATCGTCGAGTTGTTTCAGCTTTCTGAATATCAGGGTTCTGTGTGCCCAGGGGCAGGCAAGCGATACATACAGGTGATAACGCCCGGATTCGGCTTTGAAGCCTCCCCGGCCATCAGGGCCTGGGTTACCATCTGCGGTAACCCAGTTGCGGAACTGGGCCTTGGAGCGGATGAACTCGCCATCGCTGGTATCGGTGTCATACCATTGATCTTTCCATTCACCTTTTACTAACAGGCCCATGACTTACTCCGGTTTAATTAGATTGCCAGTGATTCAATACGCTGTTCAGCGTTTGCAAATCCTTCTTTGGCTTTTTCTTCGCCCATTGCCAAGCCTTCAGCGTAGACGAATTCGAGACTGGTGATGCCGATCAGGCCAAAAATGTGCTTCAGCCACTCAGTCTGGGTATCGTACGCAGAACCTTCATAAAGACCACCACGTGCGGCTGCGATGATGACTTTTTTGTCTCCTACCAAACCAACGGGTTGACCCTGTTCGTTGTATTTGAAGGTTTCGCCGGCACGGCAGATGTGGTCTATCCAGGCTTTTAATGGAGAAGGAATTGACAGGTTGTACATTGGTACACCAACCACGATGATATCGGCTGCCTTTACTTCAGCGATCAGCTGATCAGACAGGGCCACAGCTTGTTTCTGCTCATCACTGCGCTGGTCTGCAGGTGTAAAAAAAGCACCAATGGTTGCGCTGTCGAGATGGGGAATTTCGAAAGAGGTCAGGTCATGTTTGACGACTGCACCTTCAGGGTTCTTGGCGGCCCAGGTAGAGACAATTTGATTAGCCAGTTTGCTGGACTGGGAGTTATCTGAAAAAACACCAGAATTAATCTGTAATAAAGTTGCCATGTTACTCTCCAAAAAAAACGTTGTTACACTGATTTGTTGACGGGCATTGTCTTAAATATCTCAGGTACAAAAAAAGAGAAACAATCTGAAGGTGTCATTAAAAAAAAATGAATATCAGCAGATGTGGTGTATGAATGATGGATCTGCCATCGTCGGAATGTGGCCTCAGCCTGTGTGTGGTGGTCCAACCCAATCGTATGTCCCGGTATCAAACGGATGATACGAGCTTCGAGGTATTAAGTTGCGTTCCAATTGTGGTCACGACCGACATCAGTCAACCATAAAGAATTAAGGAACCTGTTTATGGTTAATCCGGATTTAAGAGAATCTTTGCTCGGCTGGCTGTTAGATCAGTTTGCTGAGGGTGTACCGGCTCTTCCGTTGGAGACACCGGGGTTCAGTTCTAATGACTGGGCTTTTTTTATCGAAGGGATGTACCCGGACCACCGTCTTGGGTTGTTCCAGGAAATACCGTTGGAATTGCGTGGAGATGTGCTGGCCGTCACAAATGATGACGTACGGCGGCGGCTGATTGAGCAGCTCAGTACCAATGAGCTGTACAATCTGGCTGAATCGACTTCATCAGAACACTTGGTTGAAGTCCTGGGGATGATGCCCAGTCACGTGTTGTTGCGTGCCATAAAACGTCTCGACTCTGACGAACAGGAACTGGTTCATAAGGCACTGTCCTATACCGATCGGAAAATTGGTCGTTATGTTTCCAGGGCGGTATTGACTGTTACGCCGGAAGCGACTGCGGCGATGGCCCGGACAGCGTTAAAGCAGCAACAGGTGCCTGAGTACACCGATCGGCTGCTGCTTGTGGACGACAAAGGCATTTTCAAAGGCAGTGTTGATCTGGAGATATTACAGTCAGCACCCGCAAGGCAGGCGTTATCAGAACTGTCAGATCTCGATGAAAAACATATGCTGCTGGCTGACCAGGATTATGGCGAAGCCGCGTTGGATATGAAAAGTTCCGGCTTTGCAATGATGCCGGTGGTCAATGAACAGCATGAGCTGCTGGGACGGATCACTATTCGTGAAGCGCTGGAACTGGCAGTGGATTACTATGAAAACCAACTGCTGGCCCAGGGCGGTATGAATGACGAGGATTTGTTTGCCCCGGTTAAGGTTTCTGTAGCCAGGCGGACTGTCTGGTTGGGAATTAATCTGATTACTGCGCTGGCGGCCTCTTGGGTTATAGGTTTGTTTGAGCTGGCGTTGTCAAAAATTGTTGCGTTGGCTGTGCTGATGCCGGTTGTGGCCAGTATGGGAGGAATTGCCGGCAGTCAGACCCTGACCCTGACTATACGCGGATTGGCTACCGGTCAGATCAATAATGCCAACCTGACTCTGCTGGCCCATAAAGAAGTTCGTATTGGACTGGTCAATGGTTTGATATGGGCATTGATTATCGGTGTGGTGGTGTCATGGTGGTTTGGTAATCCGGGATTATCTTTTGTAATTGCAATTGCCATCTGGATTAATGTACTGGCGGCAGCCTGCGCCGGTATTCTGGTACCGGTCATTCTGGACCGGATGAAAATCGATCCGGCTCTGGCTGGATCGGTGGTTTTAACGACAGTAACGGATGTTGTTGGGTTTTTCGCTTTTCTGGGTACGGCGACGTTGTTATTGATTTGAGGGGTATGACTTGAACCATTCGGGTGAAGACAAGCTGGAACAGGAGATCAAGGGCCTGTTTCAGCACAGTATTGAGCGGCTTGATGTAGCCGATCAGATTGTCAGTGCATCGCATACTGCCAACCGTCAGCGCGGTGTGATGGATATTGTAACCATGCTCGGCCGGGGAGCGGTTGCTGTAATGTTGACAGCAATAAATCCGGCATCAGTGGGAAGTAAGTTACGGGAGAATAATTATCATGAATGAAGCACTCAATTCCACCGGCCCCATGTTGGGAACCATTTCCGGAGCCTGGCAGAAAATCGTCTCATTTATGCCCAATATTGCCGGGGCGATTTTACTCATGGTGGTTGGTTATTTTCTGGCTCGTCTGGCTCATAAAGTGATTACCAGTGTTGTGGATAAACTAGGGGTCAGCCGCCTTGCGGATACGATTGGCGTCACCAGAGCCCTGCGCCGCGCCCGCATCAGACGAAAAGTACCTGAGTTGGTTGGTCTGGTCTTCTTCTGGGTGATTATTCTGCTGTTCATCGTGTTATCGGTTGAAGTCTTGGGGCTGGACAAAGTGAGCTCTGCGCTCAACGAAATGCTGTTGTATTTTCCTAAAGTACTGGCGGCACTGGTCATTATTGCAGTTGGACTGTTTATTGCTCAGTTCATACAGGGGCTGGTGGAAACCGCTGCTCACGGAGTTGGCCTGGAATATAGCCGCAATCTGGGCAAGCTGGCCTATGCCGGTATCATTATTATCGTAGTTTCTCTGGCCATCGGGGAACTGGATATTGAAACCGCACTGCTCAATGCGGTCATCATTATTACCCTGTCAGCATTTGCACTGGCAGCGTCGCTGTCTCTGGGACTGGCTACCAAACATCTTTCCAAGGCCATTGTCTCTGGTGTTTATGTTCGGGAGTTATTGAATGTCGGTGATGAAATAGAAATTGACGGACAACGTGGAGTGGTTGAAGAGGTCAGCACCTTGAAAACCTTTATTCGCCTTGACGATGAGTCTTTGCTGAGCATCCCGAATGAGCAATTGATTCAGTCAACTTATAAACTGATTAAAGTAGCATCGCCTAATAGTGACTGATCTATCTGATGAAGTGTTGGTAGACCGGGCTCAGCAGGAACTGCCCTATAACAGTCGTTCCTATCAGATACTGATGCAGCGCTATCAACCGTATTTATACCGGCTGATTTATGCCTCGTTGAAGGATGCAGACGAAAGTCATGACGTTCTTCAGGAGGTATTGGTAAGGGTGTATAAATCCTTGCCCGGGTTTAAAAAAGAATCTGCCTTTAAGACCTGGTTAACGGCGATTACCATCAATCGCTGTAATACCCGGCATGACAAAATCAAGCGTGAGGCCCGTTTCAAGGACTTGTGGGCACGTGAAGCACCTGAAAGCTACGAACATCAGTTTGATCACCATGATGATGAGTTTGGCCGATTAATCGAAGGGCTTAACTATCAGGAGCGGCAGATTCTGTCCTTGCGGTTTGTGGCTGAAATGGAGTTGAAGGATATTGCCGAAATAGCGGGATTGAAACTCAGTGCCTGTAAGATGAAGTTTTATCGCTCGCTTGAAAAAATCAAAGCCAGACAGACAGATGATTCCTGATAGAACTGCTGGTTTGTCTGGTTTTTTTATCTTCTATTCCCTCGAATATTAAATGTTTTGCTGTGTTGGGTGTCAGGATTTGGGACCTGTGACTACAGAATTGACAGGCATATCGCTGTATTTCTGACAGGTGAATAACTGGCTTTCTGCATATCAAGCGAAACTTCGCCCGACCAAGGTCTAATTCAGTAATCCTGTCGACAATTGATAATCTGCAAGACATCACAATAACAACAAAGAACATGTAACAATTAAGTTAGTTTGTCAGGACGCATTACAACAATAATCTAGAGAGGTAGAACATGTCTGAATCAGCTATTTATCCGGTTCCGGCCGCAGCAAAAGCCAATACATACGCGGATAACGACACTTATCTGAAGATGTATCAGCAATCGGTGGAGGATAACGAGGGGTTCTGGCGGGAGATGGGCCAGCGTATTGATTGGTACAAACCTTATACCGAAGTCAAAGACGTCAGTTATGACAAGAATAACCTGCACATTCGCTGGTATGGCGATGGTGTGACCAATGTTGCCTACAACTGTATTGATCGTCATCTGGAAACGCGTGGAGATGACGTAGCTCTTATCTGGGAAGGTGATGATCCCTCGGTCGATAAAAAAATCACTTACCGGCAGTTGCATGAGCATGTGTGCAAACTGGCTAATGCAATGAAGTCCATGGGAGTGACTAAGGGTGATCGGGTCACTCTGTACATGCCCATGATTCCTGAGGCAGCATTTGCCATGCTTGCCTGCGCCCGGATTGGTGCTGTGCATTCCGTTGTGTTCGGTGGTTTTTCTCCAGAGGCACTGGCGGGACGTATTATCGACTGTGAATCTAAACTGGTGATTACTGCGGATGAGGGGCTGCGGGGCTCTAAAGCCATTCCGTTGAAAGGAAATGTGGACAAAGCGCTGGAACATCCGTCCATTGAATGTGTGGAAAATGTCCTGGTGGTCAAGCGGACTGACGGAAAAGTAGACATGAAGTCTGGTCGTGACACCTGGTACCACGATGCCGTTAATAGTCAGCCGGCAGAGTGCGAACCTGAACCGATGAATGCAGAAGATCCACTGTTCATTCTTTATACTTCCGGCTCTACTGGCAAACCGAAAGGTGTTCTTCATACGACGGGTGGTTATCTCGTTTATGCATCACTGACTCATCAGTACGTGTTTGATTATCGTCCTGGTGAAGTTTACTGGTGTGCAGCAGATGTCGGCTGGGTAACCGGGCATACTTATATCGTCTATGGACCGCTGGCGAACGGTGCGACAACACTGATGTTTGAAGGTATCCCAACTTATCCTGATACCGGACGGGTTGGTCAGATTGTCGACAAACATCAGGTGAACATTCTATACATCGCGCCAACGGCCATTCGTACCCTGATGGCCAATAGTGATGTGGCGACAGGATCCAGTAGCCGGCAGTCAATACGTTTACTGGGTACGGTTGGTGAGCCGATCAATCCGGAAGCCTGGAAATGGTATTACGAGAAATTTGGTGAATCCCGGTCACCGATTGTGGATACCTGGTGGCAGACTGAAACCGGCGGCGCATTGATTACGCCATTGCCTGGTGCCACAGATCTCAAGCCAGGATCGGCCACCCGTCCGTTTTTTGGGATTCAACCTGCGTTGGTTGACTCAAACGGTCAGTTTTTAGAGGGAGCGGCTGAAGGTAATCTGGTGATCACGGACTCGTGGCCTGGCCAGATGCGTACGGTATATGGTGATCATGAGCGTTTCATCCAGACATATTTCAGTACTTATGAAGGTTTGTACTTTACCGGTGATGGTGCTCGCAGAGACGAAGATGGTTACTACTGGATTACTGGTCGTGTCGATGACGTGTTGAACGTATCCGGCCATCGCCTGGGCACTGCGGAAATTGAAAGTGCCCTGGTTTCACACCCGGCAGTAGCCGAAGCCGCAGTGGTGGGATATCCCCATGATGTCAAAGGGCAGGGTATTTATGTGTATGTCACGCCGATGGAAGGTGTGTATCCGGATGAGGATCTGACCAAAGAGGTGATTGCCTGGGTGCGAAAAGAAATTGGCCCCATTGCGTCACCTGATCTGATTCAATGGACTCAGGGGTTACCAAAAACACGCTCAGGTAAAATCATGCGTCGAATTCTCAGAAAGATTGCGGCAAATGAGTATGGTGAGTTGGGTGATACCTCCACATTGGCAGATCCGTCCGTGGTGGATGAGCTCATTGATAATCGTCGGAATCTCTGATCTCCGGCAAAAACATCTGGCATGACAGTACGCTGCTTGTGCCAGAAGCTATGTAAGTCTAAGATGCCAAGTCAGAACGCTGTTTCTGTCCAGATGTGTAGATCCGGAATACTCGAAGTCAGACAGAGCAGCCACTTATCCGGGTCCTTGTTGTTCTTGGGACGATAAAAACAATAACCGATGACATGACTATGGCGATTTTTTTAATAGCTGATGATCATCCTTTGTTTCGTGATGCTTTAACGACGGCACTGAAGAGAGGATTTCCCAGAGACCGGATACTTACATCCGATTCCATTACCACCACCAAAGAGTTAATAGAGACAGACGGTGAGCCGGATCTGTTGTTGCTGGATTTGAATATGCCAGGAAGCGATGGTTTTTTTGGTTTGATTCATCTGCGTGAATGTTATGCCTCAGTGCCTATTGTGGTGATATCTGCAATGGAGGATCCTTTGGTTATCCAGCGTGCTCTGGCATATGGTGCCAGTGGTTTTATTCCCAAAAGCTGTCCGGCTGAACAAATCATTGAGGCAATCAACGCTGTGTTGGAAGGGGATTGTTGGGTCCCGGCAGCCATAAAGGCTGAACTCGAAAGGTTGCCATTGGAAGAAAAGGATTTTTCTGATCGGGTGGCGACACTGACTGACCAGCAGTTCAAAGTTCTGATGCATTTAACCGAAGGGCGTCTGAATAAACAGATTGCCTACGATCTCAATATTTCAGAAGCCACTGTAAAAGCCCATATTACTGCCATTTTTCGTAAGTTGGGTGTACAAAACAGAACTCAGGCCGTTATAGCCGCATCCAAGTTGAAACTGCCGGAGAACACGGGCGCTTTCTAAGGTTGCCTGGTGGTTTTCCGCTTTCCCGCGTTCGTTTAATTAATTATCGCATTTAGGTAACAGACTGACCCAATGAGTCAGCCTGTTTTGTCCTTTTTTTGTGTTATTGGTCATGTAATTCAATAAAACCCTTTAAAATCAATATGTTAAAAATTGGCACGGTTGTCGCTTATTGGAGAATAAATACAACTTGGTCAGATAGGTGAGTGTTATGAATGAATCAGGAAAGGTTGTCAGCATTGCTGAATATTACCCTGAGAGAGCCCTGGAGCATTTAAATCGTCTGACTGGTTTGGAGTTTTCAAGTTACCCCGAGTCATTAGCAGTTGATAGTTTGGAACCGCTCCCAGTTGACGGCATTCCTGTTTTGAAACAGGTCGTTCAGTTGGGAAATCGGTTTAGAGCGAGTTGAGTTGTACCCCCTTGATAGGAAGTAGTATGCAGTATCCTGTTGTTCAAGGGGTTTTTTATCTGCCGGAATTGCGGCGTTCTGATGCACTGGTTAGCTGCTGCTTCTGTTCATGTCGTTGGACGAAAATTTCGTCGATCTGAAAAGAAAGATGATTATTCTCGGTTTTGACATGTAACTGCATTTGCCGGATGGGTCCCTTGCTTTTGATGACGGCTACACCTGACAGAAGTGTTTGTCCAATCCGCGTCATTTGAACTTCATCTACTTTTATCGTCTGTTCTTTGACATCATCCTGAATCTTTAAAACAAGTCGCATGGGCATCTCGTGAGCCTGAGTCATATTCAGCCAGACAGCAACATTGTAATGCGATAGGTAAGATTGCCCCGCTTTTACAAAATGGGGGTTGTCGATGATGTGATCAGGTACATTGCTGATGAGATAAGTGTTGGATACGCGCTTGATCATGAGAAATACTCTTCACCCATTTAGATAGGCTGTGCAATTTATCAGCAACTGTAGACTGAAACATTCTCAATGAGTGTGATCAGGTCATATTTCTCCGGAAATTCATTTTTCTTTGCACAATATTGAGAGCAACTTGATGTCTATGTGTGAATTTTGTCACAATTAAATTGCTTTTAGGTTAACCGGCTTGCCGAAGAAAACTGGTCACCAATGATCTGAGCTGTGCGGGTTTGATCGGTTTTCGTAAATACCCGATTCCATGTTCACGCGCCAGTTGTCGAATACTATGCTCAGCATTGGCGGTGATTAAAATGGTAGGAATCTGTTGTTTCCATTGCTGCCACAGGTCCAACGTCAACGTAATACCATCCTGTCCATGATCCAGCTGATAATCCATTAACAGCAGATCGGGCATCGCTTCATTCAAGGCTTCTTCCCGCTGACTGACGGTCGTCGTAGCACAACCCCACCTGGTCAGCAGGGTTTCGAGGGCATGAAGATTTTCGGGTTGATTGTCGACACACAGTACTTTCAGGCCGGCAAAATCATTGTTCAGAGAACTGCTGACTTCACGGATCTCGAATGGTGTGACGATTGCTTTCTTGTCTACAATGGGAATGGTTACCGAGAACATTGTGCCTTTGCCAGGCTGGCTCCAGATATTCAGATTGTGCTGCAGCATATTACTCATCCGATGCACAACTCCGAGTCCGAGACCGACACCTTGTTCGTGGTTGGTGGTTTCAATGCGGTAAAAATCGTTAAAAATCTTACTTTGATCCTGTTTCGAAATACCCGGTCCGGTATCCCAGACCTGTAACTCCAGCGTTCCCTGATGATGGCGGCATCCCACCAGAACTTTTCCCTGGGATGTATATTTAATGGCATTGGAAACCAGGTTCTGGATGATTCTGCGTAAATACACCGGATCGCTGAAAACATGATGGCGGGTGTTGACCCATTTGATGGCCAGGCCTTTTTTTCTGGCGATGATATCGAACTCATGCTCAAGCGGCAGCAGTATGTCCATCAGTGGGAAAGCTTCCTGCTTCGGTGTTAAGGCACCATCATCAAGTCGGGCGATTTCCAGCAGGATGCTGATCAGTTCTTCGGTAGATTGCAGGGAATCGCTCAGTTTTTGCAGTATCGTGTGCTGTTCCTGTTCGCCTTCAATCGGTTGGGTATCAAGTAGTGAGGCGGTGTAAAGTCTGGCGGCATTCAGAGGTTGCAGAATATCGTGACTGGCCAGGGCCAGAAAACGGGTTTTGCTGGCATTGGCAGCTTCGGCAATGGCGCGGGCGTGAATCAGCTCCTGTTCCACTTCCTCGCGATGAGCGATTTCTGCCCTGAGCTCCAGATTGATATCCTGAATGGTCCGGGTGCGATCTTCGACTCTGGCTTCCAGTTCCTCTTTGGCACGCTGCAAGGCTTCCTGTGAGCGTACGTGGTCGGAAATATCGTTAAACGTGGTAACGAAACCCCCGCCTGGAAACGGGTTCCCTTTCATTTCCACCACAGTGCCATCACGGCGCAGACGAATGAAACGATGGGGAGTGCCACGGCGTAGGTGCTCCAGGCGGCGGTTGACGTGGTCCTCTATTTTGCCAGGACCACATTCCCCCATGGAGGCATTGTAGCGAACCAGATCTTCAATGGGTCGACCCACCCGGATAAATCCCTCCGGGTAATCAAACATCTGTATATAGCGGCGGTTCCATGCCACCAGTTTGAGATCACGATCGATGACGCTGACGCCCTGGTCAATGTTCTCCAGAGTGGTGGATAGCAGTTTCTGATTAAACTGAATCGCCTGGGTGGTTTCGTCGAAAAAAGTGACCACTTCTTCGATGCCGAGAGATTTGCCCGAGAGTATTGAGTGCACCATGGCACGCGCCGATGCCGAGCCGATAATGCTGGATAACACCCGTTCCACATACCGGATCAGAATGAGTTTTGGCGTTGCCGACTCCACCAGGTTGAGCTGATGTGCTCTGGCAAATTCACTTAGAAGAAAATCAGCCCGGCGGACTCCGGCAAATCGTTCCAGCAATGCCCGCAGGTCTGATACGGTGGTGTTTTGGCGGCGAAATCCGGATTCCGAGACTTCCTTGCCGGGGTCCAGTACTTCAACAAAAGCAGCTGCCTGCAGACGATCGATCAGACGGGTCGAAGTCAGTTTGGATACAGAGACCAATGCCAGAGTGTTGATCAGTAGTGACCAGAAAACCCCGTGAGACAGGTGATCATCAATGCCAAACCATAGCAAGTGTTCTGGACGGAGCCAGTCCTTGCCCATGATTCCGGTTTCCAGAATTTGAGGCTCCCATAAACCACCGTGAATCAGGGTTGGCAGCATTAAGGTAAAGAACCAGAGTGCCAGCCCTGAGATCAGTCCGGCATAGGCTCCCCAGACATTGGCACCTTTCCAGTAAAGGCCACAGAGGAAGGCTGGTACCAACTGCACCACCAGACTGAATGCCAGCAGTCCGATGGTACTGAGCGCGTCATTGCTGCCGTAGGTATGATGGTAAAAATAGGCCAGCGTGATAATCATGACAATGGCTATACGCCGAATCAGGATCAGTGCGTTAGACAGGTCTTTGCCATCACGGCTCTTGAAGCGCTTGGTCTTGAGCAGTAACGGTAACAGAACATCATTGCTCAGCATGGTGCTCATCGTCAGCGTGGCTACCACGATCATCGCGGTGGCGGCAGAGAATCCACCAATAAACACCAAAATGGTCAGCCAGATATTCTGACTGGCCATCGGAATGTGCAAAACAAAGGTATCTGCATCCAGACCCTGCCCCTCGAACAACACCAGCCCGGCCGCGGTAATGGGAATCACCACAACGGAGATCAAAGCCAGATAGAGCGGAAATATCCAGCGAGCCAGATTGAAATGTTCAATATTGGTGTTTTCCACCACGGTAATGTGGAATTGCCGTGGCAGCACCAGAATAGCCCCACCGGCCAACAGCATCTGGGTCCAGAAATTGGCATTCAGACGGTTCTCAAAGGGGGCGTTCATGATGCTGTTGCTATTGAACTGCTGCCAGAAATCCTGAGGACCGTTGAACAGGGTAAAGACTACAAAAAGGCCTATGGTCAGCAGAGCCAGCAGTTTGACGATGGATTCAAATGCAATTGCCATCATCATGCCGCGGTGATGTTCTGTGACGTCCACCTGACGGGTGCCGAACAGGATTGCAAAGATAGTCATACTGAACGCAATTGGGAGGGTGGTGTCCTCCAGCCAGGCGGATTGAGAGGTATCGGCGGATTGGCTGATCACATTGATACTCGCTGTCACCGCTTTCAGTTGTAATGAGATGTAAGGAATAATGGCCATCAACGAAATAACGCTGACCAGAATGGCGATGCCTGGCCGTTTACCAAATCGGGAAGCAAGAAAGTCAGCAATAGACGAGCAGTTCTGATGCTTGGATACCAGCAAAGCCTTATAGATGATCCGGTTGCCAAACAGGAACATCAGAATTGGTGCCAGATAGATGGGTAGATACTCCCAGCCACTTGAAGCCGCTCGACCAACTGCGCCGTAATAAGTCCAGGACGTGCAATAAACCGCCATTGCCAGACCATAGACAGCAGCAGGAGGGATTTTCAATGGTTTGTCGAGATGACGGTCGCCGGCGATTGCCACGGCAAACATAATGCCGATGTAGCCGGTTGCAATTGCCAGAATCTGCCAGGCTTCCATAGTATTTTTTTTTCGTCGTGGCCTGAATGAAAGCGCTATTATGGCGATCAGTGAATCATCATGCCACAGGGCTTTTGGCTAACGCGCCAACGTGTCACAATTCGCGCCTGATTAATCCTGTGATAACCCAGGCGGGATTGATGAGCTGATGCAGGGATGGATCACGGTTGATTATCAACCAGATGCAGTCCCGGATATTCCGGGCACTGATTCATAAAAAAGGCAGTATGCGGACCGCTCAACGTTCTGCATGACAGCCCATGACATATCGCCCGATAATGTGAGGCGAAGAACAGATTGTTCAGGGCGAACAACCTGTTCATTCGGTTAATCAAACCCTTCAGGGTATCAGCAGAACAAACATGCAACAGTATTTAGATCTTATTCGGCATATCAAAACCCATGGCAATATGAAGACTGATCGTACCGGTACCGGTACCCAGAGCATTTTTGGTTATCAGATGAGGTTTGATCTCAGTCAGGGGTTTCCGCTGGTCACGACCAAAAAGCTGCATCTGCGCAGTATCATTCACGAATTGCTCTGGTTTCTCAGTGGTGATACCAATATCCGTTATCTGAAGGAAAATGGTGTTCGTATCTGGGATGAATGGGCCGATGAAAATGGCAATCTCGGGCCGGTCTATGGCGAGCAGTGGCGCAGTTGGAAAACACCGGATGGCGAGACCATTGATCAGATCAGCAATGTATTGAACACCATCCGAACCAACCCTGACAGCCGGCGCATGTTGGTGGTCGCCTACAATCCCGGCGTTGTGGAAAAAATGGCACTGCCGCCCTGTCACAGCCTGTTTCAGTTTTATGTGGCCGAAGGCCGGTTGAGCTGTCAGCTGTACCAGCGTAGCTGTGATGTTTTTCTTGGGTTGCCGTTCAATATTGCCAGTTATGCGCTGTTGACGCACATGATCGCGCATCAGGCTGATCTGGACGTCGGGGATTTTGTCTGGTCCGGCGGTGATGTGCACATTTATAACGATCACCAACAACAAACGGATCTGCAACTGACCCGACAGCCTTATCCACTGCCGTCTCTCCAAATTCAGCGCAAACCCGATAGCTTGTTTGATTATCGGTTTGAAGATTTTGAAATTGTCGGCTACGAAGCTCACCCAAGTATTAAAGGTAAAGTTTCGGTTTGATCGCCGCAGATATTGACTACGCTATCGAATGTGAACAGCCACCATTCTTATCCGATTGAGAAGTAACCCTATTCCATGACAAAACTGACTGTAGATCTGTTAAAAAATAATGTCTCTTTGGCATATATGAATTTTGAAACCACTGCCGAGCTGGAAGCCGACATTGGTTTTCTGGGCCATGAGCGGGCCAAAGCCGCACTGGAGCTTGGAATCAATATTCCCTCATCGGGGTATAACCTGTTTGTAATGGGTGAGCCTGGTACCGGACGCCAGACGCTGGTGTCCCGCTATGTTCGTGAGAAGGCGGAGCAAAAGACCGCACCTTCGGACTGGTGCTACGTCAATAATTTCAGCAACACATCAGAGCCATTGGCACTGGAGCTGCCATCCGGTCAGGCCAGTAAACTGGTTAGCGATATTGAGCATTTTATTGATGAGCTGCTTGATACCTTTCCGGCTGCCTTTGAAAACCCGTCCTATCAACGACGGAAAGCGCAGATAGAGCGCACTTTCAATCAGAAATACGATCAGGCCATTGCCAATGTGGATCGGAAAGCCAGCGGGCTGGATGTCGCAGTGATTGGCGAAAATGGCTCCATCCTGTTTGCGCCGGTATATGAAGGCAAGGCGCTCGATGAAACCGAGTTCGCGCAGTTACCGGAAGAGCCCAAAACACTGTATTTAAGCCGAATTTCCGAGCTTGAAGAGTTTCTCAATGAGCAACTGCTGGAATTGCCGCAGTGGCGTCGGGAAGCATCTGAGCAGAGCCGTCAATTGGATATTGAAACCATTGCGCTGGCGGTCAGGCCGCTGATCAAAAAGCTCGAACGCAAGTATCAGAACCGCATTGGCGTGTTGCGTTATTTCCGTGAGGTGCGTGAGCATCTGCCAAGAGTGGTGCTGGAGCTGTTCGGTGATGAGATTCAACTGGAATCCCGTACCGATCATGAACGCAGGCAGGTGTTGGTCTCAACCTATTCTCCCAATATTCTGGTTGAGCACTCGCCGACAGAAGGTGCGCCGGTGATTTATGAGCTGCTGCCGAGTTATGCCAATTTATTCGGCCGCATTGAATACACGATCAATCAGGGAACACCGGTAACCAATTACCGGTTGATCAAACCTGGCAGTCTGATTAAGGCATCTGGCGGATATCTGATTCTCGATGCGGAAAAACTGTTGATCGAGCCGCTGGCCTGGGATGCCCTGAAACTGGCACTGAAAACCCGTCAGATCAAACTGGATGCTTCCGGTTATGATGCCACACTGTATTCGGCAGTCACATTGACGCCCCAAAGCGTGGACATCAATGTCAAAATCATTCTGATCGGTTCGCGGGATATTTATTATCAGTTGCAGGCTTACGATCCCGAATTCAGCGAGCTATTCCGGGTACTGGTCGATTTTGACAGTTACATTCCGCGTAATGAAGGCACCATGGATCACCTGATCCGGCGTCTTAAACATTATAGTGAAAGTAAAAATTACGCCTACCTGACCCGTCGTGCCGTCGAACGGATGATTGAATACAGTCTACGCCAGGCGGAGCACAAAGAACGGTTGTCGCCACGCATGGTCAGTCTGTTTGAAATCATGGCCGAGGCGGATTACCTGCGTTCCCGCGAAGAGCGGGAGGTCATCGATGAACAGCATATTCTGGGGGCTTTGAAAGCTGCCGAAGTCCGCAACGGACGTATCAGTGAGCAGCTGATGCAGGAGATTGCCGAGGGTACCGTATTGATTGATACCGATGGTGCCCGAATCGGCCAGATCAATGGTCTGACGGTTATGGAACTCGGCGAGACCCGTTTTGGTCAGCCGGCCCGGATCACAGCGACGGTTTATGCGGGTTCCAATGGCATTGTGGATATTGAAAAAGAATCGGAACTGGGCCAGGCCATTCATTCCAAGGGAGTGATGTTATTGACCGGTTATCTGGGGCAGAAGTATGCCCGTGAGTTTCCTCTGGTCATCAGCGCCAATCTGGCGATGGAGCAGTCTTATGGTCATATTGACGGTGACAGTGCCTCATTGGCTGAACTGGTTGCCCTGGTGTCGGCAATTGCTGAAGTGCCGGTGTTACAGGCGTTTGCTGTCACCGGATCGATCAATCAGCATGGCGAAGTACAGGCAATCGGTGGGGTGAATGAAAAAATAGAAGGATTCTTTCAATTGTGTCGGGACCGTGGGTTGACCGGCAAACAGGGGGTGATCATTCCGAAAGATAACATCAAACACCTGATGCTGAATGATGAAGTTATCGCGGCGGTTGACGCCGGCCAATTTTCCATCCATGCCGTAGACCAGGTCGAACAGGCGATGGAAATATTGCTGGACGAGGAAACTGGTGAGGCCGATAGTACCGGACACTATCCGGTTGACAGCATTAACGGCAGAGTCTGGCAACGGTTAAAAATCATGGCTGATTATGATCGGGGCAATTGATTTTCTGATACGTTGACACATATGGCTTTAGTGCAGCGGATTTAGAATGGTCATGCAATGAATCCCGGAAGATTTATTGAACCTTCAGGTAAGGAGTCACGAAACCATGCAAACTGGTTTCGTGACTCCTTAATCATCAAAGTATCTCACGAGGAATCGATATGCTTACTGCCATAATTCTGTTCAGCATAGAAAAAAAACATATCAATGAAGTCGCTGAGCAGCTGGCCAATATGCCCGGTATTTCCGAAGTATATTCCGTCAGCGGCTCTTACGATGTTGCGGCAATTGTCAGAGTCAGAGCCAATGAAGATCTGGCGGATCTGGTCACGCAGAAAATTTCCCAGATCGATTCCATTATCAGAACTGAAACCATGCTGGCGTTTCAAACTCATTCCAAACATGATCTGGAAGCTATGTTTTCTGTCGGTGTTTAAAACACACTTATAACGGCACACCCTGCATTAATCGGCAATCCAATCAGTATCCGGTGGCTGTGACGGAGCAGCCTCTATTGGATTGCTTCTCAGGAAATAACTATCCCCCCTTAAACACCACCCCACAAGCCAGCCGCTGATTGTCGGATATGTACTATGCTTGATGCGCGTGGCGATAGCCTTTAGTCGCTGCATAAATCGAGAAATGCCCGCATAAGCGTTGTATCGGCTTACTCAAAAACAACATCAAGAAAGGAGGCTGTATGAACACCCGGATTATCTGGTTATTGGTCATTTTCGTATTAACAGGCAATGTGACCGCAGAGTGGTACTTTCGCGGTACCCCAAACGCTTGGGGTGCGACGCAAATGACTACTGATGATAACGTTCATTACTGCACTACCCAGACATTTTCTGGCGGAGATGAAAACGGCGGACCCCGTTTTAAAGTGGATCGTTATGGCAACTGGCAGGAAAGTTACCCGGCTCAGGATTATTCCGTAAATCCCAATACTCAATATACGATTTGTTTGAATATCCAGTCTCACGTGTTTTCCCTGGAGGCTGCCAGTCCCAATGATTTGGTTATCCATCGACTGGGAGCAGAATATGATGCCGATGGTACAACATTTGCGGTCTGGTCCCCTGAAAGCCAGGATGTCGTGCTGAACTTGAACGGTGTGAATTATCAGATGCTCAGGGCCGATGATCAGAACGGTTATACCGGTATCTATGGTCTGCGGGTTGATGGAGATCTGCATGGTCAGCCTTATTTCTTCAAGATTAATGGCAGTCGGGTACGTGATCCCTACGGCAAAATGGCCATTCCCAATGAGGATACCAATATCGTCATGGACATGAGTCGGACATTGCCGGTTGGCGGATGGGCTGAGCGCCCGCCGCTGGCGGAACGTGAGGATGCGATTATTTATGAAATTCACGTCCGTGATTTCACCATTGATACCAGTTCAGGAGTGTCAGCTGACAAACGCGGAAAGTTTCTCGGAATGGTGGAGCCGGGAACGGTTTATCAATCCGTTGCTACGGGTGTTGACCATCTGAAAGAACTGGGAATCACTCATGTTCAATTGTTGCCGATTTATGACTTTGCTACCTGCCCGGACTTAGCCGATACCAGCTGTTATAACTGGGGATATGACCCAAGAAATTATAATGTGCCGGAAGACCGGTATGCCGTTTCCCTGAATTATGAAGATCGGGTCCGGGAATTGAAAACCATGGTGAATGAATTTCATAAAGCCGGTATCCGCGTCATTATGGATGTGGTGTACAACCATACGTTCGATTATGAGATGTTTGAAAATATCTCCATGCGTTATTACACCGACACTGATCTCAGTGGCACCGGCAATTCCATTGATGCCAATGTTCCTATGGTCAGTCGCATGATCCAGGATTCGCTCGAATATTGGTTGACAGAATATAACCTTGACGGTTTTCGCTTTGACCTGGCAGGTATTTTCGACCATGACGAGTTCGGTGCCTGGGGGCGGCATCTGAACGATGTTTTTCCTGATCGTAAGTTGTTGTTGTATGGTGAACCATGGAACGGTTATGCCTACGATGTGCGCGAAAATGAGCGTGTCAGGCCGGGAACGATTGCCCGTGAATATGATGCTCATGTGGGTATTTTTAATGCTCATTTTCGTGAGGCAATCAAAGGCAATAATGACGATGGTTATGGTGGAGGCTTTGCGTTCAATCAGGGAGAGGCATGGAAGATGGATTTTGGTTCCCGTGCCGCCATTCGCTATAACAACGACCCATGGCAGGTCATTGATCTTTGGGATCCCATGTTTGCGACGGATCCGGAACAGACCATAAACTACGTTTCTGCTCATGATAACCTTTGTTTGCGCGATAAGATCCTGGCCTGGGCTGACGTATATGCTGTAGACCCGGCGAGTGACTATCTGAGGCGGATACAAAACTATGCCAATGGCATGATTCTGACCTCGCAGGGCATTCCATTTCTGCATGGGGGTGTTGAATTGATGCGCGATAAACAGGGTGACGAAAACTCCTTTATATCATCTGATGAAATAAACAAGATTCGTTGGAACTGGAAAGTCGAGAACGCTGACATTTATCGTTATTACCAGGACCTTATCCGCCTTCGTAATCATCATCCCGGCTTGCGTATGAATACCTGGAACGAAATAGATAGTTATGTTTCCACGATCCGTTATTCCGATCAGGTGCTCGTGACGGACATCAATGCTGCGGCCAATAATGACGATTGGAGCCGTATTCTGGTGATTTACAACTCAGGTGGTGATTTTAGTTATCCGCTGCCGGCTGGTACCTGGTATGTTGCGGTCGAGCGAAACGATCCTGATGCCGGCAATGACAGGATGGTGACGAATCATTTATGGATTGAAGGAACTGCGGTGACCGTGTTGTATCAACCCTGACCGGAGTCTGTGTTTTCGGGAGATATCCATTATAAAGTTTCATGGATATCTCCGACTGAAATACGGCACAGAAAACTACGAACCCTTCAGACGCTGCTTTCCAGCGCGACAATTGCCTCAATCTCAATCTGCAGGTCAGGATGGACGAGGCTTGATACCTCAACCAGGGAACAGGCTGGCAAATATCCTTCGTAGAACTTGAAAAGTTGTTCCCGTATAGAAGCAAGCAGGCTGATATCACGCACAAAGATCGTCAGTTTGACCAGATCATTTTTTGACCGTTTTTCCTGTTCCAGAATACGGTTTAACTGCGACAGAATTTCTTCACACTGTCGTATCAGATCCAGGTTCTGAGCATCGGTACCGTAAGCAGTGAGGCCGGATACAAACAAGGTTTTGTTGTATTTGGTGGCATGGACATAAGGACCGGTGATTACCGGCAGGCACTCATAATTTATGCGTTCAGTCATGTATCATCTCCGTCACCATGATCAATAGGAACTGTGAATGTAGGAGGGTGGTTTATTTGGATAACTGTTGTTTGAGTTGTTCGAACCGTTTGCGTTTGTCTGTGTCGCTGAGATGTTCCTCAGGTATGCTGGCGGGTTCACCCAATGGTGATAAATCGAGTTTTGCTGCGTTTTGTTCAGTGATTGTGTCAGGTGTTGCCGGTACTGCGGCATGTGTGTCTGGTTGTTGGAGTTCGCGTTCTTCCAAAACTTCTTGCAGCAACTCCAATGCCTCAACCGTTCCGCTGAGTTGTTCCTGGCTGGCACCCGAATTGAGTCTGGCTTCCAGTTTCTGGATTACTTCCTGTATCTGTTGAGTATCTGGCTGCTGTTCATCCAACCATCTCAGTGCTGATTCAGCATTTGTGGACATCTTTGGAACGAAACCTTCAATTGTCAAAATGACCATTATAGCCTGCGGCTTTTGCAAAAGTCTTTTATTCACCCCGCAGCAGCACTGTCCGGAAACAGAAGGTGTTAGTATTCTCCGTTAAGATTGTTCAGAGGAGGCGTGAAAGTATGTTGTTTGCTGAAGCACCGTTCCAGCAGGTTGATCTCCGCAATGGCAGTCTCCGGTATTTCGAGGATTTTATCCCGGAGCATCAGTCATTGCTTGAGCCTTTGAAGACGGCGCTGGACTGGTATCAAGGAGATGTTCAATTGTTTGGCCGGCACTATAAAACCCCGCGCTTGCAGTGTTGGTATGGGGATGAGGCGTATACGTATTCGAACGTTCGGCTGGAGCCCAGAACCTGGGCGGATATGCTGCTGCCGTTAAAGCATGCGGTTGAACAAGGCAGCGGTTATCGATTCAACTCCATGCTGGGAAACTGGTATCAGCACGGGCAGCACGGTATGGGATTCCATGCCGATAATGAACCGGAGTTGGGCCAGAATCCGGTTGTCGCCATGCTGACCTTCGGATATGCCCGGGATTTACGTTTCAAGCATAAAAATGGTCAGGATCAGTTCACCATTACTCCACAAAGTGGTTCTTTGCTGGTCATGGAGGGAGAAACTCAGCATTACTGGCGTCATGGAATTGCCAAGAGTGCTCGACAGATGGGAGAACGGATCAGTCTGACGTTTCGCTATATTTTGCCCCCATCAAAGCCATAATCTGACCACCAATGGAATTGGGGGGCTACCATGCGGAGGTGCTGGACTCAGAGTGATGTGCTAAAGCTGATCAGCGTTTCGATGTAGTTCTTTGAGCTTTTCGACAATGGATGCCCGGATGTTGCTGCAGTTAAACTCCGATACGCCAGACAGTTCTGTAATTTTTATCCGATGCAGATGGAGACACGGTGTGTGTGTATCGAACTGACGCAAATCACCTTTCACCAGTATGGGTAAAAACGGGTCTTTGGTTTGCTGGGTATAAATTATTTTTCGTAAAGCCTGTTTAAAGGGCAGGGGGGCTGGTGGTTCACTACGATTTCTGGAGCGCACCATAACATAGAGTCCGGTTGCTCCTATCACCTGTCCTGGCACGATATGCAGTCCGGTATCGCGGATCGCGCTGGCCGAAATGTGATTGAAGGTGTCGTGGAAGGTATAGGGATTGGGTAGAATGACTATTTTACTGGGATCATCTGAGGGCATGTTAATACTGTAATTGGTATATAACTGCTCTACAGAGGAAGAATAGATACATAGCAGGTTTTCGAACTTGTATAGAAACTTACAGGCAAGCTCGCGCTTGTTGATCTCGTCAAGATTCCATATCAGGTCTTTATTGCTGGTCGGGTAACCGAAAGAAACACCTGCTGACATGTTGGCTAACCTTTTCTTTAATGAGGATAAGTACAATACAATTATTTAAAGATAGTTCAGCATTGAAAAAACCAGAGTAAAACATTGTAATTCTGAGACGTAGGTTGAAAAAAAACGCTTGTCAGACAATGTTCTGGCTGGCTGGATTCCAGATATAGGAAAGAATCCGGGAGTGCATTGTAGCAAGATACCGTTTTCGCAAAATGATGTCATCTGTATTTTATTTTTTTGAACATCACTCGGAGTAGGTGTATGAGTCAGGTTGTTGAAGATTTAGTGAAATTATTAACTCTTAAAGAGAATGGTGATAACCGCTTTATAGGACATAGTCAGGATCTGGGTTTCAGTCGGGTATTTGGTGGTCAGGTGATTGGTCAGGGACTGAGTGCTGCCAGTCAGACTGTTTCTGATCGTCACCCTCATTCATTGCATGCTTACTTTCTGCGGCCTGGAGATGCACATCATCCTATTGATTATGAAGTGGAACATGTCCGTGATGGTAAAAGTTTCTCCGTGCGCCGGGTTATCGCCAGTCAGTTTGGTAAAACGATCCTTGCAATGACAGCCTCTTTCCAGATTGAAGAACAGGGAGTGTCTCATCAGGAAGTCATGCCGAATGTTCCGGGGCCGGAAAATTTTGATTCTACCGTTGAACTGTTTCGTCAGCATGCTGATGAGATTCCGGAAAAAGTTCGCGATCAGTTTACCGCCGAACGTCCAATTGAATATCGCATCGTTGAAAACCAGAATCCATTCCGGCCACGCCATGGTATTGGTCGGCGCCACATGTGGATCCGTTCTGTTGCGCCTTTGCCTGATGATTTGAAAATTCACCAATACATGCTGGCTTATACTTCTGATTGGGGATTTCTGGAGACCGCACTGATGCCTCACGGCCTGTCACTGGGCACCCGTAATCTGGATATTGCCAGTCTTGATCATGCCATTTGGTTTCATCGGCCATTCCGTCTGGATGATTGGTTGCTGTTTGTGGCCGATAGTCCATCCGCATCTGGTTGTCGAGGTTTTGTGCGCGGACAGATATTTAATCGCGCAGGTGAGTTGATTGCATCAACCACCCAGGAAGGGTTGGTTCGTCATCATGGTTGATTCCGATACTATCACTGTTGCCATTACCGGTGCTTCAGGTGCTCAATATGGCCTGCGGCTGGTCGAACAATTGGTGCAGGCGGACAGGCGGATTTATGTGTTGATCAGTAAAGCGGCGCAGATGGTGATGGCATTGGAGATGGACCTGTCTATGCCTTCCAATGCTGTCAAAGCCGAAGAGTTGCTTATGCAAATGACAGGTGCGACAAAAAATCAGATCAACGTATTCGGCCGGGAGGACTGGACCAGCCCGGTTGCTTCCGGGTCCGGAGCACCAAGACAGATGGTGGTGTGCCCATGCTCTACTGGTACTTTGTCTGCCGTAGCCGCTGGCGCCTGCAACAATCTGATTGAACGTGCAGCGGATGTGGTTCTTAAGGAACGGGGGCAGTTGATCATGGTTCCACGGGAGACCCCGTTATCAACGATACATTTGCAGAATATGTTGACGTTGAGTCAGATGGGGGTGGTGATACTGCCGGCAATGCCTGGTTTTTACCAGCGTCCGGAGAGTGTTGATGATATGGTCGATTTTATCGTCGCCCGCATTCTGAATCAGCTTGGTATCAAACAGCAGTTGCTCAAACCCTGGGGGGATTCCACACCTCAGTCACCCATTGCTGATACTTGATGGTGCGTGGGATCGACGCATTCGCGGGGCTGGTTGAAGGCAGAGTGACGAGCTCATAAGTATGGAAAAATTCTGTGTTATTGCGAAATACATGGCGGTTGAATGATTG